>PAPD01000040.1 GCA_002708765.1 Gammaproteobacteria bacterium | reverse complement strand
TTCACACACGCGGCATGGCTGCATCAGGGTTTCCCCCATTGTGCAATATTCCCCACTGCTGCCTCCCGTAGGAGTCTGGGCCGTGTCTCAGTCCCAGTGTGGCTGATCATCCTCTCAGAACAGCTAGAGATCGTCGCCTTGGTGAGCCTTTACCCCACCAACTAGCTAATCCAACGCAGGCTCCTCCAATAGTGAGAGCTTTCAAGAAGAGGCCCTCTTTCCCCCATAGGGCGTATGCGGTATTAATCCGAGTTTCCTCGGGCTATCCCCCGCTACTGGGTAGATTCCTACGCGTTACTCACCCGTTCGCCACTCGTCAGCATCAAGTTCACCCCGAAGGGATCACAGCGATCTGTTACCGTTCGACTTGCATGTATGAGGCCTGCCGCCAACGTTCAATCTGAGCCATGATCAAACTCTTCAATTAAAGAGTATTTCTTTGACTACCCTCGTTTCACTCTTTTGAAGCTCCCTCAGACAATCAATAGCGGATTTAGTCCGCCAATCTTTTCAACGCAAGCTCCAAGGAACTCGCGAGGCTCAGCAATGCAAAAATTACCGTATATTTAGTAAGTATCACTCAATAAATTGTTGGTAACTTGTTGCTGATGTTTATCGCATCAGACTAACAAGTACCCACACCTATTGTTTGTTTCCAATAATTTTAAAGAGCAGTTCCGAAGACACGCCTCACCAACATCCTTGATTCAACGCAAGGAAGCCCTAGCTGAATTTTTATCAGCAATAGGGGGTTCGATTTTGGGTATCTCGAAACGCTGTCCCTCTTATGAACAGCCTTAGCCAGCAAACACTGGCCGCTCCGGCCTCTCCAGCCAGAGTGAGAATTATACGCCAAAGAGAAGCTTTTACAACTATTAAGCTCCCTCTAAAGGGGCAAATTGACCTAATCTCGGTATTTTTGGTGCATTAAGGATCCCTTTATCGTGCCTTCTTATACCAACTCAAAAAAAAGACAATTTTCTCATGCTTTTTAAAATGCGATACAAAAGCAAAGCCCCTAGGCAAAACGAGCAAAAATATGCAAATTGAAAGCTATCTCTGACAGAAACAAAAACGTGGATAATGACCGAACCAGAAATGAGATAGACCAATCCATGCAAAATCTTCCAACGATATTTCAATCTCTTCATTATCGAATCGGAAGAAGTAAAAGCGAGTGGAATCAACATACAATACGAGAAAAATCCCATGAAAATATGCGTTTTAGTTTCGAGATCAATTACGAACTCCTTGAAATCCAGCCCTTTTAGAAGCGCGATATAAGAAAAAAAGTGCAGAGTCGCATAGAAAAAAACAGATAGGCCAAGAATTCTCCGAGCTTCCGGAAAACATCGGACATGGAAAAGGTTTCTGAGAGGGCTCACCATAAGAGTAATTATTAGGCAAATGACCGCTATTTCCCCAAACAATAAAACTAGTTCCTTCCCGGGATCAGGGCCAAATGCGGATTCATCTTGTAACTCTCCCCAAATTATTTTGGACAAAACAAAGAAAAAAGGAACAAGACAAAAAACAGGGAAAATTCGTGCAAGCATCAGAAAAAATTCTTGAGATTCATCCCTCGATAAAGGTGGGCAACTTGAGGTCCATAACCATTATAAATTTGCGTGGGCCGGATATTAGGAGAAAAAATTGTGCTAGGCAGGCGCCTTTCCGTAGCTTGAGACCATCGCGGATGATCAACTTCGGGGTTTACATTCGAGTAAAAACCGTACTCTCTAGGATTACTATTCACCCAAGTGGTCTCAGGCTGCCGCCGCACAAATTCGACCTTTACAATTGATTTAATGCTTTTGAAGCCATATTTCCATGGGATCACAAGACGCAGTGGCGCTCCATTCTGGTTGGGCATCAGTTTCCCATAGAGCCCGACTGCCAGGAAAGCCAGCTCATTAACAGCTTCATCAATTCGAAGCCCTTCTACATAGGGGTATTGAATCGCAGAAAATGGAGTTCGCTGGCCAGGCATCTGATCAGGATCATACAAAGTCTCGAACCTTAAATATTTGGCGCTCGAACGGGGCTCAAACCTTTTTATGAAATCTGCCAGGGGAAACCCTACCCACGGAACAACCATGGACCAAGCTTCCACACATCGGAAGCGATAAATTCTTTCTTCAAGTTGATGAGGCTTAATAATGTCCTCTAGATCAAAAGTTCCGGGCTTGTTGCACTCTCCTTTAACGGCGACAGACCATGGATCGGTGATAAAATTTTTCGCATATTTTTTTGGGTCGGATTTATCAGAACCAAATTCGTAAAAATTATTGTAGCTGGTTACATACTTGAAGGGAGTAGGGTTAAACAAATCCGACACGTCACTCTTGTTTATGAGACGAAATTTTTCAGCCATCCAGTCTTTTTTACCCAAACCCTCCGAATTAGCTAGAAGATTTGAAGTGAAATATCCAAGCGCTCCCAATCCCAAACTTTTTAAAAGAATTCTTCGAGCCAGGTAGGTTTTCTCATCTGTTACCTCCCGCTCAGGAATTCCTCTGTATATTTTCTTTGGCATCAGGGATTTCTATTTTTTTAACTGTCTTCGGGAAAAGAGCCTCAAAGCAATTCAATCAGAATCCAAATTTTTTGCTTCTTTGTTAAACAAACGAAGAAAAGCAGAGACTGGTCCGGAAGCACCATATACAAGACCTATAAACAGTAGTATACCTGGCGGATATATAAGAATCGAGACAAACATTAAGACCACCAGCAACATATAACGAAACGGGACCTGTCCCTTTATATTTTTAGGGTTGTAATACTTGATATTACTAACCATCAACAATGCGGCTATGGAAACAAAAAGACCAACCCCAGAGGAAAACGATACACTTTCAATGGCACTAAAATTATCTACCCAGGTCCAGACCAAGGTTGCTAAAACACCGGCAGCCATAGGGCTAGGCAACCCGAAAAAAACCTTGGAATCTGGTGCAGTATTGAAGCGAGCTAGGCGAAGAGCAGTGCAACATACATATAGAAAGGCAATTATCCAACCTAATTTGCCGAGCTCATTTAGGCTCCAGCTATAAAGAAGGATCGATGGAGCTACCCCAAAAGCAACAAGGTCAGACATGCTGTCATACTGGACGCCAAACTCGGTAGCGGTATTAGTTAATCGAGCTATTCTGCCATCCAAAGCATCCAAAAAACCGGCTATTACTATGGCCGTGCAAGCTAACTCCAATTCACCGGAAAGGGCGGCGATAATTGCGTAAAACCCTCCAAAAAGCGCGCCTGTCGTAATCAGATTCGGCAGCAAATAAATGCCTCGCTTAATTCCTCGCCTCTCTCCCATCAAGCTAACCTTGCTGGGCTCAGAGTTGTTGTGTTCCGGATCGGACAATCTATACTCCTTAATATCTTTATCTGCCAAAAAACCCGGGGCCGAATCAACCCGAGAGCACTTTTTCTCCTCTAGAAAGCCCCGAAACACCAGATCTAACAACTTCCAGCACAGAATCTATCGGCAAGGCCTTAAGGAATGCATCGATTTTCTCGGTCGTTCCAGTTAATTGAATCGTATATGAGTTCTGGGTTACATCTACGATCTGGCCTCTAAATACATCGGAAATTCTTTTCACCTCGGCTCTGTGGGCACCACCCGCCAGAACTTTTATAAGCATTAACTCTCGCTCTATATGATCGCCTTCGGAGAGATCAACTAATTTAACTACTTCGACCAATTTGTTTACCTGCTTAGTTATCTGTTCGATTTGCTCATCGCTCGCAAGGGTGGTCAGGGTTAGCCTAGATAAAGTCTCATCTTCAGTAGGGGCAACTGTAAGCGTCTCGATATTGTAGCCTCGCTGCGCAAACAACCCGATCAGTCTAGATAAAGCACCAGCCTCATTTTCCATAAGAACGGATACAATGCGCCTCATCAGGTTCTAACCCCCTTCGCCAACCACATATCTCTCAACGAGCCATTAGGTGATACTAACATAGGATATACGTGCTCTTTCGGATCCACCATAATATCCACAAATACCAACCGGTCTTTTTTTGAAAATACTTCTTTAAGAACAGGCTCCAGATCGGATCGCTTTTCAATTTTGTATCCCAAATGGCCGTAAGATTCTGCTAACGAGACAAAATCTGGCAAAGAATCCATATAGCTATGGGAATGGCGCCCCTCATACTGCATATCCTGCCATTGCTTTACCATGCCAAGAGATCTATTGTTTAGGTTAATAATTTTCAAAGGCAGTCCATACTGAGCACAAGTGGAGAGCTCCTGAATATTCATCTGTATGCTGCCCTCTCCAGTTATACAGACCACTGTGCTCTCAGGAAATGCTATCTGCGCGCCCATCGCTGCCGGAAGGCCAAAACCCATTGTTCCCAGACCTCCGGAATTTATCCAGCGTCTAGGTTCATCAAAAGGATAGTATAAGGCGGCAAACATCTGGTGCTGACCAACATCAGATGTTACATAAGCTTGGCCATCGGTAACCAAAAAAACTGCCTTTACGCCATCCTGCGGCTTAATCAATTCTTCTTCTTCCGACCCTCTATTAATCTTTAGACAATCTTGACTTCGCCAGCTGGCTATTTGTTCCCACCAGCTATCCAGTATGGGTTTCTCATCACTTTTACGCGATATCTGCCCCTCAACAATCTCTAACATTTCCTTAAGAATCAATCCGACCTCTCCGACAATCGGGACATCGGCACGGATGGTTTTAGAGATCGAAGCAGGATCTACATCGATATGGATTATCTTCGCCTTCGGGCAGAACATCGAAGGTGTATTTGTAATTCTGTCGTCAAAGCGAGCGCCTATCGCCAACAATACATCACAATGATGCATAGCATTATTTGCTTCGAAAGTGCCATGCATACCCAGCATTCCAAGAAACTGATCGTCAGTCCCGGGGAAACTACCTAGACTCATCAAGGTGTTTGTTATCGGAAAGCCTAATATTTTAGTCAGTTTTCTTAATTCCTCGGTGGCATTTCCAAGAATGACGCCTCCGCCAGCATAAATCATCGGTCTTTCAGCACTTAAAAGAAGTTTGGTCGCCTTTTGTATCTGCCCCGAGTGTCCAGTAATTGCCGGATTGTAGGACCTAAGCGAAATTTTTGCAGGATATTCGTAATCGTAAAGGTCGTGCGGATTCGTTTTGTCCTTTGGGATATCGACGACTACAGGACCGGGTCGGCCCGTGGTCGCAATGTAAAAAGCTTTTTTTATAGTTTTCGGAATATCTCTAGCCTCTTTAACGAGGAAGCTATGCTTAACAACGGGACGGGAAATTCCGATCATGTCCGTCTCCTGAAAGGAATCCGTACCTATGAGATGGCTCTGGACCTGACCCGAAATAATAACCATAGGAATCGAGTCCATATAGGCTGTAGCGATTCCAGTTATAGCATTAGTCGCACCCGGCCCACTAGTAACCAGAACTACTCCAGGGAGCCCCGTAGCTCGCGAATACCCATCGGCCATATGAGTTGCAGCTTGCTCATGCCGGACCAATATATGCTGGATTTTTTGCTGATTAAAAAGAGCGTCATATATATGAAGAACAGCTCCACCCGGATAGCCAAAGACATACTCTACGCCCTCATCTTGCAAGGCACGGATAAGCATGTCACCACCAGATAGCTTTTCCACGGTGTTCTCCTGATAAGCTGCAGCTAGAAGATTATGGGGCCGAGATTCTCATGCATCCAGTCCCTGTAGTCAATGACAAAATAAAAACCACGACCGGTAATTTGCCAGAAATTTTTAATAGCATGAGTTTACTTTATCTAGCAATCGAACGAATACCCTTCATTCATTCTAACCAGATATAAGCCCCCATTCTTCCAGTGCAGCCATCTCTTCGAAATGAATAAAACATTTTTTCATCACAGAAAGTGCAAAAACCTCCTCCAAAAACTTCCACACCAAGTTCGATAAGCTGAGTCCGGGCTATCATAGACAGATCCATCTTCCAGCTCTCTGAAGACAACCTTTCGAAACCTAGGTGAGACGCAAAACGAGAAACAACGTCCTCTCTGACAACATAATGGCAAGGACCAATACAGGGTCCGAGCCAGGCAATGAGGGACTCAGACTCCAATGCCTTCACCGTTTGATTCAGTATTCCATGTGCCAAACCTTTCCACCCTGCGTGGGCGACGGCGACCGTTGTACCTGCTTCGTCGGTAAATAGGACTGGAAGGCAATCAGCAACCAAAACTACGAGCACTTTTTTACTTCGCCTTGTAAAAGCTCCATCTGCCTTTTCACCTTGATCAGCCAAGTCCGCATGAACACAAGTAGTTCCATGAATCTGCTCGAAATAATTGGGCTCGGCAGGCAAAGGTAAAAGGCTTCGATTCATGTGAACTATTTTTGGGTCATCATTCACATGATCTCCAAGATTCAAGGAGAGATACGGTCCTTCACTGAATCCGCCACTTCTGCAGGTAAAAAACGCTTTTACATTCTGAGGGGCTGCCCAATCAGGTTCAATTAGCTTCACGAAGAGTCTCTAACAATCTTTCAAAATCTTCAGGAATTGGAGCCGTCAACAAGATGTCCTTTCCAGTTTCAGGATGCCTGAATGAAAGCTTTCTTGCGTGCAAAGCCTGCCGCGAGAAAGCCCTAAGCAGCTCCTCTAACTCTAATAGATTTGATCTCGGTCGCCGAAAATGACCACCATATTCATTATCTCCAATCAAAGGGTTTCCTAGCGCCTGCATATGAACTCTTATTTGATGGGTCCTCCCCGTTTCAAGCTTGCATTCTAAAAAACAATGTCCCTCAAATATCTCGATCACCCGATAGTGTGTTTTAGCGCTTTTCCCATCAGGCCTAACACTCATTTTTTTTCGTTCTTTGGGGTGGCGCCCTATGGATAAACTGACGTTACCCTCCTGATAAGGAGTCCGGCCGTAGACAAGGGCATAATAAATCCGATTTATTACCCTCGATTGAAGATCTTTGACCAGCCTATTTTGTGATTCATTTGTTTTAGCTATAAGCAACAATCCGGAAGTGTTTTTGTCCAGGCGGTGGATTATTCCTGCTCGGGGTATCTTCGCAAGATTATGGTCGTGGTTAAGCAGTGCATTCATCAGCGTACCCGAATCATTTCCTGCTCCGGGGTGCACAACCATACCAACCGGCTTATTTATCACTAACAAGTAATCATCTTCAAATATCACATCGATGGGAATAGCCTCGGGTTCGGCGGTGATCACATCTTCAAGGGAACAATCAATCAAAACTTGTTCGCCCCCCACAAGTTTAAAACTCGGTTTTACTTTTTCCGAATCTACTAACAAATTGCCTTCTTTAATCCATTGCTGAATGAGTGAACGAGAATATTGAGGCAAGAGCTCAACCATGGCTTGATCAAGGCGTTGAAAAACAAATCCTTCTGGAATAGTAAGCTTATGTTCGATTGAACGATTCACGATGAGTTTCGTGTTGGGTTTGACGGAAGGCTATGGTTTAATCTAGCAAAATTCAACCATGCAAACAGTTTTTCTATGCGCAGACTTAGCACCCTCTTCCTTTTAGCCCTAATTTTTGCTGTCGGGTGCAGCAAAGATGATCTAGCAGATGATCCAGACGCCACCGAGCTCTACTATTACAAATCTGCCCAGGATAGTCTGAAAGCCTCAAATTACGCAGGAGCAATACAAAAACTCCAAATGCTCGAATCCAGATTTCCGTTTGGGAGATATGCAGAACAATCGCAGCTGGAAATCATTTACGCTTATTACAAAAGCGCCCAGCCCGAAGCAGCGAAATCCGCTGCGGATCGCTTTATCAGGCTGCACCCGGTTCATCCTAATGTAGACTACGCATACTATCTCAAGGGAATGATTGCTTTTGAACAGGACAAGAATTTTCTAGCCAACATAATACCTATGGATCCCTCGACTAGAGACCCCGGCGCCGCAAGAGAATCGTTTAGAGATTTTTCCGAACTTATTAGGCTTTTTCCAAATAGCGAATATGCACCAGATGCCCAGGGAAAAATGAAATATTTAAGGAACCTGCTGGCGGAGTCCGAGATTCGAGTAGCTGAATATTATATAGAGAGAGGCGCATATATCGCAGCGGCAAATAGAGGTCGATATGTATTCGAAAATTTTCAAGGCTCGGTCGCTGTCCCAGATGCTCTGGCCATTATGGTCCAGGCTTATGACCTGCTGGAAATGAAAGAACTAGCAGACAAAACGCTGCGGGTCCTGGTAGCAAACTATCCCGAACACGAATCCCTAGACAAAAACGGGAATTTCAGACAAACAGGTAATAACAAAAATATCAGATCCAGAAACTGGTTGAGAACAATCACCTTAGGATTATTCGGCTAACCTCGGAGCTGAGCCAAAGTAATTACCGTTGAGCGCTATCCCCTAATTATATCGTCCGAAACCCTTTGGACATCAACAATTTCAACCTTAAGCACAACATCTTTTCCGGCAAGAGGGTGATTAAAATCGACTTCCAGCACGTCACCCAGGATTCGGTTGATTACTCCGGGGCGCTCCAAGCCCTGATTATCAGCGAATGAAACTACCATGCCTTCTTTCAGATCCAGATTGGCAAAAAGAGAGCGTTTCATTATATGGATATTTTCAGGGTTAGGCACACCGAACCCTTTGTCAGGAGGGATTTCTAATTCGCTTTTGTTTCCTGGCTTCATTCCGTAAATCGCGCGCTCAAACCCCGGCAAGAGAGTATCATCGCCAACATCAAATGAAGCCGGGGTTTCCCCTGTCGAATCTATTAGATGACCATCTTCAAGATGGAGAGAAAATTTGAGTGTAACTCTAGTTCCCGGGCCAATGGGAATAGCCTTATTGGACATCGGTAGTCCTATTAGTAATCACCATGTCCAGAATAAGCAGTGCCGCGCCAATCGAAATTGCTGCGTCAGCAATATTAAAAGCAGGAAAATAAAAACTTTTATAATAAAAGAGAAAATAATCTACAACGTGACCCAGAAAAACTCTGTCTATTAAATTACCTACCGCGCCCCCAAGAATCGCTGCCAAACCTAATCCTAATAATTGCTCTGAGGCCTTAAGTCTCATCAACCAGAAAAATATAAACATGCTTACAACGAAAGATATAATGGAAAGAAACCACCGCTGCCAGCCCCCAGCATCACTGAGCATGCTGAAAGCTGCACCTTCGTTATATAACAATACCAGTTTGAAAAAGGGGAGCATATCTATGGATTCGCAAAACCCGGGCACGCACTGATCGAGTGTCTCAACAATCATATATTTTGAGATCTGATCCAATACTACTATTACGAAGCTTATACCAACTAAGCGTTTCATGTTTTTTTTCGATTGGGATTCAGGCGGAAAAAATCTTCTGTACTGCGAATATCGGAATTTATCGCAAATTTTAGTGCTTCCAGATTCTCGAATTTTTTCTCGTCTCTGATTTTTGCAAGAAAAACGACTTTAACTGATTTTCCATAAATAGATCGACCGAAATTCAATAGATGGACCTCAAGAATTGGCGTCAAAGTTTTATCATCAACGGTGGGCCTGACTCCCACATTAGCTACCCCCGGAACCGACTCATTATCAACAAACATATTGCAGGCAAAAACTCCGGATATAGGAGCAACGTAGCGGTTCAGCTGAATATTTGCAGTAGGGACACCAAGAGTTCTTCCTAATTGTCTGCCATAAATTACCTTTCCGGATATCGAATAAGGATGGCCAAGAAGCTTTTCAGCTAGCTCGAACTGGCCCGAAGCCAGGCATTCTCTGATTCTCGTGCTTGAAACTCGCTGCTGCTGAAAATCTAGAGTATACATATTGTAGACAGAAAAATCGTAGACGATACCAGCCTCCTCTAAAGTAGAGAAATTTCCTTCTCGATCATTCCCGAATTTAAAGTCATCTCCCACGAAAAGCGCCTTCACTTCGAGTTTATCTACCAGGAGGCTTATGAATCTGGCTGACGACATCGATCTCACTTCCTCATTAAACTTTAAACACAGAACCCGAGAAATCCCGTGCTCGGCAAGCAATTCAACCTTCTCTCTAAACCGCGTTAATCTGGCAGGGGCTTTGTATAAATCAAAAAATTCCTTTGGCTGAGGTTCAAAACATATTAGCATTGATTTGGTTTCTAGAGATTCCGCTTTCTGGTCAACCTGCTCAAGTATCATCTGATGACCAAGGTGAACGCCATCGAAATTGCCTATAGTAACAACAGCACCTTTATGATGTTCTCGGATATTGTGTAAGCCTCTTATGATCTCCATCACTTAAGCATACTTTTTAATTTGAATCCGGACAAAACCAAAAAGAGAAAATAGCTAGCAATTCCTGAAAAACAGATACCGACCATCATCACCACTCGAAAATAAGGACCAGCTTCAAGCCACCAATCATATGGAGGATTTAAGTAACTGATCAGAAAAATCATCAGTAATGTCGCGACACTCAGCCGCAAGAAAAAAAGGAAATTGCCTAGCGTAAAGAAAGTTATAAGTCCTGACTTTCTGAGACCGAAATAAAGCAGTAAAGCGTTCAGAAAAGCAGAAATGCTCGTTGCCATTGCCAGTCCAACGTGCTGGAAGTGCCAGATAAAAAGAAGATTCATGACCATATTCGCAACCATCGCAAACACCCCGAAACGGACAGGTGAAACCATATCCTGGCGCGCAAAATAACCCGGGGCTAGGACTTTCACCATCATATGCCCAAGCAGACCCGCGCCATAGGCAGCCAGACTAGCGCCTGCCATCGACACATCTCTTGCCGTCATCGCTCCCTGAAAAAAAAGCGTAGCAATCAGTTCGTCTGATAGAACCAGTAATGATGCCGAAGCCGGGACACCGAAAAGAAAGATCATCCTGAGCGCCCAGTCTAGAGTAGAAGAAAAATCATGGTTAGATTCTTTTAGATGGTCGCTAGAGAGCCTGGGCAAAATGATTGTAGCAATGGTAATCCCGAACAACGCGAGAGGAAGTTCGAGAAGCCGGTCAGAATAATAAAGCCAGGAGAGGCTTCCCGTCTCCAGAAACGAAGCCAGGACCGTGTCGAGCAATATATTTATCTGACTAACAGATGCTCCAAAGATAGCGGGCAACATAAGGAACCCCACCCGCTTAACCCCGCTATCCCGAAAACCTGGTTTAGGTCGAGGTATCAGATTGATTTTGAATAGCGAGGGCATCTGCCAGCATAACTGGGCAACACCGGCTATAAGGACCCCCCAAGCGAGCGCGAAAACAGGTTCGCTGAAGCGGTCTCTTAAAAAAACTGCACTCCCGATCAAAGACAAATTAAGAAGCGCAGGACTAAATGCTGGTGCCGCAAATCTCCCATATGCATTTAATACACTGCCAGCTAGAGCCGTCATCGAGATCAGAAAAAGATAAGGGAAAGTCAGCGTAAGCAATTCCGCAGATAACTTTAATTTTTCTTCAGCTCCGGAATATAGGTACCCAGGGGCAAAAACGCTCACCAGAGTTTCAGACAAAACCATCCCTATAATCGTAATTATCAGGAGAACCATTCCCAGTGAGCCCATTGTCCGGTTCACCAGATTTCTGACAGCCTCATGATTTTTATTTTGCTTATATTCCGTAAGCACGGGGACAAAAGCTTGGGAGAAAGCTCCTTCAGCAAACAATCTCCTAAACAGATTCGGAATCCTAAAAGAAAGGATAAATGCGTCAGTTGCGGTACCAGACCCGAAGAAATAGGCGATACATATATCTCTGCCCATTCCTAACACACGAGATAGCATTGTCAGGCCCGAAACGACGAGGCCAGAGCGGTAAAGTCTAGGAGCAAGCTTCTCTTTTTTTACTTTCATTGCTATGCCAACCTTTGAGGAATCATCATCTCATATTCAAGACCAAAATTGTTTGACAAAACAATGCTAAGTAGTCATAGTTCGCGGCCTATTTGTTTGCGGAAATAAAACCTAATGGCTAATTCAGCTCAGGCAAAGAAAAGAGCCAGACAGAATGATTCTCGAAGACTGCATAACGCTAGCCAGCGATCTGCTTTTCGCACAGCGATCAAGAAAACGCTGGCCGCTGTAGAAACCGGGAAATACGATGAAGCAAACGCTGCTTACCAGAAAGCAGTCCCTATAATCGATAGATCGGTCACTCACGGGCAAATTCAAAAGAACAAAGCCGCTAGACACAAATCTCGTCTTAACGCCAAAGTCAAAGCGCTAAAAAAATAATCTCAATCAAGAAGAACGAAGTTATCTCGGTGTATCAGCTCGTCCTCGGATAAAAATCCAAGTACCGACTCTATTTCTGATGTAGGAACGCCGCAGATCCGAGCAACCTCTTCGCTTGAATAGTTTATCAGGCCTTTACCAAATTCCTTTCCAGATTCATCAAGACACGAGACTGGATCACCCCTATTGTAAATACCAGTGGTCGTTTTAACCCCTACGGACAACAGAGAACGGCCTCTCGTTTTTAACTGTTCACTTGCGCCGCTATCTAAGACCAGTGATCCTAGAGACTGCAAGGAAGCTAACCATTGTTTTCTTGCAATGACAGCGCCTTTATCGGACGGGAAAAGAGTTCCTTCAACATCACCCGCGTGGATTTTTTCAAGCACACCTTCAAGTCGCCCCGAAGCTATTATTGTTGATGCTCCACTTTTTCCAGCGATCAGAGCTGCATTTAACTTTGAAGCCATCCCTCCCCTGCCAACACCGGCAACGGAACTCTTGCCGGCGATTTTTCTCAGAGAAGGATCACTTGCGCTGGCCTCTTTTATTAGGTCGGCGGTGGGATTAATGGACGGGTCTTCAGTCAACAAGCCCGGTTGATCCGTCAGGATAACCAATGTCTCCGCGTTAATCAGATTGGTTACCAGAGCTGCCAGAGAATCGTTATCACTAAACTGGATTTCATCGGTAACCACCGTATCATTCTCATTAACGATGGGAATCGCTTCCATATCCATAAGCTTGGTGATTGTATTTCGGGCATTCAGGTACCGTTTTCTTGACCTGAGATCATCATTAGTTAGCAACACTTGAGCCGTCAGAATTCCATACCGTTGGAACCCTGCTTCATAAACCTGGATCAGTCCCATCTGACCAACCGCAGCTGCAGCCTGAAGCTCATGCAAAGACTGGGGTCTCCGGGTCAACCCTAGTCTTTTGACACCAACCGCGACGGCGCCAGAAGAAACAAGAACTACCTTTTTTCCCAAACCCTTCAGCACAGCTATCTGGTCCACTAAACTATCAATTAAAGACCGATCAATGCCCGACCCGTCGTTGGTTAACAACGAACTACCCACCTTAATTACCCAGGTTTCACCTGATTCGTAAGTGGTCACGGCTCATAGCTCACGATTGGCTGCCCTTCATCCTCATTTCGCTGACGCTTATTACGCTCACTTTTTCGTTCCTGTCGCTTTCTTATCGAAAACTCGTGCACTTCTCTGTGGATCCCTTCACTCGACTCAGAATTTTTCTGGTGGCCGAGCAAATCATCGATGCAGTGAATTAAATCCTGGATTCCTGAACCAGAGACAGTAGACACCACACTGTATTCTTCTATCCCCAATTCCATTGCCAGTTCTTTGGCTCTATCGTTAGCCCGAGCCCCTAACAAATCAGCCTTGGTAAAAACTATCCTGCGCTCTTTGTTCGCTATGCCTTCGCTATATTTTTTCAATTCCTTCTCTATCGTATGGAAATTTTCTACCGGATCCGACTCATCAAGAGGAACCAGGTCAACCAGGTGCAAAAGAAGCCTGGTTCTTGAAAGATGTTTCAGGAATTGAACGCCCAGCCCTGCACCCTCGGCTGCCCCACCTATTAACCCAGGGATATCAGCCATAACAAAACTCTTTTCATTATCTATTCTTACTACGCCCAAGTTAGGTACCAGGGTCGTAAACGGATAATCTGCTATCTTCGGCCTTGCCGCCGAGACTCTGCTAATCAGTGTCGATTTACCTGCATTCGGAATTCCAAGCAACCCCACATCAGCAATTAATTTCAGTTCCAGTCTGAGAGACCTGGATTCACCAGGCTCTCCCTTTGTTGTCTGACGAGGGGCTCGGTTCGTGCTCGATTTGAATCGAGTGTTTCCGAGACCTTTTTTTCCACCAAGCGCCACCAGCAATTTTTCACCTTCCTTACTTACATCACCAAGGAGTATATCTGCAGTCTCATCATAAACGCTGGTTCCGCAGGGTATACGGATATACATATCACTACCCTTAGGCCCGCTTTTATCCTTACCTGCGCCAGGTTGACCTTTCTCCGCTCTATAGCTGGGTTTGAATCTGAAATCTACCAGAGTATTAAGCGATTCATGTCCGACCAGATAGATGTTCCCGCCGTCCCCTCCATCACCGCCGTCGGGACCACCCTTCTCTAGGTATTTTTCGCGACGAAACGAAAGACACCCATCTCCACCTTTGCCTGCTTCAACGCTTACACTTGCTTCATCTACAAATTTCATAATCTTTCACGCAAAAAAAAGCCCTGCATCTGACAGGGCTTTTACTTTAACTTTGCTCCTATGACCTTGCCAAGACGTTTACGTATTTTCGTTGCTTCGGTCCCCTGGCTCTGAATTCGACCACTCCATCTGATTTTGCAAACAGGGTATGATCTCTGCCGCAACCTACATTGACTCCAGGGTGAAACTTCGTACCTCTCTGTCGGACGATAATATTACCAGCTATCACTTCCTGACCACCGTAGATTTTTACACCCAGACGTTTGGATTCCGAATCTCTTCCGTTTCTTGTACTTCCACCCGCTTTTTTATGCGCCATTTATTTACTCCCCGCAATATCCAGGATCTTGATTTCCGTATAATGCTGCCGATGTCCGGCCTGCCGACGATAGTGTTTTCTCCGCCGCATTTTTATAACTGTAATCTTGTCGCCACGGCCATGAGCTAAGACTTCGGCAGATACAGTTCCTCCTTCCACGTATGGAGCACCTATCTGGATATCATCTCCATCGCCGACCATCATCACTTCGTTGAACTCAATTTTATCTCCTTCTGCCATATCAAGTTTTTCAACCCGAAGGACTTCCCCGGGTTCAACCCGATGCTGTTTGCCACCGCTTTTAATGACCGCATACATGATTAATACTCTATCCCTGCCCAACTTCCCATTAACTGAAGTGAACTTCACTGAAAGGGACCGAGATTTTATTCGAAGACACTGAGAGTAGCAAGAGTGATTCGTGGCTATTGAGCTTGACACAAAACCCCCACACCCCTAGCATTCTCAACCTTTCCAGCAAGACCATTGCCGAATCACATGACCCAGTCTTTCTTTGAAGCTATAAACGAAGATTTCAATGCTCTCGACCGTCTGGTCCTAGAGAATCTGGACTCCCGGGTACCTTTAGTTGAAGAAATTGCTCACTATCTGTTGAAGTCAGGCGGCAAGAGACTTAGGCCTTTGCTCGTTCTTCTGGCAGCAAAATCACTGGGATATACCGGCAGCGACCATATCAAGCTTGCAACGGTCATCGAATTCCTTCACACGGCAATGCTCCTTCATGATGACGTCGTAGATGAATCTGACCTAAGAAGGGGAAGAAAAACTGTAAACATCAAGTGGGGCAATGCGCCCAGTGTTCTAGTCGGAGATTTTCTGCACTCCAGAGCTTTCGAGCTTATGGTAGAGGTAGGCGACATGGATGTGATGGCGATCCTGTCCAGAGCAACAAACATTATCTCCGAAGGCGAAGTCCAGCAACTGTGCCATATCCGGAATCCGGGAACCACCGAACCCGAATATATGGAAATTATCACGAGGAAAACAGCTACTCTTTTTCAAGCGGCCGCGCAATCCGGAGCGATCATCGCTGGAGCAAAGGACGAAGAATTTCAAGCACTGGGCGATTACGCATTGCACCTCGGAATCGCTTTTCAGTTGGTAGACGATCATCTTGATTATTTTGGCGACACAGCCACGCTTGGCAAAAATGTTGGTGACGATTTTGCGGAAGGGAAAGTGACTCTGCCTCTGATCGCAGCAATGAAAAATGGTAGCGAAGAACAGTCTACCTATATCAAAAAGGCTGTTTTAGAAGGCGGTGCGGAAAGGCTGGATAGAGTGCTCGATCTTGTAAAGGACACCGGCGGACTAGATTATACGCAAAAACTAGCCGCAAAAGAAAAATGCAAAGCTCTGGATTCCATTCGGGATTTACCTTCTTCCATTTACAGAGAAGCACTTGAGGATTTGGCCGAATTTTCCGTGGCAAGGAAAAATTGAAGCCGAAATTTTAGTAAAAATGATGAACTTATTGATAAAAGATATATACTTTAATTCACTCTAATTTCAGAAATACCGAGCAGTATTTCAGTATTGCCACAGGAGCAATGACTTATGAATTTGCGGTTTTCAGCTATCATGTTTTGCCTGCTTGTTACTGCCACAAACCCCCTTTTTGGAGACGAAAATCAGGACTCGATAGGAAGCTCCGTCATCTAAGAAGTGATCGTAACCGGCTCATTGCTTCCGAGGGGAGATTTTGTTTCTAAAGCGCCAATTTCCACTATTACTTCCACCCAGTTCGAGATGTCAAATAGTGTTAATGTGGAATCATTGATCAATTCGATGCCGCAAGTCGTTGGCGGAGCTGACCGATCCTCGACTTTTGGACAAGGCATCGCAACGGCTAACTTAAGGGGATTGGGAGAGAATCGGATGCTTGTCCTTATTGATAATCGCAGATTTGTTCCGACATTCCCAGACGGCGGCACAGTAGATCTTAATTTTATTCCAGTTGGCTTGATCGACAGAGTCGAGATATTGACGGGATGAGCCTCTGCAGCCTAGGCCTCCTAGAAATTATCCGGAGACTTGGAGAGTTTGGTCGGCGTGAGAGGATTTGAACCTCCGACCCCTTACTCCCGAAGCAAGTGCGCTACCAGACTGCGCTACACGCCGACACCTTGCTCCGAATTCTATCTCAATTAAGGCAACCACGGAGAGTTTTTCATCTGTGATAGACTAACGGAATCATAGGGATATGCATCATTGAAACCAAGAATACTGAATTTCGGTTCGTGCAACATAGACCACGTCTATCTGATGAAAGAATTCGTTCGCCCGGGAGAAACTCTGGCATGCTCCGATTACCAGACATACCCCGGAGGGAAGGGACTAAATCAGTCGATAGCGATTGCTCTGGCAGGCGGATCTGCGATCCATCTGGGGAAGATTGGTAAAGACGGAGAATGGCTTCTTGAGATACTGAAATCCTTCGGAGTAAATACAGATTTTCTTTTGACATCAGAAAAACCGACCGGGCACGCGATGATTCAGGTCAACTCGGAAGGAGAAAATGCTATCGTTTTGCACGGGGGAGCTAACGAAAGCATAACCGTAGATGAAATCAACCAGGGTCTATCTCTCGCTACAGAAGACGACTTCTTGCTGATACAAAATGAAATAAACAATATTCCCTACATAATCGAAGAGGCAAGAAGGAGAAAATTAAGGATAGCTTTTAATGCAGCGCCAATCACCGAGGCGGTCAAAAATTACCCCCTGGATAAGCTTGACCTGTTATTTGTTAACGAAATCGAGGGCAGCCAGTTGTCTGGAACAACAGACAGACAGCTGATCCCCGAAGCACTAGCTCTAAGATTTCCGAATACCCGAATTATTCTTACCCTGGGAGAAAACGGGTCGATCTACAGATTCGGACAGGATATTATCCCGCAACCGGCAATAGAGGTTAAAAAAGTAACAGATACAACAGGCGCCGGTGATGCCTTTACAGGAACTTTTCTCGCTTACTTTTCGAGGGACGAAGACGCTCGGCTCTCGCTACAGAAAGCAGCCGAAGCTGCTTCCCAATGCATATCAAGACAAGGCGCCACAACCGCTCGCGGATAATTAGTCTGTTTATGCCTGACTAGCCAGGAGGCGTACCAGTGCTTGTTCTCTCGTGGATTCTGAAACCCAGTTATGCGGTTTCTGTCCACTACGACTGGTTGCCTCCGCCTTGAAAAAGGATGGGTCAAAAGGAACCAGCGTCCTAGATATCCCATCATTCATAGGTATGTTTTCATCAGCCATGGGTATAAATACTTTCATAAGCCCCCCCTTTTTTATCCCCACTATCTCTTTACTTAAAACTCTTTTCCCCAAGGACCCTATTTCACTGTAAAATTATCAAGTTGCGGGGGAAGGAAAGTGAAAGACTCCTGAACTATGCTGGAGAAATGATGAAGCATGCCGCATAAGGGCACAGATTTATGCCTTTTAAGGATAGTATGAAGGTTTTTTAGGAGATCGTATGGCGAAAATTATCGCGATTGTTGAGGATGACCAAGACCAGAGAAACAACTATGTCGACGCCATTACGAAAAAAGGCTATGAAGTCATAGCTTACAGTAGCCGCGCGGAAGCAATTGCAGGGTTCGAAAACGAACTCCCCGACCTAGCAATTCTGGATATCATACTGGGTGATGAAGTAGACGCTGGATTCGAAATCTGTAGAGATCTCCTTGGGAAAAACCCGAACCTGCCCGTGATTTTTCTTACGGAGCGCATCGCAGAGATAGATAAAATTTCAGGCCTGCGGCTTGGAGCATGGGACTATCTGCCCAAGCCTATATCTCTAAACTATCTTGCAGAGCGCATAAGTTCATTACTCAGAATAAATACGGCGCGGGTCGAGTCTGAAGGGAGCGCCTCATCCGCAAAAATGGTTGGCGACATGTCTATTTATCCGGAGGCATTGCTGGTCTCTTGGAAAAGTCACCCCATCAATTTATCCGGTACGGAGTTCAGAATGCTTGCAAAACTTGTCCGGGTACCGGGTCATGCGGTCTCTTACGAAACTCTAATGAACGCAACAATGCAATCGCTTGTAACCAACAATACCATCAACACGCACATGAGAAATATCCGTAAAAAATTCGAGTTTGTAGATCCGGATTTTGATTCTATTAAAAGCGAATACGGATACGGTTACAGATGGACTTCTAAATAACCCTGGTGAATATATTTTGTCGTCGACCCATGCTAAAGGCCCTCGCCTAGGAACAAAGCTCCTTCTTTTGATGAGTTTTGCCGTAGTGGTCATCCCGTGGTTTAGCTATCTCTACGTATCGGAAATGGAAGATTTTCTTGTCGATAGCCAGGCAAATGCTCAACTCCTTACAGCAGAAGGCATCTCTACCCTCCTGAATGGACGGTCAGATCTTTTTTACGAACTTCCTCTCTCTCCGGAAGGCTATGAACAACTCTATGCCCATCCGTTAGACAGTCCTATAAGAATTGATGGTAAAGACAACGACTGGGAAGATGTTCTCCAATACAGTATCGGCTTCGGCACCTTGTCTGTTGAGAAACCTGACCTCAATGATCTGAACCAGTTTTATCTCGCGCTGGGCGAACACAATGACCAGCTCTATGCGCTAGTTATTATCAAAGACTCCCAGCTCGTATTTCGTGATAGAGATATCCTAAGGCTTGATTTATCAGATCACTTAAGACTTACGTTTACGGGACAGGAAGAGGAAATCAAAAAAATCGTTCTGACCTCCACAGAACCTGGTGTTATGACCGCTTACCTGATCGATAATGACTGGCGATATGCTATCCGGGGTGAACCAGAAAACAGGATCCAGGGATTCATGGCGAGGACAGACAATGGTTACTCTATCGAATTCAGAATCCCTCTCGAATTACTGGGCTCTTCCCAGCAATTCGGACTAGCAGTAGTCGATGTAGACGATTCTGAGACAAGAATAATCAAATCAATCACCGGAACTCTCCCAACATCAGGGAATGATGGATACGGACTCGTCTTGCTTAAGTCACCCGAGGTGCTTAGGATCATACAAGGTCTCGGCTATTCAGGAGCGAACATTCAGGTCATAGATGCCCAGCAACGGGTTAGAGCAGAAATCGGTAGTTATCAATCAGATGGAGTTACAAGAACACCTCCCGCAGAAACCTGGCAAAACCCCTGGTATTCTTTTATTGCTTTTCTCATGAAACCTTTCTATCAGCTTATCGAGTCAAATTTGCCCAGATCAGACTCAGCCGAAACCGAAGTTCTCAATGAATCGTTGGGTGGTAGGCCAAATTATCAGCGCAGATTTTCTGAGAGTGATGGTGAAATGATTGTCGCAGCGCACCCTATTATCTCGCAAGACGAAATAATCGGAACCGTTTTACTGAAACAAAATACTGACAGAATATTAAAACTAAGACGTGATGCCCTGCAAAGGATCGTAAATCTATCGGTTATCTCGCTCATTATTTTTGTGATTCTCGTTCTTGTTTTTTCTCTCAGATTAGCTAGCAGAATTCGTCGGCTTGGCGCGGAAGCTACCGGAGCTATCGACATACATGGCAGACTTAGAACCGACCAACTAACCGCCGAAACCTCCTCTGGAGACGAAATTGGAGATCTCGCAAGGAGCATATCGGGAATGCTGGCGAGGCTCCATCAGCATAATCAATTCCTTGAAAATATGCCGAGAACGCTGAGGCACGAGATAAATAATCCACTAAACACTCTCTCGACATCGTTGCAGAACCTTGAAACCGAAGGGTCGGAGGAAGGAAAACAAAAATATCTCGAAGCTGCTAAACGAGGAGTAAATCGCATTGGAATGATAGTCCAGAACCTGGCAGACGCAGCCAGCCTCGAGGAAGCGCTCGAGACCGAGCAGGACATTGAAGTAATCAATCTCTTCGAACTGGTAGAGAACTATGTCCAGAATTGCAAATCCATGCACCCGAACCGAACCTTTGACTACGTGGGCGTATCTAGTGCAGTCTCAGTGAAGATAGCAGATTATCGCGTAGAGCAATTACTGGACAAGCTACTGGACAATGCAATTGATTTTTCAAAAGAAGGCTCACGTATCGTAGTCTCTATTTTCTCTGGTGAAGAAACCGCAGTGCTTTCAGTATCAAATGAAGGCCCGAAAATCCCGGAAGATATGCTGGAAAATGTTTTTGATTCAATGATTTCTATAAGAGATTCTAACCTCGACAATCGACTGCATTTCGGGATGGGTTTATATGTAGTCCGAGTCATCGCCAAGCATCATGGCGGAAACGTAAGAGCCCGGAATTTAGCAGGAAACAAAGGTGTTAAAATTGAAATCACGCTCCCAATTTTTCAGGGCAACTCGGGGCTCTCTGCAAGCACTGCCTCTTCCATATTTGATAAAGCCTGATAAATTTTTCCAGAACAAATGGGGAACTCGAACCAGCAGACAAAAAAATTGATAAAAACTGACCAAATCTTTAGTATCTCGGCCTGCTCGGACAGGAAAACTAGCTTCCTCAGAAATAATACGAGCCGGACATACTGATTTGCTAGACTAGTTCAAAATCCGGCCGTTTAAAAACGAAAAAGTAAACTGACGCTGACTTCGTCAAACCGAAATATCTAGAACTGGCTTCAACTTTTACAAAAAGGAAAATTAATGACTGACTATAAAGTAGCGGACGTCGCCCTCTCTGAATTCGGGAACGCAGAGATAAAATTAGCAGAAGCCGAAATGCCGGCGCTGATGGCTCTTCGGAAGAAATATATAGATGATCAACCTCTGGCTGGCGCCAGAATACTTGGTTGCATCCACATGACCATTCAGACCGCAGTACTAATCGAAACACTGATCGAGTTGGGTGCAGAAGTAAGATGGTCATCATGCAATATCTTTTCCACTCAGGATCATGCCGCTGCAGCGATAGCAGCAAAAGGAATACCTGTCTATGCATGGAAAGGCGAGACAGAAGAAGAATTTTTCTGGTGCATCGAACAGACAATCCTTTGCGAAGGAAAGCCCTGGGAAGCAAACATGATACTCGATGATGGTGGTGATCTGACCGCTATGGTTCATGAAAAATATCCGGAAATGTTGGACAGAATCCATGGCGTGACTGAGGAAACGACGACTGGGGTTCATAGGCTCCAGGAGATGCTCGAAAATGGCGAGCTAAAAATTCCTGCCATCAACGTTAATGATTCTGTTACAAAGTCGAAGAATGATAATAAGTATGGATGTCGACACAGCCTGAACGATGCCGTCAAACGAGCTACTGACATGCTGATGGCTGGAAAGAAAGCCCTGGTAATAGGCTATGGAGACGTAGGTAAAGGCTCTGCCCAGAGCCTGCGCCAGGAAGGAATGGTGGTTCGGGTCGTCGAAATCGATCCGATCTGCGCCATGCAAGCTTGTATGGACGGATATGAGGTAGTATCTCCATATAAGAACGGCGTCAATTCAGGAAAAAGCAAGGATATCAATGAAGAGTTAATGTCAGGAACTGATCTAATAGTCACGTGCACTGGCAATGTAAACGTTTGCGATAAAAACATGCTCTCTGCCGTCTCTTCTAACGCGATAGTTTGTAATATCGGACACTTCGATACCGAGATAGATACTCAGTTCATGAGAGACAACTGGAAGTGGGAAGAAGTCAAACCGCAAGTCCATAAGATCTATAGGAGTGAGAACTCGAAGGATTACCTGATTCTTCTTTCGGAAGGCAGACTTGTTAACCTGGGAAACGCCACCGGTCATCCCAGCCGAATTATGGACGGATCCTTCGCAAATCAGGTTCTGGCGCAGATGTATCTATTTGAAAGAGGATGGGCCAATCACGACCCAGGACAAAGGCAAGACGTGACTCTCGAAGTTTTGCCAAAGGCACTTGATGAAGAGGTAGCGAGCTATATGGTCGAAGGCTTTGGAGGAGTTATGACAAAGATGACCCCCGACCAGGCTCAATATATCAACGTTTCGCAAGAAGGTCCTTTTAAATCAGAAACCTACAAATACTGATGCCAGCTTCGTGAAGAGAGAACTCCAAGAACTGCTAGATCTGCTGGATCTAGAAAGAATAGAAAAAAACATATTCCGAGGTCTCAGCCCGAAAGAAGGCTGGCAAAGAGTCTATGGTGGTCAGGTCATAGGTCAGGCCCTTGTTGCGGCTTGCAGAACGGTGGAAGAAGATAACCGCGTTGCGCATTCCCTTCATGGCTATTTTCTAAGGCCCGGGGATACCGAAATCCCTATTCTCTATTCAGTTGACAGGATCAGGGATGGTAAGAGCTTTAGCACGCGAAGAGTGGTGGCCGTTCAAAAAGGAGAAGCTATCTTTTCGATGGCAGCCTCTTTTCAGAACATGGAAGAGGGGCTCTCACATCAGATGGACATGCCATCAGATATTCCACCGGCATCCAGATGCCTGAGCGAAAAACAGCTTCGGGAAAAATATATGGATAGAATACCCGAAGAATACAAATCAGCTTTTAACAGACCGCGCCCTATAGAAATGCGTTACGTTCAGCCGATTAACGATTTTGATCCCGAGCCTATGGATCCAGTTCAGGATGTGTGGATAAAGGCATCTGACAAGATGCCCGAAGATATAAGATTAAACCAGTGCCTTTTAGCATATGCTTCGGATATGACTCTTCTGGACACCTGTTACCGCCCACATGGTCTGGGATGGGTAAATGAAGATTTTCAAGTAGCAAGCCTGGATCACTCGATGTGGTTCCACTCCCCTTTTAAAACCGATGAGTGGATGCTCTACCATCAGGATAGCCCCTTTTCGGGAGGCGCCAGAGGATTCAATCGCGGCACTTTTTTTACGGAGAAAGGAAGACTTATCGCCTCCGCAACTCAGGAAGGACTGATCCGACTGCACAGATAATATTACGAGGGGGTTCTAGCGGCTTAACCAACAATAAAAGCTATAAGGCCCTATTAGAGAGAGTAATTTAACATTTAGATATGGATTAAATTAAGGTTTATTGCTATTACCTAGCTAAAGCTTTTTAGGGTGACTCGGCAATAATCAGATAAGGAAAATTTTGTGGGAATAAAAAACGAAGATAGACTGAAAGACATCGACACCATAAAATCGAGGTTCGAATCTCTTAACTACATTTGCTCGAGAGAAATAGCGACAGCGGTCTATCTTGCGTATCACCTGGAAAAACCCGTTCTCATTGAAGGTCCTCCCGGAGTAGGAAAAACCGAGTTAGCTAAAACCACAGCCAAAATGCTTGACCTTTCCTGCATCAGGCTTCAATGCTATGAAGGGCTCGACGAATCCAAAGCGATCTACGAATGGAAATACGGAAAACAACTTCTATATACCCAGGTACTAAAGGAAACGCTGGGAGAAGTCCTCCAGGGAGCCAAAGGACTAACAGAGTCCGTAAAAAAATTGCAGAGCTTCGGAGATATCTTTTTCTCGGAAGAATTCCTTGAACCCAGACCTCTTCTCAAGGCGTTAAAAGAGAAAGAAAGCTGCGTGCTGTTGATTGACGAAGTCGACAAATCAGACCACGAATTCGAGTCGCTCTTGCTGGAAATCCTATCTGATTTCCAGCTATCCATTCCCGAAATCGGTACCGTAGCTGCTAGAAAAGATAAAAAACCGATTGTGTTTCTTACAAGCAATAATACGAGAGAAATAAGTGATGCTCTAAAACGGCGCTGTCTCCATTTGTACATTCCTTTCCCTGAAGCTGAACTCGAACGCCA
Organism: Gammaproteobacteria bacterium; assembly: GCA_002708765.1. GTDB lineage: Bacteria > Pseudomonadota > Gammaproteobacteria > Pseudomonadales > Azotimanducaceae > UBA9659. The sequence continues at coordinate 42,896 of PAPD01000040.1, read as the reverse complement.
GATCGTAGAAGCCAGGGTACCAGATATTTCGAAACAGCTTAATAAACAACTAGTGGCATTTATTCAGGAATTGCGCGAAATGGATCTGAAGAAGGTACCAGCAATATCGGAAACTATTGATTGGGCTAAAACACTGATTTTGTTGCACAGCGAGTCTTTAGACACAGAGCTTGTGCGTGAGACCCTGAATGTGATTCTGAAATTCCAAGAAGATGTGGAGACCGTTTCCGCAGAGCTATCGGCGATCACCGGACGCGCCATCAAAGATAAATAAAGGGTCACCTCAGTGTCTGAAATCAGAGCGACATTAGTAGATTTCGTTAAGGTCCTCAGGGCCTCTGAAATAAAGGTATCTCCCGCAGAAACACTTGATGCAATGGAAACTATGCAACTTATCGGACTAAAAGATCGAGAGTTTCTTAAAACGTCATTATCCATGGTTCTGTCCAAAACCCCCGAAGAAAAAGACGCATTCGGAAACTGTTTTGATAATTTCTTCAAGTTCGAAAAACCGAAAAACGATCACGAGCCTGGAGCAGCGCCACCAGATCAACAAGACTATTCTAGCGAAAATAAACAGGAACAAACCGATCGCAAAGGAGGCGGCTCCGGTGAAGCAAGCGGCAGTTCCGAAGAAGACTCCGAAGAAATCGATGAGGAAACGACATTAACTCCAAACTCAGAACTGGGTAAATTGCTGCTGCTTGGAAGTCGTGCCGAGTTAATGGTCAAAATAATCGAAGCAGGAAGAAAGGTCGAGGTTAAACAGATCGTTGTTTTTACTCAGAAAGGGCTGTACACCAGAAAAATAATGGATGATATGGGGCTTAAAGGCTTGCAAGACGAAGTAAAAGAGCTAAAGAACCTAAAAGGCAAACCTGAAACCAATCTTGCAAGGAAGCTAGAAAAAGGAAAAGAAGCGCTTAGAGAACAAGTCAGAGACTATGTAGAAAAACAGTTTCTATTGCACGCAGACGAAACCGGGAAAGAGCTCAGAGAGGAGTTGCTTAAAAAAGTAAAGCTATCAAATCTCGAAAAAAGAAACTTCAAAGACGTTCAGGAAATTGTTGTAAAAATGGCAAAGAAACTAGTTGCGATTCACTCCAAGCGAAGAAAGGTTTTTAAACGAGGGCAACTCGATGTCCGAAAGACTCTCAGGAGTAATATGCAATTCAATGGAATACTGTTTAACCTGAAATGGAAGTCCAAAAAAGTTGACCGACCAAAAGTCATATGCATCTGCGATGTTAGTGGGTCAGTAAGCAATTACTCCAGATTTCTGCTGATGTTCCTTTACAGTCTTGCAGAAATCTTACCCAAAGTTCGGTCGTTCGCTTTCTCCTCTGACCTGGGCGAAGTAACCACGTTATTCGAGAAGAACAACCTAGAGGACGCAATGGCAAAAACGATGCGTGATTACGGTAACGGCTCAACTGACTATGGCCAGATGCTTGAAGATTTCAGGAGCTCTATCCTGAAGGATGTAAATTCACGAACGACTATCATTATCCTGGGAGACGCCAGAAATAATTACGGAGATCCCAAATCCGAGATCCTGAGAGAAATGTACGACAAAGCCCAAAGAATTATCTGGCTGAATCCCGAGACAAGATCAAGCTGGTCGGCCGGAGACTCAGAGATGTCAAAATACTCCCCTGCCTGTCACCAGGCCGAAGTCTGCAACTCGCTTGTTCATCTGGAAAGAGTTGTCGCCAACCTTCTAAGATACGCGCGTTAGATTACCTTATTCGCCTCACGTGAACGCGCTTTCCGATCGAGGGCACTTCCATGGTATAACCGAAGCGGCCCTTTTTTATGATGACTTCAGGGGAATCGAGCTTAACCATGTAAGTGCTTGCCTGTCTCTGTTCCCAGATTTCTCCATTCTCTAGCCGGAACCTGGTTTTATTACCTCTCCACCCTTTAAACGGTCCGTCAATACGGGACTGGATTAAATCTGGCTGAACATCAGGCGCTTTTTTTTCTTTCGGAGAATCAATTAAAACGTATTTCTGAGTGACAGGTTCCTGTTCCTGTTCCTGTTCCTGTTCCTGTTCCTGTTCCTGTTCCTGTTCCTGTTCCTGTTCCTGATTTTGTCTGTTTCGTCTTAAAAGTCCAAAAGCCTTCTTAAGAACATTTCTCGACTTCCGGACAGATGAATCAGGTTCGTTTATAACGTCAATATCCTGGGATTCGGCCTCTACAACCCTCTCCGTCTCAACTGTCTCTTCTCCAGCATCGTCTGCTGGTTCAATGACGACATGATCAGAAACCCATTTTTCAATAACATCAATTTGCTCCTGATCCAGCGTCTCAATCCCGGAGGCTTCATAAATATTGTCTCCCATCATGCTCTTGAGAACAGAGGAATCTCCCGAGAAGGATTCACTGAAAAATAAAATAAGAAAGACAAATAGAAAAAATTTCATAGAAAAATCAATCTGACTATTACTGGTAAGTTAAACCAAAAAAGGGCAAAAAAAACCCCGGTCTAGACCGGGGTTTTTTCAGGTACTTGTTACAAACTGACCTTCACGCCTGCTCGTATATATCTACCAATGTTGTCATAGGAACTGTCATAGCCCCTCGCAATGGCCGAAATTTCTGGCACATGATCGAATACATTATTGATATTTACATTAACTCTAACGCGTTCATTGAACTGATAGCTCACACCGAGGTTATGAAGATCTACAGAACCCAGAGTCGAATCGGGGTAACGGTCTTCAGCGATATCGGTTTCAACAACAGTTGATCCAATAAATCGGGTTTGCCACAAAACAGTCAGATCGTTCCAGCCGTATGTAAAATTGATCTGGACCTGTTGTTTAGCCTGAGTCGGAAGATCCAGCCCATCGGTCTCTGATCCCAATACAACGGTGATATCTTTATCAGGGAAAAACATATTTCCGTTAATTCTCAGATAACCCGGATTATCAAAATTCTTGAAACCCGGCCAGTTAGCCAATTCACCGTTCCAGTCGAACTCTACTGTGGTACCACGCACCTGAACAAGTCCGGCATTCACGAATCCTGACTGGAATGCGTTAACAGGTGGTAACTGTCCGTCCGCACCCCTGGTGAACTGTCCGCAGAAATCATTCGGGAAGGTGTTGGCATCATAACAGCTCTCCATGATCTGAGTCAGAGTAAATGACTCGATCGCATCCTCGATTTCGATATCGACGTAATCAATGGCAACACTTAGGTTTTCAACCCATCGTGGTCGCAAGACAACACCGAAAGTAGTCGCATCAGCGATCTCGTTTGCTAGTGCATCGTTTCCGCCGTTGAGTCCCTGAACCGACGCATTTCTTACGTTAGACGAGAAGCTCTCCACATCAATTCCTGCTGCAATACAGTTTGCCCGTCTATTAGCCGGACTCGGACCATCACCAACGTTAGCCTGGTCACAGGGATCGTTTGCAAAGCTATTGGTACCCGACAGAGGAAGAAATAGCTCTGTTATTGCTGGCGCCCTGACAGATCGAGTTACGTTTCCTCTGAACTCTACGTCAGGTATAGGGGCCCAACGGCCTCCAATAGTATGAACGTCAGCTTTTCCTGCTAGGTCATTGTCTACCTGACGAAAGGCTCCTTCCAGGATAGCGCTGTGAATCAATGGTATATCCATGTCCGGAGAAACGAGAGGAGCGAAAATCTCTATGTTCCACTCATCAGTCTCATATCGGCCTTGCGTTGCATCAATAGGAACACTTCGACCCAATCCTAGTTTGGTCACACCATCTGTAGCAAAATAAGCAGCTTCCTCACGATGCTCGAAACCTACCGCTACCCCCAGATCACCGGCGGGCAATTCCATCACAGTGGTATTCGCGTTAACGCTGATAACGTCTTGCTCGAGTACGGCCAACGAGGTTGCCTGAGCAGAAACATAGTCTAGCGCCTCCTGACTGGCTCGACCCTGTCCGAATATATCTAGAGGAACACAACTGTCAAAGCCGCTCTGACGATTACCAATTCCAAACGGCGCTCCAGGATCAGCTGGCCTGCTACTTGGGTCAGCAACTACCCTGCACTGGGGTCCGGTTGCGGTGTCAACTACATCTACAGCATAGAAGAAATTGGCATTAATCAATTCCGTAGACTCGGTGTCAGTCTCTGATCTGCCTTTGATCCAGGCAACATCCCAGTCAATACTTCTTTCTGCCAATTCGAATGAACCTCTGGCTCCTAGAACTCCGCGCCAGAGATTGTTCCGAGCGTTACCTCTTCGGTCACCCAGATCCGTAGAAGCTCTGTGCAGAGAAAATTCTGAAAGCCCTACATCAGCTAGAGTTGCTTTCGCCGCATCAGTTAGCAGAGGATGATCTGCAGATATAACCATGGCCGCAGATTCTTCTCCAAAAAATCCTGACTGATAAGCAGACTGATTGACCAGCTCAGTTGAATCGTTCTCGACGATATACAATTCCCCGTACAGCTCGACATTGTCACTCACTTCATACGTGGCAAAGGCTGTAGCGATTTTTCTATTTAACGGGGTGTAAAGTGAAGTTACATCAGGGAGGAAAAGACCTTCCCCTCCTATAGACCAGACCGCATCTGGCGTAGGACTTCCCACATTGTAAGGTCCCAAAGATCCGTCAGGCTGGAAAGCCAGGTAAAGCAACGACCCATCATCATTAGTACCCACTGCGCCCAAGCCAAAATTCGGAAGCATAAGCCCGGGAATAACCGGCGTGATCACACCTCCCTTAGCAACGATGTTAGCCGTTCCTTTCCGAATCAACTGACGCTGAAACTCCGAACCCGGGGCCGATGTTCTCCACTGCCAGCCCTCATTCAAATGCGCTCGATCCGACTCGATGGCACCTTCTAGGTCATTGATTTCGATTCCGACGACCACATTACCTCGTCCATCTGCAAAGTTTCCTCCCCAGAGCAGTTCAAAGGTGGTCTCTTCAAGATCTCCCTCGTCCAGAGCTTCGCCATAACTGGTACTGATTTCCAGTCCTTCAAAATCATCCTTCAAGATTACGTTAACCGTACCTGCAATAGCATCCGCGCCATATATAGGCGCACCGCCCACCGCAATCGTCTCGATTCTTTCAACCATCGAAGTTGGGATGGCATTGAGGTCAACCTGGAGACCTGGAGCCTGACTCGTAAACAAGCTGGGTGTGCTAGAAGAAACAAACCGCTTTCCGTTAACCAGTGTTAACGTCCGCTGAGACCCCAAACCAAAAAAGTTTACGAAGTTCTGTCCAATACTGTACGAATTCTGATTACCTTCCGTACTGTTTCCCGGAGCGCCGAAGCTTGTAACTTCATTTAGCGCATCTGCAACATTGGTATAAGCCCGTTGCTCAATAAACTCTGCATCAACTACATTCACTGAATACAAGGTATCAAATCCCGACCGCGGTATCCGAGACCCTGTTACTACTACCTCTTCTATAGTTTCTGCTCCATCTTCTTCATCACCATATGCTGGTGATACGAACCCGGATCCGAAGACCGCGGCCCCAAAAAGAAGGGCAAAAACTTTCTTATCGAAGAATGACATGTATTTCCCCCAAAATGATTTTTAAGAACAAAATTAATCCTGTTTCCCGTTTCCAGAACGAAAAGAATGCGGAAACATTTTTCCGGTCAGAATATTGAAGGATTAAGCGTCAAAAATGAAGAAAAATTTACAAAAAAATTGAATTTTACTGAAGATTTGTCCAAATATTCATCTAAGGTGTCTAAATTTGTTAGGAAAAGACATTTTTCTCTTGGAACTTTATTCTGACTCCGCAAAAAAAGAAATTTCCCTGCGATGTGCGCGAATCGAAACGCCCTGAACTTCACTTCTATCTTCAGCTTGCTTACACTCGAGCCCAGCATTTAAATGCTCCCTTGAAGGAATTGTTAATCATGTCAGAAACTATTTCCCCGGCTACCGGTTCGATTATCTTGTCATCTTTCCGAACGATTACACTTGTCTTATTTTTGACGGCTTGTGAATCCCCTGAAACCAGGGTGGCATCCGGGAACAAGACAGGAACCTTGCACTGGGGAAACGGAACTGAACCGCAAAGCCTTGACCCTCACATAGCAACTGGTGTCCCAGAGCATCACATCATCAGTGCTCTGATGGAAGGACTGGTTCGCAAGGATAGTAATACATTAGAACCTGTGCCCGGAGTAGCTGAGAGCTGGGCTATCAGCGAAGATAGTCTTGTCTACACTTTTCGTCTTCGTCCGGATTTAAAATGGTCGAATGGCGACGCACTTGACGCTCATGATTTTGTGTGGTCCTGGTGGCGCGCACTGCAACCGGCATTGGGAAATTTATATGCGTACATGTATTTTCCAATAGCAAACGCACGAAGATATTACGAGGGAAAGCTGACCGAATTCGACGAGGTGGGCGTTAAAGCTCTTGACAAATTAACCCTGCAAGTCTCACTGGAGAATCCGACTCCTTACTTTCTACAACTTCTTGATCACTACAGTATGTTTCCAGTTCATCAGGCAACCATAGAAAATTTTGGAAAAGCAGACCAGCGGGGAACGCGCTGGACACATGAGGGAAACATGGTCAGTAACGGACCGTTCAAGTTAAAGAAGTGGTCGATCAACCGCGAAATTATCGTTGAGAGAAATGCACTTTATTATGATAATGCGAACGTCAGGCTAAACGCCATTGTCTATTATCCCATAGAAAACGGGACTACCGAAGAACGAATGTTTCGTGCCGAACAGCTGCACTACACTAACGACGTTCCGATCGACAAAATAGAAACCTATAGTAACAAAAAAGCGCATTCTCTAAGGATAAACCCTTATCTGGGAACGTATTACTATCGGCTAAATACTCGTGTCGAGCACCTCCAGAATAAAAAGGTACGACGAGCACTCGCTTTGACAATAGACAGGGAAAGGCTCACCAAACATGTTCTAAAAGGCAGGCAGATTCCAGCCTATGCGATGACACCACCGGATACCAAAGGTTATTTTCCGCCAGTGTCTCTAGAATTTGATCCAGAGAAAGCGAGGGAACTTATGGCTCTTTCCGGATATCCCAACGGAAAAGGGTTCCCTCCCACAGAAATACTTTACAACACCAACGAGGCACACCGGAAAGTAGCAGTGGCAATTCAGCAAATGTGGAAAAAACATCTGAACATCGATGTCAGCCTCATTAATCAGGAGTGGAAGGTATACCTTGACAGCGAAACCAGTGGCGACTATCAGATCTCCAGAGCTGGCTGGATAGGCGACTATGTTGATCCCAATAATTTTCTTGATATGTTTATCTGCGAAGGCGGAAATAACCGGACAGGATGGTGTAATACCGAATACGACCGGCTCGTTCTAGAGGAAGCTCCCCGAGGGGAAACCGATGAGGAACGATTCGATATATTCAGAAAAGCTGAAACGATATTGATGGACGAATTACCGATTATCCCGATCTACACCTATACCAGTAAAAATCTGGTACATGCATCGGTAAAAAATCTTGACCCCAACATCCTTAACCAACCCTCTTATACACAAATCTATCTTGAAGGTGAAACTGACTGATGCTCAGATTTGCTTTAGGCCGAATCCTTCAGGCAATACCAGTGCTATTAGCAGTGATCACGATAACTTTCCTGTTAGTTCACAGCGCTCCTGGTGGTCCTTTTTCTGCGGACAAAGCAGTTCCCCCTGAAGTACTTATTGCCCTCGAAGCTCAATACAAACTCGATCTACCTCTGTGGCAACAATATTCCGGATATCTCGGCGATGTGCTCAGGGGTGATTTCGGGCCCTCATTCAAATATCCGGGAAGAACGGTTAACGAACTGATTGCCACAGGATTTCCCGTAACAGCGGAACTAGGCATCTACGCCATGCTTGTAGCCATATCCATAGGAGTAATCGCCGGGGTTCTGGCTGCTGTGAGGCCTAACTCTATTCAGGACTATGTTCCTATGTCACTGGCTATGATCGGCATTTGTATGCCCTCTTTTCTGCTTGGCCCCCTACTGGTTTTATTCTTCGGAATATATCTCGAGTGGTTACCGATTTCGGGTTGGAACAATATGCCAGGCGACAAGATCCTGCCCGCAATTACGCTGGGAACTGGTTACGCAGCATATGTAGCCAGACTAACCCGCGGGGGAATGATCGAAGTTCTTTCCCAGGACTACATCCGGACTGCCCGTGCAAAAGGCCTGCCCGAATTTCTTATCGTATTCAAGCATGGCCTGCGAGGGGGGTTGATTCCTGTTGTCGCCTTCCTCGGACCAGCGTTCGCGGGAATGCTTGGAGGCTCCTTTGTCGTTGAGACAATATTCGATATTCCAGGGTTAGGGCGATTCTACGTTCAGGCAGCTTTCAACAGAGATTACACCATGATTCTCGGCACTACCGTGTTCTTTGCCGGGCTGATCATAATCTTCAACATTATTTCAGATATTCTCGCTATGTGGATGAACCCCCGTCTACAGAGCAAAACTCATGGCCCCGAAAAATGAACTCAGAAAAACGATTTATAGGGACTTTCGAGAAAGGTTCCTCGCTATGGGGAGACGCCTGGGTAAGGTTGAGCAAGAACAAGCTCGCCCTGGCGGGATTAGGCCTGGTCATATTTTTCTGCGGGGTTTCTTTTCTTACACCCTGGATAGCTCCCTACGGTTACGAGGAGCAGAATCTAGTGCTTGGAGCTAGTCCGCCCTCTTCGCAACACCTTATGGGAACGGACATATTCGGGCGTGATCTGCTAACGAGAATAATGTATGGAGGAAGAATATCGCTTTTTGTCGGGTTCATCGCAACAGCGGTCGCACTAGTTATAGGCATCAGCTGGGGCGCAATTGCCGGATACCTCGGCGGACGAGTAGATGCTTTCATGATGAGGGTAGTTGACATTCTGTACGCTCTACCATTTATGATCTTCATAATTCTTCTAATGGTAGTCTTCGGAAGAAACATATTACTGCTTTTCTTTGCGATCGGAGCAGTAGAATGGTTAACGATGGCAAGGATAGTGAGGGGACAAGTAATGTCCCTGAGAAAACAGGAATTTGTAGAATCGGCTTACGCTATGGGCTTGCCTCGTCATATCATTATAATCCGGCATATTGTTCCTAATGCGCTTGGGCCAATCATTGTCTATGCAACCCTGACTATTCCCAACGTTATGCTGCTCGAGGCTTTCCTGAGTTTTCTAGGACTAGGGATCCAACCGCCGCAGAGCTCCTGGGGTTTGCTCATTAACTATGGTGTAGAAACAATGGAAGAGTACCCATGGCTGCTAATATTTCCCGGACTAGCTCTATCTTTAACGCTCTTCGCTCTAAATTTTCTCGGTGACGGACTCCGAGATGCGCTGGATCCCAGAACATCTATAGATTAACGGTAAAATGAAAAATCAATGCTAGAAGTAAAGAACCTGAAGATTTATTTTCATACTCGTAATGGAATCACAAAAGCCGTTGATGATGTCAGCTTTTCTCTGAACGCGGGCGAAACATTGGCGATCGTTGGAGAATCCGGTTCGGGCAAGTCGGTAATATGCCATGCAATCATGGACCTTTTAGAGAAACCACCGGCCAGAATAGAATCCGGATCGATCACTTTAGGTGGCGAAAATATATTTGATTGCACGAAACAACGAATGCGGCAACTGCGAGGAAACGATATCGGGATGATATTCCAGGATCCCATGACCTCCCTAAACCCTAACCTGACAATAGGCGAGCAACTGATCGAACCGCTTATATATCACTCCGATCCAGACAAACGAATCGGGAGAAGAGATTCCAGACTCCGCGCCATAGGATTGCTGAGCGAGGTCGGTATTCCCGATGCGAAGAATAGAATTGACAATTTTCCGCATCAGTTCTCCGGGGGAATGCGCCAAAGAGTCATGATTGCGATGGCATTAATTGGAGAACCTCGACTCCTGATATGCGACGAACCAACCACCGCGCTTGATGTCACAGTCCAGACTCAAATCCTAGAACTGATAAAAAAACTGCAGGCAAAGCAAAGGGTCGGGATTATCTTCGTAAGCCATGATCTGGGAGTCGTTGCCGGTATTGCGGATAAAGTTCTAGTATTATGCGACGGCGTTGCCATGGAATCGGGCAAGACCGAAGACATCTTTTATAAAACAAAAAGCCAGTACACCAGAAGTCTTCTCGAAGCAATTCCGAGCGGGGGAAAACCCGGAAAGGAATTTGTGGCGACAGGCACCCCTCTGGTCGAGACTTCCAATCTGAGCATAATCTTTAATGGAGGCTCAGGATCCGGAGAAAGCGATGTTAAAGCGGTGGACGATATCTCTCTTCAGATATACCCCGGCGAAATACTTGGCCTGGTGGGCGAATCGGGTTCCGGTAAATCAACGCTTGGAAGGTCAATTCTTCGGCTTATCCCACCGCAAAAAGGGAAAGTCATATTCGAAGGCAACGATCTGACTAACCTGAGTCATTCAGAACTGATCCGATTTCGACGAAAGATGCAGATGATATTCCAGGACCCTTACGCATCTCTAAATCCCCGGATGACCATTTACCAGACCCTGGCGGAACCGATGCTTCATCACGGCATGGCGAAACAAGAAGATGCACTGGAGAAGGTCCTGCAACTAATGGATGAGGTAGGACTCGAGCATAGACATATCCACAAATACCCACATGAATTTTCCGGGGGACAACGTCAAAGGATAGCCATAGGACGGGCAATCTCTATCAAACCCGATTTCATTGTAGCAGACGAACCAGTATCTGCCCTGGATGTAACCATTCAGTCGCAAATTCTGGGCCTGATTATGAATCTGGTAGAACGGCATAAAATTACCATGCTATTTATTTCCCATGATCTTTCGGTGGTTAGGTCTGTAACTGACCGCGTAGCAGTTATGAAATCCGGACGGGTCATAGAGGACGGGAAAACGGAACAGTTATGGCAAATTCCTCAAGACGCCTACACTAAGGAACTCCTTAAATCGATTCCTATTGCAGATCCCAGATCGGAGCGTCGAAGATTACTCATGAATCGAAATAAAAAAAAGGGAAGTGATTTCTAATCTTTGTTAAGAATCTTCACGGCCTTGGAAATCATCCTTCGAATAGATAGCTCATCGGTGTACTGGTGCACTCGATCAAACTCCACCCAAGCCAACTCGTTCGATTCCGAACTCAAAACATAATTATTCGAACTCCTCGTTCTCAAAAGGAAACGGCAATCATAATGGAGATGTCCTGACTCTTTTTTTCTGGACGGAATGAAATGGATATCCAGGTCCAGAATCGGCCTGTGAAGAAACTCAATATCCCCGAGACCCGACTCTTCCATCGCTTCTCTCAGGCAGACATCAGCAATATCTTTTTCTCCATCCGCGTGACCACCGGGCTGCAGCCATTTGTCGAGCTTTGCATGATGCGTAAGAAGAACCCTTTCGCACTCTTTATCAAGTAACAGGGAGGATCCTGTCAGATGTCCTGAATCCAGTTCACGTTCAAAACAATTCACATTTCCTTCGATAAAATCTCTAAATCTTCTGACTACATCGGATTCGTCTGGGTAACAAACCTGATAAGCTTCAATATCATCCAGAATTGACCTACGGTAATCAGAAGAAACCATCTCGAGATTACCTTCGGTTTTTTTTGTTTGATTCTTCATCAAACAGATCAACCAGCTGGTCTGTCATTGCATCTCCCAGTTGTTCTGCATCGGTAATTGTCACAGCTCGCCTATAGTGGTGGGTGACATCATGACCAATCCCGACGGCCACTAATTCAATATCGGAATGGTTTTCGATCCGATCAATCGCATATTTTAAGTGTTGTTCGAGGTAACTACTTGGGTTAACCAGAAGTGTCGAGTTATCAACCGGCAGACCATCTGATATCACCATCAATATTTTTCGGTCTTCTGGTCGCCCGACAATCCGGTTAAATGCCCAAAGCAAAGCTTCCCCATCTATATTTTCTTTCAACAACTCTTCGCGCATCATAAGGCCCAGGTTCGTTCTCGATCTTCTCCAAGGCATATCAGCGGACTTGTAGATTATATGGCGAAGGTCATTTAATCTTCCCGGCTGAGCCGACTTTCCTGCAAGAAGCCAGCTTTCTCTAGACTGACCACCTCGCCATGCCCTGGTCGTAAAACCCAGGATCTCTACCTTAACGGAACATCTTTCCAGAGTCCTCCCCAGAATGTCGGCACACATGGCAGCTATCGTTATAGATCGTCCCCGCATCGAACCGGAGCTATCAATCAATAGAGAAACAACTGTGTCCCGAAAATCCATGTCTTTTTCTTCTTTGAAGGCTAGAGGATGAAGCGGATCAGTAATCACATTCGTTAGTCGAGCTGTGTCAAGCATTCCTTCTTCCAGATCAAATTCCCAGGTTCTACTTTGCTGGGCAAGCAACTTGCGTTGAAGGCGATTCGCCAGCCTACTGATTATAATCTGTGAGTTCTGCAGATGATTATCCAGAACCCCCCTCAACCGTTCTAATTCGATCGGGTCACACAACTCATTGGCGACAACAGTCTCATCAAATTGACTGGTAAAGACTTTGTAATTACTCTCCTTTGGTCGTAACCAGTTTCGTTCATACGGAACATCAGGAGGTGACCCCAGATCATCTTCATCACTCTCTATATCTGCCATCTCAGCTGAATCCATGTCTGCGTGAACCTCTCCCTCTATAGCGTCAGACAAATCACTATCACCACCGCCTTCCTGTTCCAGATCCTGCTCACTGGAATCCGAAGAAACTTCGTCTTCCGACTGTTGCGCGTCATCTGATTGATCTTCGCTTTCATAATCCGAATTATCATCGGCCAAACCCAGATCAGAAATCATCTTCCGAGCAATTCTAATGAAGCTATCCTGATCAAAAATAGATCTCTGAATTTCTTCCATATCATTGTCCGATATACAGGCCTTCAGATGATCCCGCCATAGATCCAGGACGACATCTCCACCTCTTGGTAATTTCCTTCCTACAATTTTTTCCCGGATAAAAAGACCCAAGGCTTCACCCAATGGTGCTTGACTCTGATTCTCGATTTTGTCATAGCCCTTATCGAGACAATGATCAATGAGCTCCGCCTGAAGATTATCGCCAACACCCTCCATAAGATATGCACCTATACTAGACAACCGAGCTTCCTCGGCACAATCGAAGATCTCCTGCGCAATGCTGAGAGAGGGTCTATTGTCTAGATGTTTGGTTTCATCATGAAAGCGTGCTCGCAAGGCAAATTGATCTGCTTTGCCTCTAAAGGCTGCTAATTTATGTCTGGACAGACCTTGCTCGGGGACCGGCACTCTTGCTCTCTGCCCCTGTATGTAGGGTTTCCCCTTTCCAAAACTGACCTGTAACTCATTATTACCCGAGATGGCTCTCATGGTAGAGGTCACGGCTTGTTTGAAGATCTCGGTAGATTCGTTAGAAGACATCTGCAGCTATCTATCTAATATATATCCGGCGCTCGACTCCGGAAGATCTTCTCCCATACTTCTCTGATAATATTCAGCGACGATTGAACGTTCTGTCTGGTCACATTTATTAAGAAAGGTAAGGCGAAAAGCGAAGCCGACGTCTTCAAATATAGATGAATTCTCTCCCCACATGATTACGGTACGTGGAGACATAACAATCGATATATCACCATTCATGAATCCTTGTCGAGTGAGATTTGCGACGGAAACCATATTAGATATCTGTTTTCTATCCGTCTTGGGTAGCTTTGATTGAACTATATCCACTTCTTTTTCGTGATCTAGATAATTCAGCGTGGTTACAATATTCCATCCGTCCATCTGTCCCTGATTGATCTGCTGAGTACCATGATAGAGCCCGGTCGGATCACCCAAACCAATCGTGTTAGTTGTCGCAAACATCCGGAAGGAACTGTGAGGGCTAATTACTTTACTCTGATCAAGCAGAGTCAGCTTGCCCTCTACTTCCAGGACACGCTGAATAACAAACATCACATCCGGCCTGCCCGCATCGTATTCATCAAAAACCAGGGCACAGGCTCGTTGCAGAGCCCAAGGCAACAACCCTTCCTTGAATTCCGTGATCTGCTTCCCCTCTTGGAGAACAATCGCATCCTTTCCTATCAGGTCGATCCGGCTCACATGACTATCAAGATTTATTCTAATACACGGCCAATTCAACCTCGCTGCTATTTGCTCGACATGGGTTGATTTACCGGTTCCATGGTAGCCCTGGACCATACATCTTCTGTTATGGGCAAACCCTGCCAGGATAGCGAGAGTCGTTTCAGTATCGAAAATATAATTTTCGTCTATCACCGGAACATGTTCGCTGGCGTCTGAAAAGCCAGGCACCTTTAATTCCACGTCCAATCCAAAAGTTTCGTTAACATCGACCTGGATGTCCGGAAGACTATTGCCTTTGTCGGCACTCGTTTTATCTACCATCGTGTAACACCTGCATTAAGTTTTATTCCTAAAATACGCCCACTAATTCACGCCAAAAACAATAGCCGAATCCAAATCAGATGAAGTATGGTACAAGTCTGATATTTTCCGGCAGAAACGGAAAAGAATAGCTTTTATGCACTGAAAATGCTAACTGGAAGCGAGCAAACAAAAAGGAAAAACCTTTATCATGACTAAAATCTTTCTCGTAAGACATGGACAGGCATCAGCTTCTTTCTCGGAAGAATCAGATCCCGGACTAAGTCAGAAGGGAATTAATCAGGCCCGCTCACTCGATGAATTTTTTAAGAGACAACTGCCCCTTCAGATATACTCGAGCCCCTTGAAAAGAGCCTTAGACACCGCTGCTCAGGCACTAGGCAATAAGAGAAACATAATTATAGAAAAAAAAATCAGCGAAATCCCTTCAGATGACCAAAGCATGGAAGATAGAGGTAAATGGCTTGGCGAAGTTATAAGCAGAAATTGGGACGAACAACCGGACAAACTCAAAAACTGGCGAGAGAATATCATCTCTTTTATAAATTCGCTGAATGAGGACACGGTTATTTTCACTCACTTTATGGTCATCAACACCGTAGTCGGGTTCATAAATAATTCAACTTTGCTAGTCTCCTGCAGACCAGATAATTGCTCTATTACTGTTCTCGAGAAAACCGGGGAGATTCTTCAGCTGATTTCCAGACCCGAAGAAGCGGAGACAAAAATCAACTAGTAATGCATGTCCTGCCACCGGACATTGCGAGAACGAGATCCAGAATTGTTCTCCATGGATCTCCTATTTCAACCCCTTTTACGATCCGGTCAATCTGTCCCGTCAACAACTGCATCTGCCGAATAGCATTTAGTTCGAGTCGCCTAACAGAAGAAGAAACAAGTTTTTTTCTTTTTTCCCAGACTTTCGCGTTTCGGAAGGCTTCGGTAAAGTTTTTTCCAGTACCGAGTTCAAATTTTATGGATTCCAATATTCTCAATTCCCTTGACAACATGTTGGATATGAAAAGTGGCTCTGCTCCATCAGCCCGCAGGCTCTCTAATATTCTTAAAGAACTAACGCTATCACCAAGCAATACAGCATCAACTAATCGGAAAATGTCATAACGAGCATGGTCGCTGACACTATCTTTTATGTCCTCGGGTGTAATTTCTCGGTCAATCACCGTAAGCCTCAATCTCTCGATTTCCTGAGAGGCGGCAAGCAGATTTCCTTCGGTCCTCTCGACAAGCTCCGCCACGGCTTCTTTACTCGCATTCAAACCTGACCTCCTCAACCTCTTAACAATCCATTGTGGGAGTTCAGTATCGGAGATGGGCCAAACCTGGAGAAAAGCCGAAACTGATTCAATTCTTTTAAACCATTCACTCTTCAAAACTCTTGCATCCAGTCTCGGGAATACAATGATCACAGCAGTATCCTCATCAGCTCTAGTCATGAGCTCTTCAAGAACTCGAACCCCTTTTTCTCCAGGAGTTTTGGTAGCCATCCTGACTTCTATCAGTTTTTTCTCCGAAAATAACGAAAGACTATTCTCTTCGTAGAGAACTTTACTCCAATCAAAAGCCGATCCCTCTACTATAAAAGTTTCTCGTTCCGAATATCCCTGAGCTGCCAAGGAACGCCTAAGAAACAATCCAGCTTCCTGCATAAGCAGGAGTTCATCGCCGCTAAGAATAAATAAACGCGATTTTTTTTCTTCGATCAACGATTTTACTTGATTAGCATACACTCTCATTTAGGCAGTTCTGCTCTATCTAAGTTATACTCTGCTAGCCGCAAAACCTTCAACGCAATCTCCTCTCTCATTTCTCTTTGAAGCAGAAGCTGTTCTTCATAGCTTGCCGACTGATTCTCAGTGCTTGCAGCGAAGACTCGGGTTGATGAGATCGTTGTTTCCGGAAGAATCATTCTTTCGCCAAGCAGGATAAAAAAATCAAGTTCTATCCTCAATTCATATTCCGCAACGCTCATTGATCGTGTAGTGAGAACCGATCGTCTAGTGGATCTCTCTTCCAGCAGAGAAATCGTTAAGCCATCAGGATTGGTTTTTTTTACCGAATTACCCGAATTCAGGAAAATCTCTTCCAGGATTGACTTACTTCTTGACGTCGAAGCAGAACCCGTTAACGAGATTTCAGACAAATTCTCGTTGATATTTCCTCGCAACTGGAATCCACATGCACCAAGCAATAACAAACATCCAAACAAAACACAGATACGATTAAGTGAGAACAAAATTTATAATCTTATTAGGCACATGAATCACTTTTCTGATTTCCTTCTCGACAAGAAATTTTCCGATATTTTGCTGGTTTTTTGCCATGGAAACTAGTTCATCTTCAGATTCATCAGGCGAAGCATTTAACCTTCCCCGGACCTTACCATTTACCTGGACCACAATTTCAACGACTGTTTTCTCTAACGCAGATTCTTCGACTTCGATCCAATCTGAGTCTTCGATATTTCCTAACCCCATTTTTTTCCACAAGTCATGACAGATATGGGGAGTAATTGGTGCCATAATCTGAATTATTACCTGCAGAGCTTCTCTAACAACAGACCTTCCCTGGTCAGAGTCATCGTTATATTTTATAACCTGATTAACAAGTGACATCACCGCGGCGATTACTGTATTGAAGGCCAGTCTGCGCTGGAAATCATCTTCGCACTTTTTAAGTGTCTCATGTGTAAATCTTCGTAATTCTTTTTGGGATTTGTTAAGCCTCTCCGCTAAGATAGGTTTAACACTACCGCCTTCTAGATGAGATATAACGGTATTCCATAGCCTGGTTCTCAACCATTTGTTTGCCGACTCCACTCCATTTTCAGCCCACTCAAAAGACTGCTCGGGCGGAGCCGAAAACATCATCGCCATTCGCACTGAGTCAGCTCCATAAGAGTCCATAAGGTGCTGGGGATCACCAGCCTCTCCGGAGGATTTGGACATCTTTGACCCACCCTGGAGAACCATACCCAACGCTAAAAGTTTCTGGAAGGGCTCATCCGTATCTACCAGACCTTCATCTCTCATGGCTTTATGAAAAAATCGGGCGTACAACAGATGAAGAATCGCATGCTCTTCTCCTCCAACGTAGTGATCAACTGATCCCCAATAATTAACCCTTTCGTCTAACATCGCATTACCGGAGTCACTGCAAGCAAACCTGGCGTGATACCATGAAGATTCCATAAAAGTGTCAAAGGTGTCAGTCTCCCTGATTGCCTCATTGCCGCATTCAGGGCAAAGAGTCTGATACCAGCTGGCCATATTTTTTATCGGCGAACCAACCCCTTCGAAATTTACCTCAGTCGGCAGAACAACCGGCAAATCTTCTATTGGCACAGGAACAGAGCCACAAGTGACGCAATTGATAATGGGAATAGGACATCCCCAATATCTTTGACGGGACACCCCCCAATCCCGAAGACGATAATTAACTTGACGTTCACCCAGATTATTTACCTCTAGCTCTTTAGCTATCGCATCAAACGCCTGGTCAAAATTCATTCCATTAAACTTCCCGGAGTTCACCAGAAAACCTTTACCTGTATAGGCACCATCATCAATCTTATTGGCATCCTCTGCTTCTATTTCGGACTTGATTACTCCGGTTATCTGCAGTTCGTATTTTTTTGCGAACTCCCAGTCTCTTTGATCATGTCCGGGGACAGACATAACGGCTCCTGACCCATACTCCATTAGCACAAAGTTTGCGGTCCATACAGGAAGCGAATCCCCGGTCAGTGGATGCTTCGCAAAAAGACCCGTAAACATGCCCTTTTTATCTAGCTTGGCAATATCCGCTTCCGCAAGTTTTACCTGATTACATTCTTTAACAAAGTCTTCGAGTTCTTTATCGTCCCTGATCGATTGTTTTAAAATCGGGTGCTGAGGGGCCACAGCGATATAAGTGACACCAAAAAGGGTATCAGGCCGCGTTGTATATACACTTATCTCGTCCCCGGTTTCCAGAGGGAATTTTATCTCAAGACCTTCAGAACGACCGATCCAGTTGCGCTGCATTCTTTTGACTTTTTCTGGCCAGCCAGGGAGATTATCCAGATAGTCAAGTAGTTCCTGGGCATAATCCGTAATCTTCACAAACCATTGCTCTAGCTCTTTCCTCTCGACCAATGCATCGGATCTCCACCCTCGACCATCAATAACCTGCTCGTTTGCCAACACTGTTTTATCAACAGGATCCCAGTTAACCATTGCCGCCTTTTTATAGACGAGCCCTTTTTGGAACAAACGAATGAAAAACCACTGCTCCCATCGATAGTATGTCGGATCACAAGTCGAAAACTCTCGACTCCAGTCGAATGCGAAACCCAACTTTTGCAATTGGGATCGCATATAATTGATATTCTGATGAGTCCATCCAGCAGGAGCAATGTTTCGTTTGATAGCCGCATTTTCTGCCGGAAGGCCAAAAGAGTCCCAACCCATTGGCTGCAGCACATTCTTTCCTTTAAGACGCTGGAATCGGCCTATCACATCACCAAGAGTATAGTTGCGAACATGTCCCATATGCAGTTGACCGCTCGGATACGGAAACATCGACAAACAATAGAATTTCTTTTTCTCCGGATCTTCGAGAACTTCAAAACTTCGATTTTCTTTCCAAAACCTTTGAACCGCTTCTTCGACCCTGGTGTGGTCGTATTCCAGAGAACCCATCAAACGAACCTATAGCTGAAAGAAAAATACATAGCCATTCTATCTCATGAACAGAATTTTCACATGTCGGAGTTTTCTTTATTCTTCTAAACGAGCAGATGCAATAATCAGAAGCAATATCGAAAGGATTAAAATAGGATAACTTCCAAATCGATGAAATGGAGTCTCACCTTGCCGAAGCTCAATAGTATCTCTGAGGATTCCTTCAGAAAACTGGGGCAAAGAAGAAACGATTTTTCCACGATTATCTATTACGGCAGTAATACCATTATTAGTTGCGCGAATCAGCGCACGATCGTTTTCTAGTGCTCGCATCCGAGCTAATTGAAGATGTTGCCATGGCCCAATCGAATCACCAAACCAAGTATCATTACTAACCGTTAGCAGGAACACCGGATTTCGAGCAGCTTTCCGCACAAGGTCGGGGTAGGCGATCTCATAACATATTGAACTTGAGATACTTTTACCCCGAAAAGTCAAAGCAAGCTGTTCAACCGGCCCGGACGAGTTCCTCGACATAGGAAGATCAAAAAAAGCTATTAATCCCCGGAGGTATTTCTCCATGGGCACATACTCTCCAAAAGGGACCAGCCTTCTTTTGATATAGTGTCCTTCAGATTGACCGATAGCCATGAGCGAGTTTTGGAAATAACCGTCTTCTGTTCTTGAAGGCACGCCGAATATCAGTGCTGATTGCTTATCTTTCGCTTCTTTATCCAATTGCTTAATCTGAGATTCGATCGTTTGTTTAAGATATGTAACCGAAGCCTCCGGCCAGATTATAATATCTCTGCCTAACTCCTCTTGGCTCGCGTCAAGATATAATCGAAAAATCGCCTGACGATTTTCGGGCGACCATTTCGAGTGCTGATCCACGTTTCCCTGAACAAGAGAGACCGAAGCCTTTCCAATACTTTCAGAAAACTCCCATCTGTCCAGGAATGGAGATATAAAAACCAGTAGAGCTGGAAAGACTATCCAATTGATGTTTTTTTTATAGAACCCCAACCAGAAAGAAATAGAGACATAAACAACAACAAAGGAGACCCCAAAAATACCCAAAAAGGGAGAAAATTTCTCTAGCCAGGTCCCCATAACACCATAACCAAGATATAACCATGGGAAACCTGTAAACAACCAGCTCCGGATCCATTCCTGCAAAACCCAGATAGAAACGAATGCCAGAAGAGAACAAATATCAGAATCCCGAAAAAATCTTGCGTATACATAGCCGCCAGGAATACTCACAAGAGAGTAGAAAACTACGAACAAAAAAACCAATGTTCCTGCTAACAAATCAGAAGCATTTCCGTAATCATGCACCGAGAAAAATATCCAGTGAACTCCGACCGAAAACATACCAAGGCTATAAAGGTAAAAATAAGAAACGCTGTTTCTTATTTTTCCGTATCGAGTAAGAATGTATAGCCAAAGAGGAGAAACAATGGCAGCAATCCAGAAATCGTAGGGCGACAAACTATAAGGAAATAAAGCCCCCGAGATAAAAGCCGAGACTGCTCTTGATAGGAGAGGAAAAGAATTATTAATCATCAAGTCTTATGCGAAGATTCTGACAACCTTGAACAGGTGAACTCGACGACCATCAGAATTAATAACCTCAAAACATAAATCATCAATCTCGACCTGTTCTCCCTTGCCTGGCAAATGCCCAAAGGCATGTGTAACAACCCCTCCAATAGTTTCAAATTCTCCACTAACCAGATCAGCATCAAAATAGTCATTGAAATCCTCAACGGAGGTAAGCGCCCTCACCATAATAGTTCCATCACTATTCTCTGTAATGGGGCCCTCCTCTTCGAAATCGTACTCGTCCTCTATGTCACCGACTATCTGTTCAAGCACATCTTCAATAGTAACAATTCCACTAACCCCACCATACTCATCATAAACCACAGCAAGATGATTTTTCGTAGCTCTGAATTCCTGTAACAGAACATCTAATCTCTTGCTCTCGGGTATTGCGGAATGAGACCGAAGGCTATTCTTCAACTCAAAGGAATAGGCTCTGTCTTTTTGAGCGAGAGCAAGAAGATCCTTGGCAAGTAGAATTCCCAAGATCTCATCGTCGCCTTCACCAATAACTGGAAATCTTGAATGACCACTACCGATAACGACTGGCAGAAATTCATCAGGCTCCTGATCTGCTCGGATAAAAACAACCTGAGATCTGGGAATCATAATTTCTCTCACCTGCTTATCTGAAACAGTTAAAGCTCCTTCAATTATTTTCAGGGCGTCTCCGTCTATAAGTTCTTTTTGCTGAGACGATCTAAGCAACTCGATTAATTCTGACCGTGAACCTGGTTCTAGAGTAAGGGCCTGAGCTATTTTTTTTAACCAGGTCTTCGAAGCTGGCTGATCATTCATACGGATTTCCGATTTTCAGATCTAAGGCAATTTTTTTTTCTAATTCTTCCATATTCAACTGCTCATTTTCTTCCTGGTGATCATATCCTAGTAGATGCAAGGTAGCATGAACTAGCATGTGTCTGTATCTGTCGGCATAATTCATTTCAAAACTCACGGCCTCACTTCTAACAACTCGATTACAAATCACGATATCCCCAAGAAAATCAATTCCCTGGAAATCAAGCTCAGCAGGGAAAGAAAGAATGTTAGTAGAATTATCTCTATCTCTATACTTTTGATTAAGATCAAGCATCTCTTCTTTATCTACTATCCTTAAGGATATTTCTGAGTCCTCACTACCTAACTGCTCGGCTACGTAAGCAATGGTTTCTCTTATTTTCTCATCACTGGGTTCACCTTCAAGGGACTCGCTGTTTCTGGATATATCAATAGTAATCCGATTATTCTTTGCGGACATTTTTCTCTTCGACATGACCATAGGCTTCCACGATTCTTTGCACCAAAGGATGCCTAACAACATCCTTCGAATTAAAATGAGTAAAAGATATTCCTTTGACTTTTGACAGAACAGAGATGGCATGCTTTAGTCCGGACAGAGTTTTTTTCGGGAGGTCTATCTGGGTAATGTCACCCGTCACGACCACGGTTGATCCAAAACCAATCCTCGTTAAAAACATTTTCATTTGTTCAGCAGTTGTGTTCTGGCTTTCATCAAGAATAATGAACGAATCATTCAGAGTCCTTCCTCTCATATAAGCTAACGGCGCCACCTCGATGATATTTTTTTCTATAAGCCTCTCAACAGTGTCGAACCCCATTAACTCATATAACGCGTCATAAAGCGGCCTCAGGTATGGGTCGATTTTCTGGCTAAGATCTCCTGGCAAAAAACCCAACTTCTCCCCTGCTTCAACAGCGGGGCGCACTAATAATATACGCCGTATTTTTTCTTTCTCTAGAGCTTCCGCCGCACATGCAACCGCGAGAAAGGTTTTCCCCGTTCCTGCTGGTCCTATTCCAAAATTTATATCCTGATTCCTGATCGCCTGTACGTAGGTTTTCTGGTTTTTTCCACGTGCCTTTATGCTTTTTTTACGAGTTTTTATAAGGGAAAAATCACCAGACGAAGCACCTAGAAGTTCTTCTACCCCTGATTCCTGCAGGAAGAGATGAACTAACTCAGAGGTAAGGAATGTTCCTTCTCTGGCTTCCCTATAAAGATGATTCAGCAATTCTCCTGCGGCCAAGGCTAACGACTGCTCGCCGGAGATCTCGAATTCATTGCCACGATTTCGGATTGTGATTCCAAGGCGATCTTCTATTTGTTTCAGATGGGCATCAAAAGGGCCGCAAAGGGTCGCGAGTTTATTACTGTCATTGGGTTCCAGGACAACCTGATAAGGTAGAAATTCTTGCAAATTCATAGCTTCACGATTACTAGACGGCCAGCATATACCTTCAAATCTCTTAAAGAAACCCTACTCAGTTGGAATCCCTCTCAAAGAATTGGGTAAAGCTTCTGCAATTTTAACCTCCACTAATTGACCAACTATATTTGGTCGCACAGATCTGAAATTAACCACACGATTGTTTTCAGTCCTTCCCTGAAGCTGCCCAGGGTCCTTCTTTGATGGTCCGGTGACAAGAACTTTTACCTCTTGACCAACCATCGATTCACTTATTTGTTTCGCATTATGTCTGATCTGGGCCTGAAGCGATGCAAGCCTGCGTTTCTTGATATGAATCGGCGTTTTATCTTCCAGATCGGCTGCCGGCGTTCCTGGACGAGCACTGAATATAAAGCTAAAGGAGTTGTCAAATTTAACCTCCTCAATCAGATTCATCGTATCTAGGAAATCCTGGTCGGTTTCACCGGGAAACCCAACTATGAAATCACTAGAAATGCTTATTTCTGGTCTGATTTTCCTAAGCTTTCTTATTCGAGACTTGTATTCCAAACTAGTATAGCCTCGTCTCATTTTCGCCAGGATTCGATCCGATCCACTTTGAACGGGCAGGTGCAAGTGGTCTACCAGTGCCGGAACACGATTATAGACCTCAATCAAATCATCGCCAAATTCATTAGGGTGGGAAGTAGTAAATCTTATCCTTTCAATACCCTCAATGTCCGATATCAAACCTATCAGAGCTGACAAAACTGCCACACTACCCGAATCTGGCAACGCTCCTCTATAGGCGTTAACATTCTGGCCCAGAAGATTTACTTCCCTAACGCCTTTTTTCGACAGTATTTTTATTTCACGAAGAACATCTAAAACTGGTCTACTGATCTCCTCCCCACGGGTATAGGGAACAACACAGAAACTACAATATTTGCTACAACCTTCCATAACGGAAACGAAGGACGATGGACCATCGGCTCCGGGTTCAGGCAATCGATCAAATTTCTCTATTTCCGGAAAGCTGACGTCAACTTGAGGATCGCCCGAAGAATTTACCTCATCAATTAAATCAGGAAGACGATGGAGGGTCTGAGGGCCGAAAATCAGATCGACATACGGAGCTCTTTTAGAGATTTCAACTCCCTCCTGGCTGGCTACACACCCCCCCACTCCGATTTTGACATTCGGGCGTTCCGCCTTAATTTCCCTCCATCGGCCGAGCTGATGAAAAACTTTTTCCTGTGCCTTTTCTCTTATAGAACAAGTATTAAGGAGCAACAAATCAGCCTCAGCCTCGATTTCTGTTCTTTCGAATCCCTTACTATGCCGAAGCATATCTAGCATTCTAGATGAATCGTATTCATTCATCTGACAACCATGGGTCTTGATAAATACTTTAGACACAGACTTCCTTCAATTAAAAACCGTATTATACCGGTGAAAATCCGATTAATAACCAGATTTCTTAAATCAAATGCCTCGACTAGTTGACAATAGCTCCAGGAAAAATAAAACTTCGCCTACTAACTGGATAGCTTGTTTATGACAAAAACACCAATATATAAGATCAGTTTTTTCAATCAGGGTCAGATCTACGAAATATACGCCAGGCATATATATCAGTCGGATCTGTATGGCTTTATAGAAGTAGAGGAGCTCCTTTTTGGGGAACGGTCCGGAATGCTCGTAGACCCCAGCGAAGAGAAACTTAAAGCCGAATTCGAAGGCGTGAGCAGGAGTTATATACCGATGCATTCAATTACGCGCATAGACGAGGTTGCTAAAGAAGGCGTAGGAACTATTACTGAGGCAAAGGCGGGAAGTAATGTTTCAACTTTCCCCATCCCCGCCTTCACTCCGAAAGGATCAGGGGACTGATTCTAGACATTCGGTTGTCTTCTGCTAAATCCAACAAATATTCCAGAGACTCCCTCATATTTGGGAATTTGAAGTCAGGACTGATCTCCAGCAGTGGTCGCAAGACAAATTGCCTCAAGTGTGCTCGGGGGTGAGGCAGAGTTAATTGGTCCGAATCGGAAATCAAGCCTCCGAAATCTATTATATCTATGTCAATAAGCCTTGACCGATAATGACAAAATTTCTGAGAACTAGACCGACCCAACTGTGTTTCTATCGAAAGAACAAAATCCAAAAGTTTTTCCGGAGTCATATCCGTTATTATCCGGACAACAGCGTTGAAAAAATCAGGTACTGACTCAGAAAAACCCTCTGGCGTTGTCTTCCATATTGATGAACCCAGGATTTCACATTCAGAAATTTCGGAAAGCTCCCAAGCAGCGAGCCTGAGAATGGAAACAGAATCACCTTGATTAGAGCCTAAACCCAGAAAAACTTCCTTCGGCATATGATTAAATTCCAATGCATGAATCCTCTAATCATGATAGCTTTAACCAATATCCACAATTGAAAATAAATGAGGAAAGGATGAAAGCAGCAGTATTAAGGGAACTCAATAAACCGCTGGAAATAGAGGAAGTCTCCATATCTAAGCCTGGGCCGAGAGAAGTGCTAGTAAGACCTATCGCTGCAGGAGTTTGTCACAGTGACCTTCATTTTCTAGACGGGTCATATCCTTATCCTCTCCCTACTATTCTGGGGCATGAAAGTGCCGGGATAGTAGAGGAAGTTGGTTCAAGCGTAACATATGTGAAGAAGGGTGATCATGTGATTACTTGTCTTTCCGCTTTCTGTGGACACTGCGACAAATGCCTGACGGGACGATTATCTTTGTGCCAAAGTCCGGAAGTGTCGCGAGCACCAGAGGATGAACCTCGGATGAAAAAAGGAGACGAAACGATACACCAATTTCTGAATCTTTCCTCCTTTGCAGAATTAATGTTAATTCACGAACATGCCCTCGTAAAAATCAAGGAAGAGATGCCTATGGATCGGGCAGCATTAATTGGATGCTCCACAACGACTGGAGTGGGAGCGGTGTTCCATACGGCCAAGGTAGAACCAGGATCCAAAGTGGCAGTGATCGGTTGCGGCGGTGTAGGGCTTGCAGCAATTAACGGAGCAGCTATCGCCGGAGCGGGAATGGTCATAGCCGTGGACATGATGGATTCTAAATTAGATATTGCGAAGTCTCTCGGAGCCACCCATACCATAAACGCAAGCCAAGGTAATGCCGTAGGAGAGATCATCGAATTGACCAAAGGTGGGTGCGACTACACCTTCGAAGCTATTGGACTTAAGTCAACAACTGAGCAAGCTTGGCAGATGCTCGGTGCGGGCGGAACGGCCACGGTGATAGGAATGATCCCGGTGGGAACCATGGTTGAATTGCACGGAGTCGACTTCCTCTCGGAAAAGAAAATCCAGGGATCAAATATGGGATCAAATCGTTTTCGAGTCGACATGCCAAGATTTGTAGACTTTTATCTCGAAGGAAGACTTCATCTCGACCAGATGATCTCTCAGCATATAAAACTAGAGGAAGTTAACAACGCACTGAACGCCTTGAAAACAGGAGAAGAAGCGCGACATATAATTATGTTCGAAGAATAGCCATGTCAACAACTGAAATACCTAGCGAAGTAACAGGGAGAGTGTGGAAAATCGTTCTGGATCCGGGCGCTAAAGTCGATGAGGGAGATCCGATTCTGATTCTCGAATCAATGAAAATGGAAATACCCGTGGAAGCTCCATGCAAAGGCATAGTTACAGAAATATGCGTAGCCGAAGGCGATGCGATCGTCGAAGATCAGATAATCGCCATTCTGGAAAATTAGAGGATCGGAAAAGGTAAATTGCTCACTATAGCTTGTCAATAACGAGTTTCACTCGACTGAATCAGAAATAATAAACAGGTTTATGTCATAAAATGAAAGGGGGGAATTAACCTGCTTTTAACCTCCACTGAAGTCCGGATCTCGTTTTTCAAAGAACGCGTTCATGCCCTCCTTTCTGTCTTCGGAATTCGAGGTCAATAAAAACTGATCCGCGTCCATATGCATTAGCGCATTATCCTGAGAACTAGTGAGTGCATTTATACTCTGCTTTATCATTTGCGCGGCAGCCGGTGCCTGCCTTGCGTACCTACGCGCAAATTCAAAAGACACTTCTCTCAGATTCGAGAATGGAACTACTTCATCGAAGAATCCCCAGTCCAACAATGTGCTGGCATTTTCCTTATCTCCCAGCATTACCATCCTCTTCGCTCTGGCTGGCCCAATCAGACGAACACATAGGGGCAACGAAAGCCATTGAAGATTCATCCCGAGATTAATCTCAGGATATCCACAGACGGCATCTTCCGAAGCAACTCGGAAATCACAGGCAGTTGCAATACATGCCCCTCCTCCAAGGGCAGCGCCGTGGATAGAAGCAATCGTTATCTGGTTGATTTCGGTGATAGCTTTGATCATTCTTCCACCAAGACCAACTTCACGCCTGCGTTTTACAAGATTTTTGGAAAGGACACGATCATCTCTTAAATCCATACCAACACAGAAATGCTTTCCCTCTCCACCGAATATCACGACTCTAGTAGATTCATCTTCCAGAAAATCACGAGACAACTGTTCTATTTCTAGCATCATTACAGAACTAAGAGCATTTAATTGCCCAGGCCTGTTAAAGCGGACTATTGCAATGGGTCCCTCTTTTTCTATTTTCAGACACTGATATTCAGTCACTGGCTTGTGCCTCTTCCAGAGGACGCAACAAATCCTCTCTAGCCCGATTTAAATCCTGGTAGGAAGTTTCACTAATTTCAAATAACCAATCACCCTTATCCCGGTCCTCGGGAACCCGAAGCCAGTACTGTCCATCAATCGATTGGATTTCCATAATGATCTCCTCTCCGGTAATCAAAAGAACAGTGATTCTGGTCCCGTTTTTTAAGAATCCTTCCGAATAAGGTTTGACGTCGTCCAACCTCAAGTTGACAAACATACGCCCCAACCCATCGACTATTGTCTCGTAACGCAGTTCTCTTCCAACTGGAACATCTTCTAAAACTAAATCACCAGTTTCTTCAGCTCTATTAACCAGCATAACTGGACGTTCGGCGTTTTCAATTTTTATCGACTGAATTTTTTCGGGTTCAATATTAATAATGACAGGATCGATCCAAGCTCCCGGTCTATCCTCTAGATCCAAAGTTTTATTCGTCAAATAAACCTGAGGGTTATTTCTTAACCGAACAAACGTGCCTCGATCTCCTGAATCATTGCCAACTATAATATGCTGTTCTAAGGGGCCCAGACTTAGCAACTTTGCCGTTGAACTAGACCCCTCAGCCACACCTAATCGTGCATGATTCTCGATCCTGTCAGTTTTAAGTTCGAGAATTTCCAGGCCACCAAGATCCCGGACCAAACGAGAAATTTTCTTGAAATCTGCTGGATAGTTTTGCCTTTGAGTCACTACCCACCGATCCGTATCTTTTCTTAAATTAACTCCAGATCCTTTCCCATAGCTGATTATTGCTAAAGAATTCAGTTCTTCGAAACTCGATTCCAAGTCGGGTAATAAGAGCTCAGATTTTCCGGAGACATCCTGAGTATTTTCCAGAAAAATAACACTTAATAAAATAACGGCCGCTAAGACGGTCAGTATTACTCTCATATCCATCATCTACCTCGCTTTCTCACGAACGCGCAAAACACTGACCAATAGTAACAACCCCGTCAGAAGAGCAGGCATGATCAGGATATTCAGAAGCTTAAGCCACCCACCCAGATCTTCGATGTCTTTGTCGAGCCTGTGCCTGACGTCCCTCAATTCTTTCCTTATTCTTAGTTTTTCTTCCTGAAACGACTGGATGGCTGCCGTCTGTTCGTCCGAGAGCCTGATAAGACCATCTTCCTCTGCACCAGACTCAAGCTCCGACAAACGCTGCTCGGTTTCAGCGAGCTCGGCTTGAAGGTTGTCCGCGCTCTGCAAATAACTTGCTTCAGCACCTCTTCTGAGACGATCTACAACTTCAAATGGTCTTGAAAACTGACCTCTGGCGCGGATATCAATCAACGAACTACTTCCTGATAAATTTTCGACCGTGTTAGTGATAAGAGAACCATTGTCAGCAAAAGCTGAGGCAATCTGTTGTCCAAAAAAAGTCTGGACCTGAACCCATAGCCTATCGGCTAAAATATCAGTATCTGCTACAAGCATAACCTGTATATTATCTGTCTCGGCAATATAATTTTGTTCAATGTCAAGTGGACCAGAAAAAGATGAAGTAGCCGGTCCAGATATCCGCGCACCGACAACGAAGGATTCTCCGGTTGAAGAGAATCCTTTTTGAAGGCTTTCCGGGTCCGTTAAATATTGAAACTGATAAACGTCTAGGAGGCCTGAACTAGTGCTGGATTCGATCAGTGGCTCAATTTCCGTTTTCGCCGATGCATCAATATCAAATACGCCAACGGTGGACATGTTTACATTTTCGATCGATGTCGTTACAACGCTTTCTTGGGCTAAATATTCCCTTGAAAACCCTAAAATCCCTAGATGTCTCACGGGCCTCCCGTCGGACCCGCCTACTAACAAAGCTATCTCGGGGTCTCCAAGTATTTTCTGATCTCGCAAGGTCATGCCCCATTTACTCGTAATGGCATTTATTTCCGAACCCCTTGTCGGGCTCGGAGGGGCGCCCGGTATCGGTTGATCTAGCTCAGCATATGGATCAACAAAAGCGAGAAGCTTCCCTCCCGAAATAACGTGCTGATCAACGGAATAGAGTTCCTCTTCGGAAAGACCCTTTGGATGGACAAGGAGAAGCAAGTCAAGATCGGTTAAAGCCTCTGACGACAGCTCGTCGATTAGCTGCACATCGAACAATTCCTCCAGTTGTTGCATGAATATCCAGGCAGGAACGGGTTGGAAAGTCTGAGGGTCTACCGAGGACTGAACAGGAAGATCTGAGTATACTCCGATAACGGTTTTATCAATGTTTGTCAGGTTATAGATAAGCTTTGATATTTCATATTCTAGAAATTCCTCCTTATCTGGCTGAAAAAAAGGAATGATCTCCTGACCATCAAGTGAATTAGTCCCAGCGAGCCCGAAATATAATTCATCGCCTGCCTGATTGATGGGAATACTTTGCAGTCCGAACTGAGCTGCCTGATCTTCTCTTTCTGAAAATGGTTCAGGATCGATATAACTGAGCCGGATTTTTCCTTCCGCCAGCATATCGTACTCTTCCAGTAATTCTTTAACTCTCTGGGCATACGTTCGAAGAGCCGGCAAATCTCTGCTTAGTTTCTGAGAAAAGAAAAAATAGAGGTTTATCGGCTCGTCAAGTTCTTCAACTATTTCTCTAGTGCCAGTTGAAAGAGAATATAATTTGCTCTCCGTCAGATCTATTCTTGCGGAACCCAGAAAAAAGTTGTTGACCAAAGAAAAGAGCAAAAAGGCTAGAATTATTACCAGAATATTGATCGAGGTATTAAATTTCATTTAGGTCAGCTCTTTTTTGATTCGATAACAATTGAAGTGGCATAAAGCCATGCAACAATGATGGATAAAAAATAAAGGAAATCCTTTAAACTAAGAACTCCCTTGGTAATCGAGTTGAAGTGTGTCAGAAAACTAAGGGACGTTATCATGTCCAGAATAATCAGCGGCACCCACCCTCTAAAAACATCGAGAACCATAGGAAACCCGGCCATAACGAAGAGCAGGGACACGAAGCCACAAAGCACAAAAGCTACGACCTGGCTCCTAGTAAGCGCAGACATGCAGGATCCGATAGCTAAAAATCCTCCAGCCATTAACCAGCTACCTATATAACTGGCCAGAATTACGCCGTTATCAGGATCACCCAGATAATTCACCGAGATCCATAATGGGAAAGTCAGTAGCAGAGCGAGACCAGAGAAAATCCAAGCCGCCATAAACTTGCCTAAAACAATTTGTTCTTTTGAAATGGGCAAAGTTAATAACAATTCCAGAGTTCCTGAATTCCTCTCTTCTGACCATATTCTCATGGAGATAGCCGGAATTAAAAACAGATACAACCAGGGATGAAAACTGAAAAAAGGAATCAGGTCCGCCTGCATTCGTTCATAAAAGTTCCCTATATAAAACGTAAAGACACCGGAAAGCATGAGAAATATAAGGATAAAAACATACGCTACAGGAGTAGCAAAATAGCTCGATAATTCGCGCTTAAGTATTATGTTCATTTTCATTTTGGCTCTCCTTTCGTAAGGTTTCTGAAAACCTCGTCTAGCCTGCCTTCTTCTGATCTGAGAGAGCTCACCGGAAAATCATGCTCCCTTAAAAAGTCGTTCAGTTTTACAAGCAATTCCCGATCGCCCAGCACGGGGAAAACTGTTAGATTCCTTCCAGATTTTTCAGAGCCCGATACAAATAATTGCCGGCTCAGCATCTCGGCCAACTCGGAGACCTTATCCGGTTTAGTCTCCAGGGTAACCGCTCCATGATATTTGCTCTTTTCAAGCAAGGACATGGGATCGCTGTCCGAAACAATCCGCCCGTTGTTCAGAATAATCGCTCTATTACAGACCGCCGAAACCTCTTCAAGTATATGTGTAGAGACAATAACAATTTTATCTGTGGAGAGGTTTCTAATCATATCTCTGACATCATGCTTCTGATTGGGATCGAGCCCGTCAGTCGGCTCATCAAGTATCAAGACCTTCGGATCATGAAGAATTGCCTGAGCCAGCCCGACACGACGCTTGAAACCCTTGGAAATAGTCTGGATTCTCTGATTTGCAACTGGCTCGAGAGACATCATTTCAATAGATCTATTCAAGGCATCCTCTTTTCTCGAATTTTCAATACCTCGAGCCTCGCAAATAAATCCAAGGAAAGCCTCCACTGTCATCTCTTCATAGGCTGGAGCTCCCTCAGGTAGATATCCAATCAAACACTGAGCTTCGAGCGTTTGTGTCCACATATCCTTACCATATATCGACACACTGCCTTTGCTCGGCCTCAAATATCCGCTTATCATTTTCATAGTGGTGGATTTACCGGCGCCATTAGGTCCCAGAAACCCAAGAATTTCACCTGGCTCTACGCTGAAACTTAAATCGTATACAGCACACAGATCACCGTAACGTTTTGTTAAATTATCGACTTCTATCATTAAGAATCTAATGCCTCCGATCTGCACACAAATTCTGCGCTAATGGTAAACTAAGCGATCACTTTTCTATAGACAATAAAAACAGAAATTTTCTCCCCTTTTTAAGAAATTGTCTTTTTGGAGATATATCTTATGCAAATACCCTTCCGGTTTTCAGCCGTAATTTTTGATCTCGACGGCACTTTGGTCGACACCGAACCACTTTATTCTGAGGCGACCCAGAAAGTGCTTGACCCATACAACGCAATTTTTACAAACTCATTCAAAAAAACCATTATGGGTGGAGATGCATTAGCAGGAGCAACCAAAACAGTAAAAGAATTTAATCTGGAGATGACACCAGAAGAATTCCTTAAACGAAGAGAAATTTATCTCAATGAATTGTTCCCGAATGCCCGAGAAATAAACGGGGCGCCGGAATATCTCATGTCACTTAAAAGAACGGGAATTCAAAGCGGCCTAGCGACGAGCTCAAGCAAAAAAATGTGCGCCCTTAAAATAGGACACAGAAGCTGGGCTAAACTCCTGGATCCAGTTGTTTGCGGTGATGATCCGGAGCTTTCAAGAGCCAAGCCCGCGCCTGATATTTTTATACTTTGCGCCGAAAAAATGAAAGTTTCTCCTAGCAAAGTAATTGTCTTCGAAGACTCGAAGAATGGCATTAAGGGAGCCAAGGATGCGGGAATGAGAGTAATCGCTATCAGGAATCCGTTCATGCTTGAGGATGATTTGAAAGAAGCAGACTTGTTAATCAACGATTTTATCGAGCTTCTGAAGGAATAGATAACTGCAATTGACGAAGAAAAAGCTAGTCAATTAAAATGTAGTTTTTTAACTTATTGTTGTTTATAAAATTCAGGGAAAATTGATGGGACGAGGAACGGCACTAATTACGGGATCATCGAGCGGAATAGGCGAGGCCTTTGCCAGACTGCTTGCCAGAGAAGGCTTTGATCTCGTTCTTACAGCCAGGAGAGAGGAAAAGCTTCTCAACCTTACAAAGGAATTGACCGGAGTTCGTGCAGATGTAATTGCTGCTGATCTCTCCCACCCAGAAGGTATCGAAAAACTGCTGCTTACAATCGATGAGAAAAAACTGGATATCAATCTCGCTATTAACAACGCAGGAATGATGGTTGAAAAACCGCTACACCGCCTTACCAATCAGGAAATCGATAATATCCTAGCTTTGAATATTTCGGCTATAGTCAAAATCACTCGGCACCTCATCGAAAAAATGGCAAGACGTGGGCACGGCAGGATTTTAAACGTCGCGTCAGTTGCTGCCTTCCATCCTTTTCCCGGAATGGATATATACTCGGCAACCAAGGCATTTGTCTTGTCACTGTCCGAATCCCTTGCAGAAAATCATCGTTCACAGGGAATTTTCGTAACAGCGCTTTGTCCCGGAATAACAGACACGGAAATGGCTGAAAAAAACATCATAGATTCGGTCCCCAATTTTATGATCGCCAGACCGGAACAGGTGGCAAGAGAAGGATATGACGCGGTTATGGGCCGTGAGGTCGTGAGAATCTCAGGGCTGGCCAATCGACTAGCACTAGGCCTCGCAAAACATCAGCCTAGGTCACTTATACGCAAGCTAAGCGGACTTGCAACTAGATTTGTGTCCCGGTGACTCAACCTTGCGCGCCTGGTTGATCAGGGAAAAAACAAAGCATGCGAATCAGTTAAGTACTTTATGAAAAAACTTTTCCAGAAACTGCTAATGATGGGGCCTTTAAGAAATCTTCTCCACGCAACCGCACTTCTTCTTTCATTTATGATGCCAGTCTCGATACTTCAAATCGAATCTGAGACATTGGCCCTTATTTTTCTCGGAGCCTTGCCTGCTAGTGCCCCAATCATAGTAATAATCATCGGCCTAGATATCATGATGACTTCTATATGGAAAACCGAGGCAGCATCAAAGGACGAATCCCGATATAAGGAAATTATCCGTGCACATATTTTTTTCGGGGGGGTTCTCCTGTTTTCCTGGTTAGCCGCCTTTCTACCAAGAATGATTTAACCTTCCGAACTTATTTAAAACAATAACCTCTGCAACTATTTAGAAAGAAAAATTCATGAAGTCGCGATGCTTTCTATCGCTCTCGCGAGGTTCCAGTCTTTTTCAGTCACCTCATTGTTTTCATCATGAGTTCTCAATTTTATAGAAACACGGTTATAGGCGTTATGCCATTCCGGGTGGTGCTGATGCTCTTCTGCAATATGGGCAACTCTGGTCATAAATTCGAATGCCTGCTTGAAATCTTCGAACACTAGCTCTGCCTCCAGACCTTCCTTTGTTTTCTTCCACATTTTTATTTATTCCTCTGAAAGAAAAAGATACTACCGGAAACTATCTACAACAAAAAAAGAAAAACCTAACCGAGTTTCATCTCTGACTAACAACAGGAAAAAATCTTTCGGCATAGCGATCTTCAAGCCCAAATCTAAGATATAAGGGTTTTGTGGTCGTGGTTTTCAAGCTTCCTAACATCCTGTCCCATAAAGCAAGATAAGTACCAAAATTTGGATGGTCATGGTCCCTACTATGATGGAGCTGGTGCTGTGCCGGCGAGATAAAATACTTTTCAAAGTAACCAAAAGATAACCAGACATGGGAATGCCGAAGATTTGCTCCGGCAAGGTTGAATATAAAACCTAGTGCATCAACACCAAGAATGTGAATAAAAGTAAGTTCTCGCCCAAACAACCATATAAAGACACCACTAACGAGCCCAAAAACGAGCATCCCGCGGAAAAAATACAGCACCGATTCAACGGGGTGCACCCGAAAAAGTGTAAGCGGTGTCAGGACCTCGGCACTATGATGAACTTTGTGTAACCGCCAAAGGAGAGGAAAACGATGCATTGCTCTATGTAGAAAAAATCTGCTCCCATCTTCAAAGAAAAGATAGACCAGGGCATAAATCACACTGATTAAAATACCCGGAACCAATAGTGATGGAGCATCTCCAAGATTGGACTGAAGAAATCTGCCTACATAGATAGTTGCCCACAAATGACTGCCGACTAAGGGAACTATCAAAAAAACTTTCACTGAGTTATTAAGGAAAAGAAGAGCCAGATCCTGGGCAGTAGACCGGCTCAACCAGTATTTTCTGTCTAGCAGTTCCATGAACTGCCTGACAGGATCCCATTTCCCTCGCTGGACAGAAATAGCCAGAGACGCCATCACCAGTGAGGTAAGAAGGCTTGCCCAGAAAATCCTTTTGGAAGGATCAAATACATAAAACAATGGATCAGCAAAACTGGAAAAATGAGATTCCATCAAAAGTTGTATTTAACTCTCCCTATCGCAGTCAGAGGCTTTGTAGGCCTAGCACCATAGGGGCGGTGAGATACTATGGCATCTTCATCAAAAACGTTCTGAACAAGCACCTGAGCCTCCCACTGCTCATTTATATTCCAGGTTCCCGTGATATCTACCAATGTGTACTGATCGGCACTCAGTCCTAGCTCAATTTCTTCCCTACCAGGTTCCTCACGCATCTCTGATTGAGACCTAACCGCTGCGGTAACGCTCCATTTAGGGGTGACCAGACCAACCTCGACCCTACCCATATGTTCCGGCAAATAAGGGAGTCCATCCCCTTTTTTTACGAGCCCCCATTGAGAAAATCCGGAGAGAAAAGTTTCCTGAAAAGCTGATTCCGTGTACGTATAGTTAAAGGCTAGCATGATTGATCTGTCCCCAGACAGATCATAACGGTTTTCATAGGTTATCTCAGCTCCTGCTACTTCCACACTACCACCATTGAATTCATCTCCCGGAACACATGGGGGTGGATCACTTACTCTGCAACGCCCTAATAGATTGTCATAATCACTAAAGAACCCCACAACATCGAGATTGCCGTAATCTCCCCGATACCTTAAGCCATATTCAAAATTAGTAGTTTCTTCGGGGTCAGCATTAGATCCGGGTGCGGCAGGCGAAAACCCCTGATAGACTCCAGCGATTAGGCTAACGCTGTCGGAGAACTGCCATGCCAACCCCACCCCACCCGTAGTTTTGTTCTGTTCATTTTCCGTAAGGATTCCGGTAAGAAAATTTCGTTTTAGGCCCTCTATGTCTTCGTGCCTTACGCCCAGTGTAAGGATCCAGTTCCCCATGGTTATCTCGTCAGAGACATAAAGACTATAAGCATCTGTCTCCGCATGATTCTGAACTTTCGAACCCCGAGCTTGCTGATCAGAAACCATCAGCCCATCTACCATATAATAGCCTTCCTGGCGATGGTCCCTATCCACTTCATCATAGTGATATCGAAGCCCAAAAGAAATTGCATGGCCTACGGAACCCACCTGGATATCGTACTTCGCTGAAACCTGGACACCACTTGAATTGAACGAACGATCATTTGTGGTCACGTCAAGAATGTCTGACGGTATCAAGGCAGAGTCTCTCCCTCCTTTAAGAAGCAAGTACTCGTCTCTAAAAAGATTGGGGTTAATCAGCACTCGCTGCAAAGCGGGACCATCTATAAAACCGTCCAGTTTTTTCCAAGCGCGATCGAAATCATGCCAGTAAAGTTTAGTGTTTATCGAAAAACTGTCGGAAATCTCTATACCATAATTCAGGTGAATCGTAAGATGATCAGTCTCGAAGTTAGCAAGCTGGGACGCTCTGTATCGACGTTCCGGATTTACCTTGAAATCGTCGTCCGTCAGCCCCAAGTATGTCTCGTCAGCATCTTCATCCGACCACCCTAACTTGAATACGAGGCGTTGGGGTCTTTCAGAGTCAAAATCATGCTGAATCTTGAAATTAGCCTCCGCTCTGTCAAATCCTGTTTCTCCTCCTCCATCGAGATCCTTAAATCCTCCACTACCATAACTATTCAGGTCTAGCTGCCAGCCGGTTTTATCTTCAAACCCACTGAAGTTACCCTGTAACTTGTAATATTCATCCGATCCGAAACTGAGGTCTATCTGATTGGAAAGTCCTTCTATTATAGGCTTTGTCACAAAATTGATCGCTCCAGCCACCGTATGCGGACCCTGCCTGATAGCACTAGGACCTTTAAGTATCTCAATATTTTCCATCCTGCTAATGTTCGGAACATAATATGCGGCAGGAGCTGAGTATGGGGCGGGAGTGATCAGAATACCGTCTTCCAAAATAGTAATTTTTTGACTTCTGTCAGGCGTTGCTCCTCGGATGCCAATATTCGGTCTTAATCCAAAACCATCTTCTTCGCGAACATAAACTCCTGGAACAGAGGAAAGTGCCTGGTGCAGGTCAACGTAATCAAAACGCTCTAGATCATCTTCATTAAGCAATGCTCCAGACCCAGGAACTTTTATTATTTCATCCTCGGAACCGATTACCACTATCTCCTCTAAATCGTTTCGCTCAGCATAGGCGTAGGACACCAGCAAGCCCACTATCACCACCACATGTTTTAAAGCAATCTTTTTAATCATTGTCGGATTGAGCTCCCTCAGGAATGTTAGTTCCTGTGATCGTTACAAAATCAATTTTCAAATCGTCGGTTACTCTCTTGACTGCCCCGGCCAACCTACAAGCACCATAATCACTACTCGCGGAATCTGGGCTCGCAAAAGCGTTACTGCAAGCTGTTTCTTCAGCGCTCGATGTAATTCTCGAAGACTCCTCAGCCAATGATCCAGTCAGGGAATTTGCTATCGAAATAGCGTTATCCGCGTTCCTTAGCATTCTCTCCGAGACCTCGGGGAAGCCCTCTGCTCGAATGAAATCGTCGAATCCTTGACCAGCCGCCCCAGAGAAGAGATTCCTAAACGAGACGAGATTGTCTCTCACATTTACAAGAGAATTAAGGCTGTATTCTGACTCTATTGAATCTGGACAGGTTATAAGCCTGCACGTTGGATTTATTCCCAATGGGAGACCAAGCTTTTGGTCTTTCACTAATTTGTCCAAAACAAAGAATGCGTCGGTCATAAGTTGAGTGCTAGCTCCGACATTTGACTCAGAGCTGAATTCTGAGAGGTACTCGGACCAACGGTCTCTCGTTAAAGCTGCGGCACCAGCTAAGTCTTCAGCGATTAGCTGCGCAGCCAGACACCGGTCCCTTTTACGATCCGTTTCTCCTAGATCGTTCCACCCTTCCACTATTGGGTTTCCAGCACTACACCTATGCAGCAGCGTCTCTTCGTAAAGGAGATATTCTATTGCTCCAACGCCTCTCTGATTTAGAGATCGGCTAGTTATGTCGAAATTTGGATCATCAACACTTGCCGCAGACTGATCAATCCCGCAGGGACTTAAGGGGCCGCTCGCGTATGAATTAATGCGATGTCTGAGAAAACCCTCGTTTTCCGCGGCCGGTCCGATAGGATGCATCTCTACTGCTTGAACCTTGCTCATAAGGTCTTGCCATCCCGACTTAGCCTCCGACAAAGCGGCAGCTTCACCACCCCCTCCAATAGCATCGCAGTAGCCAGCAAGAGCACCGCTGGCTGATGCAAAATTCGTTGCAGCTTCCGCCAAGGCAACGTAATTCGGGCCAATTACATTTTCTCCAATGTTATTAATCATCGAAGTTTGAGTAAACTCAGACGGCTCAGACGGCTCGTCTGCCGGTGGTGGTTCCTCTGATGAACTCTCATCAGAGCCCTCCTCTTCAGGCGCCGGTTCTTCAGACGCACCGTCTCCATCGTCGGCGCCAGTCTCAGGGGAGGTTTCCACCGGAGTTGGCTCTACGGCAGGGTCAATTGAATTGTCCACGCCACACCCGCTTAACATAAAAAAAAGAGCAAGGGCGAGGATAACCTCGCGCTTGCCTAAAAAATTTACCAATGTCTTTCTCCCTGTCTCTAAAGAGACAAACATTTACATGCTCGAGGTTAAAGGGCAAGGACGAGGATAACCTCGCGCTTGCCCAAAGAAATTACCAATGTCTTTCTCCTTTCTCTCTAAAGAGCCAAACATTTACATGCTCGAAGTTACCAGTTTGCAACAACCGTTGGATCGAATTCATAGGCTGCCTGGAGAATATCTCTCGCTTGCAACAGATCAGCCCTGTAATCCGCAATCGCGCTGGCGGCCGGCACGAACGGAACAACTCCGTTCTGCGAGCCGTCGGCCAAGACCGGTGCGTCCCCCATTAGAGTTAGAACAGTTTTCAGATCATCCAAGTCAGTTCCGGCCACAGACCCATCACGGAATGGGGAGAACGGGCTAAACTGGAGGGCCAGAGCAAATCCTTTCATCTCGCCCCAATGCTTTGCGAGGGTTGTAAAATTGCTGAGGTTAGCGAAATTAGGTGGGACGAAGTCGTCCATATCACCGAGTGTATCATTAATATAATGAACCACAGTCGCCGCTATGCATTTTTCCCAAGTCTTCGAAGCAATAGATATCTGCGCCTGAAGCACGGTATCTTGCTCGGCAGTAAGCACTCCATTAGTGGTGGCATCACTCAGGATTTGTCTGCCAAGCAGGAATGCATCCATTGCTGTCTTCGAGTAATCGGTCGCTTGACTTGATCCTCGGTCTCTCTTCGCACAGTTTTGCGCATGACCTAATACCACCTCGCTTCTCACGTCAATACTGCCATCGCCGTTTGAATCGTGATAGCCATTCCCATATTCGTTAGGGTCCGCTCTCAAACTTCCTTTGCCGGCCGCTTCATCATCAGTATAGTCGTTGATGTCTCTTGCCGCGCCATAATACCCAAAGGCTTCGTCAAAATCGTGCTCGCCAGCGCCATAAGTCTTGGTACCCTCTTGACCAAGCCCATTGGCGTAGTCAGTTTGGAAGTAATCATTAGTCCCTTGAGAGAAAGAGACCGCACCGCTTAAAAACTTTTGCATTAATTGGCGATAATCTCTTCCTGCCTCATCCACATAGACTAAATTCGATGAGACGACACCGTCAACAGTAGGTATTTGAGGAGAAGTCCCGTCACTGGCTTCTGTCGCTAAACGTGCTGCATAGAGATAAGCCAATTCAAGAGGAAGTGCACCGGCATTTAGTCCATCAGACCAGCCAAAGAATTCGTCGTCAATAAGACGCCTTGTTTCACCACCGCCGGTTAGATTACCACCGGCAATCTTGTCCTTGAGGTTTTTATTGTTACTTATGTCACCATAAGTTGGGCCAGGAATCACTGGCTCTCCGCCCTTGACGTCGAAACCATGAGCTGTCGTGTTGATTGCTGTTGGGTCATCTGTAGTTCCGCCATCGATAATGAACTTAAGGTCCGCCTCAATGGTTGCAGCCTCTCCCGGGCTCTCGGTCAAAGCAAGCATCGCGTCAACTAAGCCAAGCATTATCATATGTCTGGCGGTCTGGCCGGTATAACTAACGCCCGAATCTCCCTCTCCATATGTTGCTGGATATGCATAAGTAGTTGCTATTGGATCACATGCATCTCCACTGCCATCCGCATCAGAATCTGCTTGATCAGCATTTGAGGTTGCCGGACAATTGTCCGCGGCATTCAAGACACCATCTTCGTCTTCGTCGGTGGAAGCTGGCTCTTCCTCTGCAGGCGGCTCTTCCTCTGCAGGCGGCTCTTCCTCTGCAGGCGGTTCTTCCTCTGCGGGGGCTTCCTGCACAGGCGCTGGCGCGGGACTACTGCTACCGCCACCGCAAGCAACCAAAATTAAGCTGAAAAACAACACTGCCAAAAGCTGTAATAATCTATTAAAAAACATGTTGGGCCCTTCAAAGTTTGAATAAAAAAGAGGTAAATGATAATTATTACTATTTAGCTTTGCAATCCTATATGAGCGCGGACACCAAAAAAAATTGGATTTTTCCTATTAGTTTTCAGTTTTTTTCCATTTGCGGCCACTAATTAACCTATATGGTGGTTAAAAAACGGAGGACTAATTATGAGATCCCTGAAAATAGCTGATCATCTGGTGACTAACCCAATCACTATATCTTTCAATGCCACCATCGGCGAGGCGGCCAGAACCATCATCAAAAACAAAGTCTCAGGAGTAATTGTAATAGATGAGGAAAACATCGTTAGAGGAATGCTCTCGGAACTTGATTGCCTTAAGAGCATGCTTGCGGAGGTATACAACGAAGGTGAAGTCGGAAAAGCCCCGGTTACGGCAGAGATGACAAGCCCCGTTACTTCGAACGGTCCAGACGAAGACATCATATCTGTCGCTCAAAACATGCTCGACCAAAAGCAAAGACGAAGACCAGTAATAATAGAAGAAGGTCACCTTCTAGGACAAATTACCTGCAGACAGCTACTGAGCGCGATCATGGCTTTCGGCTCGAAATAACCTAGAAAAAGGAACCCTCAGTTCCTGGGAATTAAAAAGTTAACCGGAAGAGCGAGCCTCAGATCTAGTATTAAAGGTGGACGGACTGCGAATACATGAAAAGCGCCAATGCTTAGTTCCCTAACAGAGTTTCTATCAGGAAAAGCTTTATAAAGCCTATATAGTAACGAGATAATAAAATAAGACGACCAGAGAACTATCATCATTGCATCGAATTTGGCAAATCTATAGGAAGCATATAGAGTAATTGCTTGGTGAATCTGAGAACAAGAAGAATAAAACTATATTAGAGGATCACGTGGCCAAGGTAAAAACTCTCGAAGACTTATTGGCAGAGCAAGCCGTTCGCAAAGCCGTGACTGCTTATTCCAGGGGAGCGGACAGGTGTGATGTCGAAATTCTGAAGTCAGCTTTTCACCCTGATGCTGAGGTAAAATACGGAAGTTACGACGGCCCCTACGAACCGTTTTGTCAAAATGTAGTTGATGGACATCTTACCATGAACTATACCTCTCATACGGTGATTAACCAGTATTACGATATTGATGCAAGGTCAGGAAAGGGCGCGGGGGAAA
Organism: Gammaproteobacteria bacterium; assembly: GCA_002708765.1. GTDB lineage: Bacteria > Pseudomonadota > Gammaproteobacteria > Pseudomonadales > Azotimanducaceae > UBA9659. Next base: position 1,059 of record PAPD01000040.1, on the reverse strand, counting down.
TCTATGTCCTGGCTTTTTTGTCGACCTCTCAGTCGGGCGACGTAATGGATGTCAAAGCGTATAAAGAGAAAAAATCCGAGGGGGTTTTTGATTATGTAGTTGCAGGACGGTATGTTGATCAATATGAGTGTCGCGATGAAGACTGGCGAATCATTCACCGTCAGTATATATATGACTGGAGCAGGACAACCGACTATGCCGGGCACGATCCTAACGGTTTGTTTGAAGGATTAATTTATCGAGGAAAACGAGATAAAAATGATCTTTCTTATCGGTATTTAAAGGATTAAAGAAGCACAACTTTCGATCTTTATGCCTAGGCACCTCTTTTACTGAAAGCAGGAAACCTTAAAATTTTCCCAATTTTCTTTCTGATTCCGGTCTGAGAGTTCATCTTATGGTATGCAGAAGATATGAGTGGTGCAATTTCTCGATATAGCGCCCACTGGTCACCGATAGCTTGATCAACCATGCTGTAATCTCGAGCATACGCTCCCGGCACAAAATATAACTCAACAAACTTAATGCCCTCTGGACTAAGAAAAGTGCTACTGAACTCTCCATCTAGCACAGTGGTCAAAAATTCTTGTCCTGTCATATCTTGCATACGAAGACGAGAGATAGTTGCAGAATTTTCATGCTCAAATTTCAGATCGATAAGATGGTGCGAGACCAACCAAGCTATAATCGTCCCTAATTGATCTGTGTTGCTTCTCACTCCACCAAATCGGATCGTCTCGTATACCGTCTTCAATATAAATAGCTCCTTGCGTCAGAAAGCAGCAGAATCGGTTAAAACGCTACCGACTTATGATCTCTTAACTCTGCGAATAAAGCGAGTTGGTAGCTACGGGTGGACTTGAACCACCGACCCCAGCATTATGAATGCTGTGCTCTAACCTGCTGAGCTACACTGACTTTTAGATACCCAAGATTTAATCAACTTATTTTTTTCTTTTCTATTAATAAGTTAATGAAAAGAAAATAGCTAATTTGTAAAACCAAAGGTGATCAATATACATTCTAATTCAGCATGGTCATGTAAGGAAGAAATCTTTA
>PAPD01000039.1 GCA_002708765.1 Gammaproteobacteria bacterium | reverse complement strand
TCATTTATTTTTTTCATGGGCATTGAATTAACTCCTTTTCTGATAGACAAGATTAACGCAGATCTTTATTAATAAGAACACGAGTCCACAACTTGCAGGAAAAAACATGAATAGAATTATTCTAGCCGCTTTTTGTGTTTCGGTTTGCGATCCTTGGCTTCAAACAGATATAGTGGGTAGAGGTTACATCCATAATTCTGATACTAACGAAGGAGAACCCGATGGTTGCTATTGTAGGTAACATCAAGCCTGAGGATGATTACACACACACCCTGGGCCCGGAGAAGAACTTTAACGAATCGGTCTACTTCAATTTCTTTGATAGAGATAAGGATCGGGGTGGTTTTATTCGTATGGGTAACCGGGCAAACGAAGGCTACGCAGAGATGACCGTGATCGTCTTCAACGCGGACGGCTCCGCGTTCTTTAACTACAAAAAACCGGAGATTTCTCATAATGATGGTTGGGATGCGGGAGGTTCGAGGATTGAGGTTGTCCGGCCAGGAGAAGAAATAAGAACCCGGTACAGCGGTTCAGCTTTATTTATGGCCGATCCGAGGGACATGAAGGAGCCGGGGAAAGCTTTTAAATCGAATCCCTTTAAAAAAATTGATCTGGATCTTACCCACTTCGGAGCGGGCCCGATGTTCGGTCATGTGGGTGAGGAGGGTGACGGTAATGATTTTGCGCGAGCGCATTACGAACAACACATGCGGGTCGCCGGGACTCTAAGCATCGAGGGAGAATCTCCTGTCTCTATTTCGGGTAATGGGTTGCGTGATCACTCGTGGGGCCCAAGGTACTGGCAGTCAGCCCGATCCTATCGGTGGATTACAGGGAATTTTGGTGATGATCTCGGGATGGCAATGACTGTCTCCGCTTCTGGGTCGGGAGGCATGTTTCACCGAGGAGATGACTTTATCAAGATAGCAGAGATTGATCTGGAGACGGTTTATGAAACGGGCTCTACCTTTCAGAAGTCGTTGACGGCGAAGGTAAAACTTGAAAATGGTGATAGCCACGTTATAGAGGGCAGGGTGAAGGGGTTTATGCCACTCCGGAACAGGCGATCAGAAGAAATCACTTACATTGGTGAGGGCATGACCGAGTATGTCCTGGATGGCGACCGCGTAGGCTTTGGTCTTGCCGAGTACTTAAATAATCCGGGCGATGACCTGGACTGAAAAGGTTGCTTGGGTGGAAGGTGCCTGACCCGGAGTTATTCTCCCGGCGTCTCGGATTTGTAGGATAACCTGACCACCGGGATCAGGCTCAGTTCTATTTCGAGGTGATGGAACTTCATCTCTTCGAAACGGAGCTTTCCCTGGAATTCTCCTGCCTTCATCAGAGCCTTCATAAGACTATACCCTAGCGTATTGCCCTCTAGCTCACCCAGCACGTTTTCCGTATCGATTACCCTAGCTTCGTCAAACCTGAAATGAGGGATAAGTTTCGGAGGAATGCCTATTTCTACCTCCAGCTCATCGAGGGTGTATCCCGCTTTCGAGATAACAGGTAGCGCATTATTAAAGTCATTGACCAGAGACAATATCTTATCGGTCGCCAGTTCTTGTCCCTGGCTAAAGGTTTTGGATAAACCTTCGGCAATGCCCTTGGAGACTGCGTTTTCATCAAGCCCGGCCGACGCAATCTTGTTTCTGGTTTCTTCTAGAATATCCTTTAAGGCCATTTTCACTATCCGGAGTCAGGTTTCTTCAAATTGCTAAGCATGGATCTTTATGTGCTTTTATTAGACATAAAAAACGGCGAGAGAGCCAATAAAAAATCATTTTCCTTCCTCGGATACGCGGCGGTATTAAACTTACAGATTTTTGGTGATGATTCTAATAAGAACCATTATCATTTGTAGCTTTGACCGTTAACAGTTTGCGCTGGATTATGGCAGGCGCACAGGATTAAAAAAAAGAGCAGAAAGTTTCCCTTCTGGTAAAGAGGTGTGCGAGTGGCAAGAGAGGCAAGAAATACAAGGGTAATTTCGAAAAAATTGCTTACCCCCAACATGGTTCGTCTAACCCTAGGAGGTGATGATCTCGAGAACTTTCCCGAAGGTTATGAGGGTGGCTATATCAAGGTGGTCGTTGAAAGTACTGGCACTGGAATAGTTTCGCGCTCCTTTACTGTTCGGGAGTTCGATCCGGAACAGCTCTGCCTAGTAATCGATATGGTGGCTCATGGTGATCATGGCCCGGCTTCCAGGTGGGCTGGTCAGGTGAGGGTGAACGATGAAGTAAATATCCTGGGCCCTGGGGCCTGCAAACGATTGAATCAGGAGGCGGACTGGTTCCTTCTTGCTGGCGATATGACTGCGCTTCCTGCGATCTCGGTCAATCTCGAAATTTTGCCAGAGAACGCGAGAGGTTACGCAGTTCTGGAGGTAATTGATCCCGGTGACCAGATCGAGTTGAATGCGCCGAAGGGTCTTGAAGTGGTCTGGGTAAGAAATGATGATCCTCTTCGTGCGCCCAGTCCGATTAGCGACACGGTTAAAAACCTGGTCTGGTTGGAAGGCCAGGCTAGTACCTGGGTTGCTGGGGAATTCGATACGTCTCGGTCGCTTAGACAATATTTTCGTCACGAGAGAAAGATCCACCGTGATTTTATGTATGTAAGTTGCTACTGGAAAATCGGAGATACCGACGAGGGAATGAAGGTAGCTAAGAAAAATGATTCGGAAGCTTGGTAGCAGAAACCTCGGAGAGATAGCTTCTTCGAACAAATAAGTCTCGGGAGGCGCTAGTCCGGGTTTTGTGAAAGATAAGTGAGGTTGCGATGAGGTTTGGTTCTTTGAAGGACAAGGTAGCACTTGTGACGGGCGGGGCAAAAGGAATTGGCAAAGGTCTGGCCAGGGCCTGTCTGCAGGAAGGTGCTAGAGTAATTATAACTAACCTGCACGAAGATCAGGGCCGCGCGACTCAAAAAGAACTTGGCGATCTTGGTAGAATCCGATCAGAGCCATGCGATAGTACCGAGCGAGATCAGGTCGAGTCGCTTGTTAACGATATAATGCAGGAAGAAGGATCGCTGGACCTGGTGTTTAGCAATGCCGGCGCAGGTGACCAGCACCGTGTTCTTTCAGCACAACCCGAAGAAATTGACCGCATTTTTTCCACTAATTTCAGGTCAGCGGTGAACCTGGCTCAGTGCTGTGTGCCTCGCATGTTGGAACAAGGAAGCGGGGGGCATCTAATGTTCACCGGTTCAGAGCACTCTGTTTCCTTGCCAAAAGGTAACGAAACCCTCGGTTTTTCGTTCTATGGCGCGACCAAGCATGCGATGCTAATAATGGCCGAATGGTTGAGGAATGATTTGTTAGACACCGAAGTATCTGTGAGTGTACTGATGCCGGGGCCGGTTCTTACAGAGAGCGTCATAAATACTTTTGAAATGCTAAAGCGAGAGCCTGATAATCCCGACTTGCGCGCTATCTTCAGCAAAGAGGTCGAGGGATTGTTGCGTGAGCGAGCGATAACGACCGATCAGTGTGCGGCGATCGCTCTTAAGGGGATGAGGTCCGGGTTGTTCTATATACCGACGCAACCTCATATATTTGATGATATTGAATCAAGGTTTGGAGAGTTGAAGGCCTCTTTTGAAGCGCTGAATTTGAAGTAGAGGATTTAGGAGCGCCATGTTAGATATTTGTCGGAAGGAATACGAAAAACGAACTCGGGCTTTCGTATATCCAGAGCAAGTTGAATAGGTATATAGAGAAACGAGGAGTCAACATGTCCGAATCACTTTCGGTTGAAATAAGAGACGCTGTGGCCGTTCTCACTTTGAACGACCCGCCTTACAACCGGATGTCTCTGGAATTCATGGATGAGCTGGAAGGGGAGGTCGAATCGCTTGCAGAGAACACAGAGGTAAGGGCTGTTATGTTTACCTCTTCGGGGCTTGAGAACTTCTCGGTTGGAATGAACTTGAAGCAGCTTCCCGAGGGAATTAGAAAACGAGGAAGCGCGGAGGCTTTGTTCGAACAAAGGCTACAGGTAATCCGTTCAATCGAGACAATGGGTAAGCCGTGGGTGGCTACGTTGTTTGGTTACTGTCTTGGTGGTGGATTAGAAATTCCCCTGGGTTGCCACTTCAGGCTGGCTGCAGATGAAGGTGCTCAGATCGGACTTCCCGAGCTGGATCTTGGTGCAGTACCTTCTTGGGGAGGAAGCGCGCGGCTAATAAAATACGTTGGCGAACATCACGCAATTGATATGATACTGCGTGCAAAAAAAATAAGTGGTCAGGAAGCACACCGGATCGGGCTAGTCCATGAAGTCTGGCCTTTAGGCGAGCTAAAAGACAAAGCCTTCGAGTTAGCGGTTAGTCTCGCGAAGATGCCATCGCAGGCAGTGAGAAGCATGATGGAGGTAATTGTCGATGGGAGAGAGAAGTCGCTAGATCAATTGATTCGGGCGGAGAAAAAAGCGGTATCAGATAACAGAGGCAGTCCGGATTCCGAGGAAGGCATGCAGGCGTTTCTTGAAAAGCGAGAACCTGTATTCAATCAGAAAGCCAGGAGCTAGGAACAAGCAGTTTGCCAGGAAACTCCAAAAAGGGGAGACATGGATGGGTTAATTCAATGGGTTTGAGAACAGAAATAAAGAGATTTCTACTTCAAAATAAAATCTTCCTGCACGGTGCAGGTGTTAATCATACCCTGGATACCTTTGTATCCCGGTTCAGGGAGAAATATCGTCCTGTAGAACTTATAAGAGTTGGTCCCCAGTATGATGGTGGGTATCTCATGCCTGACATACTGGATGACATTGATTATTGTTTTTCAGCGGGGGTTGGACACACATCCAATTTTGAAAAGGATTTATTTTCAAGAAACGGGATCAGAAGTTTTTTACTTGACGCTTCAGTTGATTTCCCAAAACTAGAAGGAGATTTTTTCAAATTCGAAAAGAAATTCCTTGGGGTTTTCGATGACGACAAAGTGATAACTTTAAGTAGCTGGTTGCAAGCTAATTCGGATCCTGGAAATAACAGGCTGCTTTTGCAGATGGACATTGAGGGAAGCGAGTATGAGATCCTGTCTTTTGTGCCGGCATCCAGTTTAGATAATTTTTCTTGCATGATTATAGAATTCCATGATTTCCATAAACTCTTTGATCGTAACTTCTGCTTCACTCTTAACGGAATATTCGAGAAGATCTATCAGAATTTTTCTATTGTCCATGCCCATCCTAGTAGCTACCGAAAACTCATAGAAATAGACGGGTATGCTGTTCCCCCTACAATAGAAATAACCTTTCTAAGGAATGATATTCTGGAGAATCTTGAACCGGAGAAGAATTTCGACCTTCCCCACCGCCTCGATAATCCTAATTCTCCCAAGCATAGTGATATAAAGTTGCCTGATGCTTGGTGGAAAAATTAGTTGAAAGGCCCGTCTCAGAGTTGAACTATGAAGGTAGAGAAAAGGAAATGCCAATGAAAGAAAGATATCCCAGCGTGGGGACAGAAGTTGAAATAACCTCGGAAATGTGTGATCTGAACGGGCACATGAATGTCGTGTTTTATTATCAGATTTTTGAGGATGGTTGTTCCGCATTTTTTGAAGATATGGGGTTTTCCCCTGAATATTTTGACGCTGGTTTTTCTAACTTTACGTTGGAGACGAATTTAAAGTACTTAAAGGAAATGAAACAAGGAGAGATAGCCTTGCCTTGCTATAGGATTTTTGACCTGCGGCCGAAGCTTATTCACTACGGTGGTGTAATTCTGAACAAAGCAGGAGAAATTTCTGCAGCTATTGAAAGTGTTGTAGTCCATATAGATATGAAAACAAGAAGATCCTGTGAGATGGGAGAGGAGATGTATGGAAATCTCGAACGAATGTTTTCTGTTCACGAAGGCTCGGGTGATTTAGATTTTGAGCTGCGACTTTCTATACGTAAATAGTTGTTCGCTGTATGGAGGTATGGTCGTGCTAAGAAAACTTTCTGGTTGATTAAGTCACGTTTTAATAGAACGGGCTATTAATCTTGAGGCTCAGGGGTTTGGTTGGGGAAAAGGTGTCGGTGTGTTTAGATAAGCTCGGGAAACATCTTAATTTTTTTCGGAATATTAACGAAGTAGGAGAGACGATGAATTATTCTAGGTTATTTTCTTTTTTTATCATGCTGGCTTTGTCAGCCGTTTGTTATTCAGATGATGGACCCACCGACTATGATGGCATTAATCTGAATGTGCTTGGCGCGATGCAGTACGAGGTATGTCAGCTCAACCCTGGTATGGATCTGGAAGATGCCGAAAGACAAACGAAATTAGCTGGGGCCGAGTTCGCTAGGCTGGATCTTGATCTGGGCATTATAACTTTTACCCCATTTTATGATCATGCTGATGCCGTTAACACTACTGCGGATTATATAACTATGGTTTACGGCTCAATCCCTGCGATGGGAGAAGCATGGGATAAATGGGAGCAATCCGAGGGCGCAGCAAAGGTGATGAAAGGGCGAGATAAAGTCGGCAAGTGTCACTTTAAATTCAACTATATTGATTATAAATACATGGATGTCGAACAGCTTGAAAATAGTGATCGGCGTGTCGTGCAAACGGAATGGTGTACGCGAAGACCGGGAGTCAGCAAAGACGACCTGGCCAAACAACATAAGTCCTGGTTAGCGGAAACTAAGGAAAAGAGTAACTTTATTGGTTGGGCAATTATTCACCCACGCCTAGGTCAGGGAAACGCACCCGGAGATTTCTTTCACTTCTTTATCTACGATAGTGTGGGGGATTTGATGAAAGATGAAGAATGGTTGGCGAATGGCGGTGGGATGCAGGGAGCTGATGAGTATTACAATTCGTACGTTGATTGTAGCGGTCCCTCAGTATGGTCTGGCACCATAGCGCAGAGACCATCAAACTAATTGTTGAGTTAAGCAAGGAGATTTAGCAAATTGCCAACTGTGTTTTCTGCTATTGTTCCATTCTCACGGCGTTGCATATCGAAATAAAAAAAGGCGCAGCGCCTGTGAGCCATTGGGCTGGACCATACCAAAGAGATTCATGTGATTAATTTGACTTGAGAGGGGCTTACTATGGGTGAGTTGGCGAGAAGTTTTACGCTGGATCCTGGTCATCCTGTGGCGTCGATAACTGAGGAAATGATCGGCGCATATGAACTGGACGGCGTTGTTATGTTGCGGGGAGCTTTGTCTCCGGAATGGTTGATGTTGACTGAAATGGGGTTGAACCGAGTGCTGGCTGATTCTGCTGTGGTCAAACATCAGTTTTTTGTTGGTGAAGCGGGAGAGTTCCAAGAAACAGTCCGAAATTTCGACAATGCTTTCGAAATCAGACGGCTTCTTTTTGATTCGCCGATCGCTTCTATCATGGGTCGATTTATGCGATCTCGAAATGTCTGGTATTACTCGGACGAATTTTTTATCAAGACCTCAGGAGGCTGCGAACGTACCCCCTGGCATCAGGATACTCCTTACTTTCCTGTTGAGGGAAATCAATTGTCTTCTGTTTGGTTGCCCTTAGATGCTTTAAGCAAAGAGGAATGCCTGGAGTTTGTGGCAGGCTCCCATAGGGAAGCGATGTTTGATGGTTTTAATCCGCAGAAACCAGGTGACCCGAAGAGTGGGTTTTATAATGAGGGATTACCGATTCTTCCAGATATCCAGGCGAATCGCGAAAATTTTTCCATAGTGTCATGGGAGCTGGCTCCTGGCGACATTATTCTTTCAAGCCCCAGTACTATTCATGGTGGCGGTCCAACTGACCTTGATGGCAAGCGTCGTGCCTTGGCGATAAGAGCCTTTGGCGATGACGTTGTTTTCGCAGAAAGACCTCCTTCTCGGCCGACGGTCCCGTTAACTCCCGGTCTAAGTTTTTACCTGAAGCCAGGTGATCCGCTCCGCAGTCCATGGTACCCAAAGTTGCGTCCGGTACCGATATCGGAAGCGTATCAGTAGATCTTTAGTTTTATACATCGTTAAGTTGTGATCTTGTTAACTTGATGTCAGGGTAGGCAAGACCATATTGCCAAAGTTGATGAGATCACCAAAAGCCATAAATTTACGAGAATTCTTTTAAACGAATAGCCCGACTTCCAGCTCGCTTTCATGTGTACGTAGTTGTTTTTTAAAAAAGTCGAGATTAATTGGTGGTTCAAAAATCTAGGGATCTGGGTTAGCCTAAATTCCGAGTTTATTGTTTTTGTGAGGCGGAATGCGATTAGTTATTTTTTTCGTATTTTTTTTCCTTGGCGGTTGCGAATCAAGTCAGGAAAAACAAAAAGGGCTGGTTCAAAAGGTTCGTCCCGTTAAAGTTGTGATCGTTACAATGCTTGAAATTGGAGAAGATCTCGGTGATCGGCGCGGAGAGCTCCAGATCTGGAGAGAAGGGCGAGAATTTGCGGAAGTCCTTCCGTTTCAGGGTTACAAGGATCTTTATTACAATGAGCAGGAAGAGGTTTTGTTGATGGTGACCGGTATTGGCACGGCAAGAGCCGCCGCTGCTATAATGGCGGTGGGCATGGACCAGCGGTTTGATCTTTCCCTTGCTTACTGGGTGATCGCCGGTATCGCTGGTATTGACCCAGAGGACGGGACCCTGGGTTCCGCCGTGTGGGCGGAATATCTTGTTGATGGTGATCTTGGCCATCACATCGATGCTAGAGAAATGCCCGAGGACTGGCCGTTTGGTTATTTCCCTAGGCATACGAATAAACCGTTCGATTCCAATAAGCCTGAACCGACAGGCGAGATGTACCGACTAAATAGTGATCTGACCGATTGGGCCTTTCAGCTTACAAAAGACATCCAGTTGCCTGATGATGAGTCGTTGGTTGAGGAAAGGTTGCTATACACCAATCATCCGCAAGCGCAAGGAAGCCCAAAGGTGATGAAAGGAGACCATATTGCTGCGCTTACTTTCTGGCATGGGGCTCTTTTAAATGATTGGGCTAACCGGCTGGTCGACTACTGGACCGAAGGAGATGGAAATATGGTGACATCTGGAATGGAAGATACCGGGTCGTACCTCTCTCTAAAGTGGTTAGACGGAATCGGGAGAGCAGATAAAGATCGAGTCATGGTATTGAGAACAGGTAGCAACTTTACTATGCAGCCGCCTAGTCGTACCGCAGCAGAGAATTTACTCAGAGAAACAAGTAGTTATAAATATGCTGGATTGGAAGTTGCTCTCGAATCGGGATACTTGGTTGGATCTAAGGTGGTCTATGAAATTGTTCATAACTGGAATCGGTATCGGGATGGAATCACCAGCTTAGCTGAGGAAAAATAGTGACGAATTTCTAAAAGCCGATTTTATTGAGGGTGCGACGTAATTAACGAGTTCGGAGTAATCAAGAGTGAAGCAGCGGAATGGCTTGCCAGGGAGACAAAAAAATTTGATAAGCTAGAAGCATGATTAAGTCGTTAACAAAAACGCTCGCTGCCGAGTGGGCGCTTCACAAACATAACAAGCTGAATAGGCGCGGTGTTGTTGATTCTAAAGCCCAGCAGTTTCATGTTATCCGGGATGTATTGCCCGGTTACCATTTTAAAGAAGTGTTGCGTGATCTGAAGAGCATAGAGTCTCACTGGGTGCGAAGCAAAACTGAATGGCGGCGCGGTAGCGCTATAGGCGGTCATGAACTCAGAGAAGTCTGTTCGGGTGAATGGTTGCGGTACCTTTTTTCTATTGAGTTTCTGGAGAAAGCCCGAAGGGCGACTGGCCAGGATTTACTTCAGTATGTGCCGGTCGAAGACACGAATCGCCTGAGCCTATTGCGTTATGAGGGACTCGAGGGTGGTGACGGCATAGATTGGCATGTTGACGGAAGTATATACTTGGGGCAGCGCTGGGCGGGCATTCTTACCTTGTTGGAGACTACTGGAGAAGATACGGCGAAACTGGAGATTGACTCAAATGGTTTGCTTACCTCTTTTCCAAAGGCAGACATTGTTAATTCGTTGGTGTTGTTTCGGGGTGATCATGTCAGACACCGAGTTCGACCAATGCTTGAGGGCGAAGAGCGAATTGTTTTGAGCCTTCTTTTTTCTGACTGGCCCCAGCGAACTCGGAATATTCTGTTGCGAGGCTATCAGTCAAAAGTAAATAAGGTATTTTACAATAATCCCAATCCCTGATTCGAACTGGTGACTATTTCATTATTCCCTTTTTTCACCAAGTTCGTGCTCACTCTCGGGTCTGCTGGATTTTGATTTTATTTAATATTGTCCCACCTCATCTAAGAGCTTTTCGCAAGGAGAGCGGGAACTAACAAATTCTCGTCACCACTCTAGCCGTCTTCTATTTAGATGCTCGGAGAAGCCTTGAATAAGGTTAGAAATTGGCCGAGGATAACAATCTATTTTTATCAGGGATCTAAAGTGAAATTCGTAAAAGAAACTGCTAGGAACCAGAGACTAATCGCTTCCAGTATGGCGGGTATATCGAGGCGGCAGGCTATCCTTCAAACACTTTCGATCAATTCGAACGATAGAATCATGGACGTAGGTTGTGGTGCAGGTCACTTGGTAGAGCAGCTTGCAAAGGCTACCTCTGGTCAAGGACAAGTTTATGCGCTTGATCCTAGCGAAGATCAGCTTGCAGAAGCCCGCGACAGATGTTCGGATTTGAGCAATATTATCTTTCTTCATGGTTCCGCTGATAATATCGACCTGGAGAGTGGTGTTTGCGACATTGTAACTTCAACCCAAGCCTATGAATATATTGAAGATATTGATGCTGCTTTATTGGAATCTACCAGAATTCTGAGATCGGGAGGTAGCTTTGTCAATGTATCCATTCTTTGGGATTATTTCAGATTCTATGGGCCGGATGAAACACTGAATAACCTGGTACATGACGCTTTTAAGGAGCATTGTTATCATCAAATGCTGCCTATGGAGTTGCCCGGCAAGCTCCGTGGCCTGGGATACAAATATATAAAGAATGAGTCCCTGGCTTTTATGGTTTCTGATAGAGATCAAAACTCGCCCGCTCGGTATCTCGAGACAATGATGGCTAATTTCGCGGTTACCCATGGCGTGTCAAAAAAAGACGTGGAAGATTGGCGTGTGCAATTGACCGAGGCTGAGGTTGAAGGTCGCTTCGGTTTTACCAGTTACCCGGTGCTGACCAGCGCCTACTTAAGCTAGTTTCTGCCTAAAAACCTGAGAGCGAATATGAGAGGTTTTTATACAGAGATGGGAGAAGCATTTGTTTCGCTTAGCTGGTCTCTCTCGAGTTGATTCGATACTTTTAGGAGTTGCAGTTGCGCTGAGAAATCAGTGTCCTGACGTATTACCTAATTAGTCGCATGAGTGGCAACGCTCCAGTTTAAAGATTTCAACCTCGTGATCCTCCATTTCAATGGCGTAGTCGATAAGGCAGCGTATTGCTTTTCCCATATCAGGAAGATCGTATTTGCTAGTGATTCTGGCAAGATAGTCTTTCTGGAATTCCTTTAATTCGATTTCATGTTCTTCTCTCATGGCATCTCTCCCTTCCATAAAAATTTCTATATGAGTTTAACATATCTCTATATGTCCCTGACGGCCTCTCTTGTTTGATCCGGCAACTTTTTATTCTCTGAGTCGTCCTGTAAGCTCGATTGATGAATCGTCTAAAAATCATTCTGATATGCTTGATCGCGTCTTTCATAATGTCCGGATTTCTTAACCCTAGCTTACTTGCACTAGGACACCAGTGATATTGTCTTTTCCACCCCGTTCCAGTGCCTCTTCCGTCATCTTTTTTAGAACGTCTTCTGCTTCTTCGGTACCTAAAATATCCTGAACTTCACTAAGTAGGAACTCTCTGTAGAGTCCGTCGCTACAGATCAAATATCGATCACCAGATTTTATAGCTGCGCAATGCATCTCTAATCCCAGATTTTGGTGAATGCCTATCGCGCGCGTCAATATGTTTGCTGACGGCATTCTCTGGGCTTCATCCTGAGATATTTCACCTCGCCGGAATTGTTCCTGCGCTAGGTTATGGTCTTCGGTCATTAGAGCCAAGGTCCCATTCCGGAAACGATAAATCCTGCTATCACCGGCCCAGAGAAAAGTAGCTAAAGATTGATAAACAAACAATGCGGCTACGGTACTTCCCACAGTTTTTTTCAGGTACATGTTTCGACATGTGTTGTTCGCTAAAATAAATCGTGTTTCTAAATCTTTTATGCTCTCACTTAAGGTTTCCATGGGGGTAAAGCTGCGCAGATTATCCACTACCGCTGCGCTCGCCTGTTCTCCTTTGCTGTGTCCTCCCATGCCGTCTGCAACGAGCCATAGCCCTTTCTGTTCTTCTGTATATAAAGCATCTTCGTTGTTATCTCGGACAAGGCCTACGTGAGTTTTGGAATACGTCTGGAAAACACAGGGAAACTCTAACTTAGACCTGGCTAAGTCATTTTCGATATCTTTGAGATAATCCGGGTTTATTTGTGGCATCGATAAGCTCTTTCCAATAGTGATCCTTCGAAAACAAAATACTAGGAAGCTGCTGTTAAACAGACGGTTCCAGCAACCAGTTATTTTTCAGGACTCGAACCAGTTCATCCACCGATTCCGGGCGCCTGTCAGGGTTTTTCTGTAGACAACGCATTGTAAGATCAGCGAGAACATCAGGGACTCGCCCGCCAGCAACTGACTTTGGATCGTCCGGAGTCTTTGAGCGGATTTCATCAAGCATTTCTCTAACAATCTGTCCCTGAAATGGGGTTTTTCCAGTTAAAACCTCATACAGTACCGCACCCAGACTATATATATCTGATCGAAAACTAATTCCCGGATCTCGATCTATTTGCTCAGGGGACATGTACATTACAGAGCCCTGAAGTTTTGCTTCTCCAGTCATTCCGGTCTCGGTTTCAACCTCGGAAATCTCAGGTTCGTTTCTGGAAGTAACGGGATCTTTTTGCCAGACTTTGGCTAAGCCCCAATCTAGCAAAAGCACTTCGCCATAGGGCCCAATCAAAATATTGTCTGGCTTGATATCGCGATGCAGTACCCCGACGGAGTGCGCGTAACCAAGTGCATTCCCCACCTGAATAATTACGTCCATCAACTGCGATAAATCATAGCGTTCGCGATAATTCAGCAGTTCACCCAGGGTATAGCCATGCACCAATTTCATCGTAAAGTAGTAATTTCCTCGATTATCTCGTCCTATTTCATAAGTAGGTATTGTATTGGGATGCTGCAGTAGGGCAGAGATACGAGCTTCTCGAAGCAATCGCTTGTTTTCAACTGCGTTTTGTTGAAATTCGGGACGCAATGTTTTGTATACAACCGTTCTACGAAGATGTAAGTCACGACATGACTTGATTACCGATTTTCCTCCGGTAGCTAGTGAAGAAAAAAAAGCATACCGGGTTCTATGGTTAAGCGCTTCCGGCAAAGGTGCATCCGTCTCTTCAAGATATATATGATTTTCTATCTGTTTCTGTTTTGGAAAATTTAGCATTGTTTACCTTAGCTTTTCCTAAAAAGGCTATCTATATTCGGCGCAAGAAAAGCCTAGTGTATGATGTTCTTTGGAATGATGAAATGCTCCAGCACATTGAAGTGACCACTAATGAAAAGAGGTACCTTTTATTATAAGTAGGTTACACGGGCTAGCCTTTAGCAATCAACTGAGTATCATCATCACGCTTGACCGGTTTCGCCTGGCAGGTTTGACAGACTGGCGGGAGAGGGTGGCGCCCGAGCATACTGGCACGCAACTTTTGAGCTGCTTCATTTTGTATCACTTCTTCAATAGAGGAATCACGGATATTGCCTACATTCAATTGGCCATCGTGATCCAGACAGCATAACGTTACGTCGCCGTTCCACAGAACACCAACGTCAGTGAATGGATGAGGACAGTAGGCACTCTGGCTTCTCGTTTCCAATTCAAAGTCATCGCCTACTCTTGTATTAGCAAACGTAAACGCTCTCCAGAATACCAACTTGATTCCCCGCTGCAAGGGGTAAGATGTAGAGGCATAATCGTTGCCTCGAATCAGGTCATCGGCATTATGGTTTTTGCGTTTGAAGGGCGTCATTCCAAGTTCTTCCTCGACTTCAGCGACAAAGTCATTCCATTCCTTCAGGATAGAGCTTGCCTCGTCCGCTGTCTCCATGATGCTGACATTTGATGCTGTTTCCTGGGTCACCATTACTCGAATGATAATATCATTTTTGATTGCTTCTCCTTTCGCCAGACGTTTTATGTGCTCGCTTACTAATAGTCTAATGTTGCTGATATATCGCTCCCAGGAAAGACCGACTTCACCTCTAAAGCGATATGTTTCTTCGGTCGGAGTCATGTGACTTGCGGTTATTGTGCCGTATAGGGAATCCAGAATCTGGGGAACAACTTTAGCGACCATTGTGCTCCCGTTGGTCACCAGATTGGTCTTCACCTTTTTTGATTCTGCAAACTCAAAAATCTCTATCAGTTTAGGGTGTAAGGTCGGCTCACCCATTAAATGAAGGTGAACTTCACTGGCTAGGTTTTTGTTCGCCGTCTCTTCATAGAGACGTTTAACCAGCTCTATATCCATCGAACCCAGATTGCGTTTTTGATCGTCCGAGGGACAAAAACTGCAATGGAAATTGCACTTGTTAGTCAGTTCGAAAAATAACGCGGAGGCAGCTGGAGCAAGTGTCACGTCTCCTACCGGGAGGATACCGCTCCGGGTGGCAAACGCTGTTTGAAGGCTAGAAACAGATTCAAACAATCTTTCTTGCTCCTTCAGAATAACGCCCAGATTGTTATGGGCTTCGGCAAAGTCCGATTTTAGCTCTATGGCTTGCCTGTAGCTGGCTTCAGCTTCTTCCAGTCTTCCCATCTCCTGGAGCATGTTACCCAGGTTGCTGTGGGCTTCGGCATAATCGGATTTTAATGCTATGGCCTTCCTCAGGCTGGCTTCAGCTTCTTCCAGCCTTCCCAGTTCCTGGAGCGCGTTACCTAGGTTGCTGTGGAATTCGGCAAAGTCCGATTTTAGCTCTATGGCTTGCCTGTAGCTGGCTTCAGCCTCGGCTAGCCTCCCCTGTTTTCTGAGTGTGACACCCAGGTTGTTATGTGCTTCGACATAGTCAGGGTGAAATGCTATGGCCTTCCTCAGGCTGGCTTCAGCTTCTTCCAGTTTTCCTGCGCCTTGGAGCGTGTTGCCTAGGTTGTTAAGCGCTTCGACATAGTCTGGTTTCGTTTTTATCGCTTGCCTGTAGTAGGCTTCAGCTTCTTCCAGCCTTCCCTGCTTCTGTAGGGTGACCCCCAAATTGTTATGGGCTTCCGCGAAATCTGATTCAAAAGCTATGGCTTGTCTAAGGCTTGTTTCAGCCTCATCTAATCTGCCCAGCTCTTGAAGCGTGGCACCTAGATTGTTATGCGCTTCGGCATCTCGAGGAGCAATTTCTAAAGCCTTCTGGCTGGGGATTAATGATTCAGGTATTCGGTTAGTTTGCTTGAACACAGCCCCGAGCACTTTCCATCCAAATTGATGTCCGGGGAATTCCTGAGTGATAGTCGTCGCTAGCTTTTCTGCATCATCATATCGCCCGCTTTGATAGTGCCCCAGAAGGGTGTTGATTTCCGATTGAGAAGGCGATCTTTTTTCGCTTGCCGGAATCACCAACAGTTTCAGTGACTCAAACTGCTCTCCTTTTAACCCTTTCTTTTCT
>PAPD01000038.1 GCA_002708765.1 Gammaproteobacteria bacterium | reverse complement strand
CGCATTGTTTGTTTGGTTGCCTGAGGAGCGTGTGCTGTTTGCTGGTGATAATTTCTATCATGCATTTCCTAATCTATATGCAATTCGCGGGACCGGGTACAGAAATGTACTAAACTGGTCGACAAGTGTTGCCAGGATGGCGACATTTGAACCTGACCATCTGGTTGGGGGTCATACATCGCCTCTGTCAGGTAGAGAATTAGCTACCATCGCGCTTCGCGAATATAGCGAGGCGATACGTGCGGTTTATGATCAGACTATACGAGGTATCAACTTGGGCAAGGGCCCTGATTTGATAGCTCATGAGGTTAAACTGGCCGCTAACGCAGTTAATAAACCCTACCTGATTGAGTTTTATGGTTCGATATCTCACGCTGTCCGCGCAATCTATTCAGGGTTGCTTGGTTGGTATGATGGTAATCCTGTATCACTGAATCGACTTCATCCTAGGGATGAAGCTGAGAAAGTAGCCAGGTTGGCCGGTGGTATTAAAAAACTGGAACGGAAAACCAGAGCCGCAATGAAAGCGGGAGAGTTCCAGTGGGCGCTCGAACTTACGGATTCTCTTAAGTGGCTAGGGAAAGCAGAACGTGAATCAGCCCGGGAAATAAAGATAGCCGCTCTTCGTGCGCTTGCAAGCCAAGAATATAATGCACCGAATCGTAACTATTACCTTTCTTATGCCAATGAACTTGAATCAGGCAAACTGGACGACATCTGGTTTTAGTCTTTGAGACAATTATTCCAAAAATCCTACACTATGACGCGCTAGAGGGTTTTTTTGGGTGTGATGAGCCAGATTAACTTGGATGAAAATGAATTCTTATTGTGGCACCAGTGTGACATGAGAATCGAAGATGGTCTAAAGTGGTGGCCAGAGGTGGAATCGAACCACCGACACGGGGATTTTCAGTCCCCTGCTCTACCGACTGAGCTATCTGGCCATCTTGTTATACCCCTGTTAGAACGCTCGTGATTAAAGCCGAACCTCTCAGGGTAGTCAAGAAGTGGGCAATATAGCCTTTCTTCGACTATTAGTCATCTTCCGGGATAAAACCCTCAGCTCGGTCTGTTGGGTGTCCGTCTAAAAATAGCGCTCTTTGACTATTCAGGTATTCTCGAGATTCTTTATCTCTCAGGTTTAGATGTTTTTCATTAATAAGCATAGTCTGCAGATTTTGCCATTCTTGCCATGCTCGCTGTGACACAGTTGAAAATATTTCCTCTCCGGCAGCCCCGGGAAAGGGAGGAGTTTCCAGGCCGGGAAGCTCTTTTTTGAATCGCCTGCAAAAAACTTTATTGGTCATTATCTATGATCCGGGATTCTTGTATTAAGAAAAATAACAGGGTGCACAATTAGTGTCCTCTTTTCAACGCGAGCATTTTGATATCAACAAAGGTATTTTTCCATAAGTTTTTCTGTCGGTTTAGGAATTCCAACTTTCTTCTGACCATTTGGTTTAATCCAGAGATAATCTTCTTTTTCCCCGCGGAGTGCCGGTGTCTTTTTGGTCTTAATTCGAACCGGAGTTATATCAAGGTGATAATGACTGAAAGAATGTCGGTGCACGGGCAATGTTTCAAATTCTTGTCCTGTCAGCAACAGATCCTCCAGCTTGATCTTTAGGTCATCTGCGTCACATTGCGGAAGAGTCCAAAGGCCTCCCCATAACCCCTTTTTGTCCCTTTTTTCTAGAAGAAATCTGCCCGAGGAAATTGCTAGTATCATTGTAACTTCTTTTGTGGGGATGGTTTTTTTAGGTTTTCTGCCGGGACATTTTTCTACTATGCCTAGCTCATACGCTTTGCAGTTTTGAAGAAAAGGGCACTCATTACATTTGGGCTTAGATCGAGTGCATAGTGTTGCTCCAAGATCCATGATTGCTTGCGTGTAATCAGCAACGCG
This sequence comes from Gammaproteobacteria bacterium, assembly GCA_002708765.1. Lineage (GTDB taxonomy): Bacteria > Pseudomonadota > Gammaproteobacteria > Pseudomonadales > Azotimanducaceae > UBA9659. The sequence continues at coordinate 48,492 of PAPD01000038.1, read as the reverse complement.
TTGATCCGGAGTCAGTTGTTCTGCGTAATCCCATAGTTTTTTTTCGTTAACAGTTATGCCTGGCCACTCGGTGAAACCTATAATTCTGCTTAGAACACGTTTTACGTTTCCGTCAAGAATAGTAGCTTTTTTCCCCGAGCTAATTGCCAAGATAGCGCCAGCGGTTGATCTGCCGATTCCAGGCAAGGCAGCGAGCTCTTCTTGAGAAGTCGGGAATTCTCCTTCTAGCTCATCAGAAATGATTTTTGCTGTTCGGTGCAGATTCCTAGCTCGGGCATAGTAACCCAGACCGCTCCAGTAATGGAGAACTTCGTCAAGAGGCGCGTCGGCTAGGTCGTGCACGGATTTGAATCTCTTAAAGAATCTGTTAAAAAAAGGTATTACTGTCTTGACTTGTGTCTGTTGCAACATTATTTCTGAAACCCAGATACGATAAGGGCTTTTTTCTTTCTGCCAGGGGAGGTCTTTCCTTCCATTTTCCTCGAACCATTGCAGCAGTCTGTTAGAAAAATTTTTCATTTTGTAGCGAGCACTCCTTTAATGTTTTTAAGTGCGCAGTCCTAGATTTTTCTTGATTCAACGAAAACCAATTCTCCCTGGTTAAATCATAACTCTTTATTCTCTTTCCAGACGTTCCGGAGGCATCCAGGAACTTATTGCCTAGGCAGAAGCAATGACAAGATAGATTTAGTGTTTCCCCATTTCTCTTATCAGGGGTTTTTTCGATCCTAGATAATGCATTCGATGTCAGGGATTGGCAACTGCCAACGGGAGGGTTAGTTCCTAAAAGTTGGCTTTATTTGATCTACTTTTTTGAAGTTATCTGCTAGTCTTTTACCGCAGTAAATAGTTAGGTGGATATCATGGCTTCAATAGGTTCGGCGGAAAATCCTTTACGGGTTGCGATAATAGGCTCTGGTCCTGCGGGATTTTATACGGTAAGTAATTTTCTTAAGAAAAAGAATCTCTCAGTCGAGTTCGATATGTACGATCGGCTTCCCACTCCTTTTGGTCTTGTGAGGGCAGGAGTTGCCCCCGATCATCAAAAGGATAAAACTGTTCAGAGAGCTTATGATAAGAGCGCTCAATTACCTAATTTTAGGTTCTTTGGAAATGTTGAGTATGGGAGAGATATTTCTCTTGCAGATCTTCGGCGTCACTATCACCAGGTGATGTTTTCAACTGGTGCGCCTTTTGATAGAAACCTGGGCATCCCCGGAGAGGATCTTGAAGGCTGTTTTTCTGCAACTGAATTTGTTGCATGGTATAACGGGCATCCCGATTTTGCCGATAGAACATTTGATTTGTCTCAGGAAAACATCGCGATAGTAGGGGTAGGAAACGTTGCTATGGATGTCGCACGAATTCTCTGCAAGACACATGATGAGCTCGCGGTCACCGATATCGCTGATCATGCACTTGAGGTGCTAAAGAATAGTAAGGTACGAAATGTCTATATCCTGGGGCGGCGTGGTCCCGCCCAGGCAGCTTTTACGCCGCCTGAAATCAAAGAATTGGGTGAATTCGATGATGCTGATGTCACGGTGCCCCTTAGTGAAGCGAAGGTGGATGAGGCAAGTAGAACCCTGATTCAGGATAATAAGAATGCCTTGAAGAATGTAGAATATATTGGCGAATACGCGAATCGTCCTTTTGGCACCAAATCACGGTTGCTTACCATCAGATTTCTGGTTTCTCCGATCGAGGTGCTCGGTGAGGGTGGCAAAGTAGAAGGGCTTAAAGTGGTCAAAAACAAGCTTGTTCAGAATGAGGACGGTAGTGTAAGACCGGTTGCATCCGATGAGACGGAAACGATTCCTGCGGGTCTGATTTTCCGGAGTGTGGGTTACAAGGGTAAGCCATTACCTGGCATTCCCTATCACGAAGACAGCGGAACTATAATGAACGAGGCTGGAAGAGTAATTGAATCAGATGGCAGTCCTGTTGCTGGTTTATATACTGCGGGGTGGATAAAGAGAGGGCCTAGCGGAGTCATAGGAACTAACAAGACCTGCGCGCAGGAGACGGTAGCATTTATGGTCGAAGATCTTGAAGCGGGGAGAATTAATCAACCTGAAGATCCTACCATAGCTGGTGCCGAGGAACTCACCAAGAATTGTGGCAAACAGGTCATAAGCTATCCGGAATGGAAGAAGATTGATGACGCAGAGCTGGCAAAAGGGGAATCCGAGGGCAGACCTAGGGTCAAGTTCACCGATTTAGCTGAGATGGTCGGGATCGCCAAATCCTGATGCTAACTAGGGAGTTTTTTCTGGTAGCTAGATCTTTCGATCTTCTTCGTTCCAGTATTTGTCTCTCAGGATTCGTTTAAGGAGTTTCCCAGTAGGGTGCCTAGGTAGGTTTTTCTCGAAATCGATCGACTTGGGAACTTTAAACCCTGCAAGATTTTCCCTGCAATATGCGATGATTTCGTCCATCAGTTTTTCATCGCCTTCAATTTCTTCATTCAGTTCGATTGCAGCTTTTACTTCTTCTCCGAACTCCTCGTTAGGAATTCCGAAGACTGCCGCGTCAATAACCGAGGGGTGATCGATTAAGACAGCTTCGATTTCGGCAGGATAGATGTTAACCCCTCCTGAAATGATCATATCAATCTTTCTGTCGCTCATGAAAAGATAACCGTCTGAATCCAGATATCCAATATCTCCAAAGGTGAATAGACCTGGCTCCAGATGTGCTTTTTCTGTTTTCTCCGGGTCGTTATGATATTCGAAGTCAGATCCCATAAGGTTTCTTACGTAGATTTGGCCCGACTCTCCATTTTCTGCTTTGGATCCGTCGTCCTTGACGACCACGATTTCCATAATGGGGGTTGGTTTGCCAAGGGTGCCGGGTCGAGTTAACCACTCCTCGCTATTTACCGTGGACACTATTGATCCTTCTGTAGAACCATAGTATTCGCAGATCACTGGTCCCCACCAATCTATCATCTGTCGTTTTATTTTCGGAGGGCAGGGGGCTGCACCGTGCCAGACTATATCAAGACTTTTCCCTGCAAAGCTCTTCTTTTCCTTTTTATCTAATCTGAGCATGCGGGTGAACTGGGTGGGCACCAGATGGATATTCGTAATTTCATATTTATCTATCAGATTTAAGGTTTCTGCTCCGTCAAACTTATGTCTCATAATAATGCTGCTACCGGCTAGTAGCGGCAGAAAAGAAAAGGCCCATTGCGCTGAATGATATATAGGTCCGACCAATAAAGTCCGGCCTCCGGGTTGTATAGAAAGCATTCCCGACAAGCCATCTCCAATCATTTTTAGAGTTTCTACTGGCGCTCCGGTCTGGGATAGCGCGCTTTTTACGCCTTTCGGGTGTCCAGTTGTTCCCGAGGTATAGAACATTGGTCCTCCAAGGCTTTGTTCGTCAGGTTCTTCGAGAGAGGCTGCGGACAAGAATTCTTCATACGAAAGCACATCGGGCCTTCCTGCGAGCAGGTTTTCCTGAGAATTGTCAAAAACAATTACGGTTGAAATATGGGGAGCATCGGGATGCGATATTGTCTCTTTCCCTAAATTATCGAAACGTGAATCAATAAAAAGAGCTTTCGATTGCGAGTTTTCAAGGATATAACAAATTTCCTTGGCTACAAGATGCCAATTAATGGGTACGAGCAACCATCCCCCGTGAGCTGCAGCAGCAAAAGCTTCAACATATTCCCGTCGGTTTCCACTGAGGACCGCAAAGGTATCCCCGGTTTTTAGTCCTGCTTTGCGCAGCGCGTTTATCAGACGGTTAACCCTTTCATGGAATTCGCCCCATTTGGTGTTTCCGAATTCGTCTGCCAGAGCTAGTCTCTCAGGAGATTTTTCCGCAATAGGTGATATCAGTTCGGCCATTCTTGTAACTCTTAAGCTGAAATCCCTAGCATAACCCATTTGCTACTCTGGGTTTATGGTTGTTCGGCAGAATTTGATACGCGTCAGCATTAGCGATAAAGTTCAAGGTAATTAATTATCGATTTTTCTTATCATCAGATTGGTTTAGTGAACAGCACTTGAATTGTTTTTCTTTCAAAGCGTTAATTTTTGCTGGGTTTGGTGTTCTTTTATCCGTTGGTTTATTAGCTGACCAGATTATCATAAGCGATGAAGGTCGGGAGGTGTTGCTCAGAGAAGACGGGACATGGCAATTTCTATCCGAAGACCGGTTCGGTACCTTGAAAAATGGAACGAGGATTAGGCTGAGATCAGATGGCCGTTGGTCTGTTAGTAAAAACGAGGACGAGTGGGTAAGCATGCCGGCCAGGTTTCTAAAGGTAAGTAAGGACACACTTGAGCTGGAGGGCATAGGTTTTCAGCTCTCAAAAGTCGTGATTGAATCTGAACGCGGGAAAAACAGAAAAAATTCCACCCTGCGAGCTCAGATCATTGCGGAGTTAGTGATAGATGGGCCAACTAAGAAATTCTCCCTCCCTAAAAAAAGTTCATTAAGAGTTACGGATAGTAGAGGTCGAGAATATGAGGCAAAAAAAATGTCGCTAATTAGTGAGCGAGGGAACACTTCTAAAGTTTTAAGGATCATATTGAATGGTGCTCCTAGGTGGTGGGGCGTTAAATTCTTCAAGTTCGAGTTTAATTCTGGGGCTTTTGGGCACGACGTCCCGATCGAATTAACCAAGGCGATGAGTGAAGTCTCTCGCCTGGAAGTCGATAGTCTAAGCACAGATTGATTTTATTTTGGTGCGACTTTATGCACTATAAAGGTGCGGGACGAACCATTATGCCTATAGTTTTTATTGTAACTAACTAATAATAAATAATTTTTTTTTTTTGGCCCAAGCTTTGCAATTCATGGGAGTGAGTGTTTTTAATACTGGGAGCAAAAAATGAATAAACTGACTCAAATCGCTTTGGGGGCCCTCTTTTCGGTGAGCACATTGATGTCGTCTACTGCGGCAGCGGAAGGAGATGTCTCTTTCAATATAGGTTATGTCTCTGAATATTACTTCAGAGGTATTCTTCAGAAGTCATCATCTGCCAGCGCCGGGGCGGATTATGAAAATTCTGGATTTTACGTAGGTACTTGGGCGGCGGATGTGGGTGATGGTCTTGAGGTGGATCTTTATGCTGGTTATGGCTTTGAGACGGAGGCGGGTTTCTCTGCCAGTGTCGGATTCACTGGATATTATTACACGGGAGAGTTCGACGATACCTATGAAGAGTTTAACCTGAATCTTGGTTATTCCTGGATCTCTCTGGAATATTCTGTTGGGGAATGGGATGGTTTTGGTGCCCCGTCAGACTACGATTTTTTCGGGCTTACCATTGACCCCGGAAATGGTTTTTATGGAACGTTTGGTAGTTTTGGAGATGAGGCCGATGGTGAATATTTTGAGTTTGGGTACGGGACTACTGTAGCTGAGCTAGACATCGGAATAGCCGCAATCTTTAGCAGCGAGGAGTTATCTGATCAGGCTGATTCAAACGGTAATCCCGATGAATCTCAGGCTATTATATTCAGTATAGGAAAATCCTTCTGATAGGTTGTTAACACCTGTAAGCTTTTTCGATTGAATATTATTGGAAATGTTAGTTTTTTATAAAGGCGAGCCAGAATAAGTGGAGTCAAGACACTTAATATCTTGACTCCATTTCACTTTTTAGCACGTTATCTCAGCTTATTGGCTATATCGGCATATTTGTCGAGAAGTGGTAGGACGACTTTCTCTTTTTTCGGAGGCAAGCCGAATACGAGATGGTGATACCCTTGAGCTAATTTTTTTTTCACGAAGCTTTCATCGGGCGGAACACCAAACATCGCCAAGGTGATGTCAGATTTAGATTTCCCTCTTTTCGAGAGAGCTTCTTCGATCTTTGGGAGATGTCCTTTGTCCTGCCCCGCGATAGGTAACCAACCATCACAATATTCCGCTATGCGGTCATAACTCCATTTAGAGCTCGCGCCCATCCAAATCGGTGGGCCGCCTGTTTGAACAGGCTTAGGGTTTGACCAGACCGGATCGAAATTAACGAACTCTCCGTGAAATTCTGCTTCCTCCTTTGTCCAGAGTTCCTTCAGTGCCAGTATTTTCTCTCTTACTATTTTCCAGCGGTTTTTGTATTCTATGCCATGATTTTCCATCTCTTCTGCATTCCAGCCAGCCCCGATCCCGAGAATGAAACGCCCTTCAGAAATTCTGTCGAGGGTAGCAATTTCCTTGGCCAGGGTAATGACATCTCGTTCGACTACAAGGCATATTCCGGTTCCCAACTTGATCCTGTTTGTTACCGCCGCGCAACTGGCGAGTGCTACGAAGGGATCATATGTATTCGAATATTCTCTGGGTAGTTCTCCTCCGGCCGGGTAGGGCGACCTTCGAGAGGCAGGTATATGTGTGTGTTCGGGGAAGAAAATTGAATCAAGTTCCCGTTCTTCTATTGCCTTTGCCAGGTCTGCGGGCCGGATTGCGTATTCCGTGGGGAAAATCAATGCACCAAATTCTGTCATAGAGTTACTCCTTCTTTTCTTGTATCTCGGGCTTTCTGCTGGCTCAGCGTAACATTTTTTTTACGATGATTTCCTGTTCATATAACTCCATCGGGAAAGCGAGGAGTCAATCTTGTTATAGTTCATTGTATAATCGGGGTATTTCCAAGTTACTCTGAGACTATTAGGGAGCAAATAAAGATGAGACCATTTGAGGGCGTTACGATATTGGAGTTTTCTACAATGATTACTGCGTCTCTTGCGGCTATGATGCTGGGAGAACAGGGCGCTAGAGTCATTAAAGTCGAGCCTACTGAGGTTGGGGATCCCTTAAGGTATATAGGCACCCAGAAAGGGGGGATCGCTTCGATTTTTGCAAATTGTAACCGTGGAAAAGAATCAATTCGACTGAATCTGAAGTCTCCCGATGGACAGGAACTGATACGGGAGATGGTTAATGAGTGTGATGTGCTTATCCATAATTTCAGGCCGGGAGTTATGGATAAAAATGGCCTTGGTTCTGAACAGGTTCGGTCATTGAATCCAAGACTTATTTATGCGGCGATATCAGGTTTTGGTATCCAAGGCCCGTTGGGAGCGGCTCCGGCTTATGATCCGGTAATTCAGGCTCACTCTGGGATGACTGCCGCTCAGGGAGGAGGAGGACAGGCATTCATAAAAAACCTGATGTGCGACAAGTTGACCGCTTACACAGCATGCCAGGCAGTTAGTAGTGCGCTTTATGTTAGAGAAAAGACGGGAGAGGGGCAGCACATTGATCTCTCGATGCTCGACGCTGCCATGTTCTTTCTGTTTCCGGATGCCTTCCAGAATCACACCTTACTTGATGAAGATGTAGCAGTCCAGCCACTGCTTTCGGACATGCTCTACGAGATGACTCTTACCAGTGACGGTGGGTTGACTATGTCCGCCGCGACCGAGGGACAGCGCGCTGGAGTTCTTCGGGCCCTGGGCAAAGAGTCGATGATAGACGACGAAAGATTTAACACACTTGAAAAACTTGTCGCCAATCTCCAGGAATATCGATCTATTCTGGCCGAGTCTTTCCTTGAACTTTCAACTGATGAAGCGCTCGAACTATTGCAGAAAAATGATGTTCCTTGCGCCCGGTGTCATACGCTTGAAGAGGCTTTGTCCCAGGAGCAACTTGAAGTCAACGATTCAATTGAAATTCAGGACCACCCTCTAATGGGAGCACTGAGAGCTTTCAGAACACCGGCCCGATTTGGTGGGGAGGCTTTGGATATCGGTTCCCCTGCGCCTGCGCATGGACAGCAGACTGATACAGTGCTCGAGTCTTTCGGGATTAGCCCGAATCGTATAAGCAAGATGAAAGAAGATGGAGTTGTCGCGTAGTGGGATTTCTAAAGACTTCCCGATTGGAAGTCTTTGTCGAGGAAAGAGGTCAGGGAGAAGCGGTATTATATATTAGCGGCACTGGCGCAGATTTAAGAGCGAGGCCGAATGTGCTGGACGGAGTTCTTCCTGAGCTTTTCAGGGTCATAGCTTATGATCAGCGTGGTTTAGGTCAGACCGAGAAGCCTTTGGGTTCCTACTCAATGATCGATTATGCCGAAGACGCTATTTCACTGCTGGATCGCCTGGATATTCTTAAGATAAATGTTGTGGGAGTATCATTCGGGGGCATGGTGGCTCAGCACTTGGCTGCCAGATTTCCTGAAAGAGTTAAAAAGCTTGTTTTATGTTGTACCTCTCCCGGAGGTAATTTCTCTAGTTATCCTTTCCATAGATTGCCAAGAGAAGATAGTGCGCTGGAGCGCGGGATCCGTCTTATAGAAATAAGTGATGTTAGGCATAGTCAGGCATGGCAGAAAGAAAATCCTGATTTGGTAAAAAAAATGATCGGTATCATGAAATCTCGATTAATTGAAGATCACGAATCGCCAGGATATAAGAGAGGCTATCACGAGCAGCTTAATGCCCGAGCTCGTCACGATGTTGTTGATCAACTCGGACTAATCCGGGCTGAGACACTGATTTGCAGTGGGCGATACGATGGCATTGCGCCCATCTCGAACCAAAAAGTTCTTGAGGAAGGAATCTCAGGCTCCCGACATAAAATATATGAGGGAGGTCACCTGTTTATGATTCAGGATCCAGCTGCCTGGCAAGACATAGTGGAATTTCTAAGCACATAGATTTTGTGAGGTTGCCGCCCTTTTTCTTAAAAGTTCCGGGGAGCCTAGCATCTGACGGTTGAATCCTGCTCGCTTGAACCAGTAATGTAAGCCTACAAGATCTGTGAACCCCATCCCTCCGTGAACTTCTGTCGCTGTCCGGGTAACAAACTGGCCCACCTCGGACAGGTGCGCCTTTGTATGGCAGGCCATCATCGTGGCCTCGGCGGGGATTTCATCAAAAGCGTGGGCTGAGTACCAGACCATCGCACGGCATGGCTCGAGATGGGCTGCCATTTCCGCGCACATATGTTTAACGGCTTGAAAGGAAGCAATGACGCGGTTGAATTGTTCTCTTTGTCCCGCATATGTGACAGCCTGATCTAGTGCTGATTGCGAGGCTCCCAACGTATCTGCCGCCATAACTACAAGAGCGGCGTTCCAGGCCTGATGAAACACCTCTCGGTCGTCGGAGATCTTTTCTGCCTTGACTCTCGAGAAGCTTAGTTCGGCAGTGGATCGAGTCTTTTCAACAGTCGCGAGTGGGCTGACTTCCAAGCCGCCCGAGGTTACATCTACTATATAGATGGCTTTTTGTTCGTCTGCGACAAGATAGTAGTCCGCGTCACTATCAATTGCAAAGAGAAGCCTACCTTCGATTATCGCACCATCAAGCTGAATACCCGACTCATGCTGAGGTTGTATTGCCTGGCTAAAGGCGATTCCCACTCTCTTTTCACCTGCTGAAATGGCGCTAAGTACATCCTCTCTTTTGTTAGCCAGTTGGAGAACTATGGGAGCGATTACTGCCGTGCTCAGAAAGGGAGAGGGAGTTACATTGTAGCCCAGGTTTTCGGCGACCACCGCAGCATCGAGCAAAGTTAATCCGAGTCCGCCATGTTTCTCCTTAATCAGGATGCCCGGAATGCCCAGGTTTGCAAGGTTGCTCCAGACTCCTTTATCAGTCTCTTTCCCTTCAGCTACCTTTCTCACGGATTCCAGAGGAACCTGTTCTTTTAAAAATCGGCTGACCTGATCCTGAAGAAGGATCTGTTCGGCTGAGAGTCCGAATTCCATATCCTTATCCTTTTTTTTCCAGCTTGGGTTCCTTGGGCATGCCCAAGCCTCGCTCGCTTATGATATTTTTCTGTATCTGGGAGGTGCCGCCTCCGATTATGAGCCCCAGAAAGTACATGTACTGGTATTGCCAGGAGCCCATGTCTTGAATGTAGGGATTGTTGCCGTAGGCTAGGCCTAGCTCGCCCATAACATCAATTGCGAGTGCTTCAAGTTCGTGCCGGAGTTCCGTGCCCTGAAGTTTGACAATCATCGACGCCAGTCTGGCATCTTGATTCGTGTTGATTCGGGCCGAGAGAATTCTCATGTCGTTGCACTTCATTGCGAGGACTCTTCCCTGAATCTTCATTAATCGATCTAGGAGCACTGGATTATCTATCGCTCTTTCACCTGAGAAATTTTTCTGCTTCATCATCTTGATGACACCATTGAGTCTGGATTGAGTGGCGTCGGGCGGCGCGAGCGAACTTCGCTCATGCCCGAGTAAGGCATTTGCTACTTGCCATCCTTGTCCTCTTTCTCCTACTATCTGATCCTTTGGTACCCTGACATCAGTAAAAAAAACTTCGTTGAAATTTGCATCTCCGGTCATATCTACGAGAGGACGTACCTCTATCCCAGGGCTATCCATCCTGAAGAGAAGGAAAGAGATTCCCTGGTGTTTTGGTTTGTCAGGCTCAGTCCGGACCAGGCAGAAGATCCAGTCCGCTAGATGAGCAGTACTCGTCCAGATTTTCTGTCCGTTTATTACCCATTCGTCTCCGTCAAGCACTGCTCTAGTGGTCAGGCTGGCGAGGTCGCTTCCTGCTCCGGGTTCCGAGTATCCCTGGCACCAGACAATTTCTCCTTTTATGGTTTGTTCTATGAACTGTTTTTTCTGGGACTCGCTTCCCATTTCTAATAAAACCGGAACGAGCATGGATATGCCTTGTCCTCCAAGACCGTTGCTTATCTGTTTATTCGAAAATTCTTCGGCGATTATTCTGGATCGGATAATGTCTGGTGGGGCTCCGAATCCGCCATATTCTTTAGGGATTGTTCTTGCAGCATAGCCATTATCAATGAGCAGTTTTTGCCAGACAAGCGCTTCTTTTCTGCTTCCATGTCCGGGTCTGGGAGATTTCTCGCCGTGTTGCGAAATGAATTGTTTCACTTCCTTACGAAAATCTTCGTATTCGGAACCAGTAGACAGGTCCATACCGACTTCATCCTTATAACCAGATTACTTAGGCTACCATAGTCTGGTGAGTCACTGCTATCGGAGATCAGTCTTCCTTGTCCTTCCTGAAATCTGTGGGGTAGTTTCCAAGAGTCAGTACCATAAGCGCGCCAACCGCAAAAAACCCGGCGCCAATATTGAACCCAATCTCGTAACTGCCAAACTGATCGAATATCCGAGCAAACAACATCGGCGCAATGCCGCTAGCAAGTGCGAGCGCCGCATAGAGGACCGCGTAGATTTGGGAATAATTCAATAGACCGAAGTACTTGGCCGCCAGAAACGACATCAGATCGAGTTCGGCTCCTGCTGCAAACCCTAGGAGCCCCGCTGCTACGCATGCAGTTACAAAAGGAGGTGATCCCGCTAGTACAAGACTGCCTATTACTGGCAAGCCGATCGCAAAAGCTGCGACTCCGGGGGCCCAGGTGATGTCTACGAGGTATCCTACTACCAGTCTGCCCGCGATGACTGTGATGCCAAAAACGCTAATTGCTGTCGCCGCCAGTTGGGGCCTTATTCCTTGATCAATCAGTGCGGGTATGAGATTCGGGACCATTCCTGACATGGCAATGTAAACCAGAAAAATAGAAACCAGAAGAACCCAGAACCGGTAGCCTCTTATAGCCTGCTTGAAGGTAAATCCCTCGTTTACTTCTGTTGTATTTTTATCGTTTTCGGGAGTCTGTTCTCCCGGTCTGAAGAAAAACAAAACAAGAGGTGTCGCGAGAAAGAGGGGTAGTGCCGCTAGGGCGAGGTACGCAACTCGCCATCCGAAGTTTTCTGTTATGAAAACCGTTAGCTGTGGAATGACAATGGCGCAGAGTCCTGTCCCGCTGAGCATGATTCCCAAAGCCAGACCTCTTTGTCTGAAAAAGACACTGGTTATTGCTCTGGTCCAGGTGACCGGGATTGTTCCTGCTCCCAGCACTGCCATGAGGGTGTAGGTCAGATAAAGCATCCATAGCTTGCCCGTGTCGATTGTTACCGAGGCAAGAGCGAGTGCAGCCCCCAGACCCACTAGGCCGCCTAAAGCCATTTTTCGTATGCCAATTCTGTCCAGCAGAGCACCTACGAGGGGAGCGGTCATGACGCCAGCCCCGGTGCTGAAAAGCAGTGCTAACTGGAACTCTGCCCTGGTCCAGCCGAACTCTTCGGTAATGGGTACCACCAGAGCTCCCAGAGAGTAGAACGGCAGTACAATCGAGCTGCAAATTACGCCGATGGAGGCTGAAAAAAGCAGAATCCAGTTTTTTGTCAGTTCGTTTTCGATAGCGAAAACTCCTTATCTAAGCTCGCATCCATGATACTAGAAACTGGGAGAGGCATCTCTATTTCGTTGTGGCTTTTCATCATCGGTAGGGCTTGCGTGAACTTGTCGTTCGGGAGAGACTTAGAGCTGAGATGATTTAATAGGAGCAGAAAATGGCAATTCAGGTAGGTGACGCGATTCCCGAGGTCACCTTGAAAGTTATGGGGGCAAAGGGCCCCGAAGATATTACGACGTCGGAAATTTTTGGCGGGAAGAAGGTAGTGCTTTTTGCGGTGCCCGGGGCTTTCACGCCCACATGCAGTGCAGCGCATTTGCCGGGGTATGTGGCGGCGGCCGATAAAATCAAAGACAAGGGAGTGGACACAATTGTCTGTGTCTCAGTGAATGACGCCTTTGTGATGGATGCCTGGGGTAAGGCCCAGAACGCTGACGAGATACTTATGGTTGGTGATGGTAACGGTGATTTTTCAAGAGCTATGGAACTGGTTCTTGATGGTAGCGGATTTGGGTTGGGTAGTCGTTCGAGTAGGTATTCTCTCATAGCGGATGATGGCAAAATATCTGTTTTAAATCTGGAGCAGGGAGGGGCTTTTGAAGTAAGCTCGGCCGAACAGATCCTAGAATCGCTATCGTCATAAAAAACGATGCTCAAAAAAAGCCCTCCGTAGGAGGGCTTTTTTTTGCTCTTTTATTTCTATTCGCCAAACCTGTAGCGTAAGGACAGACCGTAGATCCTTGGCTCGGTCAGGAAGTAATTCCTGAAGTAGCCGGAGGTATCGGAGGTCAGGTAATGTCCGGTGACATTATCTTCGTCCTGCAGGTTTCTGGCCCAGAGCCTGGCTGTCCAGTTTCCGTCACTGCTCTGATAGATAAAGGACAGGTTATGCTGGTCCCAACTGTCGATTTCATCACCCACGGTATTGAACTCTCGTCCGTAGGAGTCGTCCTGCCAGTAGTAATCCCAGCGCATGGTCAGGTCGCCGCTCAGGGCGTCGATCGGCCAGGTGTACTGAACGCCAAGCCTGATCGTTGATTCCGGTGAGTTCGGTAGGCTGTTGCCCGAGATGTCGGTCGGCAGACCGCTCGATACCGGTACGCCTGCTGCCGCCAGGAAGTTCCTGGAGAAGTAGGACGGGATGCCTGCATCGGATACTGTGCCGGGCACCGCGGCGCCATTGACTTCGGACAGTGCGCCGTTGTTGGCGTAGGCTGCCGCGAGCACTTCAGGCGTTATAGCCGGCGCAAAGGCCACGTAGTTGGTCCCGGTCAGTGCGCCGGGATCGATGTTCTTGAGATTCACCCAGTCCGGGTCGCCTGCACCTTTGTTGATGACATCGACCGAGGTAACACCATCAGCCAGCTCGGTGTCGAGCCAGGACAGGGCACCGTCGACACCCAGATTCTCCAGGTTTGAGGGTCGCCACACAAACTCGAGTTCGAGTCCACGGATATCGGAATCGATGTTTTCATTGATCGAACTGTTGTTACGTATTCTCGTGACCTGAAGTCCTTCGTAATCGTAAGAGAAGAAGGCACCGTTCAGTTGTAGCTGACCGTCGAGGATGGTGCTCTTGAATCCGACTTCGACAGAGCCGACTTCCTCTTCATCGAAGACGAAGGCGGTGTCGTCCTGGAACTCGGGGGCAATCGGTGGATTGAACCCGCCGGGCTTATAGCCCTTGGTGTAGAAGCCGTAGATCATGGTGTTGTCGTTCCACTGGTAATCGAATCCGACCCGTCCGGTCGTAGCCGTCCACTCGGCTTTGGTCGGGCTGCCGGTCAGAGCACGGATCTCGTTAAATCCGGTGGTAGGACCGATTGCAGCCAGCAAGGCCGCACGCTCCGGACTGAAGCTGGGCGTCAGTGCTGCCGCTGCTACCTGTTCTGCAGGGATGCCGAAGAACTCGAATCTGGCAAGCTGCTCCGGGGCAAAGAATCCCGGAGTAATCAGACCTCCCAGCATGATGTCAGATCCGCGTCCCCATCGCCCGCCTGGGAGCGACGCCAGTGCCGCCTGGTAGTCGGGATCAAGCAGGCCCAGCGCGATCGCGATATTGGGATCGCCACCCACCAGACCGGTCACGATCGGAACCAGGAAGTTCTGGTCAAGTGATGACAGGAAGGTGTTGGCATCGTTTGCGGTCTTCTCGTCCTTGTTGTAACGGAGACCGGCGGTGATCTTGAGCTTGTCGTTCACGTCAAAGTAGAGTTCACCGAAGACTGCGGTGCCGTCCCTTTCTCCCGGATCCGCCGGATTGCCGGGTTGGGCAAACATGGTCGGATAGAGAGGCGGAAAGCCAAGCAGTCCGACACCGACCAGTCCGATGGTGTCCAGGCTGTTTGCGTTGACGAAGTACTCGCCGTAGCTTTCTGCGTGATAGATGCTTGCACCCAGCAGGAAGTTAACGGGACCGTCGAAGCTGGTGCTCATCTTGATTTCGAGGTTCCAGCCTTCACTTTCGCTGTTGAGTTTGTCCAGTGCGTAGAGCCGGTTACCGTCCGCAGGGTAGATACAGCCCCCGAAGATGCCGGCGGTACCATCGGCATAGCTACAGCCGTTTTCGCCGGTGACATATCCGCCCGCCCGTTGTGACGGTGCTGATACTGGCCAGAGTCCGCCAAATCCGGGCACGGGATTGGGTCCAAGAATCGGACCCACATTCATGTTGTAATCCATCGAGGCGCCGTAGCTGCCCTCGCCAAACGAGCCAAGTATCCCGACAGAGACACTCTCGAACTCGTAGTCGAAGCCGAAGGAGATGTTCTTCTCTTCGTTATAGAACTCGGGCTCATGGTCGGTGAACATCGATCTCAGATCGAGTTCCGGGGCAACGTGGTCATAGACGATGCCCTGTTGTCCATTGATGCCTGCCGCGCCTAGCGGAAGAGTACCGAAGCCGTTCAGCATGAAGAAGAGTCCGCCGGTTGTGCTGCCGAGATTAGGCGAGTCAAAGCCGAAGCCGTCTGGTTCGCACCCGAGCGTTGGCAGAGGAGTCCGCTGACATACCTGATTGGTCAACCTGGCTCGGTCATCGTCTTCTTCGGAGTAGTTGTACATGACCCAGAGATTACTGTTCTCGTTCGGATCCCAGGACCAGGTCACCCGGTAGGCCTGGATATCTCGGCCGTCGATGTCGTCATCGATCCCGGGGAGCGCGCTGCCATCGATACTTGATCTTGACGCCGCTGCCTTATTCTCGATATAGCCATCCCGGTTCAGTTTCATGGCCGCAATCCGCAGACCCATGCTGTCACCCATCGGGATGTTCAGGGCGCCCTTGACTCGAGAGTGATTGTAATCACCCGCCTCCACATCGACAAACCCACCGAGGCTGCCATATTCCGGCATCTGCGTAACAAAGTTGACTACGCCCCCTGTGGCATTCCTGCCGAAGAGCGTGCCCTGAGGCCCACGAAGCACCTCGACCCGGGCAACATCAAAAAACTCGTTGGTGTTCAGGTTGGTGCCGTAGGGGATCTCGTTCTGATGAACGGATACCCCGGAGTCCGCTGAAGCAGATATTACCAGCCGTCCGATTCCTCTTATCGAGAAACTGGATCCGCCGAAGTTGGTAGAGGTAAAAGAGACATTGGGTGCCTGCATCTGAAGGTCGGATGCTCCTATGACCCCTTTGGCCTCAAGCATTTCACCAGTCAGTGCTGTCACGGCAATGGGAACATCCTGAAGACTTTCTTCAGCACGCTGTGCGGTAACAATAATTTCTTCTAACGCTGTTTCTGATAACGCGGATACCGAGACTAGTGATCCCATGAGGCCAAGTATCAACGAAAACAGATAAGCGAGATGTAGAGAACGAATTCCGTTCATCATAGATTCCCCTTGATTTATTCTATTTTCTGCGTGCTTGACCCGGTTTTCTTATAAGTTATATGGGCTCAGATTTCCACGCTAGATCGAACGATAACTCGCTCATTGGCGCGTTGCAACAGGCGATTTAGCCGAATTTAACCTTTTTACTAAAAAGAATCAGATAGGCAGCGTGGGCGATTATTTCTGTCATCGAGCCGAGCCATTTTCTTACCCGAAATCATTGGACAATCGAGGCGTTTTTTTGGCTTTTGCCCCTGGCAGGGATTTTCTATTCAGCCAGAACAGGAACACTTTTCATTGACTCTGTGATACTTTCTTCGGCCAGATCCAGGTCTTTAATCTCGCCCGAAAGAAATTTCTCGTAGGCTGGCAGATCAAGGTGACCGTGCCCGCAAAGTGCGGTCAGGATAACTTTTTCTTCCCCAGACTCCTTGCACTTTTTTGCTTCATCAATGGTAGCCGCAATGGCGTGAGTAGGTTCCGGCGCTGGCACAATACCTTCCGAGCGTGCAAACTGGATCGCGGCTTCAAAGCACTGGGTCTGAAGCACCGAAGTGGCTTCAACCAGACCCAGCTCATAAATATGGGATACAAGTGGTGCCATGCCGTGATATCTCAATCCTCCCGCGTGTATCGGCTCCGGTATAAATCGATGCCCGAGAGTGTGCATTTTCATTAGAGGTGTCAGGCCAGCGGTATCCCCGAAGTCATAACGGTACTCTCCCTTGGTCAGGGTTGGGCATGCTGCGGGCTCTACACATCGGATTATAGGGCTCATATTACCTGCTAATTTTTCTCTAAGAAAAGGGAAAGATAGTCCACCGAAATTGGATCCGCCCCCTGTACAACCTACCAGAATATCGGGGGTTTCGCCGACCTTAGCGAGTTGTAGCAGGGCCTCTTCTCCTATAATGGTTTGGTGAAGAAGGACATGATTAAGAACGCTACCCAGTGCGTACCTGACTGACGGATCTTCAACGGCCTCTACTACGGCTTCTGAAATCGCGATTCCCAGAGAGCCTGGATGATCAGGGTCTTCCGCCAGCAGTTTCCTGCCGAATTCCGTTCTGGTCGAGGGACTGGGATGAACTTCTCCGCCCCATATCTGCATCATCGTCTTTCTGTAGGGCTTTGATGCGTATGATGCTGCCCCCTGCCATATTTCGCACTCGATCCCGAATTGAGCACAGGCAAAAGCAAGGGAGCTACCCCATTGGCCTGCACCGGTTTCGGTAGTCAGCTTTCTCACACCTTCCTGCGAGTTGTACCAGACTTGTGGAACCGCCGTATTTGGCTTGTGAGATCCCGCTGGGCTTACGCCTTCATATTTGTAATAGATCCTGGCTGGCGTGTCGAGTAACTTTTCTAGGCGGTGGGCTCGGAATAAGGGGCTCGGGCGCCATAACCTGTATACCTCAAGCACTTCCTCCGGGATATTGATATATCGTTCTGCAGTCATTTCCTGCTCGATGAGTGCCGCAGGGAAAAGCGGTGCTAGGTCATCCGCCGCCGCTGGCTGGTGGGTGCCGGGGTGCAAGGGAGGTGGAGGAGGTTCCGGTAAATCCGCGATGACGTTATACCATTTTGTCGGCATCTCGGATTCTTCGAGCAAGATTTTTGTCTGTTGACCCATAGGAATCACCTTTTTTGTTTCAGGAAAAAGCTGAACCGGAGATAATAAGGAAGCTGGTGAAAAGAATCTAATTTTATTTTTCTTCTGGCTTGGAGAAAACTCGATATCTAGAGGATAATGAACGACAGTTTATTGGAGCGATTATGGTTATTGGTGTCTGGGAGCCCCCGGGGTCCAAGAAAAATATCAATGTTGATCTTCAGTTGTTAGAAAAGTTCATGGACTTAGCAGAGTCTATGAATCCTGATATCGAGCTAGCTGACTCCGATCTGGCTTCAGCTGGTATCCAGCAGGAAAACTGGGTTATGTCACTAGAAAGCGAGGCCTGGCAGGTATTGGTTCAGGTTGACACCCCAAATCTCCGAAATCTGGCTTTTTTTTTCACAATAGTTGAGCGTGATGTAAGTGGGTGGGAAGCAGGTAAAATGTCACCGGTCATCAGTATAGTAAAGGAATTAAAAAAAAGATCGGAATTTACGGCAGAAATGAGGCGATGGATAAAGGAGCATACTAGGAATCGTTACCTGCCTTATGGAAGCGCATTGTAAGCGAAGTTGTGACTCAATATAAGTATAATCCGGATGGTCGGTGAAAGGCATAATTTATGAGAAGTGCTAAAAAAGAAAGAAACACTCTAGAAACCCAGATAATGGTTTCACTGAATCTTGATGGAACTGGAAAACGTGAATTCAGAACCGGGCTGCCTTTTCTAGAGCACATGCTGGATCAGGTCGCTCGTCATGGCTTATTTGACCTGACAATAATAGCAAATGGAGATCTGGAGATAGATGCGCATCATACGGTAGAGGATATCGGAATAACACTTGGCCAGGCTTTTTCTGAGGCAGTTGGTGACAAGAAAGGTATTCGAAGATACGGGCATGCCTATGTGCCTCTTGACGAAGCATTGTCCAGGGTTGTGATCGATTTTTCGGGTCGTCCTGGGCTGGAATATAATGTTAGCTTTTCTCGGCCTTTAGTGGGTGAATTTGATGTGGATCTTTTTTTTGAATTTTTTCAGGGTTTTGTGAATCATGCGATGGTTACTCTCCATGTAGATAATATTAAGGGACAAAATGCTCATCACCAGATAGAAACTGTTTTCAAGGCATTTGGCCGTGCTATGAGATTCGCGCTGGAAAAGGATCCTGGAATGAATGATCAATTGCCGTCAACCAAAGGTAGTTTGTAGGTGCAGATAATTCCTGCAATTGATCTAAGGGAGGGCCGGGTTGTCAATTTGAAGCAGGGTCGAGCGGAAGAAGAGACCACGTATTCTCACGATCCGCTTGGCATTGCAGAAAGATGGATACGCGAGGGAGCGGAAAGGTTGCATATTGTTGATCTGGATGGTGCTTTCAGCGGGGCTCCAGTAAATAAATCGGTAGTTAAAGAGATAAAGAAACGATACCCGGACATAGCTATTCAGCTAGGAGGGGGAATCCGGAGCAGGGAAAACATTATCAGTTACCTTGATGCTGGCGTTGACCTTGTGATCCTGGGAACCATAGGAGTTACGGATCCTGAATTTCTCAAAACGGTTTGCTCAGAATTTGTCGGACGCATAGTGCTAGGCCTTGATGCGTTAGGAGGGAAAGTAGCGGTAAATGGCTGGAAAGAGGTTACGGATCTGGATGCAGTTAGACTTGCTCTTGAAGCAGTGAGCGCCGGAGTTTCTTCAATTATTTTTACGGATATTGGTAGAGATGGAATGATGGATGGAGTAAACGTGGAGGCCACCTCTGAGCTTGCGAAAAAAATTTCGGTTCCTGTTATTGCCTCCGGCGGTGTTAAGGGCATTGAAGATATTGAAGCCCTTCTAGAGGCTAACCATAATCTGGATGGTTCGATTGAAGGAGTTATATTGGGGAGGTCGATATACGAGAAAACCTTGTCGGTTTCAACGGCGATAGAACGAACTCAGGCTTCGCAAGAAATTTGAGATTCCCTTTTTAGCTAATAAAAAGATCTAGTTGGTAATAGCTTCTTTGGACCGTGATTTCATAACGTGTAGCCCTTTCAGCATGCTAAGCGCTTGGTGCAGCTGATAATCACGAAAAATTGTATCCGATTTAGACTTCGTGCTTTCCTCAGAAAATTGTTCAGGTTTCTCGTTTTTATTAGCTAGGTGGCCCGGAAGGTTTTTTTCAGAAACCCGAAACGGATTCAGCCTTTCGGGACTAACTTTATGCCTAGGAACTTTAATGTCAGGTTTTATGCCCTTGGCCTGGATGGATCTTCCTTTGGGAGTGAAATACCGTGCCGTGGTAAGTTTTACCGCCCGGTTTTTGGTAATCGGGAGAATCGTCTGTACTGACCCTTTTCCAAACGTATTAGTCCCCATTATTATTGCTCGTCCCTGATCTTGCAGGGCGCCGGCGACAATTTCCGAGGCGGACGCGGTACCTTCATTTACGAGTATCACAATGGGTAAGCCAGGCAGCATATCTCCCGGTTGCGCATTGTACTTGGCCTTGGTTTCTTCTAAACGGCCGGTTGTATATACTATTAAGCCTGCCTCAAGAAAAGTATCCGCCACATCGACTGCCGCTCTTAGAATCCCGCCCGGGTTATTTCTCAGATCAATAATAAGTCCATCCAGGTTTCCTTCATCTTTTAATTTGATGACTGATTCGCGGACTTCCTGGGCGGTTCTAGCTTGGAATTGAGCAATTCTAAGGTACCCGAAGCCTGCCTCGAGGTATCTATGGCGCACGCTTGCGACTTTCACTAATTGCCTTGTCAATTCGAGTTCCAATGCCTCTGCTTTACCATTTTTCAGAATTGTTATCTTGATTTTCGTATCCGGCTCGCCTCTCATTATTTCAACGGCCTCGCTAATAGACATCTCTTTTACAGCGGAACCATCGAGTCGGGTTATTAGATCTCCACTTTCAATACCTGCTTTTGAAGCAGGTGTTCCATCAATAGGAGCAACAACTTTGATGAAGCTCCCTTCCTTCATTATTTCCAGTCCCAGTCCACCATAATTTCCCGTTGTTGATTCCTCGAAGTCTTTAATACCTTCCCGATCTAGATACGCGCTATGGGGATCGAGCTCGGATAGCATGCCTCTTATTGCATATCTGAGGAGCTCTTGGTCGTTGATTTCATCTACGTAAGAGGATCGGATGCGTTTGAAGGCTTCCGCAAATACCCGGAGATCTTCGAGGGGAAGCCTCGCTTTTATCTCTGCCTCTTCGGCATTCACTTCATCAGGGTTTTGATTTAAAGGAGCAGATGAAGAAGAGTTATCTTCCGCTAGCGCTGAGTTACAGAAAAAAATTATCGGTAAAACTAATCTGTATTTAATCATCATATTTTCTCGGGTTATTTTCTAGGCGGCTCGGTCTTCTTCAGACCGGCACCAATTGATCGGATCACTGGGCTTTCCGCTAACTCTTATCTCGAAGTAGAGCCCGGTTTTATTCTGTCCGCCAGAACTACCAACCGTGGCGATAAATTCGTCCGAATTGACCGCGTCTCCTGATTTTTTTCTTAATGTTTCATTATGTGCGTATAGGCTTATATACCCTTTACCATGACTAACAATGATCAGAAGCCCAAAACCTCTGAACCAGTCCGAAAAAATGACAGTACCATCATGCACGGCTCTTACAGGAGTTCCTCTCTTGGCTTCAATAAAAAGTCCGTTCCATTTCGCGTTCGTTTCGCTTCGAGACTGACCGAATCTATGCCTGATTTTCCCTGCCGTTGGCAACCCAAGTTGTCCGCGTCTCTCGTTGAAGTTCGAACTGTTTTGTTTCCTCTTCGAAAGCAGTGCTTTGTTTTCCATTTGCTCTAGCAATAACAGTAGATTTTCCTTGTTTTGTTCCGTCAAAGCCATGTTATTGTGAGTTTTTTCTATTTCTGATCGGAATTGTAAAATAAGAGCTTTATGCTGATGTCTGATTTGGTCCAAGCTTTCGTGCCTGGAAGCGAGAGCGCCCAGATCTTCCTTAAGAGCTTTTACCTCGGTCTGCAGAAGCTGATCAACGTTCTTGGCTTCTTCAAGCGTTCTGGTTAGCTCTTTGATCTGTTCCGCTCTCGCTTTATTAAAGGATTTAAAGTAAGAATGGAGTCGGGATACCTTTGCCGGATCGTCTTGGTTAAGCAAAAATTTTAGATAGTTAGTGTCTCCTGTTCGATAGGCCGATCGTATTTGTTTCTTTATAAGAATGGACTGTCGCTCCTTAGCTCTTATAATATTCGCCCGACGTTTTTTCAGCAATTCTATTTTCCGGTTGCCTTTCTTTATATCGGTTTTTTTGTCTTCAATATCTTTTATCAGCGAGCTGATTTTTTTTTCTACGACTGCGAGAGACCTTTCCGTTTTTGTGCTCTTTTCTTCGTTGTTGGATATAAAATTTCTGTATCCGCTTAACATTTTGTCAAGCTGAACTATTTCCCGCTCAATTTCCTTGCTTTTAATTTCTGCTTTTACCTGTCCGCTAAAAACCGCACATAGAACCAGGCACATAACTCCTAAAGATCTCCTAAAAATTTTTGTTCTCCAGCTAGTTTTGCAAATAAACAATGACTTTTGATCCTTAGTGCCAATAGCCCGCCTAAGGCCACCTATAATAGCGCTTGCGATGATAGTACCTTTTAATTTAACTGGGTTGAATCGGTTCTCCGAAATCTATTAGATTTGTGTATACTCTGGATCAAAATCAGATGGCTTGATCAAGAAAGTGTTTGAACAGATTTTCGAATTTATTGGTAATCATCTCTTATTATCTAGTACCTTCATATTTTTAGCGATTGCGTTTTTTATTAATGAAGGTCGCCAGGGAGGAGTTAAGGTGTCGCCAACCGAGCTGGTTGGGCTGGTAAACCGTGATGATGCCAAGATCCTGGATTTAAGAGATTCCAAAGAATACAGGTTGGGACATATTGCTGGATCTCAGAGTTTCCCGACAACGTCAATTGAATCTCGGCTGGGAGAGATAGATCACCTTAAACAAACGACCTTGATTCTGGTCTGCAAGATGGGCCAGCATTCCGGACCGACAGGGAAGAAATTGAAATCTCTTGGTTTTGAAGATGTTAGAAGGCTAGCAGGTGGAATGGCTGAATGGAATGCGAGCAATTTGCCTGTTGTAAAAAAGGAAGTAAGTTGAAGATGCTCGAGTTGGTTCCTTCATATTACTTAGTTAAATTCGAATAATGATTTTGTAATCAGGAGAAGAAATTGAAATCTGAAACAGCGAAAGTGTCTTTGGAAAAAACTTATATTAAGGATTTATCTTTTGAAGTGGCCCGTTCGGCGACTCCAGAGCTTTCGGTCTCTTCCCCGAAGCTAGAGGAAGAGATGCCGCCTCAGTCTTCCGTGGAATTTGAAACTAAAGTTAATAAGTTGGACGACGAGAACTATGAATCTTCTATATCTGCTTCCGTGAAGGCGCTTAATGCCGACGGAGAAGTTGTCTATATTGCCGAGGTAACGCAGGCAGGAATATTTCGAAAGGTGGGGGAGATTGATGAGGAGATTCTTAGAAGAATAATGCTTGGCGATTGCCCGGCAATTCTTTTTCCTTATTTGAGGGAAGCTCTGGATTCTATGATTGTTAAGGGGGGGTTCCCGCCTTTACTAATTGCTCCCCTTGATTTCAGGGCGTCATACGATAGCCTCGCTGAGATAAACTCGTCCCCTGAGTAGATCTGCTAGCGAAAACTTAATTGTCTCCAAGCTTCGTATACTATAATGGACACAGCGTTAGCAAGATTGAGGCTTCTCGAATTCTTTTTCATTGGAATTCTAAGTTTTCTGTACGTGCTTAATGAATCGAGAATTGTTTTCGGTAGGCCTCGGGTTTCCGGACCAAACATAAGAACATCTCCGCGTTCAAAGTTGGTGTCTGTATAATTCTTTTGTCCTTTTGTTGTCGCAGCAAAAATTCGATCGGAGCCGATTTTATCAAGCATAAGCTGAAGGTTATCCCATTCTCTTATATCCACAAATTCTCGATAATCCAGTCCAGCTCTCCTGAGTCTTTTATCATCAAGGTTAAAGCCCATTGGCTTAATCAGGTGAAGATTGCACCCAGTATTGGCACACAATCGAATAATGTTCCCCGTGTTTGGAGGTATTTCTGGCTGATAAAGGACAACATTGAACATAGGCCACGGTTTATAATAGATTTTCTAATCCAAGATCGCTAATTTTTCGTGTCAGGGTATTACGGCCCCACCCGAGAAGAAGGGATGCTTCTCGTTTCCGCCCACCCGTTTGTTTCAGTGCTGCTTGAATCATAATTCTCTCGAATTTGGGAATTGCTTCCTCGAGGAGTCCGACATCTTCGATTTGTTTGATAGCGAGTTTTTGAGAAGCCCAGGCACGTAAAGCTTTTTCCCAATTCGAACCGAAGCCCTCATTATTTTCTTCCCCTTGAAGAAGTTCAGGAGGCAGATCGCTTATTTTTACTTCCTGGGATGGTGCCATTACTGCGATCCATCTGCAGGTATTTTCCAGTTGTCTGACGTTCCCTGGCCAGGGTAGCTCAGAGAGAAATTCGAGTGTATCAGCTGTTAGTCTTTTCGTTTCTTCGTCTATTTCTTCGGACGCCTTAGATAAAAAGTGCGCTGCAAGGAACGGAATGTCTTCTTTCCTTTCCGATAGAGTTGGAATATGAATTCGGATCACATTAAGCCTATGAAAGAGATCTTCTCGAAATTTCTTCTCTCTAACTAGCTCTTCAAGATCTTGGTGGGTGGCTGCAATTATTCTTACGTTGGCCTTCAGAGGTTCATGTCCTCCAACGCGGTAGAATTCTCCATCTGATAGCACCCTTAGCAGGCGCGTCTGA
This sequence comes from Gammaproteobacteria bacterium, assembly GCA_002708765.1. Taxonomy (GTDB): domain Bacteria; phylum Pseudomonadota; class Gammaproteobacteria; order Pseudomonadales; family Azotimanducaceae; genus UBA9659. The sequence goes on along the minus strand of PAPD01000038.1, from coordinate 24,040 downwards.
GTTTCTTGGGGCATGTCTCCTATTTCGTCCAGAAAAAGGGTTCCGCCTTCTGCTTGCTCGAATCTTCCTTGACGCGACTGGGTCGCGCCTGTAAACGATCCGCGCTCGTGTCCAAACAGTTCTGATTCTATTAAATCACGAGGGACGGCTGCCATGTTTAGCGGAACAAAGATTTTTTCGCTTCTGAGGCTGTGCTTATGAAGTGCGTGGGCGACTCTTTCTTTTCCTGTACCGGATTTACCATTGATCAGGACACTGACATTAGATTTTGATAATCGCCCGATCGCTCGAAAAACTTCTTGCATCGCGGGAGCCTTGCCTATTATTTGCAATGAGTCTGAGTCTGCTGAAACACCTTGGCTTTTTGTATTTTGATTTCTCTGCTCCAGCGCTCGATCTACAACTGCAATTGCTTCATCCACTTCAAAGGGCTTGGGAAGATATTCAAAAGCGCCTTTTTGTATAGAGGAGACAGCACTTTCCAGATCGGAATGCGCTGTCATGACTATAACCGGTATGCCTGGATGATTTTCTTTTACCTTTTCCAAGAGATCCAATCCATTTGTTCCTGGCATTTTTATATCAGTTACAATAACGTCGGGAGTGGAGTGATCAAGTTGGCCTAAGGCTTGGTCTGCTGAGTCGAACGAACTTACTGCCCATCCATTCTGAGTCAACGCTTTCTCCAAAACCCACCTGATATTTCTCTCGTCATCCACAATCCAGGCGCGGTTGTCTATGTTCATATTGAATTCTCCAATGGTATAAATACCTTAAAAATTGTTTCCCCTGGCTCGGTTTCGAATTCAATGATTCCACCATGCTGACTTACAATAGACTGAGCAAAAGTCAGACCGAGCCCAGTGCCGCCCACTCTTTTTGAAATCATGGGGTAAAATAAATGCTCCTGTATCTCTCTAGGTATGCCGGGACCGTTATCTTTAATATCTATCCTGATGACGAACCGATGACGTTTACCACTAATTGTAAACTGTCGTTCTACTCTGGTTTTAAACTCAATTTTTGGTTCGGTATTATTTTCCAAGGACTGAAGAGCATTTTTTGAAATATTGAGAATAGCTTGAACCAGAAGCTCATAATCGATGTTAATCTCGGGTAGGCTGGGATCATAGTCTCTTGTTATTGAGACAATATTCGATTCCATTTCTGTGAGCTTTGCAACCCGTTCCAGAACCTCATGAATAGTTCTCGATGTCTTCACTGGGAGAGTATTTGGGCCGAGCATTCGATCCAATAGTGATGTGAGCCTATCCGTCTCCTCGATAATAATGCTTGTGTACTCGTGCAGTGAAGGATCAGACAATTCTTTAGATAACAGTTGTGCAGAACCTTTGATCCCACCAAGAGGGTTCTTAATCTCGTGAGCGAACCCTTTAACCATTGTCTTACTCACTCGGTGATGCTCTTTAATTCCTGCGTCTCGATCTATGCGAAGGTATCGATCTATAGAAATTAGTTCAATAAGTATCTCTGATTGGTCCATCAAAGGAGTAATGGTTGCGTCGACGGTAACGCTTTCGGCGTTGTAGGTTAAAAGCGTGATCTGCCTTGCATTGAGAGGTTGCTCAAGATTTCTAGCTTCATGTATTCGCTCAAGCAGCCAGTCTTCGGCCCTTATGACCTCATTAATGGGTTTGCCACAAAGTTTTGCGGAGGATTCCATAAGCAAATTTTCAGCTGCTTGGTTTGCGAAAATCATCCGAAGATTCTCGTCAAGCAACACAATAGCCGTGCTCAGGTTATCGAATATGGTTTCGTCCATTGGTTCCCTAATTAAAATTCTTTCTGAGCTGCTCATAAACCATGAAAGGGATATTTATTTCTCTTTGCAATGCAATATGCGCACCAAAGAGAGTGTTGGCTCCTTTTTGGGGAAGATGCCCTTTTTTACTGAGCTTGGAGAAGATAGCTGTATTTGCCCCCGGCTCATAATGCACTATATTAGTGCGATTTTTAAAAAAAATCGATAATATACTTGTATGATATAATCGAGATTATAAGTATCTAATAAAATAGAGGTTTTTATTTTTCTGTCTGCACGAAAATAGTGCACATTAATGATAGTAGAACATTAAGAACTTCTGAACCTGCCCAAGGCCATATTGGCCCTGGGCAGAAAGAAGAGCTTAAAAGGAATATCCTAACATAAGATACCATTGCCTTCCGCGATCAAAAGCCTCTCCATCGCTTCCGAAATTAACTTGGTAGTCTCCGAATATGCTATATTCCTCATCGTTGATATTGTCAATGCCAGCCGCAAAGCTTAATCCGTTTTCATTATTTTCCCATCTGGCGCTAATGTTGACCACCGAATAGGAAGGCTGGTAAAGAGGGTCTGCCCACTCTGGAGCAAAAGGCAAGCCACTGGCGTTGGTATAGAAGCCTGATCGCCATGACCAGTCTAGTCTTGGAGTAACCGTTCCCCCCCATACCGAAAAACTTCTGGCGATCGAAACTTGTGCATTCCAATCCGATATGAATACGAAAGGTTGATCGACAGATAGCCCCGCGGTTATCGCTCCGGGTGTTAGCGAGTCGTATCCCGCATTCGTGTAACCTAACGCGACATCTATGACAAACTCACTCGGTGCAAGGTAAGCGATTTCCAGTTCGAATCCCTCTATTGTCGCTTCTCCTGCATTTGCGGTATATGGTCCTACTCGGCTTGGCTCTGCTATGAGCAGCTGCAGATCACTATAATCGCTGATAAATAACGATAGATTAGCTCTCATAGTGTTATCGAAAAGTTCGCTTTTAGCACCGATTTCATATGATTTCACATATTCTGGATTGAAAGTCGGCAGGCTGGGCTCCGGTGGAAAAATTCTCTGAGTGTATCCTCCTACTTTGAATCCTTCGCTATATGTTGCGTAGAGCATAAAATCCTGGCTGGGCTTATAGCTTATATTCGCCATCGGAGTGGTTTCGGAGATAGAGTTATTAACGGTCTCGAGTGGCACAACTCGGTCTCCTATCTCACATACCTTGATAGATGAGTCGCTGTTGAAGCAGGGGAAAGGTAACCCGCCCAATGGCATTTCCTGAATAAATTGATCTGGCAAATAATCTCGATCCTCTTTGGTGTAACGGACTCCAGCAGTCGCTGAGAAATTTTCGTTTGGGCGCAAGGTTACCTGGGCAAAAGCCGCTTCGCTTTGATAATCAAAATACCCGCCACTCTGGATAGAGACAGTTGTAAAGTCCACTGGGTTGAGATTTTCTCCGTCTTCGTCGAAAACATATAATCCCAACACCCAGTCCAGCTTGTCGTTTAAAGATGTTCCAGAAAACTGAAGTTCTATTGAGGTCTGGTCCTGTTCAAAGGTATCAAAATAATGGGTGACTGGATTTATTAGAATGGGCAGTCCTTGGACCGCTGGTTGACCGTCGGCTTGCGGATAACCATCTCTGTCGCTAGCAAATTCACCGTCCAGGGCTCTGTGCCCAGCAATTAGTTTTGCGGTAAATGTCTCTAACTCCCAGGTCAAGGTCAGCGAGATTGCTTTATTTTCCATTTCCGAATAGTTTGGCCCTGTTCCTAGATTGCTGTTGTCTCCGGTTACCGCATTCGCAGTCGTGAAGCAGCTTGAGGGTGCGTCGGGTAGCGTGCAAACAATTGGATTGGGTCCTCCGAAATCAGGACTAAACCCTGCAAAAAGATTATGGATGAATGGAAAATTTCCTCCTGGGGTGGCGTTTAAGCTGTCGGGGAAGTCGTCTACTCGTGTGATCAGAATAGGTGGGCCGTTTGTAAAATCGTCATAATAATCCAAAGATAGATCGGCACTAAAACTTTCGTTAGGAATCCACCGCAGGGCGATTCGGGTCATTGTGGTGTCTTGATTTCCAAGATCCTTATTATCTGCAGGGCGGAAGACATATCCATCTTGAGAAAGGCTTGACACGCTTCCTCGAAAAAAAAGTTCTTCGGTTATAGGTGCGTTGATCATTCCACGAAAATTTCTTCTGTTATCGGTACCGAATCTGGTATCAAATTTTCCTGAAAGTGTCTCATTGGGCTTCGCGGTTTTTATACTGATTGCACCACCGATAGTGTTCTTGCCGAATAGGGTGCCTTGCGGGCCTCTAAGTATTTCGACCTGTTCAATGTCAATCATGTCAAAGACTGCCCCGGCAGATCGTCCGAGGTAAACATCGTCAATATAAATCCCGACCCCCGGGTCAATAGTTGGAATAAAATCTCTCTGGCCTATTCCTCTTATATATACTGCGGCGTTGTTTCCTGCTCCGCTAAATGCGGGGGTGTTTTGGAAAACCAGATTGGGAGTGACGTCCTGGAGTTTGGTTATTCGCGACAACCCCATATCCTCGAGGCGATCACCAGACAAGGCTGTTACGGAGATAGGTGTGTCTTGAAGAGATTCTGATTTTTTTCGTGCGGTGACGACTATCTCTTCCAGTGTGGCAAATGCGGGCTGTCCAATCCCCATCGCGATTAGCAGCACTGAAAAAAAACAATATCGTCTGTGCAGATGAGAAATGTACCAAGAGCATGACTCTTGTGTTGATAGCTCGCCCTTTGAATGGTTCGAAAATAAAATTCCCATAACTTTCTACCTTATGTGTCTTGTTCTATGAATAATGATTGCTCTTCTCTTAATCTTGTAAATAAAAACTACTAATTGAGAGACGCATTTAACTTGATCCTATACACTGCCAATGCGGCAAGGCTCAACGGAATCGCAAAGATAACAAAAATCTCCGAATTGCTATAGCCTGAATTAAGGATAAGTCCTCCCGCTACCGGGGCGACAATTGCCCCAATTCTCCCTATCCCGATAGCGAACCCCACCCCGGAAACACGAACATTTGCAGGATAGATTGAAGGTGCAATGGTATAAAGCCCTATCATTGCTCCAATCAGAAAAAATCCCATAGCTGCTGAGACAAACATTAGTGAGATCAGACTTAGGTCAGCCAAGCCATAGAACAGCATCGCACTAATTCCGAAGATGAAGAAAACGCAAGTAAGATTCGGCACCTTGAATTTCGAGCCTAAAAGACCAAGGCATATAGCTCCAAAGAGGCCTCCCCCCTGAAGGTATACTCCTGCAGATATGCCTTGACCTGTCGTAAGGCCCGCATCGACTAAAAGCTTGGGTGTCCAGCTCACAACAAAATAGAAGGAAAACATTAGAAGGAAATAACAGATCCAAAGGTAAATCGTGTTTGTTTTCATACCATTCGAAAATAACAGGCTCCAGGAAAGGTTCTTTTCGGACGCGGTATTTGCTGAAGTTGATTTTGGGGAATCGATTCCTAGCCTAATGAGCAGGTCTTGAATTCGTGACTTATACCTCGGACCGTTTTCCAGAAGCAGAAAATCTAGTGATTCAGGAAGTTTCCAATAAGTAATAGGAATCATAATTAACGACAAGGATCCACCGAAGATAAACAATGACCTCCATTCGTATGCAGAGATAAGATAGACCGAAGCTATTCCTCCCAACAAAGCGCCCAGCGGGTAGCCTGACTGCAGAAAACCTATACACAATCCTCTCTTGGTATCATTAGAATATTCGGAGACCAGAGTTGTAAGAGTTGCCAGCATGCCTCCAATTCCAATTCCCGTAATGAATCTGAAGGCTAGCAACTGGTAGTTGTTAGCACAGAATGCCGAAGCAAACATTCCAATCGTGACGATCCCGAGGCATGTATTTACCAGTTTTCTTCTACCTATCCGATCAGCCAGGGGGCCTAATAAAATTGAGCCAATCGCCATGCCAAGTAATCCTGAGCTAAGAAGCATGCCAAGGTCATATGGGTTTAATGACCACTCTGATGCCACGGAAGATGCCGCGAAAGACATGACCAATACGTCAAACCCATCCAGCATATTAATTACCGTGCAGATAAAAACGGTCTGGATCTGAAAAAAGCTCATTTTCCTTTGGTTTATTATTTCGCGGACTGACTGGTTTTCATCGTTCATAAGAAGTTTTCGAGGAGATTTGATTGTTATCCAGGTTAGCTCAAGTAGAATTGCGAAGTTTAGCACTTCCTTGGTAACTATTTAAAATGAGGTATTTCCATGATTGAACCATATAATGCGGTGGGCTTAGTACCAACAGTATGGGGTGTCCGTCATCGCCGAGAAATTGAAAAGAATATCGATCACCTTGCTTCTATGGCAGACGCGGCGCTTTGGTTATCTTCTCTAGATTTACCGGTTAAGTTGATCGCCCTTCCGGAGGGAGCCTTGCAGGGATTTAATGACGAGGTTATGGATGCTGATCACGTAACTTTTTCTCGAGAGTGCGCTATAGATATTCCCGGTCCTGAGGTCGAGATGATTGCAGAAAAAATAGCGAAACCACACAAGGTTTTTGTTATGGCCCAGGCAAAAGCGCGGCACGAAGAAATCCCTGATCGGTTTTTTAACGTGGGGTTCATTTTAAGTCCTGAGGGGGAAGTTATTCTCAAGCACTACAAAGTAGCGCCTCTGTATCCGGTGGAGCACTCAGTCTGTCCGCATGATATTTACGATTGGTGGATAGAACGTTACGGTAATAATCTGGACGCTTTCTGGCCTGTTGTTGATACCGAGATAGGTAGGATGGGAATTATGATGGCCAACGAGGGTTCTTATCCGGAGAATGCCCGAGCTCTTGCCATGAACGGTGCAGAATTGATATATAGAGCCTCGATTCCTCACCCCGCCGCATCCAATGATTACTTCGAGATTTCAACGCGAGCTCGAGCGCTGGATAACAACCTTTATGTGATGGCTCCCAATATGGGGACATATTTTTTGACGCAAGATGATGAAACGCCAGTGGATACTTTTGGCGGTCAGTCGATGATCGTGGATTACAGAGGGCAGATTGTCGGTAAACAAAAATATGGTGGTGTTTCGACCAGCGTTTGTGGTCCGGTCAATATTGAAGCTCTTAGGCATCACAGAGAAAAATCTCTCTGGACTAACTGGATGAAAGATTTGAGAACCGAAATGTATCAGATGCTTTATAAGGAACCGATATATCCCAAAAATTTGTACCTTGATCGAGAGCCTATGAAGCATGAGGAGTATGAAACCGAAGTAATTAAAAAACAGGTTAAATTGATGCTGGATCGCGGAATATGGAAAAAGTCTGAATTCACTAAATAGATAGTTTAATTGTTTAAAAAGGAAGATTGATAATGGAAAGAACAGATTTATGGATTGGAGGAAAATTCGTAGAACCTACTGGAAAAAGTTATTTTGATGATATCAATCCTTCTAATCAGAAAGTGATTGCTCATGTCGCTAAGGGAACATCAAAAGATATTGATCTGGCTGTAGAGGCAGCAAACATGGCATATCGGAGCTACAAGAATTCGCAAGCAAAGGATAGAGAGAAAACCTTGTGCGATGCTGCCGCTTTGGTCGAGAGAGACAGAGACGAGTACTTGCAACTCCTTATTGATGAAGTAGGATCACCGATCATGAAAGCCTCTTTCGAGGTTGAGTACTGTATTAATGCTTTTCGGGCTGCTGCAGGGGTTCCTCGACGCCTCACCGGACAAACCATGCCCCTTGATAGACCAGGAGCTTTCGGTATGTCTATAAGGGAGCCCGTCGGGGTTATTGCCTGCATTACCCCTTTTAACGTTCCTTTGCTAAAAAACGTGAAGCAAATTGCGATGGTTGTGGCGACAGGAAACACATCTGTTTTGTTGCCTTCCGAATTTGCACCGCAGATTACTGCCAAGTTTTCTCAAACTCTTGAGGAGGCTGGTCTTCCCTCGGGTGTCTTCAATTTTGTTACCGGAGATCCCTTTGAGATAGGGGATTCGCTAACTTCTCATCCAGACGTAGCGGCAATAAATTTTTGTGGTTCTCCGAGAATCGGGAAGCACGTGGCTAGCATTGCCGCAAAAGATTTAAAGCCTGTTACTCTTGAGTTAGGCGGCAAGAACCCTTTGATTGTTCTAGATGACGCTGATCTTGATAAAGCACTTGAGGCGGCTACTCTAGGAATTTTCTTTTTTCAAGGGCAGGCTTGTATGGCATCCAGCCGGATAATTCTGCAAAAAGAAATAGCTAAAAAATTCATACCCGCATTTACCGAGATAGCTAAGGACATAAAAGTCGGTGACCTTTCAGATCCGGAAACTGCTATTGGGCCAATTATTAGCGATAGGCAGGCTGGAAGAGTTCGGTCGCACATCGAAGATGCGGTTTCTAAGGGCGCCAAGGTATTGCATGGCGACATTGCCTGGATTGACCAATGCTGCCCACCGACTATTTTGTCTGGTGTTGAAGAGGGAATGACTGTCTACAGAGAAGAGACATTCGGTCCAGTTACATCAATTTATAGAGTTAATGATCTTGATGAAGCTATCACTCTAGCAAATGACACGGAATATGGTTTGAGCTGTTCAATATTCACATCTGACATTACCTCGGCCTTAAGAATAGCAAAATCGTCAGGGGCTGGCATGGTGCACATTAACGCGATGTCTATTCAGGATGAACCGCATGTGCCTTTTGGAGGTAACGGCATGAGTGGTTTTGGCCGAGAGGGAACCGAAGCTGATTTGGATATTATGACTCGGTGGAAATGGATAACTATTCAGACGGAATAAACTTTTAAAGAGAATATGAGCTTTTTTAAATTATGAAATCTTCTTTAATACGAAATATAGCAATCGTTGCTCACGTAGATCATGGCAAAACTACTCTGATCGATAAGTTATTGGCTCAAACCGGGTTTTTGCTGAGAGGAGACGAGAAAGTAGAAAGAGTTATGGATTCTGGTGACCTTGAACGGGAGCGCGGAATTACCATTCTTTCAAAAAACGCGGCTTTGAGTTGGGAAGGTTACCGAATAAACATAGTGGATACCCCGGGACACTCTGATTTTGGGGGTGAAGTAGAACGGATTTTATCGATGGTCGACTCGGTGCTGTTGTTGGTCGATGCTGTTGAAGGTCCCATGCCCCAGACGAGATACGTTACAAGTAAGGCTTTTGAAAATGGCCTTAGACCTATTGTAATGATTAATAAAACCGATAGACCGGCGGCCAGACCTGACTGGGTACTGGATGAAGTTTTTGATTTATTCGATCAACTGGGAGCAAACGAAGACCAGCTGGATTTCCCGGTTGTTTATGGGTCCGGGATAGAGGGCAGAGCGGGGCCGGCACCTGAGTTGTTGTCAGACGACTTGAGTTATCTCCTAGAGGTTATTGTTGACCAGGTGCCGCCACCCGAAGTTTCGGCGAGTGGTTCCTTTCAGATGCAGGTAAGTTCGCTTGATTATGACCAGTACGTCGGAGTATTAGGGCTCGGAAGAATAAAGCGAGGAACTATAGTTGCTGGCGAGCAAATCTATTCTGTTTCAAAGGAAGGGATGCAGCGTCGTGGAAAAATTCTTCAGGTGATGGGGTTTTCGGGATCAGAAAAATCTCCGGTAAAATCTGCAAGTGCGGGGGATATTGTCTGTGTAAGTGGTATAGACGAGATCAAAATATCCGATACGATTTGTTCTATGGATAGGCCTGAGGCGCTTCCTGCTCTCAAAGTAGATGAACCAACAATTTCCATGATGTTTCAGGTCAATACCTCGCCATTTGCGGGTCGAGATGGCCTTTATATTACGAGCCGACAACTTAAAGAGAGATTATTTCAAGAGGCAAAACACAACGTCGCTTTAAGGGTAGAAGAAACAGCTCATTCTGAGAGTTTCAGGGTCTCGGGCCGCGGTGAATTGCATCTGTCTGTCCTGATAGAGACGATGCGTCGTGAGGGGTATGAGATAGCTATTGGCAGGCCAGAAGTTCTTATCCTTAAGACGGAAAATGGTGACGAAGAACCTGTTGAGCATCTATTGATTGATATCGAAGAATTGCATCAAGGGAAAATAATGGAAGAAATGGGACGAAGAAAAGCGACATTTAGAGATATGCGGTCGGAAGGGGAGGCTCGGGTTAGGCTGGAGTTTATAATTGCCACACGCAGTCTAATAGGTTTTCGTTCGCAATTTCTGACTATGACTTCGGGCACAGGAATTATGCATCGCGTTTTCTCGCACTACGGGTCTGCTTCTTCCCAGGAATTTTTTGGTCGAGGCAAGGGCGCTTTGGTATCGATGGCCAACGGAAAGAGTTCGAGCTTTGCGCTTAATAATCTTCAGGCTAGAGGAAGACTATTGATTTCTTCTAATGAAGAAATTTATGAAGGCATGATAGTCGGGTTGCATTCCAGAGAGAATGACCTTCCGGTTAACCCTATGAAAGCAAAGCAACTGACTAATGTAAGAGCCGCAGGCACAGATGAAAATATATCGTTATCGGAACCCATAAGACTGACTGTAGAATCGGCCCTAGAATTTATAGAGGATGATGAACTGGTCGAGGTTACTCCAAATCACCTAAGACTAAGAAAAAAAATTTTAACGGAAGATGAAAGAAAACGCGCTCTTCGTGCGAGTACCTGATAAAACCTTTTCTGTCTGTATCATGCGCGGTTTGGCTGTCGAAATATTAGGATGGTGTCTGGGTCCTTGCGAGAATCTAGGTTTTCTGAACTGGGCTGCAAAGTGGGAGCATTTATGAGAGGTTTACTTCAGAGGGTAACTTCCGCTCAGGTCGAGGTGTCGGGAGAAATAATTGGAACTATCGGACCAGGACTTCTCTTGTTCGTTGGGTTTGAGAAAGGGGATGATGAAACTAAGCTAGAACCATTCCTGAACAAAGTTATTAACTACCGAATATTTGATGATGCCGATCACCTCATGAACAAATCACTTCTAGATGTATCTGGAGGTCTTTTAGTTGTGTCTCAATTTACTCTGGCAGCCAATACCCGAAAAGGCCTGAGGCCGTCGTTCTCAGAAGCATTATCCTTTTCCGAAGCAAGAACACTGTATAAGAGTTTAATCAAAGTTGCGAAAGAAACCTTGGATGTTGAATTGCAGTACGGGCAATTTGGCTCCGATATGGAAGTGACCCTAACGAATTCCGGGCCCACAACTTTTATTCTATAAAGTTATTCGGCCTTGGGTTCATCTTTTCTGAATTTGAAGATCTGACAAAAAATTATGCCAACCTCGAAGAGGAACCACATTGGCAAAGCTAATAAAGCTTGCGAAATAACATCCGGTGGTGTTAGGAGCATCCCGAAAATAAAACAGCTAACTATTACGTAGGGCCTTTTCTTCTTGAGAGATTCTATGCTTATTGCTCCCGACCAGATCAGGATTATTGTGGCGACAGGAATTTCAAATGCGAGTCCGAAGGCAAAAAAAAGCTTCAACACAAAATCAAGATATCGATTTATATCGGTCATCATGCTTACACCTTCCGGAGTAACCGACGCGAAAAAATTGAATACTAGAGGAAAAACCACAAAGTAAGCGAACGCCATTCCCAAATAAAATAAAGCAACGCTGGTAATGAAGATAGGCGCCATGATTTTTTTTTCAAATGAGTATAATCCTGGTGCAATAAAACTCCAGATTTGGTGGAGGACAAATGGCATAGTGATAAAAAACGATGTTACCAAAGCCAATTTGAATGGGGTCAAAAATGGAGAGGCTACTTCTGTCGCGATCATCCTGGAATCAGGTGGCATTAGATCTCTAAGCGGTTCGGAAATGATCGCGTAGATGTCGTTCGCCAAAAAAAGTAAGGGAATGAATACAATCAGGAGAATGCTAATTATTTTTAGGAGTCTGGTTCGTAGCTCAACAAGGTGCTCTATTAGCGGTTGTTCCTTAACCACATCATCGTCATGCATCGGGTTTGCCATTCGAGATCTTTTTTCCCTGAGATTCGTCGGAATTTTTTCCCTGTTCGGTGGTCGATTCGTACACTCCCCTGGATAAGTCTTTTGCTGCCTCTTGTAGTTTGTCCTGCGTTTCATTGAGAGATTTCATAATGCTGTCATTATGAATCTGGGCTCTAATCTCATCCGCATTAATTTCACGCTCTATTTCTTCTTTAATATTTTCAAAGGAGAGGCTGATACGTCTAACCCAGAATGACACAGTCTTTACTACCTGAGGTATTTTCTCAGGTCCTACCACCACTAAAGTTACGATGGCGATTACGATAAGTTCAGGAAAACCTATTTCAAACATGAATTTAGAAAGCAGTCGTTAGCTTATATTTTTACTGGGTTCATCTTGCTCTTTATTTTCTGCTTCGCTAGTCATTTCCGATTTTTCCTGATCGTTATTGTCTGACATCGCATTCTTGAATCCTTTTAACGCCGAACCGAGATCACTGCCAAAGCTTCTTAGTTTTGATGTTCCAAACAGCAAAAATACTATTACAAGGACTATAATAAGTTCAGTAATTCCGAATGACATAACTTCCTCCTTTCCAAAGATTTATACTAACTCTTTCTCGAAGCTTTTTCCTGAAGTCCTGAAACTCCATATCTTTTTTGTAATTCCTCGAGCACTAAGTCAGTCGATTTATCAAGGTGATGCAGCAGAATAATCGTGTGAAACCAAACATCAGCGACTTCCTTTATAACTTCATCAGAACTACTTCGGGTTTTTTCATCTTTTGCAGCCAGAATCACTTCGGTTGTCTCTTCAGAAAGTTTCTCCAGGATTTTATTAAGTCCTAGATGATGCATTTGAGCTACATAAGATTCTGATGGGTTGGTGTTCTTTCTTTCCATAAGAGTTTTGTTTAATTTGGAGATAATATTATCCATTTGTATATATTTCCTCAGGGTTTTTTATCACTGGCTCGGCTGTTTCCCAACCATTTTCACCGAGTTCTCTATAAAAACATGAATTTCTTCCAGTATGACAAGCGATATTCCCCTTCTGTTTTACTTTGATAAGAAGAACATCTCCGTCGCAATCAAGTTGCATAGAAACTAAATTCTGTTCATTCCCTGATTCTTCACCCTTAACCCAGATTTTTTGCCGAGATCTTGACCAGTAAGTTAATTTTTTAGTATCAATTGTTGTCTGGAGCGAATTTCTGTTCATCCACGCGAGCATTAATACTCTTCCGCTCTGATGGTCCTGAGCAATAGCAGGGATAAGGCCCTCTTCATTAAATCTTATTTCCTGCAGCCATTTCTTATCTTTTAATTTCATTGGTTGCGGATCTTTGAAAGTGAAAAAAGAATATCACTTTAATGCGGAATGTACATCCAATATAAGGCACCAAAAATGACTAGACACCCAAAAGCCAAGACTTGGAATGTCCGGGATCTCTGGTTTCTTCTAAGTCCCGATTGGATTTGCTCAATCAATTCGGTTTGTTTGTGATGCTGTTCTTTGATTTCCCGGAGCTCTTGTTGTGCTGTAAATAGCAATTCAGGTAATTCGGGGAAAATCTCTAGCCAAACTGGAATTTTTCTTTGGACTCTCCTAGCCACCCCCTTTATTCCTATTCGTTTTTTAACCCAGTTTTCGATGAAAGGAGCTGCACTTTCCCAGAGATTTAGCTCTGGATATATCTGTCTTCCCATCCCTTCGATATTGACAAGATTTTTCTGCAGTAATACGAGTTGAGGCTGGATGTCTACTTCATATTTTTTTGCCATGTTAAAAAGTTTAAGCAGTATGGCACTCAGTGAAATCTCGCTGATCGGTTTTTTAAAATAAGGATCCATTACACTTCGGATGACATTAGCGAACTCCCGAATGTTGGTCTTTTTTGGAATCCACCCGCTTTCATGATGAAGCCTAGCGACTTCCTCGTAGTCACGCTGGAAAAAAGCGTAAATATTTTTCGCCAGATACAACTGGTCCTTTTCGGTTAGCGATCCTATAACGGCACAGTCCAGCGCTATATATGTAGGGTTTTCGGGGTTGGAAATGTCAACGAAGACGTTCCCCGGGTGCATGTCGGCATGAAAAAAATTGTGATCAAAAACCTGTGTAAAGAAAATCTCAACACCAAGATGAGCGAGCTTTCTTAGATCTACTCCATGTGTTTTGAAATTTTCTATGCTAGTCACTGGCAGGCCGTTTATGTACTCCATTACCATTACATCTCGAGACAGCAACCGCTCTTCTATCTCTGGCACGTAAAGTTTTCCAGAAAGTTCCCAGTTCTGCTTTAGCTTGATGGTATTGTTTGCTTCGATAGTAAGATCAAGTTCATCTAGGATGTTGTTCTCATAGTCTTCAATGATCTGCCTCAGGTGCAAGCGTTTAGTATCAGGAGAAATCTTTTCGATTAATCTAGCAAGCCATTTCATCAATCTGATATCTTTTCGAATAATGACCTCTATGTTCGGCCTGATTACTTTAACGGCCACGGTTCTTATAGATCCATCCTCTTTGATAAGCTCTGCCCTATGTATTTGGGCAACTGAAGCCGAGGCCAAGGGAGTGGACTCGAAAGAAGAAAATAGGGTTTTTATAGGTGATCCCAGTTCATTTTCGATAATATCTTTGGCGATCTTTGTTTTGAAAGGAGGGACATCATCTTGAAGTTTCTCTAATTCGGTTAGCATTTCTTCCGTAAATAAATCTTTCCTCGTAGAAAGAATCTGACCAAGCTTAATAAAGATAGGCCCCAACTCTTCGATAGCTTTCCTCGTAGAAATTGATAAATTTTCTTTTCGAACGATTAGCTTGAGCGGAGAAAGAAATACCATCCAGAAAATTGGAATCTTTCCTATAAGGTGGCGATCAACCCTTCGCTTTATCCCAATCGTAATAATTCGAATGGCTCTGAAAAATATCATTCTGTTTATCCCGGTTTGTTACCTGTATGGATTGCCACGATTCCACCTAGCAGATTTACGTAACTTGCCTGTTCAAAACCGGTTGACACTAACATTTCGAGGAAGGTTTCTTGATCGGGGTGCATCTCAATAGACTCTCTTAAATATTCGTAGCTGGATTCGTCTCCCATCAGATTTTTTCCGATAATCGGCCATAGACTCGAAAATGATCTATAGATTTTTTTTATTAGCGGATTACTTGGCTTTGCGAATTCGAGGACAACCAATCGCCCATTAGGCTTTAGAGTTTTTATAACAGACGCTAAAGCAGTATCTTTTTCTGTAAAATTTCTTATGCCGAACGATATAGTGACAGCGTCAAAAAAGTTGTCTTTAAACGGGAGAATTTCTCCATCACCTTGAATATACTCTGTGTTTGATAAAATCCCCCTGTCTTCAAGTCTTTCGCGACCTTTCCTTAACATCCTTTTGTTGATGTCGCACATACATACCAGACCTTCAGTGCCAACGATATCAGTAAGAAGCAATGCCATATCTCCTGTTCCTCCAGCCAAGTCTAGGACAGCCTGCCCAGGTCTTAGCTTTGTATGGTTTATTGCGATCTCTTTTAGTAAACGGTGAGTTCCAAGAGACATCAAGTCGTTCATGAGATCGTAGCCATTAGTTACGGAGTCAAATACTGCTGATACCTTGGCAGCCTTTTCTTTAACCTCCACATTTTGAAAACCAAAATGGGTGAACTCGTTTTTCTCTTTCATTTTCGCCAATCAGAATAAGGGATCTAATTATAGCATTTGTCGCGGATTTCTTAGGCTAATCTGTCACAGCGTCAATAAAAAGGGGGGTTCGTGATTTTTTTTCCCTGGAAAGCCTTTCTAGATAATTAGCCCAGTTCTTTTCGTATTCTGTAGCTAATTCATACAGATAGTCCCATGAATAAATTCCGGTATCGTGCCCGTCCGAGAAGTTTATCTTGATGGCATAGTTACCTTGGGGTTCGATATCTAGAAACTGCACATTCCTTTTCCCGTATTGAAGTATGTCTTTGCCTTGCGCGTGCCCTTGGACTTCAGCTGAGGGAGAAAACACCCGCAAGTATTCCGCGCTTAGTCGTACCGAGTAATTGTTTGGATAGACGAGTTCTAGTTCTGAAGACCTTTTGTGGATATTTAACTTTTCTGGAAGTGTCATCTATAAAATGAATTTAGCTAGATCAGCGTCCGCGGTTAATTCGGACAGGTGTTTGTTAACATAATCTTCGTCAATAACTATTGTATTCATGGATTCTATTGATGAATCTGCGCTTTCAAAAGAAATTTCTTCAAGCATTTTTTCCATTATAGTATGAAGACGTCTGGCCCCTATGTTTTCAGTTTTTTCGTTTACCTCCCATGCTAATTTAGCAAGTTGTTGAATCGCTTCATCAGTAAAATTTAGGTTTGTTCCTTCTGTTTTCATTAATGCCTGATATTGTTCGACTAGGGATGCCTTTGGCTCAATTAGTATTTTGGCGAAATCATTTGTTGTAAGAGCATTTAATTCCACTCTTATCGGTAATCTCCCTTGCAATTCGGGGATTAGGTCAGAAGGTTTCGATAGATGAAAAGCTCCCGATCCAATAAACAGAATGTGATCAGTTTTTATCATCCCATATTTTGTTGAAATGTTACTCCCCTCTATCAGAGGAAGAAGATCACGCTGGCCCCCTTCTCTGGATACTTCGCCACCATTTTGCGCAGCATTTTTTGCTATTTTGTCTAATTCATCGATAAAGACGATTCCGGTCTGTTCGACTGCCTCTAATGCTTCACTGCGAAGGTCATCTTCGTTAATTAATTTTCTGGCTTCTTCATCCATAATTATTTTTAGGGCTTCTTTAACCTTCAATTTCTTGGATTTCCTTTGACTTGGGTTGATACTAGAAAACAAGCTTTGAAGTTGATTGGTCATTTCTTCCATTCCGGGAGGAGCCATTATTTCGACCCCTAGTGAAGGTGATTCGAGTTCTATCTCGATCTCTTTGTCATTTAATTCGCCTTCCCTTAATTTTTTTCTCATAACCTGTGCTGCAGCAGAGTTGTCTCTTTCTGGATTGGCTCTGGATGGAGTAACTAAAGAGGTTAATATTCGCTCTTCAGCCAGATCGAGAGCTCTGGATTCATGCGTCTGTAACTTTTTCTCTCTCAACATTTTGATAGAGGCTTCGACAAGATCTCTTATTATGGATTCAACATCTCTTCCAACGTAACCGACCTCAGTAAATTTGGTGGCTTCTACTTTAATAAAAGGAGCTCCCACCAGTTTGGCCAGTCGTCTAGCTATTTCTGTTTTCCCTACTCCAGTGGGGCCAATCAAAAGTATGTTTTTTGGTGAAATCTCGGTACGTAATTCTTCTTCGAGCTGCATTCTGCGCCAGCGATTTCTCAGAGCGATGGCTACTGCTCTTTTTGCTTGGTCCTGACCTATAACGTGTTTATCAAGGTAATGAACTATTTCTCTGGGAGTCATGTTTGACATACAGCACCTAAAATTTTATTTCTTCAATAGTTAATTCTCGATTTGTGTAAATGCAAATGTCCGCTGCAATGCAGAGACTTTTATTAACGATTTCAGTTTCAGACAGCTCGGTATTTGACTGAAGTGCAATGGCCGCCGCTTTGGCATATTGTCCTCCTGAACCTATCGCCATAATGCCGTCACTTGGTTCTACTACGTCCCCGTTTCCAGTAACTAATAGAGATTTGTCTTTATCCGCGACGAGGAGAAGAGCTTCCAGTCTTCGAAGTGCTCTATCTGTTCGCCAGTCTTTTGCTAACTCGACAGCAGACAGAGTTAGGTTGCCTTGGTGTTTTTGCAGTTTTTCTTCAAATCTTTCGACAAGAGTAAAGCCGTCGGCGGTACCACCTGCAAAGCCAGCCAAGACAAGATCTTTGTACAACCTTCTAACTTTCTTCGCATTACCTTTCATGATGGTATCTCCCATTGTGACTTGACCATCTCCTCCTATGACAACGCTCGATTTCCCTCTTATAGAGACTATAGTAGTGCCCTCAAACTGATCCATTTTCTCCATTTTCCTTATTTGAAGTAAGATGTATTTATTCCCATTGCCGGCTTGCTCTACTCAGATGGAACCTGACTAACCATAATACCGATTCCTTCTCTCCGGAGCACCTCTCTTGTTTTTTCGAGTTCGTTTCTAGAATTAAAGGGACCTGATAGTACTCGGTATTTCTCTTCATCTCGAATAACTACTTTCTGTATTTTTGCCCCTAGTCCCAGAAGAATTAGTCTGGCTCTTCGTTTGTCTGCTTCATCCGATTTGGAAAAAGAACCTGCTTGAATCACCCATTGCATTGGATTGCTAGCGCTCTTACTGGGTGTCCCCGGGTAATTATCAACAGATACCTCGGTTTCTGGGAACATCTCCCAAAAATCTTCGTAATTTCCACTATTATCCGCTTGGTTGCTGATTTTTTCCTGTTTTTCAGATTTTAGTTCGGGTCCCTGGTGTAATGAACTAATCCAAAATCCGACTAAAAATGAAAAGATGGATCCCGAGAAAAAACCGATTAAAAAAGACTGAATTTTGGCAGTATTTTCTTGCCCAGAGATTTTTCTTTGCTTCATCTTTTGTTTCTATATGCTAGTAAAAAAATAAGAGTCGGGGTTAATAAGGGCCATGTTCGTTACATCATGTTTATCGGATCAATATCCATAAACCATTTTAAATTCTTGGGTGTTTTTGTTTTTTCTAGAAGTGTTTCGATTTCCCGGAGTTTTCCATGTACATTTTTTCGATTTTGGGAAGTCACTATAAGGATTTGCCTGTATCTGGAATTTTTCTTTTCTATGATTCCAGGAATTGGCCCTAGAAGTGATACCTCTTTAGATGTTGGGATGACTTTCACTATGTCGGCAAGAAAATCCTTCGCGACTTGCAGGTCTTCGCATTCCGAATGAATTGCCGCTTCATACCGATAAGGGGGTAAACTTGCTTCATTTCTTTCTTTAAGTAAATGTTTTGCAAAATCGCTGTAACCGTTAGTTGTCAGTTTTTTTAGTATTTCTTGCGAACCAAACTCAGTCTGAATAAGAACTCGTCCGGGCTTCTTTCCTCTTCCAGCCCGGCCACCTACTTGCAGTATTATTTGGCCTATTCTTTCTAACGCGCGGTAATCAGAGGAATAAAAACCGATATCAGAATTTACTATTACAACTAAAGTGATGTTCGGAAAATCATGTCCTTTGGCTAGTATCTGAGTTCCAATCAAGATTCTTGGTTTGTTTTCCTGTATTCTTTCCAGCGCTGTTTTCATAGAATTCTTTTTCTTTAAAGCGTCGCTATCTATTCTTACGACTTCTGTGTCTGGAAAGAGTGTTTTGGCTGATTCTTCAAGGCGTTGAGTTCCTATACCTAGTTTCAAGAGTTTTGAGCCTTTACAGCTATTACATTGACGAGGAGCGTTTTTTATTTCACCGCAATGATGACAGCTTATTATATTGGCTATTTTGTGGTAGGTTAACTTAGCGTTACATTTTTCGCAGTGAGCTACCCATTTGCAGTCACCGCACATGATAATTGGGCAAAATCCCCTCTGATTGATAAAAAGCAGTGCCTGCTCACCTGATTCGATTGTCTTCCTTATCGAATTTTCTGCTATTTTGGTTAGGCCTTCATTTAGAAGTAGCTTAGAGGTATCGATAAAGCTATAGGTTTCGGGTTGCCTTCCAGGCGGCCTAGCTCCTAGAAAAAGCTTTTTATATCTGCCTGTTTCAGAGTTGTAAAAGCTCTCTAAAGAGGGAGTTGCTGATCCGAGAATAATTGGAATTCTCGCCACATGTGCTCGATATATAGCTATATCTCTAGCCGAGTATCTAAATCCGTCTTGTTGTTTGTAGGACAAATCATGTTCTTCATCTACTACTATGATTCCCAGATCTTTAAAAGGAGTAAAAATCGCAGATCTGGTGCCTAGAATTATTTTGGCAATACCTGTTTTCGAATTTAGCCAAGCGGTCGCTCTTTCTTTATCGGTCAGTGTAGAATTGATAACACTAACCGGCAAAGAGAATCGTTCTTCAAATCTTGAAACTAGTTGCGGAGTTAATCCAATCTCCGGAACCAATACTAAAGCTTGTTTCCCTTGCAAAAGAGATTTTTCTATCGTTCTAAGATAAATTTCGGTCTTACCGCTACCAGTTATTCCATGGAGAAGAAATGGTCTTTTAGACTTGGTATTTTTCAGCTCTAGCAGAACTTTTTCCTGGTCTTCATTTAAGCTGATACCCTGATAACTCACTATTGGGTTGTTTTTCTCTTCGGGTAGTTTTCGTTGGCTTTTTTCCCATAAAGCCCAGCCTGACTTGATGAAAGAGGAAATTAAGTGAGGTTTTATTTCGTTAACATCAAGTTCCTTTTTTGTTTGCTTACCGGATCTGATTAGCATTAACAGCTTTATTTTCTTTGGAGATTTTTGAAATATGCCCGGATCAATAGAAAGCCCGAGACTAGTAGCAGCTAGTTTTTTTTCCCGAAATATAGTATCCCCGGCGTTTCTTGTTCTGAGTAGCCTGGGCAGAGCGTTCATAAAAACTTCGCCGACGGGGTGGTGATAGTATTCTGCTGCCCATTTACATAAGCTGACTATTTCTGGTGGTAAGTTGCCTTCTGCATCCAGGACTTCAATGACTTCTCGGATTTTTACGATTTCTTCTCTTGGCTTAATTCCTTTATCTATTACTACTCCTATCAAGGATTGATTCGCGAAAGGAACTCGAACTCTTGAACCTACAGAAATGGACTGGCCTGCGGATGCACTGTAGATAAATCCTTTTCTGATCGGTTTTGGCACAGCTATAGAGACTAACATTTACGCCTTTAAAGATAATAATTGGTCGATTCTATCTTACAAACTTGTTATTACGTGAGGGTCTGTTATCATTTCGATCCTTTTTTAAGAGCGATTTTCTAGATGAAGTTGGACATTCATCCAAAGTATGACGATATAACGGCAACATGTAGTTGCGGTAACGTGGTGTCCACTAAATCGACTCTATGCGAAGATATTAACATAGAGGTTTGCTCTAACTGTCACCCTTTCTATACTGGCAAGCAAAAAGTAATAGATTCTGCCGGCAGGATCGATCGTTTTAACAAGCGTTTTAAAAGAGACAAGTAGTAGAATTAAGAAAAAGAGGTTTGCTAAAAAAGCGTTTGCCTGGCGTCTTGTTGCTTTTCTGTCTTTTTATCTCTGGGGTTCATCTTTGGTATTTTTTCTTCTCTGAATAACTCGAAGATGCCGTCAGGATCAGAAGGACTTGTTCTTAGGCCAGTCTCGGGATCTATCTTTACCGATACTATGCCGTTGGGCTTTAAAGAGTTTCTTGATTTGAGATCTCTATAATCAGAAGCTTTCATGAATTCTATCCAGGTTTCTATTGGCACTGTTGATCCCCACTCATTATTTCCAATGGGACTATTATCGTCGAATCCTGCCCAGGCGGTGCCTACGAGATCAGGAGTGTATCCAGAAAACCATATATCCGCATCATTTGTAGTGCCTGTCTTGCCGTGTAAATCGTTTCGCTTTAGAATCCTCATCGCTTTCTTCCCGGTGCCTTTTTTTACCGCATCCGCTAAAATAGAGTTCATGATAAAAGCTACTCTTGGTTCGACGATTCTCGGAGCGATTTTGATATCCTGACAATCTGTTTGGCACACTTTTGCTGAATTTGAGGCAAAGAAAAAATCTTCATTGATTGAGGTATATCCCTCTAGGAAGTAGGGTTCGATCTTAAATCCTCCATTAGCAAATGCAGCATATCCGGTAACTATATCAAGAGGACTAAGTGCTATCGTTCCTCCTCCAAACGCGAGCTGAAGGTTTTTTGGAAAATCAGAAGTATCGAATCCAAACTTGGATACATATTTGATGGCATTCTCCGGACCTAGCTCTAAAATTACTCTGATAGAGACAAGGTTGATTGATCTGTAGAGTGCTTCACGCAACCTGATATTTCCTTGAAAAATATCTCCCGAGTTTTTGGGTCTATAGGTTTCTTCCAATTCTCCTCCTGGTAGCACTAAGGGAGCATCATTAAATATTGAAGCAGCCGTTAATCCATTCTCCATTGCTCCGGCATAATAGAATGGTTTGAAATTAGAGCCTGGTTGTCTTTTTGCTTGGGTTACATGATTGAATTGCTGATGCGCGAAATCAAACCCGCCAACAAGGGCTTTTATAGCGCCATCGAAAGGATTAATTGCTACAAAAGCACCCTGTATGGTTGGAATTTGTCCTAGTTTATAGCTGCCGTTACTTTGCTTTTCATATCTAATAACGTCTCCTACGTCTAGTAACTCTTCCGCCGATTTTGGTTTCGGTCCCCGTTTGTCGGCAGTTATAAAGAGCCTAGCCCAATTAAGCCCTTCCCAATCTATTTTTAATTCTTGCAAATCCTTGTTCAGGATCATTACTGACTTTGTATCAAGCCTAGTTACTATCCCTGGAAGTTGTCCGCCTATGGGTTTCAATTTATTTAGTGTCTCTATCCAGTTTTCTGGATACCCAGCGTCGGGCAGAGCTAGATATTGATCAGTTCCCTGAATTGCTTTGTAACTGGGACCGCGATAGCCATGGCGTCGATCGTATTCCAGTAGTTTCTTTTTCACGGCGTTCTGAGCGGCGATCTGCATTTTGCTGATAATTGTGGTCTTGGCTATTAGTCCGCCTGTATAAGCATTGCTGCCATATTGTCTATGTAATTTTTTTCTCACCATTTCAGCTACGTATGGCGCTTTAAGCTCAGAGTTTCGGTTAAATACTTTTGCGGTTATAGGTTTTCCTTTGGCTTCTTCGAACATTGTGCGCGTAATTGATTTTTGCTCGAACATTCTTTGCAAGACCAGGTTTCTTCTAGTTAAGGCTCTCTTAGGTCCATTTATCGGGTTGCCCGCTTCAGGGGCTTGTGGTATTCCGGCAAGCATTGCCATTTGAGCCAGGTCAAGCTCGCTCAAATCTTTACCGTAATAGGTGTTTGCTGCCGCCTGAATCCCATAAGAATGTTTCCCAAAAGGTATGATATTCAAATAGAGTTGGAGAATTTCTTCTTTTGAAAGCTCTCTTTCTATTTTTAGAGCAAGAAGCATCTCTTTGAATTTCCTTAAGAATTTTATCTCTGTTTCTCCAGAGATATTTTTTACGAGTTGCATCGTTATAGTAGAGGCTCCGGATCTTATGACCCCTCGATTTCTCACTAGTTGCCAACTCGCATTAAATAAAGTTACCAGGTCAATTCCTCTATGTTCGAAAAATCTTTTGTCCTCAGTGTCAAGCAGTGCCTTGATGAATAAAGGTGAAATGTCTTCGTAATCGATAGGCGTCAATCTTTCACCAAATTCTTGGATTAACATATTATCCTGTGAGTAGATTCTTAGAGGTGCTTTCAACTTTACTTCAGAGAACTTTTCTACCGATGGAATTTTTGGGTTTAGATAGAGAAATACCCCCGAAAGCAACATAAGAGCTAGGCTTGCAGTGGCACCGAGTCCCCAAAATATGATTTTCTGAGCAATATTCATTAGATGCGAAAGATTTATGGATTACCTTTATTATATGTTGAATTAAAATGCTAGTGGAAATAGGTCTCGAGTGCCATATTGACTTTGGTCATAATAAACGGAAATGATTCGCTCAGCTTTTTTTCCTTAATTAGTCTTTATTTAAAAGAAATTTTCTTTAAAGGGTTATGTTCACAACTAAACTGAATAGTAATAATGTTTTTGTCGTGGGACCGATGGGAGTCGGAAAAACTACGGTAGGTAGAATCTTATCTAAAGAGCTTGGGTTGAAATTCATTGATGTCGACGAGGAAATAGAACGAAGGGCAGGAGCAAATATTTCGTGGATATTTGATGTTGAAGGCGAAGATGGGTTTCGAGATAGAGAAACGCAAGTTTTGGAAGATCTTACTTCCATGAACAATGTTCTCCTTTCAACTGGTGGTGGGGCTGTTTTAAGGAAGGAAAACCGAAAGTGGCTGGAGACTAGAGGTTTGGTTATATATCTGATTGCAGATACTGAAATATTAGTAAAACGAACAAAAAATGATAACAAAAGGCCTTTATTAAGAGGTAAGAATTTAAAAAAAATGATAGAAACAATATTGCGAGAGCGCGAATATTTATACCAGCAAGTGAGTGACATAGTTGTGCCTGTGGAAGAGCGGAGTAGCAAGAAAACAGTATCCAAAATTAAGGATGTACTGCGTCGTGAGGGATACATTGGATAGAGTTCATTTAGAGTTGGCAGAAAAATCCTACGATATCTTCATAGGTTCGGGAAT
>PAPD01000037.1 GCA_002708765.1 Gammaproteobacteria bacterium | reverse complement strand
TGCTTAAAGAAACAAGATAGATCGTCTAACTTTGATTTCCCTAATTTCTTTAAAATCAAAACCTGTTTATACTTGAATACTGGGGGCGACCTGGCTTCGACGCTGGTTGCAAAACCTGAAGTGCATGTCGAGAGGGTAGTGACTCTCGTTAATCAATCACTGTAACTTTTATAGTTGCCAACGACGATAACTACGCGCTAGCTGCTTAAACCTAGTTTAAGATAGCTTAACCCGGGGCGAATGTGCCCATGTATTCAAACCGGGTGCACGACTCATGGGACGACTGTTAGACCCCGCTTGTGGTCGAGTCAGTTCGATATGAAGCAAGCTCGCTTTTTGATCCCTGATTGTCGGGCTAGCAAAAAGTTAAAAAATAGACATTCTAAGCATGTAGAGCTGACGGCAGAGGACTGACGGACGCGGGTTCAATTCCCGCCGCCTCCACCAAATAAGCAACTCGAGAAATCAAAATATGGAAGATCAAGGCGATATTAAAGACCATATCTTATCTTTCTCCTGCCCGGATCAATTGGGGGTAGTAGCAAGAACTACAGGGCTCTTGTACGAAAGCGGGGCCTTCGTAACAGAAATCTCAAACTATTCCGATCCTGTCAGTAAAACTTTTCACATGCGGTGTGTGTTCGATGACCGGCATATGACTTCGACGGCAGAAGAATTTGATGCGAGGTTCAAGGAACTTGCGGCTAATTTTCAGATGGCATATCGATTCCGACTTCGAACTGAAAAACCTCGGGTTTTAATCGCCGTTTCCAGATACGATCACTGCCTCAGTGCACTGTTAAGCAAGTGGAAATCTGGTGCCCTTCCAGCCGAAATCGTTGGAATATTAAGCAATCATGAGGATTGTCGGTTCCTGGCAGAGTCGTATGAAATTCCGTACTTCTATTTTCCCGTAACTCCGAGCAGCAAGACCGAACAGGAATTAAAATTCCGCGAACTAATCGATGACAAAAAAATCGATTTGCTTGTGCTAGCTAGGTATATGCAGATCCTAAGTCAGAATTTCTGTGACAGCCTAAAAGGACAAGTGATCAATATTCACCATTCTTTCCTTCCGGGGTTCAAAGGAGCCAAGCCATACCATCAAGCTTACGAAAGAGGAGTAAAAGTAATAGGGGCAACCGCCCACTATGTTACTCCGGAGCTAGACGATGGCCCAATCATTGTTCAGGAAGTTCGACCGATAACCCATGAAACAACGGCCGACCAGATGGTTTACCTGGGACATGACATTGAAGCGACAGCGCTTTCTGTCGCAGTCAGACTCCATTGCGATGAAAGAGTTCAGATCAATGGACAAAGAACCGTCATACTCTAGAGAACAAGAAAAAGAGGTTTTTCCTAGGAAAAACTAATTCCTTTGTAATCATCCGAACTTCGCCACTCTCTTAGTTTTCTGAAATAACGCGTTGGTCCTCCCTCGTATGCTCTGAGATACCGCCCGTTTTTCATAGGTTGTCCCTCATTATTATAATACCCAGGCGTACAAGGATCCTGACCAGGAGCAGATACTTTTTGACCACTCCCTATAATATCTTCAACCCAGTCCTTTTCAGCCTTCTCGGAAACCTCAACTTTAACAAAATTTTCTTTCCTGGCATGATTCAGGATATCTGCTATCGTTCTTGCCTGTTGGTCCAGATGATGAGGCACGTTAAACGCTATGGTAGATTGAACACCCCCCAGAATAAAACAGTTCGGAAATCCTCTGGTATGAATACCGTGCAAGGTCCTCGGACCTTCTCTCCATTTCTCACTAAGCTTGATTCCTTTTGTTCCCACCAAATCGATCCCGACTCGTCGCTGCATAGATGAACCGACCTCAAACCCCGTAGCGAAAATAATACAATCAACCGGATATTCCTGGCCTCTTACAACTATTCCAGACGCGGTTATAGCATCAACTCCTCTGCCGTCAGTGTCTAGCAGAGAGACGTTGTCATTATTAAATGCCCCAAGATATTCATCATGAAAACAAGGCCGTTTACAAAACATGTCGTAATAGGGTTTTAAGGCTTCCGCAGCGGCATCATCTTCTACAATTTGATCGACCCGAGCTCTAATTTCTTCCATTTTTCGGTATTGGGCCAACTTCGTAGGGTCTATTCCCTGATAAGGACCTCGTTTCTTTTCACGATGGGCCTCTATCATCTTGTGCATTAAATCGGTCCATGCGTCAGCAACCAGATCTTCTGCCTCCGGAACACCGTTTGTAACATTAGTGAAATTTTCTATCCTGGATTCTTGCCAGCCAGGTTTCATGTTTTCGAACCAGTTCTTGTCTGTAGGAGCATTGCCCCTGATATCTATGGTTGACGGGGTTCTCTGGCACACATAAACATGCTTGGCACAATTTGCAAGATTAGGAATCACCTGCACAGCAGTGGCACCACTTCCAATTATTGCCACTCGCTTGTTCCCTAACCCAGTCAAATCCTTGCTGCCATCCGTACCGGTATAATCATAATCCCAGCGACTTGTATGAAACATATGTCCTTCAAATTTCTGGATGCCATGAATGCCGGGTAATTTCGGTTTAGTAAGATTCCCCGTCGCTAATACCAGAAATTTTGCCTCGACCTTATCTCCTCGATCAGTTACAACATTCCAGGCAGCTCCGTTCTCATCCCATTCTGCATCGGTCATTTTGGTTTGAAACAAGGCTTTTTCGTAAAGCCCATAATGCTCGCCAATAGCTTTACTGTGCTCGAAGATCTCATCTGCATGAGCATATTTCTCACTTGGCATATAACCTAGTTCCTCCAGGAGCGGCATGTATACATAGGATTCGATGTCACACTGAGCTCCCGGATATCTGTTCCAGTACCAGGTTCCTCCAAAATCTGCCCCTTCTTCTATAACAGTCGTGTCTGTGTAACCAATCGAACTAAGCCGAGCTGCCATCAGAAGCCCTCCAAAGCCACCTCCAACGATTACCACGTCTGTTTTTCCTTTTCGGACTTCTCTTTTTTTAACCTCTTTAGAATAAGGATCTTGGTTAAAGTGCGAGAATTTACCTTCCACCTCAATGTACTGATCACTGCCATCGCTTCGAAGTCGCTTTTCCCGCTCGATCCGGTATTTCTCCCTCATTTTTTCAATTGTCTCAGTCAGATTTTCGTTTTTGCTCATACCATCAACACCCTTAACCTCGTAACTGATACTTAAAGTAAGAAGGTATACACCTAACGTATAATATGATCAACATTATGAGGAAAACTGCATAACAATATACCCACAGGTCATAGTAAACAGCTCTATGCAGCCTCACCTAGAAATGAGCAGCGAGCACCCTATATTTTTTCCCCTAAAGCTCTTGCTCTTTCCAGCCTGGTTTCTTCTGCCTCGGGGACGTGCCGCCATGCCAAAGCAAGCAAAATTATCGTAACAAGAAAGATAAGCAAAGAACTCGCTATCGCTGCCTGCAAAGCTTCCGCTGATGTTTTTCCACCAATCGCGTAAAAATCTGACAGCTGACCCATACAATAAGGACCCAATGCCAGACCTATCATTGTAACGATCAGGACATAGTAAGCAGTCGCTGCCGCCCTCATTCGAGGCAAAACCAAGTCAGTGACAGTAGCAGGGGCCACGCTCGGCCAACTCGCACTGAACAGATGAGAAAAAAACCACAATATAAACGCGGTCCTCAAATCTTTCGTATAGATCATCCACAACACTAACGGCACGGTCCCCAATATAGATATGTAACCAACCACCAACCTTCCAGCAGGATGTCTAGTCTTCGCCCAATCCGCAAGTCTTCCGCCCAAGGTAACCCCAAGGAGCCCTCCTACCGCGCCCCCCAATCCGAGATACATGCCAACTTCAGCTGGATTAGTGTCATGGAGTCGGAGCATTAATGCGGGAGTCCAGAACCCGATCCCATAGCCGACGAACGCAAGGGTTGGAAACGCAAAAATAGTGTATTGCATTGCTCTTGAACAGAAAATCATGTTGAAGGTAACGGGGTCTCGCGCTTTTAACGATTGTGCCCAACAAAATGTGAGATATGCTCCGATCCCCAAAGCCACCCACTGAGGAACATTCCCTGTCAGAAAAACCAGAGTAATCGCGACCATCAAAATCACCAGAGCGGCGATCAAGTTGATATATATCGATCCACCATCTCGTTTTAAAGCAAGAAGATTGATTATCGGAAATATAGACGCGAGTTCTGTTTTTAACAGAGAAAAAGGTCGAGGGTATTCCTCAACCGGAAGCCCCTCGCTAATACCTCGCCTGGGCTCTCGCAGACTTCTTACCCAGCCCGCCATCAGAATACCAGGTATTCCGACTACCAGAAAAGCCACCTGCCAACCCTTCATATTGAATGGAGCATCGGTAACTTCAGGGTATAGAGTCTGCCAAGTATCCAGAATAAATCCACCCAGGAACAGACCAATTCCGCCGCCTATATAAGCACCTCCTGAATAAATAGCAATAACTGTAGCTCTTAATCTGGGTGGGTAATAATCAGCAAGCATCGAGTAAGCCGCAGGCGTGGCGCTTGCTTCACCGATCCCCACTCCGACCCTAAAAGTAGCCAGCATCGCAAATGAGCGAGCAAACCCGGACAAAGCGGTCATCAGACTCCAGAAAAAAAGTCCGCCCGCAATAATGCTGCGCCTTACCCAGACATCTGCAAATCTTGCCAAAGGAATGCCGAAAACCGCATAAAACAGAGCAAACACGGTTCCATAAAGAAACCCCATGTAAGCATCGCTTATTCCAAGATCTGCCTGTATATCCTGGGAAAGAATCGCCAATATATTTCGATCCACGAAATTAAAAATTGACACGATGGCAAGAACAAACAGCGCATAATGGGAATAAAAACCTCCAAGTTTATTTCTCTCGTCGTTGTCATTTTCCATCAACAGGCCTTAGCTACAGCAACTCGTCGGGAAGCTATCTCCGACGATGATTAACAGTTAAAAATACGCGAATAGCTGTTCCCTTGAATCTATTCCTCAGGGAAGTATGTGTCGGGTCTTTTAGCTCAGCATCATCTTATAAAATCATTCTTCAAAACCAAGTAGACTTGACCTCTTGGATCGACTAATGAAAGACTATGATGAGGAACTAACCGACGATTTACCATAGTTACTCTTATAAATTGGATATTTTAGTTATTTACTACAATCAGATGGAGAAGAAATGCCTCACTCTAAAAATCATGAACAAAAAGAGATGTGGGATGGAAGTCTCGGAGAAGGATTTCTAAAATCTCAAGAGTATATAGACAGAATCGTCACACCTTTCTCAGATACGGCGATAAAAAAGGCAAACCCAAATTCCAACGATAAAATCCTCGATGTGGGCTGTGGCGCCGGATCAACGAGTATCCAATTAGCAATTTCAGGAGCAGAAGTTAAGGGTGTTGATATTTCAGACAAAATGATTTCCAGGGCAAAGAAAGAGTCTGAGGGTATTCCAAACATCGCATTTCAAACGGTCGACGCTTCTCAGGCATCTTTTGACGAAAGATTTACCAAAATTTTCTCCCGATTCGGTGTCATGTTTTTCTCCGACCCTGTCGAGGCGTTTACCAACCTGCACAAATCCCTTGATCAGAAAGGAAAGCTCACATTTTTGTGCTGGCAGGCAATAACAAAAAACGAATGGATCTACGTTTCAGCAGAGGCATTGCAGGCCTTCCAGCCCAAAGACATCGAGCCACCGGACCCTAAGGCTCCTGGAGGATTCGCGTTTGCAGATGGAGATTACATCAAGGAAATACTAGAGTCCGCCAATTATTCTGATATCGCGATAGAAGCCCTGGAAACCAAATTTGACCTCGGAAAATCACTTGAAGAAATAATGTCTTTCAATATGAATGTAGGTCCATTAGCTGGCCTTGTGGGCACGATGGAAGAGGAAATCGTGCAAGAGGCTACAGAGTCACTTAAAAGAACGCTGGGCATGAAAATGGGAAAGGATGGGCTTCATCTTTCAGCTGCGGCCTGGCTGGTTACCGCGAGCGCTTAATCAGCTCCTTGCATTCAGCAGGGTCTAGCCTCCTCCGTCGCCACCGCCGCCATCGCTGCCATCGCTGCCGAACCAGACTACCGTGCCACTAGCATCTACTACGGCGCCCGCAAGGACCTTATCTCCGCATCGACGACAAACCTTGAAAGCTTCCTTGGTTTCATAGTCAACGACTTTGTCCCAGACGAAAATTCTTTTCAGAGACCCGCACGACTTGCATCTGCCCACTACCCAAAGGACTATAGATATTGGGCCTATGACGACCAGTATAGAAAAAAAAATTATCAGGAACTCGGGCATATTGTAGCCTCCTTCGTAAACTAACCAGGAACTCGAAATAACATTGAAGTATTAGGATATTCCTTAATAATTAGGTAAATAGAAAAATCTGGTCTGCCGGAATTGGACATCGCAAACCTAGTATCGTTTTCCGTATTTGCCTTTGTCACGGCAATTACCCCCGGGCCCAACAATCTTTTGTTGTCGGTTTCCGGTGCAAACTTTGGTCTTCGAAGAACCTTGCCACATATATATGGGGTTGTCAGCGGTTTCACCTTTGTTGTTCTCATTGCCTGTCTCGGATTGGGATGGCTCCTAACTCACATTCCTTTACTACATCAGTTTCTTAAGGTAGCAGGAATAATTGTAATTACGTACCTGGCATTCAGAATATGGAATATGGGGTCCTTGGATGATAAATCTAGCGATCATCCCATTACCTTTTTTGAAGCGTTCTTATTTCAATGGGTCAATCCCAAGGGGATGCTCGTAATCATTACAGCGATCTCTACCTACACGAATCCGAATAGCAGCTTAACCGAGACCTTTGTCCCCATCATAGTTATTTTTTTTCTGGTGGCATGGTTATCCGCACTGATCTGGGCCTATAGCGGCGTATTTATCGGAAAATTTCTCAGCTTCGGGAAAAGACAAATGTGGTTCAATCGAATATCCTCGATTCTTCTGATAACTGCAATACTGCCAGTGATAACCCAGCTTTGAGATAGAAAACAAATTGGCTTTCCTTAAAACTGATACAACGCTAAACTCTGATGCCGATACGAATAGCAGAGAAAAAGAGTGGAACTAAAATTAACTGAAGAAGAGCTAGCCTTCAGAGATCAAGTAAGACAACTTCTAAACGAAGAATTAACTCCGCAAATCATTGCTGGCAACAAAAAATCGACGACCGCTCTTGGAAACAACGAAGCAGCCATGGCCTGGCAAGAGGTTTTAAATAAACGCGGGTGGGCCGGCGTGGCATGGCCAAAAGAATTCGGCGGAACGGGTTGGTCATCGAATCAACGGTATATTTTTAACAGCGAATGTGAAAAAGCCGGAGCCCCGAAACTTATACCTCTGGGCTTGAGAATGCTGGCGCCGGTCATTTTTAAATACGGAACAAAAGAACAACAAGATTATTATCTCCCTAAAATGTTGTCTGCCGAACACTATTGGTGCCAGGGGTATTCGGAACCCGGATCAGGGTCGGATCTGGCCAGCCTTAAAACACGCGCTGAAAGAGATGGTGATTACTATGTCGTAAACGGAACCAAAATCTGGACGACAAATGCACATTATGCAGATCATATCTTCTGCCTTGTTAGAACCGACCAGGAAGTTAAACCTCAAGCTGGAATAAGTTTTCTTCTTATCGAAATGAATACACCTGGAATAAGCGTGGAACCGATCATTACGATGGCGGGAGACCACGAAGTTAATCAGGTTTTCTTTGATAACGTTCGGGTCCCTATAACGAATATAGTTGGACCAGAGAACGATGGATGGAAAGTTGCCAAGTACCTCCTGGAATTCGAACGAGGAGGTAGTTCCGTAGCGACACGATTGCAGGTCGATATAGCGGAACTGAACCTTATACTCCAGAAGGTGGAGGGGGAGATCCCGCTAAAGAAAAGAGCCAAAGAAATTGATATCAAGATCTCTGCGCTTTCCCAGATGGAAACAGACATGCAATCAAAAATTGCTAGAGGAGAAAAACCCGGGGCTGGGTCGTCTCTGATGAAAATTATGGCCAGTTCTCTTGGGCAGGAAATTTCGACTTTGAAGATGGAAGCTATCAGCAACTACAACTTGCCCCATAATAATCTTCTTCTTATTCAAAACGAGGAAACCATCGGAGAAAAAGAGCACGAGACGATCTCTGCGGGATACCTGAACGAAAGAGCGTCAACCGTTTTCGGCGGAGCCAAGGAAGTCCAGAAGAATATTATTGCCAAATCGGTCTTAGGGTTATAGATCAGAAAGATTTTTTTCGGAGGCTAGAATAATCTCAGAGCAGATCCCGGCTATCACGGATTTCGATCATCTCACTCACTTCAAACGACTGCTCTTCTGGAAGCTCCAGGATTAGACGGAAAAAGTGATCCAAGAAAATAAACGGATCGATGGCTCCGCATTCCGGAGCAAAAACTCCTCTCCTATCGATGCCACCTTCAATAAACATCTTCAAGCCGCATGCTAGCGGATATGCAGTCGCCTCTCCCATCGACGTCTTTTGTAAGGGATCAGAAACCAGAGCACAACCAACAGATGCCGATTTACCATTTATTTCACCGATCGCCAGACCGTAGACGGGAGGCAGTTCCCCTGAAGGATCTTCTGAATTATTGAAGGCATTAACCTCTAACCAGTCGAGAATTTTTGCAGCTCGAGCTCTGGATATAAGCTTCCACTCAACGACGAATCGCAAAAGTTTCAAGACAGATAAACTATCTTCCATTCCGTGGCACAGATTAACTGATTCCCTGATCTGAGGATAATGATGGGGAAAAGTAATTGCTTCCGGGTGCCCGAAAATATTTGCCCAAGAATTCTCTACTCCGGGGTAACCGGTAAGAATCTTTTCCAGGGGACGAACCATTTCAAATCTGTTATCACGGTAAATCTTCACCTCACCTATCATTTGCTCGACAGCATGCACCATTGCAGCGTTTGCCCCTGTCTGGGAAGATTGCTCTTCCGGTGAAGCAGCATTCATATCCCATCCCGTATATATTCTATGTACCGAATCCAGCCTACTCATGGCTATCAGAGCGAGAATATTTGTAAGACCGGGGCTAGCGCCCAACCCGACAATAGCGGTCAATCCATTGGCTTTCGCTACGCCATCCAGCTTCAACATCTCCTCGGTAGGCTCCCAGTCATCACAGATATCCATATAGTGGCAGCCAGACTGAATTGCTGCTTCCAGAACGGGTTTGCCGTACAAGAAAAAAGGACCGGTCATATTCAAAACGACATCAAACTCTTTGAAAACCTCCGACATCACGACGGAATCGGAAACATCCAGGCCGACGCCAGTAACCCTATTATCGAATTTTTCAGCAAATTTCCTGGCCGAACTCTCATTTATATCTGCGATCGCTATCGCTTCCAGCGCTTGAAATTTAACTACAGCAGCCACAAGAAACCTTCCCATACCACCGCAGCCACCAGGGATTATTATTTTCATCTCACAAACCTGCCTCCTGAAGTATTAACCATACCCGCCCAACCAGTGCAACTACAGATCATTTTTCTATAACAAAACCCTATAATTAACCCCAGAATGAAGGACATCAGGAATTCCTAGCGCAAAGCCATCCTTTTCCCTAGTATTCATGATAAACCAGCCTATTATTTTTTATTAAGGAAAAAAATGTCAGAACAAATCACCTTGGATGAAGCTATCTATAATTGCCGGGCAATGCGAAAAATCAAACCGGAAACAATTCCAGAAGAAAAACTCATAAGGCTAATTGACGCAGCGAACCAGGCACCCTCCGGATCCAATTCCCAGAGAGCACGCTGGGTAGTCGTCAGAGACCCCGAAATTAAGAAAAAGCTATCGGATCAAAACCGAAAACATGGGGAACCGTACATAGCAGAAGATGTCAAAAACCCGAAAAACGCCAAGCAAAAACGCTTACTGGAAGCCGTGGTCTGGCAGATGGATCATATGCACGAGATCCCCGCCTTGATCGTGGCATGCTTTGAGTATCCGGAGAAAGTAGAGGGAATCCACGTCTACAGACAAGCAGGCTCCGTCTGGCCAGGCATTCAGAACCTTCTTCTTACTGCCAGAGCTCTGGGGTTAGGAGCGGCGCCCACGACCTTGTCTTTGCGAGATCAGGGAGCTATCCGAGACATCCTTAATTTGCCCGATACCTTTGCAGCACTTTGTCTTATACCCGTCGGCTATCCGATGGGAAAGTTCGGGCCCGTCACGAGAAAGCCAGTGTCAGATATCATGCGGTTTGACACCTGGGATTGAAAAACCCCGACCTCGGACAGATTGAATAAAACGAGGACAAGGATCTTAACCAAAAAAGGCGCTCTGGAATCCCAAGAGCGCCTTTACTCTAGACCAAGGTTATACTATTTAGAACCTGAAAGACGCCTCAACTCCTACGACTCTAGGCTGGTTAACATATGCAAGCAAATTAGCAAAGTCTATCCCGCCAATGACGTTGTCTTCGTCTGTGATATTGCGAGCAAAGATACCCACTTCGTAATTATTTGCCGAACTACGGTAGCCTGCTCTGAGGCCTCCTTCAAACTGAGTATCAAAAGTATATTCGATACTTTGGTAAAGGAAATCCTGAGTCTCTCCCTTGAATTTCCAGTCTGTATATACATACATTTCATCACCATTTTCCAATGGAACAGTATAATCAATCTCGAAATTTAGGGACCATTCTGGTGCATGCTGGAAAGAATTCCCATCGATTACCGCATTACCATTCGCATCAATCGGGTCGAGAATAGTACACAACCCTGAACCACAAGGCGCAGTAGCCAACCCTTCCTGCTTGATCTTGGTATCTGCACTACCAAAGCCTGCTGAGAAGATAAGATTATCGGTAACAGCGTACTCTACCTCTATCTCAACACCTGCACCGGTGCCTCTGTCCGCGTTCAACAATCTTGTAGAATTGTCGGCACCACCGACAGCTACCAGCTGCATATCATCAATTACGTAATAAAAAGCCGCTGCATTGAGCCTCGCTCTGTCCCAAAGGGCCTTATAACCAATTTCAAAAGAATGAATTGTCTCCGAATCAGCGGTCGTAATATCAGGATCATCTTGCAGTCGATCCTGAATAGTCTGAGCCCTGAATCCGGAGGCCGCACGGACATACATCTGATTACCGCTCTCAGTTGTCTTTGATAGCGACACGTCCCAGCTCACATTATCGTCCTGCAGGCTGATAGGAGCCAGAGGCGCCGGTCCATCAGC
Organism: Gammaproteobacteria bacterium; assembly: GCA_002708765.1. GTDB lineage: Bacteria > Pseudomonadota > Gammaproteobacteria > Pseudomonadales > Azotimanducaceae > UBA9659. The sequence goes on along the minus strand of PAPD01000037.1, from coordinate 28,308 downwards.
CAGGAATCTCACATGGTTAGCGTCCTTTTCATCATCTGTATAACGAAGTCCAAAAGTCAGCTTAAGATCATCGCTGAGCTCATACGTTCCCTGACCGAACAATGCCCAGGCCCTGTTTTCTATATAGGAACTGGAATTCGCCGTATAAGACGCAGCTCCTGCATTCTGGCTGCTTGAGATACCTTCAAATTCGTCCTTGAAGTAGAAAAGCCCTACCTGATAATTAAAGACACCATCAAGATTACTTGCGAGCCTTAATTCTTGGGTCAACTGATTCACATCGAGCTGACTTCCGGTATCGACGTTGACTACAAACGGGGAGGCAAACGGACTGAATGGATCGCTAGCCGGGCCTGCAGGTCCTCCGCCACAGGTAAACAGACACCCGAATCCGCCATCGATGTCTCCTCTGGCTTCACGATCATAAATATCCTGATAGGACGTAATCGATGTCACTGTATAGTCACCTAACTCCCAGTTCATCTTTAAGGTAGTACCATGAGATTTAATTCTCGCTTGGTTGTTATTGCCGCCATCGAAAAACACGGTTTCTCGATCATAGTTATCATTAAGGTCATTACTTCCCTGACTGAGGACGTTAGCTCGAAAAAGAGACGCTGAGTTCCCATCCTGATCCTGCCGCTGGTGCAGTAACGACAAACTGAAATCATCCGATGGAGTAAAGAGAACCTGGAACCTCACAGCGAATACGTCGAAACCTCCCAGCGCATCATCTTGCTGGGTAAATCCGTTATCAACCCAGTTATCTCTGTTCTGATGCAGCATGGACACCCTCGCCATTAACTGATCTTCTATCACAGTACCACCGATCGCCGCCTCGACATTGCGGGTTCCAAGATCACCAATATTCACTCTGACGTGACCTTCTGTTTCTTCGGTGGGACCCCGACTGGTTATGCTGACCACACCAGCAGTAGTATTACGCCCGAACAGGGTGCCTTGTGGCCCTCTCCCGATCTCGATGGAATCCACGTCAAAAATCGGAAAAGATGTAAAACCCCTTTTTTCAAACGGGACCTCATCGAAAACAATTGATACAGGCTGAGACGCAGCCTGCGTAAAATCTGCATTCCCAAGACCTCTCATATAGAAACGAGGCGCTAGCCGACCATTTGACGTTTCTACATGCAGTCCCGGTGCGGCTTGAGCCAGAGCAAGAGCGTCTTCACCGCCTGCAAACCTGGCAGTGACTCTATCGCCGGTCATCTTTGTTATAGAAATCGGTACTTCCTGAATATTTTCTTCTTTCTTTTGCGCAGTAACAACAACTTCTTCCATCACTCCGTCCGCAAACACATTTGAAATTACAATCAGGACGGCGGCGAGCCCCAATATTAGTTGTCTGTATAACATGATTTGGTCCCCTTGTTGGTTCTTGAGCTTAACAGGCATCGTCTAACATTATAGACCAACCTCCTAAGATAAAGGTAGAGTATCTAGAAAAAGATGGACAAAAAAAGATATGGAAGTCGACTATCAGACTTTGACAAAGACCTTTCCGACATTAGTGCCCTCGAATAGTGAGGAATAAGCTTCAACTAGCTGATCTAATCCTTTGGTCTCCTGCATCGGCAGACTAAGCAGTCCCTGATTATCCCATTTTCTTAGGACAGGATTAATCTCCGGCTCACGATGATAGAAGTCTGGCGAAAAAAATCCTTCGATTCTCAATCTCTTCATTAGCACAAGATCATAGTTCATTGGGCCCGGAAGACGGTCAACTGACCCATAATTTTCCATCAAACCACAGACCGCCACCACTCCAAAAATAGCCATGTTTTCGAGAACCGCATCTAACGTAGATCCAGCCACATTATCAAAATAGACATTTACCCCCTCAGGACAAAGTTGCCCAAGGCGCTCTGAAATATTCTCCGTTTTATAATTAACTGCACCGTCAAATCCGAAGTTATCTCGGATCAATTTGCATTTTTCTTCTGTTCCCGCAATTCCTATTACTTTACATCCCGCGATTTTCGCAATCTGTCCCGCTAAAAGGCCGGTGCAACCGGCTGCAGCGGAAACAACAAAAGTATCTCCCGCTTTTGCTCTGGCGGTATCAATTACACCAGTATATGCAGTCCATCCATTAGCACCATATATTCCAATATAATTGGACAATTCAATTTCAGAATCATCAACCAAGCTCGGATACATAGATTTGGGATCGACCAGAGAATAATCCGACCATTGCCCGTAAGATCTCAGACGCTGGCCTGCTTTAAAGTCGGGGTGCTTACTTTCTATAATTTCTCCCAGAACGGTACCCATTAGTTTCTCACCTACCGGAATTGGTGGCTGATATGAGTCCTCTCGCTCTGTCATATACATTCTGGTTCCCGCGTCCATGGAAAGGTACATATTCCTGGTAATAAATGTTCCCTCAGGGAAAGAGAGACCCTCTTCCTCTCTCAGCTCGAGACACTCGGAAAAATTGTTTCCCTCAGGCCTGGATTTCATGACCCAGTAACGATTTTTTCTATCAAATGAATTCACGGCACATCCAATTTTTTTATGCATTCAATGTCCTAAGCATGGAGAAATAATAGCCACCTACTGTTTCATTCCATTTTAGGGCAGCTTGATAGCATATCAGCGACCAAGCCACCATAAAAGACACGGAACGGGGTTAAGATTGCAGATCTACCCACATCAAGCAGCCAGAAATATCTCCGGAGTAAAAAATCCATGAAATTGATGCGGCAAATGATGGGGATGCTTCAATATACAAACAGGTGCTTCGATATTCTCAGCCTTGAAGATCCTGAGCTCGCTTCGATGCTCGAAGCCGTTGTAAACAACTACTAACAGATAGCCGTCCCCCTCACCTCTCGAATCAGAGCTAGCTGCAAACATCGGCTCCGAACCATAATAACCAGGAGGCAGGGACACTACATCAGAGCTACCATCCCCAAAAACCCTCGCAATGCCATTAAAAAAACTGTTCGCACCATTCTCAATAGAACAGGCTACATAAGTAATACTATTCTCCATGCCGGAGAAAGCTGAATTAAAAGTAGGGAACTCACATTCATGAGAGAAAACATCTTCCACTCTCATCGCCCCGGATTCCATATCCAGGAAATATCGCTTATACCAACCGCCCCCGAATCGCCCATCCGGGTTGAATACATCCTTGAGAGTTTCATTAGCTACAAAACTGTCCTGAAACATCCCATCTATAACGATTTCATTTCCTTTTTCGTAGGAATTTCCGAAATGAATAATAGCCCCCGGATCAGTCTCGAATCTTTTAACCTCTGCCAAAGTCTCGAGATCAACAACTAATATCTGCATCGGTATTTGAGGATCAAATATTACCTGGTCAGAAATAGTCCTGGTGCCAACAACGACCGGCAACATATTTCCAAACACTATCGATCCAAGAAAAAATATCGCGTGACGGTCAGAAAGCGCGAAATCATGACAAAACGGAAAGTTATCAAGAGTAACTTTACTCTTTTGAGTCATCTCACCTTCTTGATTTACCCGATATATATTGAGACAGGGTTTCGGTCCTCTGATTCCGAACCCGGAAACCCCCGCTCCAAAATTGATATAATCTCCGCTTTTCGGGTGAACTTTCCCATGAGCGCTAAATACCATTGAGGGCTCGAGTTCCCCGCCATAGGTAAACTCCCCGACCGTTTCCAGGTTGTGGGGATCCAGTTCCCACGGCTTTCCACCTTCATTCAAAGCCAGGAATTTACCTCCATGATAAACAGAGCTTGTATTTGCCGGGTTTGCCGGCATTTTCATAAAATTTGAGCTTAGCCCTCCTGGTATCTGGGTTCCGAACCCTCGAAAACAGATCTTCTGAAATTCTGTTTCTTTTATGTATTTTGGAGTTCTGACATAACGGTTCATGAAAGATACCTTTCCGTTATTAAACGAGTAGGCACAAAGCATTCCATCACCATCAAACCAGTGGCCATACTTCTTTCCTCCGATTTTCTGGCGACCAGGCCCGTTCCTAAAAAAGGTACCTCTCAAATTTTGAGGAAGATCGCCCTCTATCTCCGTCATATCATAATTGTATTCCTCATCGAGATTTTCAAGACCACCATGACAAGACGGTATTTCATTAACTCCTTTTAACGAAAGGGACATATTCAAACCTCATTTATAAATTGGATGCTATTAATCCATCTTAACATCCAATGCCATTTGCCACACTTTTTACCTTTAACTATCCATTACAGTTAAAAAATGCTATTAAAGCTAACGTATATCTACGGAGGGATTGAAATGGCTGAATTAGCGGAAACCAAGCAAGATAATGTAGAAGCTTTTGATTACTCGTCGGAAAGAACAGAGCGGAAAAAGAAACTTACGGCCGCTCTAAGAATATTTGGCAAATTCGGATTCGATGAAGGCGTGGCAGGACACTTTACCGTCAGAGATCCCGAAAGAACAGACCACTTCTGGGTAAATCCTTTTGGCAGATCTTTCAAGCAAATGAAAATGTCCGATCTGATTCTTGTTAACCATCAGGGAGATATTGTCGAAGGAAGCGGTCTTTTAAACCGAGCAGCATTCGCGATACACTCACAGATCCACAAAAATCTGCCCCACGTTACTGCTGCTGCTCACACCCACTCACTTTACGGAAAAACCTGGTCAACTCTCGGTCGACTTCTGGATCCGCTAACGCAAGATTCGTGTGCTTTTTTTGAAGATCATGTCCTCTTTGATGACTTTACAGGGGTTGTTCAGGACACCTCCGAAGGAGAAAGAATTGCAGCTGCACTTGGTACGAAAAAAGCGGCGATACTCCAGAACCATGGCTTGCTGACAGCAGGGAAAACAGTAGATGAAGTCGCCTGGTGGTATATCACTATGGAAAGAACCTGCCAAGCGCAGCTCATGGCGGAAGCAGCCGGGGATCCTGTAAAAATCCGGCCAGATGTGGCAAGACTAACAAGAACCCAGATGGGCCTTCCCGAGGCAGGATACTTCAGTTTCCAGCCAATCTACAACGTAATTACTGAAGAAAACCCCGACATGTTTGATGAATGTTAAAATAAGATAAAGCGAAACCAATAATGGAGAAATCTCTCACTTTAGATGAGGCCCTATAATTACATATCATTTTCTCAGAACCTCGGGAACATAGAACTGAAATTAGACTGGTAATTCATGGATTCAAATAAGTCTTTCGCTCTAATCCTTGTCAACCTTGGCACTCCGGACTCGCCCGATGAAGAAGACATCAGACGTTGGCTAAAACAATTTCTTTCGGATCCAAGGGTTGTCGACTTTCCTCGCTGGCTCTGGCTTCCGATTCTAAACCGGATAATTCTCAAGACCCGCCCCAAAAAGCTGGTAGAAAATTACTCTATGATCTGGGGGAAAACTGCGGGACCGATCGTCGAAAACACGCTGGCATTAGCCGAGAAAATACAAAAGCTCATGCCCGGGAATATAAACGTCATACCGGCAATGACTTATGGAAATCCAAGCATACCCAAAGCTTTTGAGGAGGCAAAAAGTTGCGATGAGATTATAGTACTTCCTCTGCTTCCTCAGTATACGGGGGCCACCACGGGAGCAATCCAAGACCAGATCATACCTCTTGCCGATACTCTCGATTCAGACAAACCCACCAAAATAATAAACAACTATCACGATGATCCCGGGTACATTGCAGCGATTGCCGAGACAATAATCCAGTCAGAAAGCTTTAGGAAAGAAACTCCGAAACTCATATTCTCATTTCACGGAATTCCCCAATCGCAATCGAAGAGAGGAGACCCCTACGAAAAACAGTGCGCTAAGACCGCAAAAATGATAGCAAACAAATTAGAGCTTGAACAAAATCAGTGGAAAATGACATTCCAGTCCCGATTCGGGCCATTCCCATGGTTAAAACCCTACACCGACCGAACCATGAAAGAACTTCCTGGTGAAGGAATAGAAAACGTACTGGTGGTATGTCCAGGGTTTTCTACTGATTGTCTGGAAACCATCGAGGAGATAGAAATCCAAAACAGGGAGTTCTTCCTTGCCGCTGGAGGAAAGTCTTTCTCCTACGTCAAAGCGCTAAATGATAGCGATGCCCACGCCGAACTACTAAGAAGAATCGTTCTCAGGAATCTCGCAAATTGACTTCGGTTCTAGGAATTGGAGAGTGCATGATAGAGCTTAGACGAGAAAAAAACTCCATGCTTTCAACCGGATTTTCCGGGGACACCTCAAATGCAATGATTTATCTTCAAAGATGCAATCGCATGATACAAACCAGTTACCTGAGTGCACTAGGAGACGATTACTACAGCAAACAGATAATAGATCAATGGAAAAGAGAAGGTGTCTCGACAGATCAGGTCAGCATAATTAAAGACGAGCTTCCCGGGATAGTTCTAATTGAAAATGATATTGATGGCGAAAGAAGATTTTTCTATTGGAGAAAAACCTCGGCCTTCGTCCTTCTAATGGAAAAACTTCCGGAAAACTTTGCTTGGCCTAAAACAGAATATATCTACCTCAGCGGAATAACGATTGCTGCAACACCAGAAAAACACAGAATGAAACTCCAGGATTTCGTTCTCGAACAAAAAGCATGTGGGACGAAAATTGTCTTCGATCCGAACTTCCGTCCATTATTATGGGATGCAAAAACAGCTATAAAGGAAATGATGCCTTATATTACTTCGGCGAACTGGTTCTTGGCCTCTGAAGAAGATTTGGAGGGGCTCAATCTAGAATGCAGCGATGTGCTTAAGAAAAACTCTAGTGATAACCCCGAATTCATAATTAGAGGAGAAGACGGAAAAATCACCATATACGGGAAAAACAAAATAAGTGAAGTGGCCACCTCTAGAAATAAAGCTGTAGATACTTCAGGGGCAGGAGATGCTTTTAACGGAACCTATCTCGGCTGCAGATTAAAAGGCTTGTCGGCCGAGAATAGCGCCATTCAAGCTCACCAGACCGCTAAAACGGTGGTCATGCAAAAAGGCGCTATTGTCTCCAATTGATGGCCAATTTTGTTGTCAGGAATGAAAATGCCAAGAGGAATCGATAGTTTGAAATAGTATATGAATCATTCGATATGTAAGCCCCCAAACTGTCTGTTCGCCAATATCATACCCTGGAAAGTTCTCATATTTTTCTCCTACCTTGAATCTATAGTTGGTATTTGACTTCCCGCTATACATACCATTCAACGATCCCCAGATTATTTGAGCGACTTCATAATTTGGTCTGGTGACCGGATGTTTTTCGTTTAGCCAATAAACAAAAGGGTATACGGTTAACTCTTTCCCCGTTTTTTTGGGAGTCGCACTCACGGGGGCTATCTGGCCAAGATAGCTGGCTATCTCGGGCAAACTAATACCTATCTCTTCCCTTGTTTCTCGTTCCGCCGTCTCCTTCATCGAATGATCCTGGTCTTCATAGTGACCGCCCGGAAAAGCGATCTGACCTGACCAAGGATCTCCTACTTGCGAGGCCCGGAGAATAAATAAGACCTCAACATCATTCGAAACAGGTTTTAGAATAATGGAAACAGCGGCCCTCAATCCAACAGGCTTTTCAATACTTTTCGTTGTTCCATAGTCCGCCAGGACAGCTCTAATCTGGGGCAAAGATAAGCGTTTCATCTCCCTGGAAAAATCTCTCTTTAATTTTCTCGTTTCTTGATTGCAAGCCACTCACAAGCGTATCTATAAAAAATCCTGCGGGCGCACCTAGTTAAACGGCTACCTTCAGAGCATACTAAGTCCCACCGACAAAAGCATCCTGATAAATATGAATAAATACTGGGAAAACCCGGAAGTATTGGCAATAGGTCGTCTACCCTCAAGAGCAAGCTTTTTGAGCTCCGGGAAAAGAATAAACCTTAACGGAAGCTGGAAATTCAGACGACTGGAAGGTCCGGAGATGGCCGGTAAGTTTATATCAGAGAAAGATGAAAACTGGCTGGACGTGGAAGTCCCGAGTCTCTGGACAATGGACAGCAGAATTGCTTCAGATCAACCGATTTACACAAATGTCTCATTACCGTTCAAAGGAGAGCCTCCCAATGTTCCCAGAAATCCAACCGGGATATATCGAACGAAGTTTCATATCAAAAAAGAAACTAGAAAAAAGCGCTGGGTTATATACCTAGGAGGCATAGAAAACTGTTTTTTTCTGTATTGCAATCGTGAAGAAGTCGGTTTTTCAAAGGATTCTCGCCTGCCCGCAGAATTTGATCTTACTGACTACATAAGAAATGGAATCAATGAACTGGCAATCGTGGTCATGCGCTACAGCGACACTAGCTATATCGAAAATCAGGACCACTGGTCTCATGCAGGGATCCATCGTGATGTATTTTTATACCAGACCGAACGAATTTATCTCCAGGACATTTTTGTAAAACCTGATTATCAGGTTGAGAATTCGGAAGGCTCCTTAACCCTGGATATCAGAATCGGAGGCACCAATCGAGAATCGATTGGCTATTCGGTCTCCGCTAACACTTTTGATTCTATGGACCAACCACTACTCAAGAATTACATATCAAAAACCATAGACAAGAACTCTTTCTATCCAATCATCGGAGAGGGTCCGAACCTCTCATTAAGCTGGGCAAAATTGAAGGTTCAGCCATGGAGCGCTGAAGAACCGCACCTTTACAAAATTCGAATAAACCTTTTAGACCCTGATCAAAAGGTAATTGAATCTACTGAAATCAGATATGGTTACAGAGATATCCGCATAAAAGACAGGGAATTACTAGTAAATAGTCAACCCGTTCTTATTAAAGGAGTAAATCGACATGATCATTCGGATACGACCGGAAAAATCATTTCAGAAGATGCTTTAAGAAAAGAACTTCTGTTAATGAAACAACACAACGTAAACGCTATTCGGACAAGCCACTATCCGAACCAGGAGGCATTCTATGATCTTTGCGATGAATTGGGATTTTACGTTATTGACGAAGCCAACATAGAAGCCCATCAGCATTATTCTCAGATAGGGAAAGATGCTTACTGGGCTCCTCAATTCATGGCAAGGGCAACCAGAATGGTAGAAAGAGATAAGAACCATCCTTGCATAATCATGTGGAGCGTAGGAAATGAAACTGGCTTTGGACCAAACCAGATGGCAATAATCGCATGGTTACGAGAGTACGATCCCTCAAGACCTATTCACAACGAGAATGCAATCTGCCAGCAAGGAGTAGAGAACAGATGGAATTCAAACCGCCGCGGATCAGACGTAGTCTGTCCGATGTACCCATCAATAGAAGAGCTAGTGCATCACGCCAAAACCAGTGAAGATCCTAGGCCGCTGATTATCTGCGAATATGCACATGCCATGGGTAACAGTTGCGGGAACCTGAAGGAATACTGGGACGCAATAGAAACATGGCATGGATTGCAAGGCGGATTTATCTGGGAATGGAAAGACCACGGGATAAAAATCAAGGGGCCCACAGAGGAGTATTGGGGCTATGGTGGTGATTTCGGTGAAGAACATCACGACTTTAACTTCGTTTGCGACGGGCTCTGCTGGCCTGATGGGGAACCACATACTTCTCTGCTAGAGCTAAAGAAAGTTACCCAACCGGTTAAAATTTCACGAGCTGGCAAGACCTTTCGAATTTTGAATAAGCACTACTTTAAAAGCCTTAAAGAATACGAAGTATCGTGGTTTACCCTTATTGATGGACACCAAACAGGGAATACTTCAAAAAAAATATTCAATACCCCACCTCAACACTATGAGGACTTTGATTTAGTCATAAAGAAATATCCGGCGGGGAAGGAGGTCAGTATAGTTTTCGAATGCCGGCTAATAAACAAGGCTTTATGGGCAGATAGAGGTCACCTGGTAGCTTGGGAACAGATAACCATTCAGAAATCCCGCTCGAAATTTTCAAGAACAAGAAAAAAAACCAAGGTAGAAAAAGTAAGCGAGTCCATAAAAATAATCGACGAAGACAACGAACTTTACTTTGATGAGTCCGGTTTATGCAAATGGGAACATAAGGGATCGAATATTTTATCAGGGCCATTGTGTTTTAATTTCTGGAGAGCCCCCACGGATAATGACGGGTTAAAGTGTTTCCCGGATCAGAGAAATAAAGCGCTATATAACTGGACAAGACTCGGTTTGGACAAATTTTCGTGGGAGCACATTTACCTAGCAGAGAAAAAAAACCTTCCTTCGCTTAGACAGACATCAAAAGGAACCTGCGCAGGCGGAGACATAAAAATAATCTCCAATTACTCATTGACCGCAAGCGCCCTAAGAATATCCCACGAATTTGCGTTAGGGAACAATTTCAATGATTTACCTAGGATCGGAGTTAGATGGCAATTGCCAAAAAACTACAAGCGGATGTCATGGTTCGGAAAAGGGCCCCACGAAACTTACCCTGACCGAAAGGAATCAGGAATCAAAATGATTCATGAATCATTTGTAAAAGACCAGTATATCCCCTATATCATGCCGCAAGAGCACGGGAATCTGACCGAACTAGAATGGCTACAACTTGAACAAAGAGAGAGAAAGATAAAGTTTACGTCGGCTGAAGTTATCCAGGGATCTGCTTCAAACTATCTTGATGAAGACCTAACAAATGCTTTTCATGCTCACGAGGTCGACTCTACTAATTACTGCTGGGTGTATCTGGATGCCGCGCAAAGAGGGCTCGGAGGTGCGAGTTGCGGGCCAGATACGCTCAGTGAATACAAAATCGGACCTGGCAATTATAATCTTTCGTATGAGGTTGAAATTATTTAACCCAGTTTCATTTCTCAAAAAACCAGCTCATTAATAGAATATCAATTGACGAGGAAGATCTTCGATCGTATCGTCAAATATATTTCCTCAGGAGTTTATTATGGCAGACAAAAATTCATATCCGTTCGAGGAAGCGCTGGAAAAATTGAGTGGGCTCGTAGAAAAAATGGAAAAAGGAGATTTGACTCTCGAGGAATCTCTCAAGACCTTCGAAGAAGGAATAAAGCTATCAAAAGAATGTCAGAAAGCTCTGACGGACGCAGAAAAAAAGGTTAAATTGCTTTTGCTGGAAAACGATCAGATTAATGAACTTAGTCTTGAAAACACCGCAGATTGATTTTCTAAGCGAACAACTCTAGCCAGGCACATCATGTTTGAAGAAATCCCTTTAAAGCGTCCAAAGACAGCTTTGCTAAATAGAATCAACTCGCCAGCAGACCTCCGAGATCTAGCTGAAGAAAGCCTTTATGTCCTAGCTGACGAACTAAGGCATTTTCTGCTATACACCGTTGGAAAGACCGGAGGTCACTTTGGGGCCGGCCTTGGAGTAATAGAGCTAACGATAGCTCTCCACAAAGCATTTGATACACCAGAAGATCAAATAATCTGGGACGTGGGTCACCAAACCTACCCTCATAAAATACTTACCGGAAGAAGAGAACTGATGCACCTTCTCAGGAAAGCGGGTGGAATCGCTCCCTTCCCAAGCATTACGGAGAGCCCTTATGATAGCTTCGGAACAGGCCACTCCTCGACATCGATCAGCGCAGCTTTAGGGTTGCACATGGCAAGATCAAAAACAGCGAAGAAAAATAACATTGTCGCCGTAATCGGTGATGGTGCTTTAACAGCCGGATTGGCGTTCGAAGCCCTGAATCACGTCGCATCCTCGCAAGGTGACATACTTATAATAATCAACGACAACGCTATGGCCATTTCAGAAAATATAGGAGGACTAGCAAACTGGGTTTCAAAGGCTAATGCCGGAACAGGTAAGCAACTTTTTTCTATGAGCGAAGAGGAAGATTCGGCTCAGAATTTTTTCAGTGGACTGGGATTTAAATATGAAGGTCCTATAGATGGACACGATATTAGGCAACTATTAAAAGCTCTAAATGAAGCAAAAAAACAGAGTGGTCCCAGAATTCTGCATGTAAATACGATAAAAGGGAAAGGGTACAAACCCTCTGAACTTAATCCCGAGAAAAGCCATGCTCTATCGAAAATTGAAGCCTCTCCTGCCAGCAAAGAAGGCTCCTGGTCCAAAATCTTCGGAGACTGGATATGCGACAAAGCGGCTTTAGATTCGAAAATCGTAGCAATCACTCCGGCCATGAAAGAGGGTTCGGGACTAACTAGATTTGCTAAAGAATATCCGGACCGATTCCATGACGTGGCGATCGCAGAGCAGCACGCTGTAGCCTTTGCGGCTGGGCTTTCGGTCGGCGGAGTATTCCCGATAGTAGCCATCTATTCAACTTTTCTCCAACGAGCATATGATCAGCTTATTCATGACATAGCCATCCAGAACCTCAAAGTTCTTTTTGCTGTAGACAGAGCGGGCCTCGTAGAAGATGGTCCTACGCACTCAGGAGTATTCGACATTTCCTTCGTCAGGAGCATTCCTAATCTCGTCATCATGGTCCCCTCCTGTAACCAAACACTCAGAAAAATGCTCGACTTTAGTTATTCTTATGATGGACCATCTATGGTTAGGTACCCCCGAGGTTCACCAAATATAGGAAAGGAAAATGGCAAAATAGAACTGGGAAAAGGAATAGTTTGCTTCAAAGGAAAGGAAGTTGCGATCCTTAACTTTGGTGCTCTCATCGATATCGGAAGAATTATTGCGCAATTTGAAGGATATACCCTTGTGGACATGAGGTTCGTGAAACCAATCGATGAGAAACTATTAGAAATGCTCTCCCTGAATCACAAACTATTCGTTACTCTCGAAGAAAATACGGTAGTCGGTGGCGCTGGGTCGGCCGTATTGGAGGCGGTTTCATCCAAAAATCTAAGGGTAGAAACATTGGTCATCGGAGTACCAGACAAGTTCATCGAACAGGATGACCCTAAGAGCATGAGAAAAGCGGTGAAGCTAACAACGGACGAAGTAACTAGTTCAGTAAAAAAGAAGCTGATGCAAATATCTAGTTCTGACTAAAGACGTGTCCCAATTTTCCTGCCTTAGTTGCAAGGTAACGTGCATTATGGTCATTCTGACCCGTCTCGATAGACAGCCGATCAGTTATTGTTATACCTAGCTTGCCCAGCGCCTGAATCTTGATAGGGTTATTAGTCATAAGCCTGATCCTCGAAATCTGAAAATGCAAAAACATTGACTTGCAAATTGTATAATCTCTCAAGTCGGCATCGAAACCGAGCTTCTCATTAGCCTCAACAGTATCGGCGCCAGCATCCTGAAGCTCATATGCTCTTATTTTGTTTATAAGGCCTATGCCTCTTCCTTCCTGGCGAAGGTATAGAATTATTCCGCTGCCGTTTGCGCTAATTTTCTGCATTGCGTGCTCTAACTGGGAACCGCAATCACAGCGCATACTGAAAAGGCCATCACCTGTCAGACACTCCGAATGAACACGACAAAGCACTGAACTGTCTTGGGACAAATCTCCATAAACTAGGGCTAAATGTTCCTGGCCAGTATCAGAATCTTCAAAACCATGCATTGAAAACTCGCCATAAGGCGTAGGTAATTGGCAGGAGGCCACAAAGGTCGCAGGCAAGAATTACTCCTTAATTAAGGCCAAACAGTGTAGCAGCTGATCATCAAACATTAAACGCCTAAAAAAAGACAGAGAAGCACCAACCACTAGCCTGCATCACAAAAAAAACGAGCAACCCCGCACATACATCGTCCAACATAATGCCCGCGCCGCCATTAAGTTTTTGATCAAAAAAAGAGATAGGCCAAGGCTTATAAATATCGAATAAACGAAATAAAAGAAACGCAGGGATAACCAACAAAAAATGAGGTAACAAAAACACCGCTATCCATATTCCTACGAATTCATCAAAGACAATCGCAGGAGGATCTTTAATTCCTATTTCCCTGGACACGCGATCTGTAATCCAGATCCCGAACAAAAGTCCCGCAACAATAATCATCAGCTGGATATAAGAAGAAAAACTCAGACACGGCAAGAAAATCATTAGCCCAATCAACGAACCGACGGTTCCGGGAGCAAATGGGAATAACCCGCTGCCAAAACCAAACGCAAGGAAATAATCAGGCCTCGAAAAAATTTTACTTTTTATCTGTTTGTCCACTAAAAATGCATATATCCAGTCGACTGTAACTCAATATACTCTCCATCTCCTGACAGACCTAAAAGTTTTTGTTCCTCTATCATTTCACCTATTTTGGTTACTGAAACCAAATCGGAGTTCCTCAAAAAATTAATCTTTTTTTCGCATTCCTTTGGGATTGTAAAACAAAGCTCATAATCATCACTTTGGCCAAGTGCAAAACTTATTGCAGAATCTTCGCCACAAGTCTCCCTCAAATCAGTTGAAATAGGCAGTGAATCCAATCTGATCTCTGCACCGAGCCCACTAGCAGTGCACAAATGTCCTAAATCCGATAACAAGCCATCTGAAATATCAATCATAGAGCTAGCTATACCTCTCAAGGCTTTTCCTTCTTCAATTCTGGGAACCGGATAGCAATAACGGGCTGCAAGATAGTTATCCGTTTCTCCAGATTTAACCAACTCCAATCCTTTAATTGAATCACCGAGCTCTCCGGTCACATAGATCCCATCCCCCACCCTTGCTCCAGAGCGGGTTATAGCTTTACCCCTTGGCACAGATCCAATGACTGTCATAGTTAAAGACAATGCAGCGCCCTTCGAAATATTACCTCCAACCAACGGACAATCGTAATTCTCCAATAGCAGAAAAAGTTTTTTGGAAAAATCTCTTATCCATGGTTCCTTTACTTCCGTTAAGGTGATCGCCAAAAGGCATCCATAAGGATCACCGCCCATTGCGGCAATGTCACTTAAGTTGCATGCCAAAGTTCTCGATGCCACTACATCTGGGGGTGACTGATCTAGGAAATGAACTCCTTCGTTAAGAGTATCAGTCGAGAAACAAAGTTCTTTGCCTTGCGGAGTAGCAAGCACCGCACAGTCGTCCCCAGGGGCAATCACTACCGAGGAATTATTAGTCCAGCTATTGGTAAAATATTTTTCGATTATCTCGAATTCATTCAGCGGCATATTCGGCCGGCCTTAAAATCTCTGAGAGCGAATCCAATACTGAGTTGATATATTTGAAACTTTCAGAAGCACCAAAATATTTTGCTAACTCAACACATTCATTGATTACCACCCGGTAAGGAACATCATTTTTTGAACGAAGCTCAAAACTACCGATTAACAATATGCTTCGTTCCACTGGATCAGAGTCTTCGAAACTGCGATTTCCTATTTGATCTATCAGATTAACTAAAGACGAAAAATCAGAACCAATTCCTTCAAGAACGGATCGAAAAAAAACGATATCAGCTCGCTTCATATTGTGATCTTGAATAAAAGGGCAGATAACCTCCGAAATTTCGGTCTGGGAAATCTGGGCCTGATACAAAGCCTGGACAAGAAATCTTCGCGATTTATTTCTGGCTGCTGCCTGCTTGGACATCAAATATTTCTAAGTAAACTTATCATTTCCAAAGCCGACATCGCGGCATCCGCTCCTTTATTCCCTGCCTTGGTACCTGACCTTTCAATGGCTTGTTCTAAATTGTCTGTAGTTAATACCCCAAAAGAGACTGGAATAACATGATCCAACGAAACCTCGGATAAACCAGCAGCGCATTGACCAGCAACATAATCAAAGTGGCTAGTAGCTCCCTTTATAACTGCTCCTAATGCAATGATTGCATCAACTTCATCTTTCATTGCAATTTTTTTTGCTGCAAGGGGCAATTCCATAGCGCCCGGAACCTTAACAAGCGTTATATTGGCTTCAGGAACGCCGTGACGTCTGAGAGTATCAATTGCGCCAACAATCAGCCCATCGACAATCGTCCCATTAAACCGGCTAGAGATCAGAGCAACTTTCACTGAACCAGCCGAGAAATCTCCCTCAATTGTTTTTACCATTTGCAAACCTTCTTTTCATTGGAGAAAGAATCACTCGGATGTCCTCCCCAATTTTTTGAACATCCTTTACTTCAAACCTCGTACTATCAGATATTCTATCAAGTTCTGGCAGTTTGAGTAATGATTTTGCCGACGATCCTAGTAGTTTAGGAGCGATATAAACTATTAGTTCGTCAACTAATTCTTCCTCGACAAGAGCCCCAGCAAGAGTGGCTCCTGACTCGAACAAAACATAACTATGTTCTCTTCTTGCCAATTCTCTTAGAAAAGCCGGAAGGTCGACTTTCCCTGATTCCTCTTCAAAACAGAGAACTTCATGATCAAATTTCAGATCTTTTCTAGCAGCTTGCGCAGCAACCAGCACGGTCGAAGCACGCCGGAGAACTCTTGAGTTAGGCGGGGTCCGCAACTTTGAATCAATAACATATGTTGGACGATCCAATTCATTACTCTCTTTTGCATTCGGCACATCCTTGATTTCTAATCTTACAGACAGGTCAGGATCATCCTTAATAATTGTTTCTACGCCTGAAACAATTGCGCCGCTCATTGCGCGATATTTCTGGACATCAGCCCGAGCTTCTTTAGACGTAATCCATTTGGATTTGCCGTTTGATAAAGCGGTTTTTCCGTCAAGACTCATAGCCAGTTTCAAGCGCACAAATGGTCTTTTATGGATAAATCTCTGAACATGTCCCTCAATCAATTTAAGAGCATTTTCTTCAAGGAGGTGGGTCACTACTTCAATCCCCGCGTCCTGCAAAATAGCAATTCCTTTGCCAGAATTCCTGGGATCGGGGTCAATGGCAGCCACTACTACGCGTGCTACCCCAGCTTCAATCAAGGCCCGCGCACAGGAAGGAGTTCTACCATGGAAGCTACAGGGTTCAAGCGTCACGTAAACGACAGATCCTTTGGATTCAGACCCAGCTTGGTTCAGAGCGTTTATCTCCGCGTGCTCCAAACCAGCTTTGACATGATAGCCAGAACCAATTATCTCTCCATTTTTGACTATAACACTCCCAACACAAGGATTAGGGTGGGTTGAAAATTGTCCGAGCCAAGCTAATCTAATAGCCTCTCGCATGAACTTTTCATCACGACCGATGTTCATTTTTTGTCTTTTTTGTGCATCAGTTCAATTTCTTCCCGAAATTCTTCTACGTCCTGGAAACTTCGATAGACTGAAGCAAATCTAACATATGCGACATCATCAATAGACCTTAATTCATCCATAACTAACTCCCCCACTTTTCTGGTCTCGATTTCTCTCTCTCCGGTATTAAGAAGTCTGCGTTTTATTCGATCCAAAGCAGCGTCTATCGTATCCAGATCAATCGGTCGCTTTTCAAGAGCGCGAAGAAAACCGTTCTTTAACTTCCTTTCATCGAAAGGTTGGTGAGTCCCGTTACTTTTTATCAATCTAGGCAACACCAACTCCGCCGTTTCAAAAGTTGTAAATCTTTCAGAACAACTATGACATTCTCGACGCCTTCGAACCTGACTACCCTCCCCGACCAGCCTAGAATCATTTACCTTCGTTTCAGTATCACCACAAAAAGGACAATGCAACTGTACCTCCAATTAAAAAACAGAATTTGACGTTATTTCCGGATATCTCTCTTTTTTTGCTTCAAGACTACGTTTCTTTAGTTAAACTAATATTTTCTCACAGGATTATAAATGCAATGTCGCAGTATGTGTTCACTATGTCACGCGTCGGTAAAATTGTGCCTCCGAATAAAACCATACTAAAAGATATTTCCCTATCTTTTTTCCCTGGAGCAAAAATCGGTGTCCTAGGATTAAATGGAGCAGGGAAATCAACACTCCTTCGGATTATGGCAGGAATAGAAAAGGATTTTCTTGGAGAAGCAAGACCGCAACCGGAACTGAAAATAGGTTTCCTTGCCCAGGAACCAACCCTAGATAACAAGAAAAATGTAAGGGAAAACATCGAAGACGGATTAGGAGAGATCACTGGATTTCTAAAAGAATTCAACGAGATTAGCGAGAAGTTCTCAAATTCTATGCCCGATGAAGAAATGACCCGCCTTCTGGATCGCCAGGGAGAACTGCAATTAAAAATAGACGCTGAGGATGGGTGGGAATTAGACCGTAAACTAGAAATCGCGAGTGACGCCCTTCGACTTCCAGATTGGGACGCTGAGGTAGAATCTCTCTCCGGGGGAGAGAAAAGGCGAGTAGCTCTTTGCAGGCTGTTACTTGCAAACCCTGAGATGCTTTTACTTGATGAGCCCACAAACCATCTGGACGCGGAGAGCGTAGCTTGGTTAGAACGTTATCTTAAAGAATTTCCTGGAACGGTGGTAGCTATTACTCACGACCGCTATTTTCTTGATAATGCTGCCGGCTGGATTTTAGAACTAGATCGAGGCCAAGGCATTCCTTTTGAAGGCAATTATAGTGACTGGCTATTCGCAAAAGAAAAACGCCTAGAAATTGAGGAAAATAGAGAAGCAGCAAGACAAAAGTCAATTAAAGCAGAACTAGACTGGATCAGGAGCCAACCAAAAGCGAGACAGGCAAAAAATAAGGCCCGTATAGCTAGGTTCGAGGAGTTAAATTCCCAGGATTTCCAGACAAGAAACGAAACACTAGAGCTTTACATACCACCCGGCGATAGGCTGGGAGATAAAGTCATAGAAGTGCAGAATCTACAAATGAGCTTCGATAAAAGAATGCTTTTTGAAAATCTCTCTTTTTCCATCCCAAAAGGTGCGATCGTGGGAATAATAGGTGGTAATGGTGCTGGGAAATCAACTCTCTTTCGGATAATAGCGGGACTCGAAACTCCTAAGAGCGGAGAAATCGAAATCGGAGAAACAGTACAACTTGGTTATGTTGACCAATCGCGGGATTCTCTAGACGGAACTAAAACTGTCTGGGAGGAAATATCGGGAGGAAACGAACTTATTCAGATTGGCAAATATGAAACCTCTTCAAGAAGTTATGTAAGCCGCTTTAACTTCAGAGGGGGGGATCAGCAAAAATTTATAAAAGATCTTTCAGGAGGGGAAAGAAACAGAGTGCATCTGGCCAAACTCTTAAAAAAAGGAGCTAATTTTCTATTACTAGATGAACCTACCAACGATCTAGATGTAGAAACCCTTCAAGCTCTCGAAAATGCTATTGAAAACTATCCAGGTTCGATGATGATAATTTCCCATGATAGATGGTTCCTGGACAGGCTATCTACTCACATTCTTGCATTTGAAGGGGATAGCAAAATCGAGTTTTTCGAAGGAAATTATTCCGAATATGAAGAAGATAGACTTAAACGAACAGGATCGAAAGAGATCGTGCCTGCAAGGGTAAAATACAAGAAGTTAGGCTAAGAACTCCTGGCTAATTTCTCCAGATTACAAATAAGCTCATTAAGGTCTTTAACAGGGATTACTTTAAGAGTTTTTTCGGTCGAAGATTTTGGTCGATTTCCTTCAGGCACAATAGCCAACTGGAACCCATGTTTGGCGGCCTCTTTTATCCGCTCCTGCCCATTAGGAACAGGCCTTACTTCTCCTGAAAGACCAACCTCCCCAAAAACCACAAGGTCATTGGGCAAAATCCAATTCCGGTTGGATGAAATGACCGCTGAAAGCAACGCAAGATCGCTACTCGTTTCAACTACCCTTATGCCACCCACCGCATTTACAAACACATCCTGGTCTGCTACCTGAAGACCTCCGTGACGATGCAAAATAGCTAGCAACATAGACAGTCGGTTCTGCTCTAGGCCAACTGCAACTCTTCGAGGTTGACCAAGAACGCAGTCATCGACCAACGCCTGAACTTCTAGCAAAATTGGTCGTGTTCCCTCCCAAACAACCATCACTACGCTTCCCGATTTTATCTCCGAAGACCGAGAAAGAAATATGGAAGAAGGATTCTTTACCTCTATTAACCCAGTATCTGTCATTGCAAAAACACCGAGTTCATTAACTGGACCAAATCGATTTTTTATACTGCGGAGCAATCTGAATTTAGAATCGCTTTGGCCATCTAGCGAGATAAATGTGTCTATCATGTGTTCCAAAGTTCTTGGCCCAGCAAGTGTTCCCTCCTTCGTAACATGTCCCACCAGAATCAACACGGTATTACTTGCTTTGGCCTCATGGATCAACTTGGCTGCGGACTCTCTGACCTGATTTACGCCGCCGGGAGAGGAATCACTAGATTCAGTGTATATCACTTGAATAGAATCCACGACCAGCACCTTAGGATTATACTCTTTCCAGATAGATATTAATCTCTCGCAACTTGTCTCTGAAACTATATCGAGATTTTCTACTGGTAAATTCAATCGTTTAGCCCGAATAGCAATCTGAGCAAGGCTTTCCTCACCGGTAGCATAAAGAGTTGTGCCCGCTCCAGACAAAAAACTCGAGACCTGTGTCAATAGAGTGCTCTTACCTGCACCTGGATTCCCACTAATTAAGACAACCGAACCAGGAACGAGGCCACCACCGAGAACACGATCAAACTCTGATATCCCAGTTCTAATTCTCGGTAGTTCCTCGATCGACACTTCTGACAATTTTTTCGGCCGTTCTAATTTACCAGAAAACCCTGAGAATTTTTCTCTACTAACCTCTATTTCCTTTAGTGAATTCCATGCCTTGCAGGCAAGACACTGTCCCTGCCATTTTCTGTACTCAGTTCCGCACTCGGCGCATCCAAACAATTCTTTTCGTTTTACCAAAATTACTCTACCAATTGATAATTGCGAGTGACTCTAGATGAGATCCCGGTTAGAAGAGTATATGGAATAGTCTCAGACAATTTCGCCACCTCTTCTATGGGCAAGGAATCACCCCATAAAATTGCCTGATCTCCCGGTCTAATATTCTCCTCACCAATGTCAACACAGATTAAATCCATAGAAACTCTGCCAACCAGAGGCATTCTCTTCTTATTAATCAAAACTGGTGATCCCTGTTTAATTTCACGAGGATAACCATCCGCATAGCCCGCAGCTATAACTGCTATTCTCATATCCTCCTTTGTCTTATATATTCCACCATAGCCAACAGACTGGCCTTTTCTTAATCCGCGCACCGCTATCACGCGGGCTGAAAAGGTCATACTGGATTGAAGATCATCTCTGCTTTTTAAGTCAGTAAATGGACTGATCCCATACAACATAAGCCCGGGTCTTATCCAATCGGTAATCGTATCTTCCCATTCTAATAGTCCGGCAGAATTTGCCAGATTAAATTCCAGTCCCCTTTCTCGTGATAGCGGAAATATTTGGTCCTCTAGAATCTTTAGCTGCCTAGCCGTCTTATCAGACCGCACATCATCCGCGTGAGATAAATGTGACATTACCCCGGCCATGTTCTGGCCCCTTAATCTCTCAAATACTTCGGTTATGTCTTCGGGATGGAACCCTAAGCGGCCCATACCTGAATCGATCTTCAACCATAACGGTACCGAATCGCCAAACTTATTGTGAAGATCAACCTGGTGTGAACTATGGACCACCAACTGCAAATCTAGTTCTCTCGCGCGGGACAATTCTTCTTTATTTAAAACGCCCTCTAAAACGCAAATGGGTGTGTCTATCCCTCCGACTCTTAATTCATTCGCTTCTTCAATTCGGGCTACGGCTAAAGCATCCGCTGACTCCATAACCTTGGCGACCCTAACCGCTCCGTGACCATAAGCATCAGCTTTTATAACAGCCATTATTTTCTTTCCAGGTGCCAGACTTCTAACGTATCGCAGATTTGAAACTATCGACTTTAAATCTATGGTTACAGTCGTTCGATTCAAAGCCAACTCCTAAGAATCAAAATTTTCATACCCCATAGCGAGGTCTTCAAACTTGGTAAATCGGCCAACAAAAGCTAATTTCTTAGTTCCGATAGGCCCGTTGCGCTGCTTAAGAATTATGATCTCCGATATCCCCTCTTCAGCTTCGGGGTTATAAACGAATTCTCTGTATACACCCATAATTAGATCCGCATCCTGCTCTATGGCTCCGGACTCACGCAAATCAGACATTATCGGCCTTTTATCGGGTCTCTGTTCCAGACTTCGATTTAGCTGGGATCCCGCTATCACCGGGCAGTTAAATTCTTTAGCTATCGATTTCAACGAGCGAGATATTTCTGATATTTCACCTGCCCGATTCTCTGGCGTCCCGGAAACCTGCATCAATTGCAAATAGTCTACTACTATTAGACCCAGGCTTCCCGACTCTCTCGCTACTCTTCTAGCACGGGATCTTATTTCATTGGGCGTAAGAGCCGGGGTGTCATCGATATAAAGTGACTTATCACTTAAAAGAGAAACCGCTGATGTAAGTCGAGGCCAATCATCGTCTCCAAGGTTCCCGGTTCTGATTTTACTCTGATCTATTCTCCCCAACGAAGATAGCATCCTGAGAACCAGGGACTGTGAAGGCATTTCCATTGAAAAAACCAGGGCAGTAGATGCTTCGGAGATTACTGCATTTTCTACGACATTCATCATAAAGGCTGTTTTTCCCATTGAAGGGCGACCCGCAACAATAATCAAATCGGCCGGCTGGAAGCCTGATGTGATTTCGTCGATATCCTTGAAACCGGAACTCAACCCGGTTAATGCGCCCTTCGTCTGAAAAAGCTGATCTATTCGATCTACTGCCCTAGATAGCAGAGGCTGAACCGATTCAGGACCTCCAACGCTAGGTCTGTCGTCACTTATCTGAAAGACTTTTGATTCTGCTTGATCTAATAGAATCGCGCTGTCTCTTCCCTCTGGACTAAAACCACTCTCAGCTATTTCATTAGCTACGGAAATAAGCTTACGAAAAATAGATCTCTCTCTGACGATCTCGGCATATGCACGTATATTAGAAGCGGAAGGCGTAGAATTAGCTAACTCCGACAAATACGATAGGCCACCACTGTTATCCAGCTCGCCCATACCGTCCAATGCCTCGGATATGGTTATAATATCAAGCGGTCTGCTTTTCTCCACCAAGGTGCTCATGCACCTAAAAATAAGTCTATGATCTCCTCTATAGAAATCATCCGCAAAAATTATGCTGGATATCGAGTCCCAAGCATTTTCATCGAGCATAAGCCCGCCAAGAATAGAGCGTTCCGCCTCTACAGAGTTTGGTGGTACTTTTAGGAGGGTTTCATCATCCAAGGGAAATCTCTGAGGCAATAAGGAGCCTGTTTTAATGCCTTAATCTTCTCCGACTACGACCAATTTTATCTGCGCATTTACTTCCGGATGTAATTGTATGTCGACCTGAAATTCTCCTGTATTTCTTATCGGGCCTTCAGGTAACCTAACTTCACTTCTTTCCAACTCTATACCTTCAGCGACAGCAGCTTCAGCTATATCGCGAACCGTCACAGAACCAAACAATTTACCTTCTTCACCAACCTTGGCTGCAATTCTTAGATCAATTGCGCCAATTTTCTCTGCCCTTTCCTTAGCTTGCAAAAGTTTTTCGTCTTCATTTTTTTCTAGCTCAGCTCTCATTTTTTCGAAAGCCTCTAGATTTTCTTGGGTCGCCGGAACGGCTTTCTTCTGTGGAATAAGATAATTCCTACCATATCCTGACTTAACCTGAACTTTTTCTCCCAAATCGCCAAGCTTTCCAATCGTTTCTAACAAAATCACTTCCATAAGAACTATTCCTTCTGGTCAAATTTATACCTGCCTCTAAGATTAAGAAAACTATCTAAAATCGCGAGACTAGTAAGCATAGGGTAAAAGATCTGGAAAAATACTAATAACATCGCGTAAAAGCCCACTAACCAATATACTGAAGTTTCCGTCTTTGCAAAAATCCAATGGACAAACCCTAGTCCTGCAATCAGTAGAGGCGCACCCAAAAGAGGTATCCAAACACCTAGTTTATCTTTAAAGATCAGACAAACAAATACCATCAACACTACTACTAAGGAAATCTGGGCCGGAAAACGCAAGCTATGAAATTCGTTTCGAAATCCGGACGGATTATAGAGCCTGCTCTGACACCACCTCGCCAAACTTAGAAGGGCTATCATAGCCAAATAAAGAACCAAGGCATATCCCGCTAAAAGCATTTCCATAGCCTCGCTTTCACCAATGGCCCCAACACCTTCAATACCACTTAATAATTGCAGGTATATGGTTACAAGATGCCTCAAAATATCTGTCGCCATACTCTGGTAGACATAAGCTCCAAGAAAAGAAAGCAGAAGCGCAAAAACAAGCACATGTTCCCATGCGAGTTTACTTCTCAGAGAAGCCCCCAACGCTGCAACGGCCAACATAAGATAAATAGAGGTTGGATCTCCCGAGTAATATAACGCCATACCAAAAGGTATAAGAGTCCAAAGAAAAACTATACCTCCGGACTTAAGTCCCTGACTCATGACAACCAGAGCCACTATAGCCGCACTGACCCAACCAAATAAAGGAATCGATGCTGCAACCATGCTGATTCCAATCGCATGCAACGGGCTGCGCATAGCAAATTTAGCTATAAGTTGCATACCACAGCTTCTTACTTATGAGCATCCGTGTACGGAAGTAAGGACAAGTATCTGGCTTTTTTTACTGCATTTGCTAGCTGGCGCTGATATTTTGCCTTGGTGCCAGTAATCCGAGAGGGTACAATTTTTCCTGTCTCCGTTATATAGGCCTTAAGAAGCTCTATATCTTTATAGTCAACTTCCGTAATACCTTCAGCAGTAAATCTACAATATTTTCTTCTTCTGTAAAATCTAGACATACATTAATTCTCCTGATCCGAGCTTTTTTCCCCTTCGGGATTATCAAGATTTTCGATTTCAACCGAAGCCCCCGTCTCAGACTCGCTTTCACCCAAACCCTCTTCTGAAGCCAAAGTATCAACTTCTTCAGCATCTCGTTTCTCTCTAACTTCCTTACTTTCCTTGCTTTCTCTTTCAATTTTCATCAAGGGAGATTCTTCGGTATCAGCTTTTTTTCTCTTCATTATTAGATTTCGTAAGACAGCATCGTTAAATTTGAACGCTGTTGAAATCTCTTCCAAGGTTGTCAGATCGCACTCTACATTAAGAAGCGCATAATGAGCTTTGT
Source organism: Gammaproteobacteria bacterium (assembly GCA_002708765.1). Classification (GTDB taxonomy): domain Bacteria; phylum Pseudomonadota; class Gammaproteobacteria; order Pseudomonadales; family Azotimanducaceae; genus UBA9659. The sequence continues at coordinate 3,343 of PAPD01000037.1, read as the reverse complement.
GGACTTTATTTATTGGGTAAGCGAGTTGTCGTCGTCCCCAGTCCTCGGTTCTATGGATATTACCTCCACCTTGCTTAACAAGATTGGAGTATCTATCCAACATTCCCGGCACTTGCTCGGACTGATCTGGATGAACCAAAAAAACTATTTCATAGTGTCTCATAAACCCTCCTTTCGGTTTATAGCCTTCTTCATCAGCTTTTCTTAAAGCTGGAGTAAGGCAAGGAGCTAATTGGGGTCGAGACTATAAAAAAAGCGATCGAATCATGCAACATTAAATTTACAGAACTTTGTCTGACCCTTATGACTCTAACTGCTGTTGACGATAAATCTCATTCAGGCATATTCCGGTAGCAACGGAAACATTTAAGCTTAACTCTCCATTTTTCAACGATATTCTTAACAATGAATCACAATTCTTTTTTACATTTTTTCGGATCCCCTTACCTTCGGATCCCATAACCAAAGCAAGGTTCCCTGATAATGCAGCCTTATCAAGGAGGTCATCAGCGCTAACATCAGCACCGAAAACCCAGATCCCTCTTTTTTTTAAATTGGTTATACACCTTGCCAGATTTACTACTTCGTAGATAGGAACCATAGCGGCGGCTCCACTAGAGGCTTTGAAGGCTGCTTCATTAAGAGGTGCCGAGTTGTCTTTAGCTATAATTACTCCCGTAACTCCATAAGAAACCGCAGTTCTCAAGCATGCTCCGAAGTTTCTTGGGTCAGTTACCCCATCAAGAATCAATAAAAAATGAGTTTCACTCGTTTCCAGAATTTGAAAATAGAGTTTTTTCTCACTCAAACACTTAGGCCTGGAGATCTCCAAAACCACACCTTGAGAAGCATTCCCCTCGGTCGAATCAGGTAATTTCCCAATGAATACTTCGCACCCTTTTTTTTCGGCGGAGGCACGCAGAGAAACCAGTCTCGAAGCAATTTTTTCGGATGCAATATATAGTTTCAATCCAAATCCATATTCTAACGCCTTTGTAACCGAATGAATTCCGCTAACGACCACGACTATTCCTCTTTCTGTTTTTTGTTTTCTTATCCTTCTTTGACTTTTTTCGAATCATCGGTCTGTGATTTATCAGATCCAGGTCAATCTTCTTCTCGTCTGCATTCACTGCAGTAAGCCGAACAGACACAGCGTCCCCAACAGCAAACGAGATGTTCGAATTCCGCCCTCTCAAACTAATATCTTTATCATGAAAATCAAAATAGTCTTCCTTCAAAGATTTTATGTGAACGAGTCCTTCTATGGGTAAAGACTCTAGTTTGACAAAAAACCCGAATTTTGTGACTGCTGATATTAACCCAGAAAACTCAGCCCCGATTCTTCCAGAAATAAAATCACACTTCGCCCAATCCAGAAAAGAAAACACCGCTTCATCCGCTCTTCTTTCCGTATAAGATAAATGCTCGCCATATGAGGCTAAATTATTATGATTATGCAAATACGGGTTTTTACGCATCTTCATTTTTTTTTCACGACTAGATGGCAAATCAGGTCCCTTGGGTAATAGGTAAGACTTTATAAGCCGGTGTATTAGAAGATCAGGGTAACGGCGTATTGGCGAAGTAAAATGAGTATATTCTTTATACCCCAACCCAAAATGTCCCTCATTTTCAGGCTTGTAGACGGCTTGTTGCATTGACCTAAGGACTTGCAATTGAATTACCTGCCCAGCTTCAAATTTTTTCAGTGCCTGAAGAATTTGTTGGTAATCTTCTAAGTTGCCGTGACCTAGATCTAATCCCAGGGTAAGCAAAGACTGCCTCAAAGTCGACTTCTTTTCTTCTTCGGGTTCCGGGTGAACTCTATACAAAGATGGAATTTCGTTTTCTACCAAAAATCTTGCGGCACACAAGTTCGCACATAGCATACTTTCTTCAACCATTTGGTGTGCAAAGTTGCGCTTGTTCAGACTAATAAGACAGATTCTTCCATTTTGATCAAACTCGAACTTAGGTTCCTCCGACTCAAACTCTAACGCCCCTCTAAGCGATCTCTGATACAACAATATTTTAGTCAAATCCAATAAGTGAAGAATGCTTTCATAGCGACCATCTATCGAAGAGGAATCAATCAGATCTTGCACCAAAGTATAAGTCAGCCTTTTCCTAGAATTAATCACTGCTTCGTAAAACTCAAAAGAATTTATTTCTCCTTCTTCTGAGATGCTCATATCACATGCCAAGACCAACCTATCTTCATTTGGTACAAGAGAACACAAATAGTTGCTCACTTTTTCGGGTAACATCGGAATTACTTTTCTAGGGAAATAAACTGAAGTTCCTCTTGAATAGGCCTCTTCGTCCATTTCTGATCCTGGCTCTACATAATGCGATACATCAGCAATTGCTACTATTAAACGAAACCCCGCGCGAGTTTTTTTACAATATATAGCATCATCAAAATCACGCGCATCTTCTCCATCAATAGTTACAAAGAATTGCTCTGTTAGATCTATTCTGCCTTTCTTGTCGCTACTATTAACACTAGAGGGAAGAGCATCTAATTCTCTTTGAACCTCATCGGAAAACTCAAACGGGATTTCATGCATGCGTATCGAAATATCTGTTTGAAAATCCGGAGTGAGTTCATCGCTGAGGAGTTCCAAGAGTTCGACCTTAGGTCTTAACTTATTTGACCCGCCAGAGACAACCCTCGCTGTAACTAGATTCCCGACAGAGATCTCAAAGGGACTATGCGCGATCCCTAGTTTTTGCGGAAAATTGAAATCATAGGCCAAGAAATACATTTGATCTCGGATTTTTTTAATGCTTCCTAACAGTTCTTTACTTGTTCTCGAGAGGATTTTAGTTATCCGGGCGTTACTACTCCATCCATACTCATTTTTTTTTAATTCGACAACGACTCGATCCCCTTGAAGCACTTTTGTCATCTCCCTCCGAGAAAGATTTACATCTGCTTCTCCATCATCCCTTATCAAGAGCCCGGCTCCTGACGAAGAATATGCGATCAAACCTTCACAGCTTCCAGTAACAGCAGGCAACCCAAAATATTTCGAAGAACTGATATCGAGTTCAGAATCTCTAACCATGGCCAAAAGTCTTCTCCTCAGAGCTTCTCTATCTCTACTTGTGGTGTAAGAGAAATGTCTAGCTAAATCTTTCAGAGCGACTGGTTCTTTAATATCGGAAATGAAATTTAAAATCTCTTTTCGACTAGCAATCGGATATTTGTATTCTTCTTTGTTTCTTTCAGCCATTAAAAAGTTTCTTGCTATTTTAGCCATCTCTGCGCTAATTTTAGCTTGATTGACAGATGGCCGAGGTGGTGAAATTGGTAGACACGCTAGCTTCAGGTGCT
>PAPD01000036.1 GCA_002708765.1 Gammaproteobacteria bacterium | reverse complement strand
CGAGATAACGATATGTGTCAGGGACAGTGTAAGCGTTGAAGAATCCTCTATCCATATCAATTATGAAGATCTCATGGATAGCGTCGATGTGGGAGATAGGATCACCGTGGATAACGGAATTATCAACCTCGAGGTTCTGCAGAAGAACCCCGGAGGAACGATTAACTGCGTGGTTATCGACGGAGGAATTTTAAAAAGCAAACGACATGTAAATCTCCCCGGGATCAGGATAAATCTGCCCGCTATAACAAAAAAAGATCGAGAGGATATCTTTTTTGGTTTGAACGAACAGGTGGATTACATTGCTCTGTCGTTTGTGAGAGAAGTAGCAGATATAAGAGAGCTAAAGGAAATTCTTGGAAACAAGACTGGCAAAATCAAGATAATCGCCAAGATCGAGGATGCCTCCGGTGTTGAAAACATTGACGAAATCATCTCGGAATCTGACGGGATTATGGTGGCTCGTGGAGATCTGGGCGTAGAAATAAATGTAGCGGAACTCCCTAACGTCCAGAGAATGATTGTAAAAAAATGCGCCGAATCGGGGAAGAGGGTCATTGTTGCCACGCATCTCCTCGAATCTATGATCAGCAACCCTATTCCGACAAGGGCCGAGGTCACAGATGTAGCCAACGCTATTTACGAAGAGGTCGATGCGATCATGCTTTCCGGAGAAACTACTATTGGTAAGCACCCCATTCGGTGCGTCGAACAGCTAGTCGAAATCGCCGAGGCAACAGAATCATTTACAGGACTAAATTTCACCAGTTTGCTCAAATCGGAAAACGACAAGCAAAATATCGCAATAACAGCCGTTGATCTCGCCGAAAGCATCAAAGCAAAAGGAATTGTGGTCATTACTCGAAGAGGGAAAATGGCTGACCTCGTTACTAACTGCCACCCCCAGAAAACCCGCATCTACGCTTTTACCAATGATTCTCAAACAAGGAGAAGGTTGGTTTTAAATAGAAACCTTTCAGCCTACCGGACAGCGTTTAGTTCCGATCCCGAGAAAACTTTGCAGACTGCTTTCGGAGTTCTCAAAAAGCGGGCAGCCATGATCAAGAATGACAAAGTGGTCGTTATTTCAGATGCTCTCGCTGGTACCGGGATCGAAGCAATCCAGATAAGGCAACTACCCTAGCCCACATTAAAAACAACTTCCGCAACTTCCTCGTAGTCACCAACGAAATATATCTTGATTTCTTCCTTCAGATAATCAGGAAGCTCATCAAAATCCCGCTCATTATCCAGAGGGAGTATGGCTTCCTTGAATCCCGCTCGCCTGGCGGCAATCACCTTCTCTCTGATCCCGCCCACCGGCAGAACTTTCCCGGTCAGGGTCAACTCTCCTGTCATGGCCAGATTTTTCACCGGGGCTCTGCCCTTTGCTAGCGAAAGCAGTGCCGTGGCCATAGTGATTCCAGCGCTTGGTCCATCCTTTGGTGTGGCACCCTCCGGCACGTGAATATGAATGGTTGCCTCATCCATAAAACTTTCCGAGGCTTGGAAGCGCTTAAGATTGGATCCAATAAAACTGTACGCTATTTGAGCAGATTCTTGCATGACATCTCCAAGCTGTCCCGTCTGCTTGAATCCTCTGCTTCCGGCGTAGGCGACAGAAGATTCTACCGCCAGGGTGGTCCCGCCCAGAGCAGTCCAAGCGAGCCCGTTTACGACACCGATCCCCTTTCTCGGTTTCTGTTTCCGAAAAACAGGTGATCCAAGTAAACTTTCCACAGAGGTCAAATTTACTGTGGCTCGCTTCTTTTCATTCTCAATCATGCCCACCAACGATTTTCTTACGATACGACCTAGCTGCTTATCCAGACCGCGGACCCCGGACTCTCGAGCATATCCGTCAATTATTTTTCTCAGTGCAGCATCTGAAATCTTTAAATTAGATTTGTTCAGGCCCGCCTTTATAAGCTGTTTTGGCCACAGATGATGCCTAGCAATTTCCAGTTTTTCCGTTGACAGATACCCTGCCAAATGGATCGTTTCCATACGGTCAATTAGTGGGCCTGGTATCGTGTCAAGCTGATTAGCGGTGCATATGAAAAGAACCTGTGAAAGATCAAGCCGAAGATCAAGGTAATGATCCAGGAATTCGGAATTCTGCTCAGGGTCTAGTGCCTCCAGCAATGCAGATGCAGGATCTCCCTGGTAAGATGCGCCAATTTTATCTACTTCATCGAGCATAATTACCGGGTTCGAAACCCGGACTTCTTTTAGGGCCTGAACAAATTTTCCCGGCATAGCTCCAACATATGTTTTCCTGTGCCCTTTGATTTCCGCTTCATCTCTCATTCCCCCAACACTGAACCTATAGAACTTTCTTCCAAGGGCCTGAGAAATCGATTTCCCGATCGAAGTTTTCCCTACTCCTGGGGGCCCAACGAGAAGAACAATAGATCCTCCCACGAAACCTCTGTATGCGCCCACTGCGAGAAATTCTATAATTCTTTCTTTGATATCTTCTAGGCCATGATGGTCCGCATCCAGAGCTTTCTTAGCCTTGGCAAGATCGAAGCTGTCTTTCGACGTCATTCCCCAGGGCACCGAAGTAATCCAATCCAAGTAGTTTCTCGTTACGCCGTACTCCGCTGAAGACGGCTCGAGTATAGTAAGTTTGTTTAGTTCTTCCTCAACTCTCGATTCAACTTCTGCTGGAACATCTCTGTCTCCGAGCCGCTTCGCAAAGGTCTCTGCATCTGATTCCCTGTCGTCTTTGGCTATTCCGAGTTCTTTTTGAATTACCTTAAGTTGCTGCCTTAGAAAAAACTCACGTTGCTGATCAGACAACTGCTCCTGCGTCTCTTCGGCTATTTTGGTTTGTATTCTTACTAGCTCAAGCTCTTTGTTCACTAGGAGCAACGCTTTTTCCATCCGCTCAAGCAGAGGAAGTGTTTCGAGAACCTCCTGGAGATCATTCGCTTCGGCAGAGGTAATCGCGGCAGCGAAATCGGTTAATGGAGAGGGGTCGTTCGGGCTGAATCTATTTAGATATTGCTTTAGTTCCTCGTTGTAGAGCGGGTTCTTCGCCATCAATTCCTTGATCCCATTGATAAGGGACATTGCATAGGCTCGCAATTGAGGATCATTGATATCGGCGTGTTCCTTGGGGTATTCAGCTCTTACGACGAAAGGCACCGATTTTCTTAACCACTCCGCGATTCTGAAGCGCCCGACACCCTGCGCTATAAACTGGATTTTATCCTGGGTCTCGTTGTATCTAAGGATCTTTGCTACGACCCCGTAATCCGAGAAGCTCGACGGAGATGGTAACTTGTCATTGGAGGAGCTGGAAAGAGTTAGTCCGATTAGCTTGTCAGTGCTCTCAGCAACCGTCCTAATCCCCTTGGCCCAGGGGTCTTTCGCAATAACCAGCGGTTGAATGAGAACTGGAAAGTAGGGGCGACCTTCGAGCGGAACGACCTGAAGAGTGTCTGGGAGAACCTCTCCAGCCTTTGCGGGCATCTGCGGCTTTTCTTTTGGAATAAATTCCGAGCTGTCATCCTGGTCAGTCATATCAATATGAATCCTATACTAGAAACTAATCTATGGTCGAATAGCAGATTTTCAAGTCTGAGTTACTTACAAATATGACCACTCTCTTAACTCCAACATTTTTCCAGTTGGAACAAGTTAACTGATATTCTGATCTTTTTACTGGCCATTTTGTGTCTGTCAAGTTCTATTGAATCTACCAAAAGACGTTTCGGAAAAGCTCTCCTTTTTTAACGAAGCCCCAGCCTTTTTTGTTGCTCCTCCGGGGCGGCAACTGATTCAAGCGCTTTGCTAAGTAGTTCTGCCATTGTCTTCTCGACCAGGCTATTTACGAGGTTGTTTTTTTCTAGAGGGTCATCGTGGAGGTTATAAAGATGGTTATCTCCTGTTTTTGGTGCCATCGCCCAGTATGGCAATAAATCGCCTTCAGCAAAGGGTTGCCTGATACAGGGCACGTCTGAGCCAGGCATGTAATCTAACTTGGCGCGAGCGTCAGGGCTTGGGAAGTAGGGAAAATCAAGATTTGCGCCTTTTATCGGCATAGTGGACCAGCGATTTGACCACATTGACAGGGGAAAGCCGTTCTCAGAAGGAGCCCTCGAATACTTATGCGCTCCATCGTGGATCTGCACCCACTGGCCATAGTAACCACTGAGGGCCCATTCTCTAACCTGTTTTTTCACTCCGGTCAGTAAAGGCCACAAGGACACACCGTGAGTAACATGGTCTACGGACAGATCAAAGATATCGCATAGTGTTGCAAATATGTCCACGTTTGTAGTCAGAGAATCGATCTGATTTGAGGCAAGCCCGGGAGAGGAGATGAGCAAAGGCGTGTGGCCCATAGGCTCGTAATGGGGAACCCGGGGCTTCCCCCATATATCCTTTTCTCCGAGATAGTGTCCGTGGTCCGTGCATAGCATTAACATAGTGTCTTCCCACATCTCTTCGTGGTCCATGACATCTAGCAGTTTCCCCAACCAGTGATCGATCATGCTAAGTTTGCTGCCATAATTACAGCGAATATGCCTCCCTTCTGATTCACTAATTATTCCCTTTCTGATCGCTCCCTCGGCGTAGGGTGGCCATATGTGTAGGTCCTGATCCCATTCAGGGAAATAGCGATTTGCCCAAGGCGCCGGCGTATCAAAAGGTTCATGAGGATCGAATTCATCTATAAAGAGCAGAAATTGCTTATGCTCCTTCCCATGATTATTGAGCCATTCTGCAGCGGCGGACATTGTTTTGGGACCAGGGTAATCTTTTTCTTCTCTAAAATAAGTTCTAGAATACTCATAGGGCATACCCCGAAGTCTGGCTGGCATTGCGGGTGTGCCTATCCAACTAGGGTCAGGTAGCGTTTTCCACGGATCCCCTTCATGCCCCCTCATATAATCCCAGGCATGGAAATCTGTATGATAGTTTTCGCCTCCGGTTTCGAACAGGTGTGGGTGATCTGTGAGGAGCATGGTGGGGACTGCTTTTTTCCGGAGGTAATGAGTAAGAGGTTTTTCCCATAGCTCGATCGATCCCCAAGGACGCCAGAGAAAATCGAGTGCACCGACCAGAATGTCGTGCCTTGCCGGCATGCAAGGCAAGGAACCTGCTTGATGGTTATTAAAACGGACTGACCTTTTGGCTAGCCGGTCTATGTTCGGTGTATCAAACTCCTTGCCCCCATATGCGCCCAGCATGTGTCTGTTCAGGCTATCAAGCAGGACTACTATCACCTTTTGGGGTTTTTCAATACTCATACTCATACTCATACACATAACCTCCGGTTAAAGTTGATTTTTGTCTTCTGCTATGGAAAACCGGGGAAAAACTTCGAATAAACTTCGACAGAACTGCCCCCTCAAAGACTCTCCGCACGCTGTTTGACTTGTTTTCAGATTCTGTAATGTTAACCCCTATCTTAAATACAGACCTCGCTCTAATATCTTTTCAGGCAGAAAAAAACCGGTAGCCAGACTGGCTTAAGCCCTTTTCTAAACTCTGTTTTGAAATCCCAACAAACAATGGACGATAGAAAGTTAAAGGAAACTGGGGAAATAGAATAAAACTGGGGCAGCTAACAAGGACCTAGTCCAGCGCGTGAGGAATTTCGGTCGCCTCGTAGGTTGTTACGTCAATTGATCTCGGGGGGTACTTTTCCATAACGGCTTCGAAATGCTTCCACTGCTCGGTTTTAAAGTGATCTTCATGAGCCCTATAGTCTTTGTAGACTTCTGTGGCTATAACGACTTCCGGATTATTTACATCAACCGCGAAAAGGAAGTCATCGCAACCGGGCTCTCGAAGAACTATTTCAACATGGCGTTGTAATTCCTGCCATATCTCGCTGATGGTTTCTGCACCCCAGTCAACTTTTACAGTCACTACTACCGGCATTTTTTTATTCCAAAGTCTTTAGCTGGTATACGGAAATGAGACCGACCGACTGTCGGCCTCATTTCTTTTCGCTAAGATCCTTGTACTAATCTCCCAGTCGGTAAGTTAATCCAAGTTTAATCATTCTTCCAAAGGCGCTATGGTTGTAAGGGTCGTAGTTCAGATCATTAGCTACCTGAGGGGGATCTTCGTCAGTCAGATTGAATACCGAGAGAGAAATTGTCAGATCATCTAACATATTATTAGTGTAGGTCACGTCAATGGTAGTGTGATCATCAATATCTCTCAGCGCATCCGGTGAGTCAGGAGCGTCATCAAAATAGCCATCAACGTATCTCGCGGACATTGCGACGCGATGCTGATCATTGCTCCACTTTACAAAGATGTTCCCTTTTAATTCAGGCAGCGGAGTAAACGGAACTCCTTCATTTGACAGACCAACAAAATCGCCCCCGGACGCAAGTGTTAGCCCATCTAGCGTAACGAAGTCATCTGATTCGTACTCGAGCTGGTAGGTGCCTTCGACTCCCATCGACAGTTGACCGTTACCGATCTCATCCCAGGTAAAATTGGCTACGAAATCAATACCAGAAGTTTTTATGTCGGCCCCATTAATGATAAATCTCTGTATTCGTTGTATTCCAGCTACAGACGTTCCGAGAGGGGTAAGCCTTGCTCGAAGGGCATCGCATGTCGCTGAACCAACACCCGCACCACCGTCCGCACAACCCTGCGCGCCATAAGCTCCGACTAACTGGTTTCCGTTCTCCACTTGAAAAGGATCGTCAAAATCGAATCGCCAGTAATCTACCGAGCCGTAAAAGGAATCGGTCTTAAAGATTGCGCCCACATTTAGTGCGGTAGCGGTTTCCGATTCGAGATCTGGGTTTCCGGTTGTATCCAGAGCCTTAAACGCCAGAGCAGGGGCTATGAAAGCTAGCGCAGTACCAGTACCTGACAGGAAGCTGGACGGCGGTCCTCGGAAAGTAGTCGATGCGGATCCTCTCAGTGTAAAGTTTTCGTTTGCATTCCAGGAAACAGCAATTTTTGGATCGAAGGAGCTTCCTCCGTCGTCTCCATAATCTTCGTATCTAGCGGCGATCTGCATGTCAACACTATCACTCACTGGAAGTGCTAGCTCTGCGAAAACCGCATATATCTTTCTGTCTGTGCTTTCCTCATCGGTTGCCGCTAAAAATGCCAACTGGCCGGCACCACCAGCACCACAATCTAAGGTTGTGGTATGACCCAGAGTAATAGAGGCTGGGTTCGTAAAGGGACAAGGGTTTAGCGATCGATTTGCGACATCTTCAACGGTGAAATCAAAATCATCCTTTCGGTACTGTAAACCTGCTGCCCAGCCCGCATTTCCTCCCTGCAGTTCCCATTCGGTATCACCCGTAAAAATTGCTTCAAGAACGATCTGATCATTTTCTGAAACAGAACCTGTGGACGCCGTCAACCAATTTATCAACTCACCAGAGTTGGCGACCGCAGGATTGTACTGAGGGTTCTGGGCTCCAGTTACAGCAGAGACCGCTACTGCATTCGAAAATGGATTATAGTACTCGCAAGAGCCGGCTCCTGGCGTTCCCGAAGCTGGATCACAGCCAGGGCCACCTAGTCCGTCAAGGGCAAAAGCCATTCTCTCGATGTACATGTCACTGCCACCGATGCTTCTTTCTCGGTTGGACCATGTCAAGCTCGCGTCAAAGGATATACCGTTATTCATGTCCCCAGATAAGCCAAAGGATACGCGGCTATTACGAGTTTCCCTAAACGAGCTCTCTGGTTGGCCGTTTCTTCCGGCTACCCCAAGCATACGGGACCACGTGCTCGCACCCTGGATAGCCGCGGGCACGCCGAATCGATCGACAAACAAGCCCGGGTTCTGGGCTTTTAGATCCACTAACCCGGGATGATTGGCCTGAATAAATCGGTCGTTGCCAAGAAGCGCCTGAGGAGGATAAGACGGCGAGGTTTTCCATTCGGGCATATCCATTTCATGCCACAGAGCCTCCATGTGGAATTCCATACCGTTTTCCATATCTACATTAATTTCTGCAAAAAGTTTTGTATCTTCTTGATCTTCAATAAGATTATCAAAGAAAGTGTACTGGAAACGGCAGAAGTTGCCTGGTCCGACAAACCCTCCAAGCACGGAGCAGTTAGGGTCTGGCTGCTGGGCTCCGAGTAAGGTTCTACCACCCGCCCCGTCAGTGACTCCAGGAAAAAAACTCCCCGGGTTTCCGATTGAAGACCATCCGCCGGGGGATGGATTTTCTGCGAATGGGCGAAGAGCCCAGTCTCGGTCCTTGATCTTAAGCTCCGAACGCTCAGCATACTCTGCCGAAACGGCGAAGCTTGCGTTATCGGAGCTGCCCCCATATATGATTCCTATACTAGTATCGCCATCAGAATCCTGGATATCCATGAAAGAGCCGCGTACTTCTAGTCCTTCAAAACCTTCCCGGGTGATGAAGTTTACAACACCCCCTATGGCATCAGAACCGTAGGTTGCGGCGGCTCCATCCTTAAGAACCTCGACACGCTCAATCGCAATACTTGGAATCATGCTTATGTCTACACCAATAGATTCCGTGGCGACATGCCTCCGATTATTTATGAGAACCAGGGTTCTGGCTGAACCAAGACCTCGCAGGTTCGCAGTAACCACGCCCTCGTTAGCTTGTCCGCCTCTTGTATCGAATTGATTTGTCTCCCCTAGGTTTCCCGAAGTAACACCCATGTTCCTAACCATTTCGATCAGAGTCGGGTTACCAACATCTTCAAGGTCGGCTCTATTAAGAACGTCAACCGGTAACGCCGCATCCTCGGCTGTTCCCTTGATATACGAACCTGTTACGACAATTTCTTCCATGGCCTCTTCCGCATAAACAAGCGTACTAGATGCAAATACAAAAAGTAGTGACATGAAGCTCTTTTTCAAATTATCCATCTTCATCTATTCTAATTCCTCAATATTTTGACTAGTTGTGTTTATTAATAAAGCGATAATATTAGGGCCGCCATCTTATCGCAAGGGCTCTTTTATGGGACTTTTGATCCCTAGTTTTCAAGGAATCTCAGACACTTGATTTATCTGATTTTAACCCGCGGTAGAGGCCATAGCAGATGAATAGCATGACAAATGCGAACGGAAAAGCGCTGGAAATCGAAGCGGTCCGAAGCGCCCCCAGGCCTCCCGCCAAGAGCAAGACCGACGCCACAACTCCCTGAAAGATCGCCCAGAAAGCTCGCCTCCATATCGGTGAGCCTTCTCTTCCATTCGAAGTAATAATATCAATTACTAGTGAACCTGAGTCAGACGAGGTTACAAAAAAGATAACGATAAGAAGAATTCCGATGAAAGACACGAACTCGGTCCAGGGCAGATGCTCTAGCAGCACAAAGAGAGCCGTTGGCATATCTTTTACAGCGGCCTCTGCAATCCCTATCTCCGGAAATTTAAGCTCCAGAAAAATCGCCGAATTTCCAAAAACGCTGAGCCATATGAATGTGAAACTGACAGGCATCAATAACACACAAGTAACAAACTCCCGGATGGTCCTGCCCTTCGAGACTCTCGCTATAAACATTCCCACAAAGGGCGACCAGGAAATCCACCAGGCCCAGTAAAAAAGGGTCCAGCTTCCCATCCATTCGATCGGCTCATACGCATAGATATGAAAACTCATAGCCAGCATGTTGCTCAGGTAATTGCCAACGTTCTGAATGAAGCTTCCTAGCAGTAATGCGGTTGGTCCTGAAAAAAGAAGAAACACAAGCATCAGCACAGCCAGAAATGCATTTAGCTGGCTTAGTTTCCGAATTCCCGAATTAAGTCCCGAAACAACCGACCCGGTAGCGATTGCAGTTATAAAAGCGATCAAAAGAACCTGGACAAGACCGGATACTTCAAGTCCAAGCAGATAGTTAAGTCCTGCGTTGACTTGCATCACCCCCAAACCCAATGAGGTAGCTATACCAAACATCGTAGCCAGCACAGCCAGCACGTTAACGGTATTTCCGATCACGCCATAAATCCTGTCGCCAATGATCGGGTATAACGCTGAGCTAACGGTCAGAGGCAACCCTTTGCGGTAAGCAAAGTAGGCGAGCGCCAACCCCACCAGGATATAGGTTGCCCAGGCTTGGAGACCCCAGTGAAAATAGGTAATCAACATGGCTTGTTCTGCAGCCTCGATAGTTCTCCCTTCCCCAACTGGTGGCGACGCAAAGTGGGTCATAGGCTCGGCGACACCGAAGAACATCAGTCCTACCCCTATACCCGCACTAAACAGCATGGCTATCCAGGTGACGTAAGAATATTCTGGCTCTGAATCGTCCGGACCCAGCTTTATGCGACCGTAACGACTAAAAGCCAGGTAAATAATGAAGAAAAAAAACACAGCCACTACGCCCATATAAAACCAGCCAAAATTAGTGACTAGGAATGACTGAACACCTTCGAAAGAACTCGCGGCCTGCTCACTGAAAGCTGCTCCATAGATACTGAAAATGATAATCAAGAATGCGGAGCTTAAAAACACCGGCCGGTTGATTTGCTTGTTCATTAGATATTCCTTTTAAAATTTCCGGCTATGAAGCAATCCCAGGGTGTCTTTTAGAGGTGTCAGAAACTCATCAAAAGGTTCCCACTTGGCTTGTCCGTCTCGATTGACAGGCTGGCGCACCTGCTCCGAACTTGGGGTGCGGACGTTCCTTCGGGTCTCGTTGAAGTTCATACAACTTTCTTCGAATGGCAAATCACAAAAATCAAGCATTCGCTTAACCTGGAATTCCAGATCATCGATCACGTCCTCATTGCTCACTCTCAATACGAACCCGGGCAGCACAGTATTCCAGTGATTCATCAGGTCTATGTAATCTTTATAATACTGGCCCACATCGGCCAGATCATAGGTGAACTCCTGGCCCTCGGCGAACAATTGCTTAAAGCCACTGAAGCAGCAATCCATAGGGTTTCTTCTGGCATCTATTACCTTTGCATTGGGAAGAATCAGTTTAATCAAACCTATATGACGAAAATTATTGGGCATCTTATCAATAAAAAAAGGAGCTCCATGGCGATGGATTTTCGTGTCATCGATGAAAGCTTTACCGAACTGTTCTGCCTCATCACTACTTATTTTTTTGAGAATTTTTGGATACCCTGGAACCCCTTCGCTGGATTCAAGCCTTCTCAATCTCTGGGAGAGCGATAGTATGTTTGGTAACTCCATAGTTCCATCAATCTTGCTGTGACTTGATAAAATCTGCTCAACAAGAGTCGAGCCTGCTCGCGGGAGTCCCAATATGAAAATTGGATCAGCGGCACTATGGCCAAAATCTGGACGCTCGAGAAAAAAACTTTTAGTACATATGTCCTTTTGAGCCTTTAACTCATCGGACATCTTTGCAGCAGAGTAACGACTCTTTGTTTTCTTTAATAAATTCCCGGTTTTGTAATAGCCAAATGATTCGGTGTAATTCCTTCTATCCTCATGGGCTTTTCCGAGCGCAAAATTGATGTATACCCGGTCCATGTATGACAAATCAGCCTGACTAAGGAGTGCGGTCATTGCGGACAACTCTGTTTCACCGAACTTGTAGGTCTTCAGGTTAGCCAGCGAATAAAATGCCTCACCGCACTGGGGATAGGCCTGAATCGCTTTCCGATAAGAACTGATCGCCCCTTCCAGATTACCCTGAGTTTTAAGTGCATGGCCCTTTGAAATCAGAGTAACCGGATCCTTGGGGAGATAACTGAGAATTTCATCGAAACAGGCCACGGCTCCATCAAAATCCCCTGTTTGCATACACTCAATCGCATACACAGATTTAAATCTCAAGCTTTCCGGCTCCGCGTCAACTAGCACTTTAGCCTGAGCAAGAGCCTTTCCATAGTTTTGCTTCTTTCTCAGCACTTTTATGAAATCGATCCTGGCATCGGTGTGGGTAGGCGCAGCTTCCACCACCGTTTCAAGAAGATACTCGGCGTCCTCGAGAACGCCAAACCTGAGCCCAATTTCTGCAAGCAAACGCATCCCCTCGAGATTGCGAGGATTTTTTTGCATAAATTGCCGACACAATTGCTCGGCTTTTAGAATTTTTTCCTGAGCGAGGAGGTCGATAACGGCTACAAGCGGCTTTGGCAGTAACAACAAACGATCTAATTGCTCTCGAGCTCTTCTAAACCGCTGAGGCTGTTTTTTTTCATCTAGCAATTCCAACTGGGATCGAAAACTTACCTCGAGAGCAGGATTGTGCTGGGTAGCGCGCTCAAAAGATACTATCGCTTGCTGGGTTTTACCTAGAGACCGATATACGTGTCCCTCTTCCTGGTAGGCTCGGCCATTTTCAGGTAAGAGCTCTTTAAGTCTTCGTAATGCCCTCAAGGCAAGGTCGTATTCCTCGAGAAAGCGATGGCAGACAGCTTCCATATAGAGCAATTCCGGTTTCGAGCTTATTGACTCGTCAGCCGTATTTACCATTTCCAGAGCGATCCTGAACTCTCCAGCCTTGATCTTAAGCTGTATCTGTTCGAGCGCTCCTAAAACTTCTGCCACCACTTCTTCCCGTAGTTCTTGTTATAGAACCAGCGACGATTAACGAAAAATCAGAAAATTACGGATTTTTCAATTAAAAGTCGTATGACAGCCTTATGCCCATTGTCAGAGGTCGGGTATAAGTTACCCTGTTTCTGTCATATATGAATGAATTGGCGACGCTCGCCTTTTCATTCGTAAGATTTTCGGCATAGAACTCTACTAACCATTGATCTTTTGCAGCACCAGCTGTAAAACCAAGCAGCCGCCAATTGTCAATCTTGGCACGGTTGATCGTGATAATGTCACTAAACGCCCCGTCAGAATATGACATATGAGGCATCACATGCACAGTAGTTCCAGAATCGGTGTTCCACTCGTACCTTGCCCTCAAAGTGAACTGGAACTGAGG
The DNA here is from genome assembly GCA_002708765.1 of Gammaproteobacteria bacterium. GTDB lineage: Bacteria > Pseudomonadota > Gammaproteobacteria > Pseudomonadales > Azotimanducaceae > UBA9659. Next base: position 20,468 of record PAPD01000036.1, on the reverse strand, counting down.
CGCATATGCTAACTCATCCCCGAGGATAACGTCGTTAGTGGGAGTAATAACTCTGGTAATCTCCGAATCGATAAAGGAAAAAGCTCCTATGACACTAAGGCCTTCTCTTGAAGCAGGTTGCCAGATAAAGTCGCCTTCAAAACCTTTTACCTCTGCATCAGCGGCGTTGTCTGAGAAGAACAGATTAACAATGCTTGCGTCAAAGATCCCTGTCTGGAGCTTATCAATCTCCGAGAAAAAGAGAGTCGCATTAAAACGCAAGGTATTGTCAAGCAGATCCGTCTTAAGACCTACCTCATAATTAGTGAGATCATCAGTGTCTATCGCAAAAGGCACCGTGTAGGTTCCTGCAGGATTAGAACGTCCCCCTGGTCTATTGAGCAGCCCAGGCCTGAAGCCTTCGGAATAGGTAAAATAGTATAAGGACGAATCTGTAGGCGTCCAGTTTAGGGTCAGCTTTGCGATGGTTCCGTCAGCTGAAGCCGTATCTGGATTAGGCGCGCTGAATAGCTGATCCAGATTATTCCCGGCATTGTTGTCCTCAGTAGCGCCGAAATTTCCAAATGATCCTGCGGCACTTCCTTGAAGATCGACCTCTACATCGTACCAGCGAGCGCCCGCAATAATCGCGAAGGTATCACTAACATTAAAAGTAACCTCTCCGAATACACCTTTTTGCTCATCGGTCCTGAGAATGTCGTTGCGGAAGATAACTCCCGTCGGCCACTGCCCGGGATCCTTAACATTTGCTCCTTGAGCGGAGAAGTTAGGACCGAACCCTGGCGTTCCGTTGAATGAAATCGCTTGCGTCGAGCTTGGATACGTAAAACTATTGAGCTCTCTGAGTTCGAGATCGCTGTAGAAAAGACCAAAGGTGGCGCTAACTTTCTTGTCAGCATCGGTAGCGAACCGGAGCTCGTGCGTGCTTACCTCGGTTTCAGTTAAGCTATCGACGAACAGAGCCGGTGAGTGACAGGTCCCCGCCGGAGCGCCTGAAGGGTAGGTTACGCTGCCATCGCAAACATAATATGGCAGGTAGTCCCCCACGAACATATAGTCCGTGTAGTCGACAATTTGGTCTGTTTCCCTGTCGGTATATGCTCCGGTATAGATAACCTCTAGTTCACCCAACCGTCCCTCAATGGTCCAGTTCGTATTGTGTAGAGTTTCTTCCAGTTCATCTTCCTGGTATCTCTGAATTTCATAGTCGCCCAGGCTAGGATCAGAGAAAAATACGCCATCAGCGTCTATTTTTTGGTAGGTATGCGCTACGGTAAACTTCCAGCCAGATTCCGTTTCCAGAGCACCAGTTATCCGACCACCAGAATAAGTAACGTCGTTAAAATCTTCTTCTACTATATCCGCGTTATCAGCGTCTACGAAGGTCACCCCGCTAAGATCAGCCGCAGACTGGATGCCTGCCCTTGAGCCTACCGGAAGGCCATTCAATCTAACTGTATCCGCAGTCCTGAATCTTCCGCTTTCTCTAAGGTTTTGAGTGCCACGCACATTATCTACGTAGCCTCCCTTGTTATCATGATAAATAACTCCTCTTACCGTCAAAGAATCGCTTACCGGAGCGTTAAATACTGCCTCGAGATTACTACTCATGTCGCCATCTTTAGTGAAGGCGGTCCCCACTTTAATTTTTCCACCGGAATAACTTGGATCCGGTTTGTTGGTTATCAGTCGCACCGTGCCCGCCTGGGAGCTTGCACCAAAGAGAGTGCCCTGAGGTCCTGCTAGAACTTCAACCCTCGAAAGGTCGGCTGCGTAAACATCCAGATTTCTTCCCGGTTGAGAAAGAGGCTGCTCATCAAGGTAAAGGGCCACATTTGGCGCTAAACCTGCAACTCCAGAAGTTGTGAGAGCAGGAGTTGAGGAAGCGACTCCCCTGATGTATATGGTATTCTGGCCTGGTCCGCTTCCCCCAGCTGAAACATTTGGAAGCTGGAGCACATAATCTTCGAAATTAGTTACATTTAACTCTGACATGGACCTCTCGTCCAGAACAGAAACAGCGACAGGAATGTCCTGAGTACTGCGCTCGCGTTTCGTCGCAGTAACAACGACTTCTTCGATCTCAGCAAGGACAGGAACGGATAAACCTAAAGCAACGGAAACAGCACCCACAAGGGCTTTCTTACGGTACATGTAAATCCTTTTTTTATTTTTGAGGAAATTTATGATAACACAACAAAATTTAAATTATTTAGATAACCCTTATTTTGTCCCAACACCAAAAAAAAACAAGGAACCTGGCCCCTTCCCGCTATGATTCGGGTAGATAAACACTGGGGTTATCAGGTATTTGGAGAGGGTCAGATCTTTTTTAAAAGGTGAGATGCAGTGCTGGCTGTCGAACAAGTGCCTTATTTCTGACATTCTTTTCAGATTGAAGTCTCTAGACAATTTCATGCCCAGCTGCCCGGATACGTTTTGCCAGTTCCTTTATGTAGGGTGGACCGATCTCGCAGCACCCTCCAACAATACTCGCCCCCTTCGCTATCCAGTCCATGGCAAATTCACCATATTTTTTAACATCCAGGTCTAGCCTACGCTTGAGCTTATCCACCGTAGGTGTGCTTGTAACAAAACCATGGCTAATCTCGGTAAATCCGTTCGCGTAAGCACCGAAGGGAAGCCCAAAACCGCTTATGATATCCAAACCAGTGGTCACTGCCTCTGGGCGGGAACAATTGATTAACAATGCCGACGGCCTATGACGCTCTAGCAGAGGGATTAATGCCGATAGCGGCTCACCTGATCTCATCACACGGCCGTCGAAATCGTCAACTGTCACAGCCAACCAGACGGGCAACGAAGCTTTGTTCGCAGCTCGCATGGCTCCATCTGCCTGATCAACCGAAGACATGGTCTCTATCAGCAGCAAATCTGCCGCCTGCCCCAACGCCTCGACAATTTCCTCGTACTCTACCTCTGCTTCCTTGGCTGGGGGGCATTCGTCTGGTCTATAAGACGCAACAAGCGGGCCTATGGACCCGGCAACCCTGCCCCACCCATTATTATCCCGGGCTTCCCTAGCCGCCTTAAGCGCCCGATCCCATAAGGTCTCCAGTTGACCCTCCAATCCTTCAGACTCCAGCCTGTCTCGCAGAACCGGATAGGTATTAGTTGTAGCGATACTGGCTCCAGCATGAAAGTACTCAGCGTGGATCTCGGCCACCTGCTCCGGCTTTTCAAGTAAAACCTCGGTAGACCATATCGCCCTAGGTTTTTTTCCGGAACGCAAAACCAGTTCCTGCCCGACAGAGCCATCCAGAAGAGTAACCTGTTTCATATGCCGATCAACCAAAAAAATCCTAGACCTATATAAAAACAAATTTTCAACAAGAGCAAACCTGATCTAAGCTAGAAAGAAGACAAACGTGACTCTTGCCTGGAAAAAGCATTTCCGAAAAATCCTTCATAAATCGTCGAGCCGTCAAACCCTAGGAAAACTCGGGAAGTTCACCCACTCGAACATGCCCGTTTTTGTAATGAAATTCTCAACGGAAGCTGGAGATAATCCTGGCTGATCTTTCTTCGCAGCTTGGGCCCATCAAATGGACACCGTCGACGCGAGGCAAATCCATGACTTTCTCAATAAGCTCACGGCATATATTCTCGCCAGTCTCTTCTGGCTTATCGCTTAGTTCCAGACGACTCAGAATTTCATCGGCGATATTAATTCCCCAGAGATTTTTTCGCATCCAGTCCGCCTGCTTTGCTGACTTAAGAGGCCCCATACCAATCAAAATCTTGCAGTCATCAAGGGAACGGTGAGCGTCTAGAATTTCCGAGTATTTCTGAATAACCTCGAAATCAAAACAGAACTGTGTTTGCACGAACATTGCTCCCTGCTTTTTCTTTAGCAAAAGCTTTTCAATAGAGTCAGGCTTTGACAGCTGTTCGTACAAATCATCTGCCGCGCCGGGAAACAATGGTAACGGATTTTTTATTTCTACTCGGTCAGCCAGAAAACCCTGGCCGATTTGATGGCATAGTTCAATAAGGCCAGCACTGTTGAGTTCATTTACCGGCCTCGGACCATCTTCCGGGGGCTGATCTCCAGACAGACAGAGAACTTTATTAACATCGATCGATAATGCCCCGAGGAGCTCGGATTCAAGCGCAATTCGATTTATGTCCCGGCCGGTCAATTGCAAAATTACGTCCAACCCCTTCTTTCTGATTTCTGAAGAAACAAGCAAGCTACTTAGACTGCTCTTGCAGTTCGGAGAATCAGTGACGTTCACGGCGTCGGCAATTCCGACCAGACTGTCAATTCTTCCTGCACTTTCAGCAAGGTCAGTTGTTACCGCTGGAGTGGTTTCGGTGGTAAACAGAAATCCATTCGATTGAAACATTTCCTACCTCACTAAACGCTTTTCTTGGTCATAAAAGGGCAGCGTCGTTACCTCGGATTCAAATTCTCCTTGAGAGGATACTATCCGGATAGTGGCGCCTAGCTCTATCGGATTGTTGAACCGGGCTATGCCGATCCCGCAGTCAAGAAAGGTTGACCAGGCTCCTGCACTTACACAACCCAAGACCTGGCTTGACTGATTAACGAGAAGATCTCTCCTGGAAGGGCTTATATCCGGGCACTTTACTCCCATTACTCGCAGCAACTTTCGCTCCGTATTCTCCAGGGCCTTTCGACCTACATAGTCAGCTTTATCGAAATGAACTAGTCGGCCTAACCCAATCTCGTAGGGGTTGAGTGTCTGGTCTATATCTGTGCCGTAATCAAGAATCCCGGCCTCGATTCTTCTTATATGCATGGAGGAGACGTCTGAGGCTATTAAGCCTGCAGGTTGGCCTTTCTCCAGTAGGAATTTCCACAGAGATTCGCCATCGAGATCAGCGTTCTTGGTATATATCTCGAAACCCCTCTCGCCTGTCCAGCCAGATCTCGAAATATAAACGGGGCAGGAATTGATCTCGGTTTCTGAGACGGCGTAATAAGGAAAATCTTCTATGGATATATCAGAAACTGCCTCCAGTACCTGCAAGGAGTTTTTGCCCTGAATCTGCAAAACCCAGGAATCGAAGTCCCTGATGGACGCAGAATATTCTCCGATATGGGCGTTGGCCCAATTCAAAAAATCACCATTGGCCTGAACGTAGATGAATTCCTCTTCATTCGGACGAAGAAGAATACCGTCCATGATCACGCCGCCCTGGTAATTGCAAGCGATGGCATAGCCAGCTCTTCCGACCCCGATTTTGCTGACATTCCTGGTGAACAACTTGTCAAGAAACGGTATAGCATCAGGACCGTTTATCTTCAGGGGTGTTTCCGGAACATCGTATAGGCAACATTTATTTTTCAAACAGTCGTAATGAGCTTTTTCATCAAACCCTGAATCAATCGGATAAAGCCGATCGTTATAAACCCCATAGAGAGTATCCTCTCGATTGTTACATTCGAAAAAAGGGGACTTTTTGAACCTGTGATCTGACACGGGAAAGTAAGATCTGGACATAACTTTTTTTCAACTCCTAACGAGAAAAACAGCCTGGGAATTGCTAATTATTTTTACTCAAAACACCCGCAAGCGAAGGAAACTTCTGAACGCTTCACAGTACCTCATAATAAAGCGGCGACGATAATAACTCATCGCAACTTATTTTCAATACAATAAACATGGACACCGAATCTTTTTTTCAATTTCGGATTTCTCTTCTGATGGACTTAATAGAAGCTTAGGGTTGTTTCATCATTATCTACCGTTGTGAAACACGCTTTTGAAATCAGGTTTGATGGTTTCTTTTCTCCTGCAGATTCCAGAGGCATTTTGAAAGTGTTCCCTGTCATACCTTTCGCACGACCTTGTTGAATTGGTTATTGAAGTTGCTCTTCGACTGCCCGATGCGCTGCATCAAATGCTGCATTCATATAAGGCGTGACTTCAGAGTCGGTATTCGCGATCGAAATACGTCCAAACTGCTGCCGCCCGATTTCATGCGGAGCTTGCCCCTCCTCCCATTCCGGATCATCCAGGCCCTGGTACCAGTAGGCGTAGCCATGAGGGATCCGATTAACGGTAATTGCCTTGATGTCCGCTTCATGATCGAAGCCATACCTACCAAGCATCCGTTGAAGTTGATTACGGATCTGTTGCTCGTAATCATCGAATGTGGACGCGTAGATTTTATGACGCCCCATACGCAGAAGATCCCGAGTTGTTCCCTTGGTTCCATCGGCGGGCGTGGGGGAAGCCATCATGAAAACCACCATGGGATCATCGGGTCCCCTTGGTGGTTCGTAACCTCCTGATGCCATCGTCGGTGCCGCGCTGACCCACTGAAAAGGGTCATAAGGACAATGCGTGAAGGTTACTCCGAGTCTGCCGAATGCTTGGCCATTGTCGAGGAGCACGTTGGCATAAACAAAGGGTACCCGAACCCCATAACTCAATCCGTTTTTTTGAGCTTCGCTCATCTCGGGGCAGAGATCTGGAATAAGATTGTTATAGCAGGCCAGGACACAATGGCTGGCCGCAATACTTAAAGGCTTACCTTGTTGCACGTAGTCTACCTTTACGTAGTCACCGACTTCTTTAACGCCAACGGCTGTACTGTTGAGACGAACTCGTACCGATTGGTCGGACTGATCGAGAGCGCTGTAGTCGAATCGGGTAACAGCCACATCCTCAATACCCTTCATGCCGGGCGCCACGCCTGGAATCATTTTCTGAACCAGAAGGCGGGCAACAGAGGCGTTCCCATCGGGGAACATGCGAATTTCACCTGCGAGGTCATCAATCAGTCTGGCTGCAATAGAATCGACAAAGTCTGCGAGCCAGCCCAGGGCGCGGAGCCCTGGGCTGCCAACCAGGATGCCTTCAAGCACCGTGTGGTTCCATCCAGAGGGTCCATTCAAGATAAGTAGATGTGCATCCAGTATGGGAATTGTGTCGATTGAAAGCCCGACACGGTCCAACAAAAACTGGTTGTAGCTGTTGTTGTTTACATAGTCCCATTTCTTGGTCAGTGACAGGTCATCCAGGAAGTCCTTCTCGCCACCAAAAAACGCTACCAACTTATCCTTTTGATTTTCCGGGATCGGTAACTTTCGGACTGCGGCTCGATAATCACCCCTTCCATGGAAGAACTTTAACCAGTGACCGCCGATAGTCAGATGTTCCTCGCCATCAGGTACTGTCATACCAACATCCCCACCCAGCTTTCCTCCAAGGACATAGTCGTCAGGTGTGTTGGCAGCCATTTGTGCTATGGCTGCTTCGTCTATACCCAGATCAATCAATAGACTTCCGGCGACGTCACCGTAGTTGCTTGGATTATCAAGGTTCTGAGCGCCACCGAGGCTCAGGAGCATCCTGCCTTTGTAGTGAAACTCATTTCGCTTGGCATGCCCGCCAAAGTCGTCGTGATTATCAAGAATCAGAATGCGAGCTGCAGGATCTGTTTTTTTCCGGTAGTACCAGGCTGCTGCAAGTCCGCTCATGCCCCCGCCGACAACGACCAGATCATAGTGTTCATTCAGTGATTTATAAGAATCAGGTTTCTGTCCCTGCCACGCCAATGCATGCGCGACTTCAAAGGAACCTACGTGACTGCCACGCATACCGGTCAGGGTGGGTGGATAGTACTCGGCGAGGGCTTCAGGACTAACACTGGACCATGACCTCGCAGCAGATTCTGTTCCGTAGGCAGGTAACAGAAAACCGCCTGCGCCGATTACAATGCCATTGAGCAGGTCGCGTCTCGTTATTTTGGTTTTCATTACCATCTTTCTGGCCATTGTTTATCTGTTATCCGACAGGTTGTAATATAGGCCATCGCCTGTCAAATGACGGTTAAATGACTGACCGCGGAACCGAAGTCATCAATTCTTAATTTTTATAAGGGGTGGGGCAATGTCCGGGCACTTCGTCGATGACGCCTGGCAGAATTCCTTGTACACCCACCGACCGGTTAGCGAGGGCTGGGCTCAGAGAGACAAGCCTTTTCTTGGATATTAAACCCCTATTGCTGGCTCTTAGGCATTGACTGCGTTTCTTTCGTCACTTCGCCGGACCAGCTTCCCTGGAAGGGCGCCGGTGTGATTGCCATTATCGAAGATCACCTCTCCTGATTTAATAGTGGTTTCATAGCCCTCAGCACGCTGGACGAGTCGTCTGCCACCAGCAGGCAAGTCGAAGACTGCTTCGGGTCTGTGTAACCTAAGAGCATCGAAATCAATGATATTGATGTCCGCAATTCTTCCGGTTTCGAGCCGGCCTCTGTCGAACATACCGAAAGCTTCTGCTGTACTCGACGTGAGTGACTTGACTATAAACTCAAGCGAAAGTTTGTCGCCACGGGTTCTATCCCGGCCCCAGTGAGTCATAATAAATGTCGGCATACCTGCATCGGCAATGACTCCACAATGAGCACCGCCATCGCTTAACCCGAACAATACGTTGGGATGCTCCAACAGTTTTTTCTGGTAGTTCAGCGAATAGCCCTGGTAGCCTCCCAGGGGTTGGTAGAAAAGCTCCTTACCTTCCCCTGCGACCAGCATGTCATACATCACTTCCATCACGTCTTCGCCTCGCGCGTTGGCAATACCGGCGATACTATCTTCGTATTCTGGCTCGTAATTCGGATTCTCTCCCAGAGGAAAAACAAGTCCCATCAGGGCCGGCAGATCCTGCATCAAGCCACCCTTTATAACCGATTGCTCTGACAGCAACTTCGCTTTCACGGCGGGATCACTGAGCTGGGCCAGCAAATCGTCGTGGCCAAGAGAGGCAAGCTCATCACGCCAGGTCGGGTGCCCCACAAATGCGTGGAAACTGGATTGCAGGCCGTGCAACACTCCGGTCGGTCGACCCGCTGCCTGTGGCCTGATTTCACGGCCCTCAAGCCGCGCCTGCTCCGCGATGTTGTACATCTTGTTGTTCTCATAAGCCGGCGCGGTTGTAGCGATCAGGGTAACCGTCAACCCGGTCTGTTTCTGAAAATCTGTTACCCATGCCCATTCTTCATCTTCGCCAAGGTGGTCAGAAACCAGCTCGAAAACAGAGTTTTTCAGACCCTTCATTCCGAGCCCTAACGCGAGCATCTCCTCGTTTCCGGAAAAGGTTCCCGGCATGTATTCGCCGTGAACATCTTTGTGAAGAAGTGTCTTGGAGCTAGAGAAGCCGAGGGCCCCTGCTTCAACCCCTTCTCTTACTAGTGCTGCCATCTGGTCGACTTCTTTTCTTGTTGGCGCGTAGTCCGAATTGCAGCGTTCGCCCATAACGTAAGCCCGAACAGCTCCGTGAGGCACCTGGGTAGCGACATCGATGGCGCGAGGGAGCGATTCGAGCGCGTCCAGATATTCAGGAAAGCTCTCCCATTGCCAATCTATTCCCTCGGAAAGCGCTGCCCCGGGGATGTCCTCCACGCCTTCCATCAACTCTATCAGGAATTCCCGATCTTGAGGCCTTACCGGGGCAAATCCTACACCGCAGTTGCCCATTACCACTGTCGTGACACCGTGCCAGCTGGAAGGAGCCAGAAGAGGATCCCAGGTCGCTTGTCCGTCATAGTGAGTGTGGACATCTACCCAGCCAGGAGTAACCAGCTTACCTTTAGCCTCGATTTCTTTAGGAGCCGACTCTCTGATCTCTCCTATCCCGGCTATCTTTCCGTCCTTGATCCCAATATCAGCGACATAGCGTTCTGCACCAGTGCCGTCAATGATAGTGCCATTTCTGATGATTGTGTCGTACATGGGCCAACCCCCTTCGGTATCAAGTTCCTATATCATTAGGACGACATATTAACAGGTAAATTTGCTAGAAAAAGAATAACAAGAACCAGCCCATGAAGTCACATTCGTCAACAAACCTGATCTCACACAGATGCGTAAGCTAAGGTGATCCCTCAGTAAAGTTAGCGCTGACAGTGTTTGCAGTGCCATTCAATCCTAGCCACTTTCGCTGTTGTTTTGATAGTGCCTGTTGGGTTTCTTCGGCTAGAAGCACATTCCAATTCACTTGTGGACGAAGAAATGCGGCTGAGTAGTATCCAAACACAATCGCACGTTCCTCATTTTGCGTGACATTTTCGCCAGATGTGTGCCACAACCTCCCATCCATGATAATCAGGGAACCTGCTTTTGCTTCAAATGACAACATCTTATCTAACATATCGAGAGGGACGTCGGCTGCTTTCTCTATATGGTGGCTTTTGGGTAAGTACCTAGTGGCTCCGTTTTCAAAGTAGATATCGTCCAGGCACCAAAGAGTGTTCATCGACCAAGGCTCAAGCCAGGGACCAGGAAAAACAATTCCTAGATCAGAATGAGCATGCATTGATTTCGCGCCAGGGAGCGCAATGTTGGCGGTAAAGTTCGAAACGATAAAATCTTCCCCAATAAGTTGTTTTACAAACTTGATCGCTTCTGATCTCCCCATTAATTCTAAAAAAACAGGATCTAAATCTAATAGATTGAATATCCTTATATTTGAGTCATTTTGGTCTAGACTTGGAATGTGGGTAGGTACTCCTCGGCGATTGCTTTCCCGCGCCGCGGCGAGCAGTTTTTTCCGAATATCGAACACCTCACCGGCAGAAAGAATATCTTCCACGACACAAAAGCCATTTGCTTCCAAGTCGTCAAAGTAAGCAGTTTCTACCTTTCGTGATGAATCAAAAGGTCCATGAGCCTCTGTACTTTTTCCCATCGCTATCGCGGTAACTTCTTCCGAGGATTCCTCGACGAATCTTACCATCTCTCCATGAGCCTTTGTAACTATGGCCATCGGCCCTCAATAAATCACCCTTGCCGTGTCTCTTGCCTCCCTTAAAATTGCCGACATACTTGACGCCATTTGCGAAAGCCAATTCGCCTAAGCCATCCGGTAGGCCATCGTTTACGTCTCCCTCAAATCTGATAGCCGTCTGCCCGTCAAAATCGATGCCTCTAAAAACAAGGATCGCTTTGGCTTTCCAACTAAAAAGTTAAATTTCTATGTCATCAACCGCATCTTTATTAGTTATCTTCGGGTTGATTTAGGGGTTTTGAAAAATTTGGTATTAGCGGACTTGATGAGTCCGCATCAACCGAGGAAGTGGTGCCCGGGCCGGCTACTAAAATATATTAAAATCAGTTGCTTAAGTAAAATATTTAAAGCCTACCAACAAAAAGCCAAATCATTACCCGCGAGGGATTAATTGTATTTCCCTCCAAGCTGTATTACTTCCTTTTGCTTTTTCTCCATTCCCAAGGGGGTATCGCTCCCTCAAACCCCCAAAGACCGATCTTTTTTCTCTTCGCAGTGGCTTCAGGTTTTAAAAGGGAGTCATCTCTCAAGTATTCCAGATAGACCCAGGCGTGCCCTTCCTCCACCATTTCCCGGTTAATTTGACGACCATTGAGGAACACCATCGCGACAAGCCTGCCATAACGGTCTGCATCAATGACCTCTAACGCCACTTCCTTGTCTTGGAGTTTTTCTCTTAGGGCAGATTTTGACTCTTTTCCCCATGGCTGAGCCATTTCAGGGGCGTCTATCTCAGCTAATCTGATGCGGTAGTTGGTTTGGTCAACTTTCACAGTGATACTGTCCCCGTCTACCACGCGCAAGACTTGAGCAATGTCGGCCTCAAGCTTTGCCTCGACTGTCACACTGAGGACAAGCAAGATCAATGAAACATAGTATTTAGAGATCAATTTCATAAAATCAGGCTACATCACACAAGCCCTAATTTAAACACCCTACCCCTCGGTTCAGCTGGTTCCATATCTTGCTCTGGGATAGTAATCTGCTCAAACAACATCGGTTAAATGGTAATGGGAGAAAATTAGTAATGTTCTGCCATAAATGTGGTCAAAAAGCAGAGGAAGGCGCGAAATTCTGTATCGCTTGCGGGACCCAGTTGTACGTTCCAAGCGATCCTCCCGAACCGGATCAAAGACAAGAGATTTTAAAAGCCTCTGATGGCAGGGATTATGAAGACCTAGGTGAATGATACGATGGTATTAGTAATTTGGACGAACGATTTGGTTGAGAATGGGTTGGCTTAGTTTGTTCAAATATTTATTAGATGTTTATAATTCTCTTTCCCCAAATAACATCGTCACATTAATACGACGATTTTCATATCCATCTTTGAAGTCGATGTTGTCTGTTTCATGGAACAAATTTGAATTAAAAATTACCGCTCGATTTTCATTATAAGGTATGACTATTTTATTTCCCCCACGCTTTGTAATCTCTTTACGAATTCTTTTTTCATCATTATTATACGTCTTAAAATTCCACTCTTTAGGAGCCTCGGAGTTATATACAACTAAACCACCAGATAATTTATTCAGGTTTGCCGAATTCGGAGTAATCCAAAAGTTCACATTTATAGCCGCAAAATCGGCGTGAGCACCTATCCCACCAAAAGAGCCTTTATCCCTCGCACGACTATCATATTTATATGCCCATAGCTGCGTCAATTTGTGATGTTTGAATATCTTGGGGAGCTTGAGCCGGAGATCTTCTGCAATTTGCAGAATTAATGGAGAAGACAAACCATCTTTTAGATAAGCTCCTATGTAGCCATTACTATGAGAGAAATCAAACCAAATAGTGCTTCCTAGTAAAAAATCCCATAGTGAGGAAAGGGCCTTAGGGCTTAAGAATTCATCAATATACGTTAAACCGAACTCATGGCTAAAATAATCATTAGTTATTTTATTTACATTTAGATTTTTACCTATCGTCGGTTCGTCTAATAAAGGAGCCTCAAGAATGTGAAAAGGTCGATTGTACGTGTCACCCAAAAGCCCTCGATGTTTATCACTTAGGGGAACAACTTCCGTGTCTGACGCACAGTCAATTTCTGACGCAACAATTCTATAAACAGCAGCAAGTTCATTAAATTTTGTAGTGTCATATCCTGAGCCAGCCAGGTATTCGAACTGTTCAATATCATGATCTATTTTTGCTTTGCTTATGCTTATAAAACTTATATGTTTCGGATCTAAGAGCTTGGAACCCCTTTCTAAGTCAAGGCTTATTTGAAAGTGCTTTAAGGCATTTTCTCTCATCCCCAATGCATTCAGAATCATTCCCAAGTTGCTGTGGGCTTCGGCAAAGTCAGGTTTCAAGGCTATAGCTTGCCTGCAGCTTGCTTCAGCTTCGTCCAATCTACCAAGTCCTTGGAGCGTGACACCCAAGTTGCTCAGGGGAGCAGCATAGTCAGGTTTCAAGGCTATAGCTTGTTTATAGTTTGCTTCAGCTTCGTCTAATCTTCCTAGTTCTCGTAGCGTGTTACCCAAGTTGTTGTGGGCCTCGGAATCGTTTGGAGCCAATTTGACTGCTTTTTCCATAGCCACTACTCCCTCAAGTATCCTGCCTGACTGACCGAGCACCGCTCCAAGTACCTTCCATGCAAACTGATGTTTGGGAAACTCGTTAGTAATAGATACCGCAAGCTTTTCTGCAGCATTAAGTCGTCCGTTCTGATAGTGCCCTAAAAGGCTATTGAGTAGTTCTTGAGATGGGCTTGCTCCTGCAGTGTTCGGTTTTTTAGTTTTAGGCGAGAGTTGTGCCTCCAAAGAAATTAACCTGTCTCCATCCACCCCCTGCTTCTTTGCCTGCTCAAAGACTTGCTTGGCATTCTCAAACTGTTGTTCTTTTATGAGGGCATCAATATAGCTTAGCCAAAATTGTTCCATCTGTGGGTTGACTTCGAGAGCCGTTTTAAATAATGGCAAAGCTGCCGCGGCTTTATTAACCGATACTGCTAGTACGCCTAGGTTATGGTTAGCGTCAGGGTGTGCTGGCTGGGACTGCAGGATTGCCCGATATAAACGTTCAGCTTCTTGAAGCTTGCCCTCTTTATGTGCGGCAACACCTTGCTTCAGTGCCTGCTCTATCGTCATTTCCATTAGAAACTATATAACTCCTATACGACCATACCTGAGAGCACATTCCCGCTCGAGCTTTGCCTTGCTGTTTATATACTCACTTGATATGCACTTGCCGCCCCTTGTTCCTGCGATCGCTTGCATTTCCTCAATGCTTAGGTTTTCTGCATGCTTATCCAGGCAGAAACGCAAGAAAATAGAACAACGAAAATTAATGCCGCTCTTACGCGATGAGTCTTTCGTCTGACATCAATATCCTTCAATTCCTTGACAAGTTTTGGCATCGCTTACCAACATCCTTACCAACAAAAGATCGTCTAATGGATGCTATGGGATCAGCAGGAATTACACAAGGAATTAGTACTAAATTATTGTTTTTGTTTGGTATTATCGGACTACATGAGTCCGCATCAACCTAGGTAGTGGTGCCCGGGGCCGGAATCGAACCGGCACCGCCCTAAAGCGACGAGATTTTAAGTCTCGCGTGTCTACCAATTTCACCACCCGGGCTGCCTCCTTGAACCGCATTTTAGCATCTGGGTAACTTTAAACTACTGCATTCTCATCAAGCCCTCCTGAATGCAGCTCGCAATCAGCAAACCATTCTCATCGTATATCTCACCCCTGGTGTACCCCCTGGCATTTCCTGTGGCCGGGCTATCCATCGCATACATTAACCAGCCCTCAACGTTAACCGGGCGATGAAACCAGATCGAATGATCTAGGGAAGCACCTTGCAGCTTCTCAGAGACATAACTACCTCTGTGCGGCAACCTTGCCGTTGACAACAAGGCTTCGTCCGATTGATAAGCCAGCAGAGCCATATGAATTATATGATTTTCAGGCACTGCACCATTCGCCTTAATCCAGATGTGTTGCTCGGGTAACTGGGGATGGGGCTCCATTTTTTTCTTATGGTCCTCACGAAAACTAAGAAAAGGTCTTTGTTTGAGACCCTCCGCCATCGCTGCTTTATCAGGAGGCTCGAACGAGGGCGCCTCTCTGTACTGATGCTGGAGGCCATCTTCAAAAAGCTGGAACGAAATATCCATGCTCAGGATCGCTTCCCCGTCCTGAACCGCAAGCACCCTTCTGGTAGAAAAAGACCGGCCGTTTCTTATTCTTTCCACTTCGAAGAGGACAGGGATTTTCCAGTCACCAGGCCTGATAAAATACGCATGAAGTGAGTGCGGGATTTTCTCGATCTCAACCGTCCTGGAAGCAGCAATTAATGACTGTCCGATAATCTGCCCCCCAAACAGTCTTCTCTTTCTGTCCTTGGGATGAAAACCCCGGTAAAGGTTATCCTCGATCTGCTCTAGGTCAAGAAGACCGATCAACTCTTCAAGGGAATAATGTCTATAACTACCCATGTCCTCACACTAATAATGGCTTAAACAGAATCTGGAAACGTGAACTATCACCAGAACTCTTAAAAACCAACGCCAATTGTTAAACAAATTCGATTTGAGCTAAACTCTCCTGCCCTGCACGGATGGCTGAGCGGTGAGGCAGCAGATTGCAAATCTGTATCACGCCGGTTCGAATCCGGCTCCGTGCTCCAATCCCCTAGATAGGAAAGCACACCCACAGTAACCAGCGCTCTTTTCAGCACGCTTTTCCTGGAAGTAAAAAAGACACCACGCCATTAAGCCAATATATCTAGAGATCATTTCTCATCCCTGAAATCAGGTCCGGCCAGGCGAGCTTAAGATACTCGTACATCGACCAGAGCGTAAGCCCAGCAGAAAAATAAAGCAGCGCAAATCCGGCAATCACATATTGGTCATAGACGGGCCCTAGGGCAAGCAACAAAATAATGGCTACCATCTGCGCCACGGTCTTCACTTTCCCCAGAACAGAGACGGCAACACTCCTTTTTTCACTATACCGCGCCATCCATTCACGCAATGCCGAGACCACGATTTCTCTTCCTACGATTACCAAAGCTGGCAGTGCGAGAACAGCGCTGGCGTGGACCTCGACCAACAAAACAAGCGCGACAGCAACAATCAGCTTGTCTGCTACAGGATCGAGAAATGCTCCAAAGGGTGTCTGCTGCCCCAATTTGCGCGCGAGATAACCGTCAAGCCAGTCTGTAAGGCTTGCTATCGTGAACACGAACGCGGAAAGAATATACCTGAACTCCAGAGGAGTTAGATAAAAGACTCCGACCAGGATGGGTATCAGCAGAATCCTGAGACCAGTAAGAATGTTTGGTATGTTTGGTATGTTAACTCCGTTCAATGTCCTGATTTCCTTCTCTAATCGTGCAATCTGGTGTAAATCTGTTCCGCCAAAGCCGAACTGATTCCTTGAGCTTTCTTTAGCTCCTCGACGCTAGCACTCTGGACCTGCCCTGCCCCTCCAAAATGTCGTAAAAGGGATCTTCGCCTTTTTGGACCAACTCCATCTATCTCTTCCAGAACAGAAGAGTTGCGTTTTTTTTGCCTTCTGTTCCTATGCGCCGTGATCGCAAAACGGTGGCTTTCATCTCTGATCTGCTGAATCAGCAGAAGGCCAGGATCATGCGGGTCGAGACATAACTCGGTTCCGTCTTCAAGAAAAATTCTTTCCATTCCTGCTTTTCTGGTTGGTCCCTTTGCTACCCCGATCAGTGTAACGTTATCTATATCCAATTCTCTCAGGACGCTGGAAGCCGCGCTCATCTGTCCTTTCCCACCGTCAACAAACAGAATGTCTGGTAGGACCGCTTCTTCCTTTTTCAGACGGGAATACCTTCGCCTTATCGCGAGAGCCAGACTCGCATAATCGTCTCCAGCTTTAATGCCTTCAATATTGAAGCGACGATAGTCTGCCTTAACAGGGCCATCCGAAGCAAAAACAACACAGGAAGCAACTACGGCTTCTCCCGAGCTATGACTGACATCAAAGCATTCCATTCTTCCAATTTCCTTCTCGAAGTTAAGTGCTTTTTTCAAGGCTCCTAGGCGTGCACTATATCCGGCACGATCAATTTCATAAGAGGCAAGGCTTTGATCAGCGTTAGCCAGAGCAAGCTCTAGCCGGCGCCGCCTGGCTCCTCTCACCGTGTCAGATATCGATACCTTTCTATTAAACCTCTTCTGCAATGCTGAAACTATCAACAACTTGTCGGGCAAAGACGGGGCAATTATGATTTCCGGGGGGATGTCTTTTCCCCCGACCCCATTCAAATAGAACTGGGGAAGAAACGCCGACAACACCTCTGCGTCGCTACTCTCCATTTTTGTCTTCGGAAAAAATGTCTTGTTACCAAGAATTCGGCCTCCTCTGATATACATAACGACAGCACATGAAACGGTGCCTTTCTGCACGGCGGCAATTACATCAGCGTCACCTTTTTCTCCGATGACGTACTGCTGCTCCTGAATCCGGTAAAGATGGCCTAACTGATCCCGATAACGCGCGGCCTTCTCGTAATCCAGGGCCTCTGATGCTCTCTCCATGTTATTAGCGCATTCCTCGATCACGCTAGTGTTTTTCCCTTCCAGAAACAGGCTCGCCCGTTTTACATCATCAGCGTACTCTTCAGCCGAAATCATTTCACAACAAGGGCCAGAACACCTTTTTATCTGATACTGCAAGCAAGGTCTTGTTCGGTTTTTAAAATAGCTATCTTCGCATTGCCGGAGCTGAAATACTTTCTGAAGAATATCTAAGGAATCTCTAACACTGCTTGCGCTGGGGAATGGACCAAAATAGCGTGCGGTTTTCTTTTTTGTGCCTCTATGAAAAGATATCCTAGGGTAAGTGTCTTTCGAGGAAATAGAGATGTAAGGGTAAGATTTATCGTCTCGGAAGATTATATTGTACGGCGGTTTGAAAGCCTGGATCTGTGTTTGCTCGAGAAGCAATGCCTCGGTTTCACTCGCGGTTATAGTAGTTTCGATTCGGTCTATCTTCGAAACCAGCGCCATTGTCTTGGTATCCAGGGCAGATGACCTGAAATATGATGAGACCCGGTTTTTGAGATTTTTTGCCTTGCCAACATAAAGCAACTGATCCTGGCTGTCGAAATACCTATACACCCCGGGGCGCTTTGAAACCGTTTTCAGATAGAGCTTTACGTCCTTGTCTTTCATATCTTTTCGGGTCTCACAGATTAGATAAAGGTCAACTTCTACCCGTAAAAGCCTCAATTCCGGTTTGTGCTCTTCCAAGAATCAGGGCGTGCACATCATGCGTTCCTTCATAGGTGTTAACGGTTTCGAGATTCATTACATGTCTTATGACATGGTACTCATCAGAAATTCCATTTCCACCATGCATGTCTCTGGCCATTCGGGCTATATCTAGAGCTTTCCCGCAGTTATTCCTCTTCATAAGCGAGATAAGTTCGACCGGAGAATCATCAGTGTCCATCATTCGGCCTAGTCTGAGCGATCCCTGCAACCCTAACCCGATTTCCGTTTGCATGTCAGCAAGCTTTTTCTGTATCAGCTGATTCGCGGCGAGTGGGCGCCCAAATTGATTTCTTTCAAGGGTATATTGCCGTGCCGCGCTCCAGCAAAACTCCGCTGCGCCCATGGAGCCCCAGGAAATGCCGTACCTTGCTTTATTCAGGCAACCAAAGGGTCCTCTCAGTCCCTTGACGTTCGGCAAAAGATTCTCTTCTGGGATTTCACAGTCAGACAGAACGATCTCCCCGGTAACAGACGCCCTAAGACTGAACTTGCCTTCTATCTTGGGCGTCTCGAAGCCTTCCGTTCCTCTTTCTACTACAAACCCCCTTATCACGCCATCCAGTTTCGCCCAGACCACGGCCAGATCGGCGATAGGTGAATTCGTAATCCACATTTTTGCACCGTTTAGAAGATAACCCCGGTCAGTCCTTTCTGCTTTCGTGATCATGCCGCCCGGGTCGGATCCATGGTCCGGTTCGGTTAGCCCGAAACAGCCTACCCACTCTCCGGTAGCAAGCCGGGGCAAGTATTTCTCTCTCTGTTCTTCCGTGCCATATTCAAATATCGGGTGCATGACCAGAGAAGACTGGACGCTCATAGCGGAGCGATAACCAGAGTCAACTCGCTCTATTTCTCGTGCGGCAAGGCCATAGGAAACGTAGTTAACGTTCGAGCAACCATATTTCTCAGGAAGAGTCGGGCCCAACAAGCCTAGCCCGCCCATTTCGCTCATGATTTCCCTGTGAAAATATTCATCTCGGTAAGCGTCTCTGACCCTAGTAAGCAGATTTTCCTGCGCGTAGGATCTTGCCGTATCACGAATCAGTCTCTCCTCTTGAGAAAGTTGTTCGTCCAGGCAAAAAGGGTCTTCCCAATCAAAACCAGTCATATTTGCATCTTCTTTTTCTTGCGCCAGATATTCTCTTTAAGTTTTATTATAGTCAGAGAGCTTTAAAGAATCACTTTAAACAAATCGATACGTTTTTTGGATAAATGAGAAATGGAAACTATACACTGGGGAAATTTATCCCTATCCTCTGACAAACGTGTACATGTCTCTTAAGGAAACGGTGAACTTTAAAAAAAGTGGTCCTGCTGGAGCAGTATATTTCGGAGAGCCCGATAAAGGAAAAAGATGAAAGGTTATTCTACCAAGGAAGTGTCTGATCTGCTTGAACTAAAAGCCCCGACGATAAGAGAATTTGCCCGAGCAGGCGTTCTCGACCCCGCGAGAGCGGATGGAAACCAATATCGCTTCGCTTTTCAAGATATCGTTGTGTTAAGAACAGCCAAGGAGCTAATGGATGCCGGAATCCCCCGTACCCGAATAAACAAGGCGCTGTACAAATTAAAATCGAAACTACCCTCTAATCGTTCCCTTACATCCTTGAGGATTGAATGCGATAGCGGATCCGTGGTCATTAAGGATGAAGATCAACTCTACGATCCGGATACCGGACAAATGCACATCAATTTTTCAGTCGCAGAGCTTGCTGGTTCTGTGGCGCCTCTCGCCAAAAAAGCCGCAGAGAACGCAAACAATAATGATAATATGTCGTCAGATGACTGGTTTGACCTCGGAGTGGATCTCGAAGCGGTATCGCCCCAAGATGCTCCAGGGGCCTATTTTAAGGCCCTGGAATTAGATCCGCTTCACTCGGATGCTCACGTCAACATCGGCAGACTTCTTCAGGAGGAAGGGAAACTGGAAGAGGCTGAAGAACACTATCATAAAGCCTTGTCGGCCGACGAAGACAATATGCTCGCGGCGTTTAATCTTGGAACTCTTTACGAAGACCTCGGGAAAATCCAGGAAGCAATTGATACCTACAAAAAGGCAGGGAATCTCGCAGATGCCCACTACAATCTTTCTCGCCTGTACGAACTTGTCGGAGAACATGGTGCGGCGCTGGAGCATCTGAAGGCCTACCGACAATTAGTTGATCCGGTCCAACCATAGCTTAAAGAAGATTCAGTTCTTGCCTCCTTAGCAAGAAAAGAAAGTCTTTCTTCTTCGCACCTTAACAAAGTAACGTCTATCGCGTATATTTCGTGCAACCGCGGGCAACGAAGTTTTACGGAGGGGTGGCAGAGCGGTTGAATGCACCGGTCTTGAAAACCGGCATAGGGAAACCTATCGTGGGTTCGAATCCCACCCCCTCCGCCACTTACCCGGCCACCTTCCATCGGCTACT
>PAPD01000035.1 GCA_002708765.1 Gammaproteobacteria bacterium | reverse complement strand
TGTATGGCAGCAGGCAAGCAGATGATCCGACAGCAATCCGGCAAGATCATCAATATTTCGTCGACAGCAGGCAGTAAGGGCAACCCACATCAGCTGCACTATTCCGCTGCCAAGGCCGGTGTCATCAGCCTGACCAACAACCTCGCTTATATGTGGGCGAAGCACAACATTAATGTGAATTGTATTCTGCCGGGGCTCATTGCTACGGACGAACTCAAAGGCTACGGCATTATTCCACCAGACACCGATGATGACGGAAACGCCATACCCAAACTGGAGCTGACACCCAACCCTGAAAACGTCGCAGACCTCGCTCTATTTCTGGCATCGCCCGCATCTGATGCATTGACCGGCGAGCTCTATCCTATCAGGGCCTGGTTAAAATCAGAGCGGTTCTGGCAATATTAGAACTTCGCAACAAGGACCCGACTAATGAATGAGAATGAAAAGTACTTGTTTGATCTACGCGGATATATCGTCATCAAAGACGTTCTCACGACATCACAAATTGAAGACCTCAGAACTCGTCTGGAAACCCAGCGTCAAACAAATCCCAACCCTATCATCGGATCTGACAGGACCATCCTGGGAAGTGAGGACGACCCCGCATGGTCTGCAAGATCACTGATTGAGATGGGCGGTACATACATTGAGTTGATAGACCTGCCGGCCATCAAACCCTATTTAACAACCCTTGTCGGCGATCATTACCGGCTAGACCATGACTACATCAAGATTGATGGCGCCATGAAGAATAAAACACTTTATCTACATGGTGGTGGCCAGGGCGCAGGTGGCGCCAAAGACCTGGTTGGACCTACAGATGGAGGTCAGTGCTTTTATCGCTACAACAACGGTAAGTTTTACAACGGTCTCGTCGCAGTTGCTTTTGAGCTTGATGACGTTAAAGCAGGCGACGGCGGCTTCGCTTGTATCCCAGGCAGTCACAAATCGAACCTTGGCCTTCCCGAGGACTGGCGTGTCGCAAAAACCCAAGAACACATGCCTGATATTGTTGACCGGGTAGCAGCCTCAGCCGGTGATGCTATCATTTTCACTGAAGCCTGCGCCCACGGTACAGTCCCCTGGAAAGGTCAAAGTGAACGCCGAACTGCGTTTTACAAATACTGTCCGCATGCGGTGGCCTGGAGTCCCTGTTACTACAATGCAGACAACTATGAAGGGTTGAATCAAGCGCAGAGAAAAATCCTGATGCCACCAAGCGCCTACGGTCCTCACGATGCAACCGAACACATCTGGCGGCGAGCGCAGGATGAACAGGCAGAACTGAAGCGCTTACGCAATGAAGTAGCCAGCCTTAAAAAGCGCAACAAATAGCAAACAAACAGGAGGGACCTGACTTGGCCAAGGAAATTTTTTCTGCAAAAAAACTTTATGGCAGCCACAACCGGAAACCGCCGCTGGTAATGGCGGCGCCCCAACGATACATACAGGGCCCAGGAGTCATCAGTGAGATCGGTAGCTACATTGGCATCATCAATGTAAAACGCGTCGGCATTCTGGCATCCAGGCGAGGACTTGCCGCGGAAGGAGCTCGTGTCACCGAGAGCCTGCACAGCAACCATATCGAATCGGTGAATTGCATCTTCGACGGAGAATGCTCATTACCGGAAATAGAAAAACATGTGGCTGCGCTGAACGATGAAAACATTGACTGCCTGATCGCTGTCGGTGGCGGCAAACCGGTCGATGCCGGCAAAAGCATTTCCTGGCGACTCGATATTCCAGTCGTTATCGTGCCGACACTCGCATCGAATGATGCGCCCTGTTCTGCACTGTCGGTTCTCTACACCCCAGAGGGTGCAAGCGATGTTGTCGAGTTTTATCCCACGAGCCCTACCCTCGTAGTCATGGACACGGACATCATCGCCGATGCAGATGAACGCTATCTCGTTGCCGGTATGGGTGATGCAATGGCGACCTGGTATGAAGCCAGGGTCTGCATGAATAACCCTGACGCCCGGACACCTCTTGGCGCGCGCCCAACACTTGCTTCCTGTGCCATGGGTGAAATTTGTGCCCAGACGCTTTTTGAACATGGGGAAGCCGCTGCAAAAGCTGTAGTTGCAAGCCAGAACGGTGATGCTCTCGAAAAAGTAGTCGAAGCAAACACACTGCTCAGTGGCATTGGATTTGAAAGCGGCGGCCTGGCACTCGCCCATCCCATGGCGCTGGCATACACGCAGATTGACGAACTACATACTAACTACTTGCATGGCGAAATGGTGGCCATGGGCACCATGGTGCAACTTGCGATGGAACAATCTGGAGATGCTGAGAAGGTAGCGCGGTTTTTCGCACGTGTTGGTTTACCCATTCATCTGGGGCAATTCTCCGTGTCACCACAGGAAAGTGGCAAACTAGACATCATCATCGCGTCGGCGATGGCCAACGCCAACAGCCATCAGATGCCGATGAAAGTAACACAAGACTCGCTGTTACAGGCAATCATGGATGCTCACGAACTTGGATTGAGTGTTGCCGAGAAAACCGGCGATGATGCCTATCGGCGGCTACGGGCCTGACCTATCAGGCAACCCAAAGTGGCAATTACCTACTAGACACGATCAGCTGTGGCAACGTAGTCCGTTTTCGGCAGCAGGTAGGTCCGATCAAATTCACCATCATGGGGTTTAGCAGCAAATCGCTGATCACGAATCATGAACCCACGCTGCACTGATACTTCGTAGTGAATAACCGCCTCAAGTAATGTCATCAGGAGTTGTAGGCGATTGTATGTCAGCACGCGAAAGTTTGCTGGGTTGAAACTGTCCCTGAGTGTTTGATGTGTTTCGACAATATCCTGCATCGAAAGAAATCTGTCCATCAGGCCCATCAGCGACTTTCGGGAACGGAGATTAGTTTTGGAAGTGAGGATCGGCGTTAAATTCTGCCCAAGATAGGAGCTCTCTGTCTTCAGCGCGATAAAACTCAGCGGTCGATCACAGGAATCCAACTTAATTCCGGCAGCTCCCACATGAACAAAAAGGTCCATATCCATCTTCGATACAGCAAGGGTTCCTTCCGGAACAAGTTTATAGAGAATTTTTCCATACCGGGTTTCGGTTTGTTCCAGCAGCTTTGAAATCGTGCAGTGTTCGCCTTTATGCACCAATTCAAGGTCCCTGTCCTGGACCAAAGAAATAAAATTCAGCCTGGAGTCCATCATCAGCGGGCGGAGGGTCTCAAAGTCAAGACTGTGATCATCGATGCAGAACATGCCGTTGTTACCGGTAGCTATTTGCACCCGACGAACTGCTTTTCTGATCTCATCCTCATCACTGACAAAGCCAGGTATCTGATTGGACCAGATGTGAGCCAGCATTGGAAAATAGCTGCCGGACTCGGGTTCGCTGGCGAGAATTTCACAAACCTTAAATCCTGCATCCGGCGTGTCTTCGGATTTCGAAAGAAATTCAATCTTACGGGCGTATTTCTTGTGGAGTTCGCACACATGGATGATGAGAAGCGTGTCCGGTCCTATCTGCTCAGCACCGAGATTAAGTAATTGATCACCAATGTTGGCTGTTAGTTCAGGGTCTTCAAGATTCCGCGAAAGTCTTTTATGGGTCGCATGCAGCCTGATTTTCTCTTCCAGCCCCCTTGAGATATCAGTCAAATTGACAGATCGAGACCGGCTGATCCCAAGTAACATGCTCTGGACAAACTTGCGACCAACCTTACCGAGGTCAGCACCAGTCTCATCGGCACATAACAATTCAGAAAATTCGGTCAGACTTACACTATCGCTGTTGTTGGCCACGTCACTCTCCCCTCGGTACAGTTCGATTTACAGACAACTTAGCTGGATAATACTCCCAAAATACCTGATTCTTCACCCATTTTCATAGCTCAAATCATGCACTGCCAGCGGTATAAATTCTTAGCTAATAGTCGGATAAATAACTTTTACGGACACATGATACCGACACAGGACCTATCTACTCTGTTCCCTTCGACGCACTCTTTCAAGTCAGAGAACATGATTTTCACCCATAATTTTCCGCTCGTGTTTTGGGTGAACTAGAATGATCTACGGTTGACCCCCTATTGGTGGGTTCCTACTCTTAGCGTTCAGTTTCCATCGCGCTCTGAGGCGCATGCATGCCTTCACTAGAAAAAAAACTGATTCGAACCGAACTCAAGCAGCGCCAGGAAGAAGGCTGCGACATCGCAGAAATCGCAGATCGAATTAACCAGGCCCTTCATATAAAGGCCTCCGATTCAGTATTCACTGCATTGTATGATGAGCTTGTCGCTCTGCCTGTCACCGAATCATTTCGCTATGACGAACCCTCCAGTTTGAAAGACATTCAAGCGGCACGACCCGAAGGCCCAAGGGAATTTGAGCTGTTCTTGGATGCTGAGGATATGTACAACCGAATTTATGGCGGCTGGCTGGGTAGGGCTGCAGGTTGCGCCCTCGGCAAACCAGTTGAAGGCTGGCACAAGGACCGAATAGAGAAATACCTCGGCGATGCAGGCGCCCTGCCACTTACCAATTACATTCCCTTTGAACCTCGAGCTATTTCGGAAAAGCTGAAAGCTTCCACACTAGACAACATTCACTTTATGGACCGAGATGACGATATGGATTTTCCTGTCCTCGGTTTGCTGGCCCTCGAACAAAAAGGCGCCCAGTTGTCTTCCCGAACAATCGCTAACACATGGCTCTCCCATATGCCTTTTGGTCTCACTTACACCGCAGAAGGTGTTGCCTACAGAAACTTCGCACTCAGCATCTGGCCACCCGAATCAGCCCTGTATCGAAACCCGTTTCGCGAGTGGATCGGAGCTCAAATTCGAGCCGATATTTTCGGCTATGTGACACCGGGTCAGCCGGAGAAAGCTGCGGAATTGGCCTATCGCGATGCTGCAATCTCCCATGACAAAAACGGCATCTATGGTGAGATGTTTGTCGCGGCAATGATTGCGGCTGCATTTGCCTTGTCGGAAGCTGAAGACATCATCAATGCCGGTCTCGCTGAAATCCCTCAGGACAGCCGTTTGGCGGAAGCGATTCAACAGACACAGACCTGGTGCCGGGAAGAGCTGAGTGGCACTCGAAACTGGCAAATAGTCTGGTCACAGATTAATGAACACTACGGCCACTATCATGGCGTCCATACAATTAACAACGCCGCCCTGGTTGTTCTGGGGCTCTACTTCGGCAACGAAGACTACGAACAGGGTATTGTCACCACCGTTCTGGCGGGTTGGGACACAGACTGCACTGCGGCAACTGTTGGCTCAATCCTTGGCATCAAACTCGGGGCAGCGGCGCTGCCTGAAAAATGGATCGGAGTACTGAATGATCGCCTTGTTTCAGCGGTCCGCTGCGAAAATGACAATAAAATATCGGATCTGGCGAGGCGCACAGCTGCGGTCGCCGCCGATATGCAGAACACTGACAACAAACCCGCCAAGCCCACCCTTGATGGCGACGCCTCAGGAATCTGGGAGCTCGAAACCGGTTGGGGCACCCACCTGTTGAAACTTGATGAGGCTACCATCTACCTCATCGACAACGAATTGGGTCCTTTTGATATCACCGCCAGCTCACTCAATGCGAGTGAGCTGAAATTCAGTTTTGCCATTGACAAAGGTGACTGGGATTTCGCCGTCGACTTCGAAGGTCTGCTGCACGGAGACACCATTGAGGGTGTCTACTATCCTGGTCCGGTCGACGTCAAAGGTCGCCGCACATCGCATGAATAACAACGACTGAGCATAAGGAAACAAGATGAAAATTTCTGACGTAAAAGTCACCGTCTGGGAATGGAACGACATTCCACCAACGCGCTACACCCTTCATGTCAAAAGCTCAGGCACCCGGTCAACCCACATGGCTCTGGTCCGAATCATTACCGACGATGGCATCGAAGGACACGCATTTCTCGGCAATGCACTGAGCTCGCTTGGCAACGATGCCAACCTGATTGCAGAAAGATACAAACCCATGCTGATTGGTCAGGATCCACTGGATCGTGAAAAGATTTATCAACGTATGTCGATCTGGGCGATGGGCGGCATTATGCGTGTTATCGGCGCTATCGACGTCGCCCTTTGGGATCTCGCCGGTAAGGCAGCTGGAATACCCATTCACAAACTCATGGGTTCGTATCGCCACTCGGTGCCTGCTTATGCCAGTTCAGCTGTCTTCGAACATACCGAGGAATATGCACAAGAGGCATTACGCTACAAGGAAGCCGGCTGGAACGCGTACAAGATCCATCCGCCCGCGGTGGCTGCGTGGGACATTAAGATCTGTGAAGCGGTCCGCAAGGCTGTAGGTGACGACTATCGCATCATGCTAGATTCGTGCTGGGCCTATGACTACCCGGACGCACTCCGCGTCGGTCGTGCTGCCGAAGCGCTGGACTTCTACTGGTACGAAGACCCGCTAGCTTATGATGATCTGTATGGCTACGTGAAACTGAAACAGGATCTGCGCATACCCATTATGGCAACCGAGATGCCAGGCACAGGTCCGAGTGCTTATGCTCCGTGGATTATGGCAAAAGCCACTGACTACCTGCGCGGCGACGTCGCGATCAAGGGCGGCCTGACGCCCTGCCTGAAGACAGCGCACACCGCTGAAACTTTTCAAATGAACTATGAAGTTCACCATGGCGGCAACTCTCTGAACAATGTCGCCAACTTACATCTCATCATGGCTCTTAAAAATTGCGAGTACTTCGAAGTCTTGCTCCCGGACGAGGTGCAGAAACATGGACTAGTTCAGGATATCGAAGTTGATGAAAATGGCATGGTCCACGCCCATCAGGAACCCGGTCTTGGTGCCCTGATCGATTTTGACCTTATAGAACATAATAAAGTAGCGGAGCTTTGATGCAGGATTTCGCCAACAAAACCGCATTTGTAACCGGTGGTGCCAGCGGTGTTGGGCTCGGCATCGCCAAAGCGCTGGCGAAAGCAGGCGCTAATGTTGCTATTGGAGATATTCAACAGGCCCGGCTGGATGACGCGGAGCAACAGCTGAAAGAAATTACCGACAGAGTCCTGCCACTCAAGGTCGACACCACAGACATCGAAACACTGGCAAGGGCGGCCAAAGATATCACCAGCACTTTCAGCCCTGTCAGCGTACTTTGTAACAATGCCGGTATCGGCGGTGGGGGTGTCATATTAGAAACTCCCGATGAGAAGTGGCGCCGGGTCATGGAAGTCAATGTCTGGGGACCTTTGAACGGTATTCGGGTCTTCCTGCCTGCCATACTGGAGAGTGGCGACGAGGGACACATCGTCAATACTGCTTCCTTCAGCGGCATCCAGGGACATCACTCTCAGGGGCCCTATGGCACCAGTAAGTTTGCTGCCGTTGGCCTGTCTGAATTCCTGCGCAACGATCTGGCTGAAACCAAAGTTTCTGCATCAGTGCTCTGCCCCCACGTCGTCGATACGCCAATTTTTTATCCTGACCTTAGACCTGATGAAAAAGCAGCCATTGCAGAGCGTCGTAAAACCATGCCCTGGCTCGAACAGATTGCAGTTTCGCCTGACACAGTCGGCGAACAGGTGCTCGCCGGGATACGCAATGATGAGTTGTATATATTCTGTGACGGCACAGACTCTCGTGAGATGCTTCAGACTCGCTGCAACGACATGCTTGCCGCGATGGACCGCCAATTTCCAATAGGATAATGACTTATGAGTGACGCCTCACACAATTTTGACTGGCAACAACTACCCGACATGCCAGTGGCAAAATGGGAACCAGCCAGCCTGCTCATCAATGATAAACTGTATGTGCTGGGCGGCTACGAAAACTACATTATGTCCAGTAGACGACTGGATGTCTTCGATCCCGAAAATGGTAGCTGGACCAAACTGCAGGACCTGCCGAGCGCACTATCCCACGTCAACCTTGTACCAGACGGCAATGGCTTCTGGTTCGCAGGCGGCATGAAAGACAAAATCCATCCCGGCAAGGACCACATTATCTCTGAAGTCTGGCAATACGATATTAATCTTGATCGTTACACAGCAGCACCCTTGTTGCCCGGACACAGAGCCGGTGGTGGGCTTGCACGAATCGGTAACAACTTGCACTACGTTTCCGGGTTAATGGCAGACAGGGATACGGACTCACCGGATCACTGGGTATTCGACCTGAGCGCCTGGCACAATAGCGCCAGAGCCGAATGGGTCGACGCGGCCCCCTTGCCACTGCCACGCAACCAACTTTCAGTTGCGGTTTTGAACGATGAAATTTACGTCATTGGCGGCCAGCTGAACCACGACAAACAACAGCTTGATCAGACTAATGTCGATATCTACAACCCGACCACAGACAGCTGGCGCGCAGGCCCGGATCTGCCTTATGGCCATTCACATTCCGAAGGTGCAACCTTTGTCTACAACAATCAGATCTGGATGATTGGCGGTCACCACACCCCGGCAGGCAAAAACAAAAGTTTTTGCGGCGACATTCTAACTCTCGAAGCCGGTGGCGATTGGCAGATCACCAGCAATCTACCGAAGCCAATTTCTTCACCCGCCGCATCGATTGTTGACGATCGGCTCTATGTTGCCGGTGGCTGGGATGGACGGCGAGAATCTGATACCGAGAAATGGCTGTCATCACCCGAAGTCTGGGTTGCAGACATAGCGATTTAACCCGGGTGACAAAAACACAGAAGCTCCTGGCCATTGTCCTGGGCGTTATTGCTCTTGGCTCAGCAGCTTTTTCCATCTACTGGGTCTACGTGATGGACAAGTATGGGCAGCATCTGCCTCTGACAGAAATTAGTGTCGACGGCCTCACGCGCAAATACCATCTGTTTGTTCCAGCTGCCCTACCAGCAGAACCCATGCCGCTTGTCATTCTGCTGAACGGTGGCAGCGCCGGTAGCTGGCGATTTCCCCAGCAGTTTGACTGGCAGGCACTGGGTGAGGAGAACGGTTTTATCATCGCAGTTCCTGTCGGCAAGCTGATACCACCCAATGAGGGAGCCTGGCAACTGAACAGCCACGCAGGTGCGTATCACGATATCAATTTTGTCAAAGCCATGATTGATGACATCGCATCCAGCAATACACTGGATGCATCTCGACATTACGCCGTTGGGTACTCTCTGGGCTCGATGTTCTCCTATGAATTTGCCTGTCAGCTGAGCGATCGTTTTGCCGCGCTGGCGTCATTCGCAGGTACCATGCCGTTGGCACCAGAAGATTGCGAGCCAGCGCGCAACGTTCCTCTGCTGCACATTCATGGTGTGCTGGATCCGATCATCGCCTACAACAATACCTGGGACTGGAAAAGCTGGGCTTCGGTTGGAACAATGCACGATATCCCTGGTTTGATCGACTTCTGGCGTAATCGTTATCAATGTCAGACAGAGCAAACCACGGAATTCGAATCGGAAACACACCTAGTTTACGATGACTGCCGTCAGGATTCGAGGGTTGAACACTATCGACTCGCAGAAGCAGATCACGAATGGCCCGCGACTCTAATGGGAGAGCCAACCTACACAGTCCTCTGGTCGTTTCTCAATAGTCACACATTGGAGCCGTCCAGCCCTTAGGCAAATTGCAGATCGACAAAATGCTTATACCGACTCTGAGGGTCTGCCATCAGTGATTCATGATTACCCACATCACGTACCTGCCCTTCTTCAAGAAAGACAATCCGATCAGCTTCCCTGATTGTTGACAGGCGGTGCGCAATAATCACCACAAGCCGCCCCTCAGCAGTTCTGTGTAACGCGTCGACAAGATCGTTTTCTGTTTTTGGGTCAAGCGCAGCGGTAGGCTCATCAAGCACCAATATGGGCGTCTGGCGAACGATACCGCGAGCAATAGACAGCCTCTGCTTTTGTCCAACCGACAAGGTATCGCCGCCTTTTCCTATCACGGTATCAATACCGTCGGGTAACCTCTTGATAAACTCCATCGCACCAACGACCTGACAGGCATCAAGTATCTCAATTGTCGTCGCTGACGGGTTGGCTAAGAGCAAGTTCTCACGGATACTGGTGGACAGCAGCATATGCTCCTGGAATACATAAGTGACTTGTTTGCGAATATCGTCCACTCCAGCGTCACCAATATCCTGATCATCAAATTTCACCCTGCCGGATGCTGGACGAAGATAGCCAGGCAGCAAATAAGCTAGTGTGGTTTTCCCGGCACCGGTTGGACCAACAATCGCGACGAGCTCACCGAGTGGTAAATCAAGGTTGATCTCATTTAAGACCGGCCTGCCATCAGGATAGGAAAAACTCACATCCTGCAGTTGAACCCTGGAATAAATCGGTGCTAACGGGACAGATTCAATATCCAGCTCAGAGGTATAATCAATAAAGAAAAACACTCGCCGGACTGCAGCGATATTGCGCTGCAGGTCTATCCAGTATTTGCCGACCAGACGAGAATTACCGGCCAATATCAGAAAAAAGCCGGTAACAACCGCGTAGTCACCCGGCGTCAGGCTATCGGCAATGACTCGTTCAGTAATCAGGATAAATGCAGTCACCAGGCCAACGATCAATGCAACATATGACAATGCCAGTGCAACCAGGTCAATCATAAAAGCCTGGCGATACCTCCTATAGGATTCTTCACTTTTGTCTGCAAATTTTTCAGCCTCAATCTGCACTCCACCCAGCGATTGGACTGCACTGATATTATCGATGCTCTCCTCCATTTGGTTCGTCGTCGCAGCACCTGCCGCGCGACTGACCTGATTCAGCCTGCGCGCAATACCAGACAATGGCGCAGTTAACAGCAACGTCATTGGCATCAGGGCAGCAGCCAGCCAGACAATCTCCGGTGCAACGTCGCCGTAACTGTACTGCATCATCCAGACTGAAATTATCGCGCTGAAAATAAGCAGCAGCGGTGCCACGGTGAGCTTATAACAGATCTCCGGCAACATCGGCGCGTCATACATCACGCGGTAAACGGAATCCCCGATACGCTGATCATCGAGCGTTGTCATTTCCAATCTGAACAGTCTGCCCATCAAGCCAGTTCGAAGTCCGTTGGCCAATCGCTGCGTCAT
This sequence comes from Gammaproteobacteria bacterium, assembly GCA_002708765.1. GTDB lineage: Bacteria > Pseudomonadota > Gammaproteobacteria > Pseudomonadales > Azotimanducaceae > UBA9659. Next base: position 40,481 of record PAPD01000035.1, on the reverse strand, counting down.
CCGTATGGTCAGTAACGCTTCCAGTAAGCCCCAGAGCCCGCCCGTCTTACTGCCTCCGGCTGACAGGGCCTGCTCAGACTGGGTCGCTGCATCATGTCCTGCAGGCAGTGCTTCTCGCTCTGCCTGTTCTGTGGGCCAGGCGCGCATGCCAAAAAAAAGAAGCAGAACAAAAAACAGAAAGCTCAAAGACAGCATGATGTCCGATGGAGAAGAATCTCTCAGCGCAGCAATCAGAGGCAGCATGAAAGGCGGGAATCGCACATCGTTCGAAAAGGGTTGCTGCAGAATGACCTGGTCAACAACAATCTTCAGAAACCAGGGGAAAATAACAGGCGGCAGTATTGCAACCAGGGCAAAAACAAACTTGCAGGCAAACAACGATTTTACTTTGCTGATCAGGACCAGTGATCGCCCCACCAGGGCAAGCGTCTGGCCAAGGGACAATTCTGTATCCGTATCAACACGATCGTCATAACGCGCAGTCTCACTCACATGCCTGCTCCATGTCCTAATTCCGCAGCGACAAAGTCTGCATAGGAACCATTGAGGTCCAACAACTCCTGATGACTACCCGACTCGCTGATTACGCCGTTTTCAAGGAAAGCAATTTGATCCGCGTCTCGGATGGTTGAAAGACGATGAGTAATGACAAAAAGAACGCGCGATTGCCCCCACTCTGCAAGATTGCGCATCACCCTGCGCTCGGTTTCTGCGTCAAGAGAGGCCGTTGGCTCATCAAGAATCAGAACCGGTGTGTCGCGCAGGATCGCACGCGCGATCGACAATCGCTGGCGTTGTCCAGTGGAAAGTTTACCGCCTCTCTCACCAAGTTCGGTCGCGTACCCATCAGGCAACAAACGAATAAATTCATCAGCACAGGCGACCTTCGCAGCAGCTTCAACTTCCACCTGGTTCGCATTCGGGCAGCCGAATCGAATATTGTCTGTCACACTCATGGCAAACAGAACATTCTGTTGGAGTGCAATGGCGACACTGGACCTGATATCTGCAGTTAAAATTTCTTTCAGGTTAACGTCATTAATATAGACATCACCTTCGTCCGGATCGTACAGGCGCAACAGCATGGACATGAGTGTCGACTTTCCAGCTCCGGTGCCACCCACAATCGCCGTTATTGTGCTCTCGTCTGCGCTCAGAGACGCCTGCTTCAGAATCTCCTGACCAGGCAGGTAGCTGAACCGAAGCGCATCAAAACGAACTTGTTGCAATAATTTGGGGAACGGCTCGGGGTCTTTGGCATCAACCACTTCCGGTTCAAGATCAAGCAGATAAAATGACCGCCGCAATCCGACGACAATGTCCTGAACAGTGCACCACAAAAATGCCAGTTCCCAGACTTGTGAGGCCAGATCTTCGGAGCGGCTGGTTGCTGCCTTAAATGCTCCGAGATTCCAGACCGCAAAGCCAACCAAAGCGATGCTGCCGCCAAGATAGGTCGGTGTTTCATTAATCGCCCACGTGGCCATAAAGTATTCAGCCATCAGAACACAGCTCAGACCAACTACCGCAACCCCTAAGGTCAGTAACGCTGTGTGCAGCCTCATCTGATAAGCAGCATCAAGGGCCTGTTGAGAGTCGCGGTCGAACTGTGTCATCAGCCGGTCTTCAGCTCCACTTGCCTTGATAACCCGAATGGCGGCCAGTGTTTCCTGGATTCTTGAGGTCAAATCACTGTTGTATTGCCGTGACAACTTTGCCGCCGTGCGAACTCTGGGGATGAAATAGCTCATCAGGAAATAGGTTGGAATGGTTGCAGCCAGAAAGAAGAGCCCAAGCCAGGGCGAGAACATCAAAAGCAGCACCAGCCCGAAGGACCCCCAGGCCAAAACTCGCAGCGGCGACAGCACCATATACCTCAGCACATTGGTGATGGTTGCACTGTCCTGATAGACGCGATAAAGAGCATCACCAGTTCTAGCCTGATTGTGATACCGGAGTGACAGATGCTCGGCATTAGCCAGCATCTCTACCCGCAATTGCTGGTTAATCTGTTGAAAAATCCAGGTCATGTAGTACCAGACGAGGACACCAGCAAGGAGAGAAACAAGCGTCAAAAAGCCTCCGAGCACAAGGATAGCCAGGCGAACCTGGCGACGCTGATCATCCGTCAACGGCGGCTCATTGATCTTACCCGTTGTCACAAAATTCTCATCGAGAAGCAGCATCGAGGCCTGCAGCGGTTCAAGTCGCTCCCCCAACAAAATTTTGTTCTCAACCAGGTCACTGCCAACAACAGCAGCCACTAGAATGCCGGTTCCCATCAGAACATTGACGAGGATAAAACTCGAAAGGTGCTTAAGTTGAGGCCGGTAGTAAGGCCAGCAGCGCCAAGCCAGCATAAATACAGATTTCAGGCTAACGCCGTCCTCCAGCTCAATATCATCCTGGGTGGCTGTCTGCGGCGCATCGCCAGTTACGGACATCTGCTAACGATATCCCTGTGCTGCGTAGCGAGTCCAAGGTTCCTGTCTGCCGATTCCATAACCCTCCAGAAGGCCTGTTTTGAGCCATTGGCGAAAGTCCGGAAAGGCATCCAGGACATCAATTCGTTCGAGGGCGGCGACCCAGGGCGCGGGATCATAAACAACCCGACGCGCTTCGTAGACTCCATTGACAAACACGCCGTAGCAGGCCTGAAGTTCACCGCAGCGCGGCTGGCCAACGCTACCGGGATTAATAAAGGTTTTGCCGTTGATCTGACGACTAAATTGGACGTGGGTATGGCCGAACAAAACGATGGGCGCATCACTCTCCGACCCCATCAACCCCAGTACTTCATCCGGCGCATCAGGCAACGCTTTAAGTTCCCGACTACCCAGTTCTCCGTGGTGCAGGTAGAAGTCCAGCCCGCCGAGTTGATACTGTCCGGCAGTAGTAAAGGCTTCAATCCCGCGTATGGATGAAGCCTCCAGGTGTTCTATGATCCATTCGTTAAGGGCAACCCACTCAACCGGCCACGCCGCAAAGATCGAAGGGTCCAGCACCTCATCGTCGTGATTACCCATGATCGCAATATCCGGCGCAAGTTCATCAAGTAATGCCATGGTCTCGTTGGCCTGAGGGCCAGATAACAAGGCATCTCCCAGAAACAGCGAACAATCTGCGTCTGACTCGGCGGCCAAGACGGCACGCAGTGCTTCAGCGTTACCATGGATGTCACTGATGACGAGTATTTTCATGAGGCAAGCTTATAAATCCAAATCGTGTTAAGAAACCACCCAAGAGTGGAACCCACCCATTTTACTGCCAAATTGAATTCAGCTCGTGCAGTTCAAAATCCAACAATTGCTCACCACCGTGAGAATAGAAAACCAACGAGTATTGATGGGCATCGGGCAAAAAGCAGGCCGATGCGGAAATTTCGCCGTCATTGACAAAAATTTCTATTGAGGTGCGATCCACAATAAAGCGCAACGTCAACTGGGATGCATCAGGCAAGATGATCTGCTCATGAGCGCTCAACTTATGTGGATTGCTTTTTGGTAACTTGAGTTCGCGCTCAGCCCAATTGAGCTCAATCACATGCCCGCGCACAACAACATACAGAGCATCACTGTCCTGCCGCGCGATGGTCATGTTGACATCAAACAACGGGGCTTTTGTCGCAACTTCAAACGGCGCACCCGGAACAATGACCTGCTGGTCTTCTGCCACTGATCGACCACGCAATGTGTTCAGCTCAATGATCGGCATTCGCACCAGCTGAACATCGACCCCTGAACCTAACAGCTTTAACTCTACCGGTATAGACAACTGTTGATTAAACGGCATTTCCGGGTAGTGCCCCCCTGCCATCCAGGAGATCTGGATACATCGTCCATCAGGGACATTGCTCCAGGTCTGGGCGGCATAACCATTAGGTCCGCGCTCACACTTGCGCAAATCTGTTAATGCAGAGAACTGATAGCCATCAAAATTACCGATCAGGTAACGACCGCTGGCACCCCAAAACACCCACCGCTCTTCACCCGAGTCATCAATCAGTGGAAAGAAATCCGGGCATTCAGCGTCCCCTTCAAGTTCCAGGTCCTGTATTTTTTTCCAATCCAGCGCGTTCTCGGATGCCAAGAGACAATAACGATCCTCAGCCAGATACAACGCCATAATCCATCGGCCGCTCGATTCGTGCCAAATGACCTTGGGGTCACGGTTATCATCTTCGATCCATTCAACGATCGGATTGCCCGAGTATTTTTGCCATTCCTTACCATCGACACTGTAAGCGAGGCACTGGGTAAATGGCTTCTTCGGCTCCGTGAAGTTGCCTGCGGCTGTATAGAAAACAAGCATTGTGCCTGAGCCAAAACCAGCGCTGTTTGCCTCATCAATGACAGCACAACCGGAAAACATAGAACCCAGTTCATCCGGATATAGGGCATGCTCCAGTTGGCGCCAGTGAATTAGATCATCACTCACAGCGTGTCCCCAGGTCATGTTGCCCCAGATCGTTGCTTCAGGATTGTGCTGGAAGAAAAGATGCCAGACACCATCCATGTAGACGAGACCGTTTGGATCATTTATCCAGTTCTCTTGCGCCGTGAAATGAAACTGAGGTCGGTGAATCTCTTTGTACGAAGTCATACCTCTAAACATATCAGATTGCGAACCCACCTGGCCCAGTTAATGGGTGATAATCAATAGCAATAAGGTTTCCTGTCGCATCGACACGCGAGACAATTCGGATTCGATATCGAAGGTCCTCTGGAGCCTCACAGAATGTTTACTTCGTCGCTTAAAACAACAGATGACTCCCTTGAACGGGTCGGTGGCAAAGGCCGTTCTCTGGCAAAAATGGGCTGTGCCGGGTTCCAGGTCCCAGGCGGCTTTCTGGTCACCGCAGATGCCTACCGAACATTTGTTGCCGAAAACCAGTTACAGGAAGCCATTGTCGATCTCGCAAAACCAGTTTTGAAGGACGGCTACCCCGCGTTCGATAAATCTTCTGAACAAATCAGTGAACTCATCCTTAAAAACGCTATGAACGACGAACTAGTCAGCGAGATTAAATCAACCTACCGTAGCCTCCAGACCGGCACCCTGGCTGTTGCAGTTCGGTCGTCTGCTAATGCCGAGGACCTACCAGGGTTTTCATTCGCCGGACAACAGGAAACCTATCTTAACGTCCGGGGCGAAGATGAGGTTGTCGATGCAGTTCAGAAATGCTGGGCGTCCCTCTGGACAGCTCAGGCAATCAGCTATCGCCACCAGAACGGTATCGATCAGGACAGCGTTGCCATGGCCGTTGTTGTGCAGATCATGGTGGCCTCCGATGTTTCCGGCATTTTGTTTACCGCCAACCCAGCAACCGGCAATCGCAATGAGATGATCATCAACGCCAGCTTTGGTCTTGGTGAAGCTGTAGTTGGCGGACAGGTGACACCGGATACATTCATCATCAATCGCGCAGACCTGTCTGTGAAAGAAGAAATCTTAGGGCCCAAAGAACAACAGATCGTCGCTGACGGTGAGAACGGTATTCGCTTGGAGGCAGTATCAGAGGAATACCGCGAGACGTCATCGATGAGCAGTGAAATGTTAAAACAGCTCTGCACTACCGCCATTAATATCGAGGATTTGTATGACGGATTGCCGCAGGATATCGAGTGGGCCTTTTTTGACAACAGATTGCACCTGTTACAATCTCGCCCGATTACAAATCTGCCTGCCCAGCCAATCGAACTTGTCTGGGAACCTGTTCCACCCGCTCGCTTTCTCAGTCGAAGACAAATAGTCGAGAACATGCCTGAACCTATCTGCCCGCTATTTGAAGAGTTGTATCTGACTCGCGGGCTTGAATCGCCTCGACCTGAAAGTGTTATGGTGGGCGGCGGTCCAATGTTCGTCACTCTTAACGGATATGCCTATCAGCGTTTCGACTTTCCGCAGATCATTAAGGAAGCAGACGAGCGCAAGAAAAAAAACGAAGGCATACAAGTCATTTCTGAAGAAGCTATTGAAGCCGCAGAATACAAGGCATTTACAGACCAGTTGAAAAAAACCAAAGCCGCTGCTGCTGAGGCAGCCGGTGCGGATATAAAACCCTTCCGTGAACATTTGAGTGGCCAAGACCGCGCTGCTTTTGATACCTGGTACGCCGAACAGAATCAGGACAACCTGAATTCTCTCATTGCATTACCAGAAAGCAACAATCCTACCTATGTCGCCTTCAACAACACCACAACCAATGACAAGCAATTGCAGTCCTGGCACGATGAGACGCTCCCCAGGCTGGAAGGCATCGCCGAAAAGTGGCGTGCAGTTGATATCAATACTGCGAGTGACGAGGCACTGCTCGAAGGTATTGTCGAAATGGGTATTGAAGAAGGTCACTACTGGTCCGCTGGTTCAAGTCATACTTTCGGTGTCGCCAAATCGACCGACGATCAGTTGCAATGTTTTCTACGTGAAACGCTGCCAGATCAAAACTTCATCAGCGGCCAATTCCTGACCGGTATCGAATCCAAGGCAATGCAGGCTAACGCTCACCTGTTTCAGATTGCCCAAAAGGTGCGAGCCAGCGACGAATTGTCTTACCTGGTGCTGGCTATTCCATCCCAGTTCCTTATGCAGGCGCTGCAAGATTCCGCTGACTGGGACGAAGTTGGCCCGTCTATCGAGGAATATCTAAGGATCTATGGTCATCAGGGTTATAGCATGGACTTTATTGAACCGACCCAGGTCGAAGACCCGTCAGCGCTGCTAGCCACCCTCAAGGGGATGGTCAGGGACAAGGACTATGACCCTAAAAACCAATCAATAAAAACTTCAGATATTCGACAAAAGAAGCTCGCGGAAATATCGGAGCACCTTTCCGGCCTTCAATACTGGCAGTTCCGGTTCAGACTTTGGCTTGCGTTGAAATACAATTTCATCCGCGAAGAAGTTGCATTCAGATTTGGCTATACATGGTCCATTCTAAGACCCATGGCGCACAAACTGGGAGATCGCCTCGTCAACGCGGGCACCCTGTCAGACCGGGAGCAGATTTACTTTCTTGTGACAGACGAAATTGAAAAAGCCATCGGCGCGAACAAAAATAATCAGGTGTTACCTGAGTTAAGCGCGCGTGCGTCTGAACGAAGAGAACTAAGGGAAGCGCAGAAACAACATCACCCTCCTGGCACTTTGCCCGCTGAAGCCAGTGAAATTGGTGGCGTTTCATTTAAGGAAACACAAATCAAAAATGATGAAGCCAGTAACGTCATGCGTGGCTTTCCAGTGAGTTCCGGCAGTATCACTGCAAAAGCCAGCGTTGTTCTCGGTCCATCGGAATTCGACAAAATGACGCCCGGCAGCATTCTGGTCAGCCCTCTGACAACTCCCGCCTGGACCCAATTGTTCGCCCACGCCGTTGGTTTGGTCACCGATGTTGGCAGTATTCTCGCACACGGTTCCATCGTCGCGCGAGAATACGGTATTCCAGCCGTGCTGGGTGTTGGCAATGGCACCAAAAGGATTAAGCATGGCCAGATGATCACCATCGATGGTGACGTGGGCACTGTGATCATTCACGACGATGAGTAGCCAGCGAGCAAAATGACGAAACCGCGCTCAACCCGACTCGGTAAAGTCAAAGGCTTGCGCGGCGACGGCGTCAACATCTATCTTGGTATTCGCTACGGTGAACCGACTACCGGCAAGCATCGGTTCCTCGCTCCCGTTCTGGCCTCCGGATGGCAAGGCACGTTTGACGCAACCCAGTTTCCTGACCGAGCGATTCAGCCTAAGAAAACTGAAAGCACCCTTGGCGAAAAGGCTAATGGGGGTATGTCGGAGGATTGCCTAACACTGAATATTGTCAGCCCCGAAACAGCCAGTGGTCCCTGCCCTGTTCTGGTCTGGTTTCATGGCGGCGGTTTCCAGAATGGTTCCGCCAATGAGTATGACGGTACTGTACTGGCAAGACAGGGTAATGTCGTTGTGGTTACCGTCAACAGTCGGCTCGGGCCATTTGGTTTTCTCGATCTGTCCCACTTTGGTGAAGAGTACCTCGGATCTGCATCCAATGGATTCCGGGATCAGATCCTGGCCCTGCAGTGGATCAGCAAGCACATCGACGAATACAACGGTGACCCTGACAACGTCACACTGTTTGGCCAATCTTCGGGAGGCTCTTCGGTTCTCAGTTTACTGGCCGCACCGTCGGCAGATGGGCTCTACCATCGAGCCATCGCACACAGCGCTACCTGCGCCTACAGGCCTTCCGTAGACAGAACCGTCCAGATTTCAGAGAAGCTTGGCGTCACTCAGGATGACTGCCTTGAAAGATTACAGACAATGCCTGCCGAAGATATCATCGATCTTGGTCTTGGCGGCAGTGTCAGTGTTGATGGAACTGTTATCACTCGACCGACTTTTGATGCCATCGTCGAACGGGGTTCCTCCGGTGTGCCTTTGATCGCTGGTACGACCCTGACAGAAGGAACGCTGTACACCAGAGGCAATGATGATGCCCTGACCCACTACGCTGGCCTCAACAAATATCTGGCGACAGACATGCTCTGCGGCGAGGATCCCAACCAATATCTCAACGCTCTGCAGCAAGCCTATCCGACGGCGACTGCAGGCAGAATCCACGAGATGATCTGGACCGATATGTTTCGGCGGATCACCATGAAAGCAGTGGAGTTGTCATCGGCCGCAGGTGCTGGCGGCTGGTTGTATCGCTTTGATCTACCCGCCAATCGAGGCGAGTGGCAAAGTCTGGGAGTTCCCCATGCAGCCGAAATGGCTTTTACCTTTAACACCTTCGCAAATCCAGACACCTACGCCTATGCCTTCCACGAGGCAAATGACGCCATCGTGCGAACTGTTGCCGTTGACTGGTCAAACACTGTTCTGCAAATGGCCAGAAATGGTAACCCCGCAGGTGGCGGCTTACCTGATTGGCCGTCATACCGTTCATCAGACAGACAATGTCTTATTGTTGATGAGCAGTCACGAATCGAGTCGGACCCCGACCCTGACAGCCTGCATCGGTCGCTTTGGGGCGACTGAGCTAAAAAATCAACGATTGGAGAAGTAATTTTGGGGGAGAATACAAAACAACCAGTCTCAATCTCAGTCTAGGGTTTTGTATAATGCATAAACTAATTCATGGACGACAGATCAATGGACGACGTGCAACTGCAGGTCCTTAAAAATAGATTCGAAGAAGACGGCTTTGTCATCGTCCGACAATTTTTCAAGCTGGATCAGGTCGAAGAAATATGTCGGCGCGCTGAAGCTGTTCTCGCCACTCGTTCAGAGTATTCCGAGCGTTACACCAACATTACCAAAGGCCTTGAGGGGGCTGATGACTATTTCGACACCCTCATGAATGAAGGACCTCAGGTATCATTGCTCGAAAAACTCCTGGGCACGAAACCCATACCGATTACATCCAGTTTTTTTACCAAGAACAAAAACAGCGAGCAGGTTCACCCGCACTCAGACGCGATGCAGGGTGGTGTTATCTGGGTTGCCCTAGACCCAACCAATCAAAAGAACGGCTGCCTGCATTTTCTGAAAGGGTCTCACCTGCGTGAAGAAGAGTTTGCCTATTTGCGGCCTCACGAACCGAATGATCTCTCGCAACACCCCGATGTCATCGAAGCCATAATGGAGCCCGGCGACATTGCCTTTTTCAGACCGACTACCGTGCACTGGTCGGGACCAAACCATGATGGTTCGCAAAGACGCGGATTTAACTGCTTTTATACGGGTGATCCAGACTCAGACACCGGCAAACTCCAGGCCAGACAGCGGCAAGCCTAACGGCGAATCCGATGTCCTCCATCAAGATTGAGGACCTCTCCAGTAAAATAAGACCCCGCTCGACTACACAACATGATCGCGACTCCGGCGATGTCCTCGGCGCCGCCGTAACGATGTGCAGGCAGACGTTCCAGTTCTGCCTTAAAGGATTCCGAATCCGGATTTTCCCAGGCGCCCCGGGTCATTTCAGAGTAAAAGCGCCCGGGCGCGATTGTGTTGATCCTGACGTGATCATCAGCCAACGCAAGCGCAAGTTGTGGCGTCAGGTGCTCAAGGCCTTTTTTACTGGTTGAATAAGCCATGACATGCGGAAACACCTCACTGGCTGCCACAGAACTGATAAAGATGACACTTGATGGCATCTCTACTGAGGCTCGATGCCGAAGCAGATCAAGCAGGGCCTGGGTCAGGAACAGAGGGGATCGCAGGTTTAGGTCCATGGTACGGTCCCAATCCGCTGCCTTTAAGTCATCGATGTAGGCACCAGTGCCGATTCCGGCATTATTTACGAGAACGTCGATGTGCTGTTCTCTTTCATGAATCTCAGTCGAAAGCGCCTCTACTCCTTCCAGTGTGGCTAGATCACCGGCTAGCGGCAGGCATTCACCATCAGCAATTTGAGATAGTTCAATCGCTTTCTCTTTCAGTTTCTCTGCCGAACGAGCTGTGATGTAAACCCGGGCAGCGCCTGCCTCAAGAAACCCTTGCGCCATATAACTACCGAGCCCACTTGAGCCACCAGTTACCACACAGACCTTATCGGACATTGAGAACAGTGTTTCGATCATGAGTTGATCGGACTGACCACAACTTTTTCGGTTGCCGTTCTACCTTCTTCTACAATCAATCCCACCGCGCCGGACTGCAGGTCCGAATCACTGGCTTCGAGTACCGTCATACCATTAATCGAGCCAGTGAGACTCTCCCCACAAACAGCCAACGCCATCTCAAGAGTTTCTCCAAGCGACCAGTCGAATGCTGCTTCAGCAAGGATGGTTTCCTGATGGTTTTTCTTCACCAGTTGAACTTTTCGATCACTGGCAACAAGTAGCGCATAGAACCTGGTCAACCCCAAAACCCTGACTGCAACTCCTGCGCGCGTCACCATGTGGGGTGTCACGTCCGCAGTCACAGAGTAGTCAGTCCACTCCCGGGTGCCCTGTGAGATCATGCCAAGCCCCTGATTCTGGACCAGACGGAACATTTCAACCCAGCCGACCAGTTGATCAACCGCATCAACCCAGGCTCGACGCCACATAACACCTTTATGTTTTGGTCGCTCGAAAACAACTTCTGGTGTGCCCTGCCATCGCACGAAATCCAATTCGAGTGAAACGTCTTTTTCCAGGAGCAAACCAACTTCGAAAATTGGGCCAGGCAAATTGGGTACAACGGTACTGAGCCATGTTGCGTCTGCTGACGATTCAACATCGTAATAACGAGCCTCGTCATCTTCACCATAATAGGCGAGGTACAAACTAGCTCCCGGAATATTGACGTTGGCTTCGACCGTTTGCCCGGGAAAGAGTCGCGGTGAAGCCATTAGTTTGTAGACCCGATTTTCAAAATATTCTGCAACTTCCTTCGAGGGGACAAAGACAGGACTGCCTATTCTCGCTCCCGCAGTACCGGCTACACGCAGCGAGCCGCCATCCGGATTGGTGACTTCAGCCTCACCGGATTGCACCTGGAACCCCTGCACTGATCCTGCAAAGCTAAAGTGAAACTGGGCGCCGTCCTTTGGACGATAAGCGTCTTCACCCGCCAGAGTGTGGCCCATATCAATGATGTGGGTCGCCTCACGCACACAGTCACTGATAGAACGATCACCGTCGGCGGTCGGGTTGTACAATCTGTCGGCTACCGGGCCGCGCCAGTCAGCGCCTTTTTGAAGCCCCGCATCGATGCCTTCGGTGCCAACCAGAATACCCATTAGACAACCGACATTGCCTGAGTTGCAGTCAGTATCCCAGCCACAGGTATTAACAATCTTAAGTGTCTCGGAAAAGTCACCGTTCCCATGCAGCAACGAGTGAATGATCAGCCCATGGTTAGGTACCATATGGCAGTTGCCGCCATATTTGTCGTAACCATAGTTCGCCGCTAACATTTCCCTTGTGGCGCGCCAGTCCTTCTCTTTCGAGTGCCACTCGCGCAGATCGCCAATCATCTTTGCGATCACTGAGTCGCCTGGAATATAGCTGAGCCCGATGTCGATCAGTTTGTCTATGTCAGATTCTACAAAGGCCATTGATTCCATCGCCGTCAGCACCTTGGCACCGTAAACCGCCTCGCCATCGTGGCTGACCCTTGCAGCAGCGTCGGCAAATTTTACAGCCTGATCAGGATCACCTGGAGCTACCATGGCCCAGCCGTCAATAAAAATCTGAGCGCCAATCTGTTCAGCCACCACCTGTCCGTTCATTTCTATAGAACCACTCAACGGTGCATCAACCCCGTTAGCGAGTCGAAGATACGCCGTGTGTTCAGTGGATTGACCGAGGCCACCCCACCACAGCACACTGCGCTCTCTGATCAGGTAGTTCAGCCAGCTATCGCCGACCTCCTTTGCGGTGATGTCGGGATTCGTGCCGTGATCTTCCAGCGCGCGGACAAAGGTAAACGTACCGGCAATGTCGTCGTCCGTCACTATGAGCGGCACGTTCAGCTTGTCATGCACGTAGTAATCGACATCACCCAAATGCTCCTGGATTCGCTCATAGGTCCAGCCTTCAAAGGGGCGCCCCAAATAGACTCCGATTACTTTGCCCAACACACCTGCGTATACGCGTTCAGCATAATCCTGAGTTAAATTCGTCATATAGTTACCTGATCTGCTTGATTAACCATTTTATCGCCGGGAAGGCAGCCCCGGCTCCTGAGTCTCAAAAGGCCAAAAAGAAAAGCGGAGATGGGCTGACGACTAGCTAAGTCAGTTTCTCTCCGCTTCTCGGGGTGCCCGGATTCGGCTCAGTCCATCCGACTAAAAATTAGGCGACCACCGAAGGATCAAACCTATTTCACGGTGATTGGTCGGTGAACCAAGAAATACCTGACCACCGAAACCACCTGACGCGACAAACTCGTTAAGTCCGATTTCGTCGAGGACATTGTTAACATAAAGTTCCGCAGACCATTTCTCTTCTGCATCAACCCAGGCAACTGAGGCGTCAAGTCGATCGTAGGCATCGATCTCATACAGATCTACATTGCCAATCGACGGGTACATATCACCGTTATAAGTCCATGTTCCGACAAAGTAAAGCCTACTGCCGTTTGACAAGCCCATTTCATGCAGCAGCGTTGCTGCAAACTTATGCTTCGGCTGACTTGGCAACTGGTTACCTGTCTGATCTTCTGGTAATTCGTACCAGCTTTGCGTCGGCAAACCTGTCTCGAAATCGATATGGTCGTAGAGTTCGAACTCTGCGGTCGGGCTACCGAGAATCACAGACTGATGCTCACCCACCTCAGAATCTGCATAAGCATAATAACCAACAACCGAGGTTGTATCGTTAAACGCGTAGCTGTACTCGATTTCTACACCATACACTTTCGTGTCAGGAATGGCGGCAACGTACTCCGCCAATGGCGTTGGGTTTACCGGGTTTGCCGTAAACCCGCCCTCCAGATTCTGGGTCGCGGCCAGGTGCATCTTGTCGTAGTTCATATAGTACGCACTAGCAGCCAGTTGCAGGCGACCATCCAGATACGCGCCCTTGATACCGGCCTCGTAGTTAATGAGCGTCGACTCTTCAACCACTGTTGGCACACCGGGGACTGGCGGCGACGCGAAGTTAAACACGCCAGGTTTGTGGCCAGTCGAAATTCGACCATAAATCATATTGTCGTTCTCAGTGGTGTATTCTAATGTCACGTGGCCGACAATATTGTCCCATGACTCGGGTTGATCAAAACCACCGTCCTGAAATCCGACAACAACTGGAACCCCAATAAAGGAGAACATGAACGAACCCGCAAATGTTTCAGGGGGTTGTACCTTGTCATCTTCCAGCCAACGCAAACCACCGGATACTGCCCACTGCTCATTGATTTCATAGTCAATATTGGCAAAGAAGGCTTTCGTCTCATTCTCAGAACCCGTTCCGAACGGAACAATCGCTCTCAGGTCTCCGAAGTCTCGCCCTCTGACGCCGAAGTCGCCCGGGCAATACCAGAATGAGCCGTCACCGCCATCAGTCGTCGGCAATCCGAATAGACCGCCAACCACATTTTCGATGTACGATCGACAATCGGTTACAGGCACTCCAAATACACCATCCAGCGCGGCAGCTGCTTCATCAGGATTCACGAAACGGAAATCGTGACTGTATTCCCAGCGAGTCAGTTCGAACTGAACTTCGCTCTCATAGTTAAACGCACCAAGAATCACATCCATCTGGTCGCTGACCTTCCAGGTAAACAGCAACTCGTGAGACTCTTCTTCATAGTCGTAAGGAAGATCATAAGATCGATCTATGAAAGGAACGCCACCGTCCGACGAAAGGCTATGGTCGGCTGCGCTACCCTGCCGGGTCGTATAGTCACCATCTCTGAACACATACTGATTAACTTCATTTTTCGAGTAGGTATACCTCAACGTCATATCATCATTGAACGCGTACTCGGCGTAGAAATTGAGCATTTCAGCTTCTGAGTCTTCGAAACCGGTTCGGTTCAGCGCCACCTTGTTTTCGATGTCACCACACCGCGGGAAGGGCACACCTATCGGGCAGTCAGCACGACCAGATGGAACCTGGGTGGCATAAAGGTAATTGGTATTGGTATCCGTCCCAAGTTCGAAAGGAGGTCGATTACCAACGGCGTACGCCCCGACGATCGAGATTTCTGGATCAGTTGTGTTCAGGTTTGCCAGAGGAACCTGGGAAACCGGAATCCCCTGATCGCGCACCCTTGAGTACCTGATGTTGGTATCAAGGCGATCGTTCTGAAATCGAAACTGAACTGCGTAAAATTTTTCATCCGGCGCATTCGTGTCCTCACCGACACCAACGTTCTCTTGGTAGCCATCACCCTCATGGATGCCACCGGTAATGCGGAAAGCCAGACTATCTGTGATCGGACCACCAACAGCGATGTTTAACCTCTGCTGCGAGAAGTCGTTGGCCTGGGCCATGACTTCAACATCCCATTCCTGGGTAGGCTTTTTGTAGACGTAGTTGAGAGATCCCGCAATAGAGTTTCGGCCATTCAAGGTACCCTGCGGTCCCCTTGCAACCTCCACCCGTTCAAGGTCGAATCCGCCACCAGGTGCGACGCCATAGACACCTATGGTGTATGCACCATCGATGTAGGTCGCCACCGAACGGTCACCATGGTCAATACCCGCATTTCGTGTACCAATGCCACGCAGCGATGTACCATTACCGACCTGATCGTGTGTCTCACCAAATTGCAGACCGGGCACCAGCAATTGCAGCTTGTCCCTGTCCCGAATACCGAAACGCTTGAGCATATCTTCGGTGAAACCGGTAATTGTCATTGGTGTATCCATGACATTTTTAGCGGTCCTTTCTGCCGTGACGACGACCTCTTCAAAATACCCCTTGTCATCATCACTTTCCGCCCATGTAAATGGGCTAGCAAGCGTCAGTCCCAGAAGACTGACAATGGATTTCTTTATGATTCCCAGATGTCGGATCATTTTTGTTTCCCATCAATTATAATTCGTCCAGTTTTTATATTCCTTTGGACTCGGAGACTCAAATTCATGGTATTAGTTTTCCCCCATTTTTAGGTACGGTTGACTCTGAACGAATTCCATAAATTTTGGGTGAACATTCAATAAAACGAGCCCCTTAACCCGTTATGAACCAACTTCAACCTTGATCCGCGCACCGAAGCGTATTTAATTGGGTAGAACACCTACGTCATTTGAAAAACTGATGCTTATCACTGCTCATCAATTCCCAACGTTCGCTTATGCCAACAAAATAGGTGCCCGTCGCTTTATGCAGCAAATTATCTGCCATCTGACACTTCTCGTAGGCATTGCCGCTAATGCGTCAGCAGATCTGCTGGATTCGCTGGAATTCAAACACGGCATCGCTTTCTTTGACGATCTCAAGTATCCGGCTGATTTCACTCATCTTGAATACCTGAACCCGGACGCTCCCAAGGGCGGCCGATTAGTACTCTCCTGGGGCTTTTCTTTCGACACCTTCGCCCCACTGCAGGGGGGTGAGACCGGTGCTCCCTCTGGCTATCATTTTTTGGACGAGCCTCTGATAGTCAGGGGAGGTGATGAATTCGCCGCTTTTTATGGTCGTCTGGCTGACGGCATCGCGGTCACGGATGACAAAATGGCGATCGTCTTCAGGATTCACCCGGAGGCAAAATGGGCAGATGGTGCACCAGTTACAGCCCAGGATGTGGTCTACACCTTTGATGCAAATATGAGCATTGTTGGTGCGAGCTATTTCTTCAGCTTTATCGAATCTGTCGACGCACTCGACGAGCGTCACGTGGTGTTCACTCTGAATACACCGCTCACCTATGATCACATCGCGTTGATTCAGTATCAGGGCATATTGCCGGAACACTACTGGCGCGGCCGTGATCCGGAGGCCCATACCCTGGAGCCACCTGTCTACAGCGGACCCTATCGAGTCAAAGACGTAAAGATGGGTCGCTACATTGAGTTTGAGCGTCGTGAAGACTACTGGGGCTGGAATCTGCCACTCAACAAAGGGCGCTATAACTTCGATACGGTGAGGTATGAGGTATATCTTGATGGCACCGTGGCCCGGCAGGCATTTCTAAACGGGCTTGTCGATATGCTGGATGTCGATGATATCCGACACTGGGTCAACGCGTTTGAGGGGACAGAAATGGAGCAGGGTCTCATCGGCAAAGCACGAAGAAACTACGGCATCTGGGTGGGTATGGGTAAGGCTTTTGTCATGAACAGCCGTTTGCCGAAACTGGCCGACAGGCGAGTCAGAAAAGCACTTACACTGGCCCTAGATTTCGAATGGATCAATGAAAAGTTCTACTATGGTGATCGCATCCGTGCCAAGAGTTTCTGGCCTGGCACGATTCTCGAAGGCACTGGCTTGCCCAGTGAGGCTGAAGTAAAGCTGCTATCAGGATTCAGGGATTCGCTACCGGCAGAACTTTTTACCCAACCGTTCAACCTGCCTCTGGCAGGCACAGATGCAAATGTCAGGCGCAATCTCATCGAAGCCAGGCGCCTGCTCGCAGAATCAGGCTGGCATATAAAAAATGGCAGGTTGCAGAACGCAGCAGGTGAGCACTTCACTCTGGAGCTGTTGTCCTTTGATTCCGAAAACGCCCGCATTCTGCTGCCCTGGTTCAAATCAATGGAACGACTTGGGATCGAGGCGAACATTCGCCTTGTCGACATCAGTCAGTACACCAATCGTATGCGCAAGCACGACTATGATGCCTTTGTGCAAAGCTATGACTTCGTCATACCACCAACGCTCGAGGCCAGATCAAATTTTCACTCCAGCGCGGTCATGGGAGAAGGCTCACGAAACTACACAGGGGTCAGCAATTCAGCGGTGGACTATGTGATTGAAGCAGCTGAAGCTGCTGCCACCCTTGATGAACTGGTTGCCGCCAGTCGTGCCCTCGATCGAGTCCTGATGTGGAACTACCACCTGATTCCGCTGTACGCCTATGATCCACGTCGCACCATTCACTGGGAAAAGTTTGGCCGACCACCCCACCCCAAGTACCGCCCAGCATTCCCTGATGGCTGGTGGTTCGACGAAAGCAAAGCCGCACGTCTCGATGCGGCGCTGCAGTAGGAGAGACGAGATGGCCAGATATATAGTTCGTCGTTTGCTGCTGCTCTTTCCAACGCTGATTGGCATCATTACGCTCAATTTCCTGATCATCCAGTTGGCACCCGGTGGACCGGTCGATCAGATGATAGCCCGCCTAACCGGGGAGGCTGGCGGCGGTGCTGCCAGTCGAGTCGCCGGAGCACAAAGCAGCCCACAATTCACTGAGACAGGTACCCAGTATGCAGCTGCTGCCGGACTCGATCCCGAGTTGATTCAAGCCATCGAAAAGAAATTCGGTTTCGATAAGCCACTACACGAACGCTATCTGAAAATGATCAAGGAATACCTGGTACTTGATCTGGGTGAAAGCTACTACCAGAACCGCCCGGTGATAGACCTGATCAAGGAAAGATTGCCTGTCTCACTTTCTCTCGGTCTCTGGTCAATGCTTCTGGTCTACTCCATTTCTATCCCTATGGGTATCACCAAGACCGTGCGGGATGGATCACGCTTTGACGCCTGGACCAGTGCGTTTATCTTTGTCGGCTACGCCGTACCTGGCTTTCTGTTTGCTGTTCTACTGATCGTATTGTTTGCCGGCGGATCGTATCTGGACTTGTTCCCGCTTAAGGGCCTGACATCCAACAACTTTGATGACCTCTCTGCATTCGGCAAGGTAGTGGATTATTTCTGGCACCTGGCCCTGCCCGTGATCGCACTGACCATCGGCGGCTTTGCTACCCTGACAATGCTGACCAAGAATTCATTTCTCGATGAAATTTCCAAACAGTACGTACTTACGGCCAAGGCCAAAGGCCTCAATCAGAAACGGGTGCTCTATGGCCATGTCTTTCGTAATGCCATGCTCATTGTCATTGCGGGTTTTCCAGCAGCACTTGTTGGCGTCCTGTTCACCGGCGTGCTGCTGATCGAGGTGATCTTTTCACTCGACGGTCTGGGTCTACTCGGATTCGAATCCGTCATGCGCCGTGACTATCCTGTCATGTTCGGCAGTTTGTTCATCTTTACGTTTATTGGGCTCATCATGACTCTGGTGGGTGATCTGGTCTACACGCTCGTCGATCCAAGAATCGATTTCGAGACACGAGATATCTGATGACCCTGTCTCCACTCACCAGACGACGCTGGGAAAATTTCAAAACGAAAAAGAGAGGCTACTTCAGCCTCTGGATTATCAGCACGTTGATGGTTCTGAGCCTCTTCGCGGAATTCCTAGCCAATGACAAACCCATCATCATGGCTTACAAGGGTGAAATTTATTTACCGGTGCTGAGGACCTATTCGGAATCAACGTTCGGCGGTGTCTTTGAAACCGAAGCTGCTTATCGTTCCGAATCAGTACAACAGCTGATCGAGGACGGTGATGGCTGGATGCTTTGGCCGCCAATTCGCTACAGTTTCGATACGATAGATTGGAATACGGAGGGTGCAGTGCCCGAGGCGCCTAGCGCTCGCCACTGGCTAGGTACCGATGATGTTGGTAGAGACGTGACAGCACGAATCATTTACGGCTTCCGCCTTTCGGTCATTTTTGGGCTGACCCTGACGTTTCTTTCCGCCCTCATCGGCATCACGGTCGGGGCTACTCAGGGTTATTTCGGCGGTCTTGTTGATCTGATCGGTCAGCGGGTCGTTGAAATCTGGGCCGGTCTGCCGGTTTTGTTCCTGATTATTATTCTGACCAGCCTATTCGAACCGAACCCTATCGCATTGCTGCTGGTCCTATTACTGTTCAACTGGATGGCCCTTGTGGCCGTGGTTCGGGCGGAGTTTCTTCGGACCAGAAATTTTGACTACGTCAACGCGGCCAAAGCCCTCGGCGAAAAAGATTTCGTCATCATGTGGAAATACATTCTGCCCAATGCCATGGTCGCAACGCTGACATTTCTGCCGTTCCTGGTCAGTGGTTCGATCACAACACTGACCTCACTGGATTTTCTCGGCTTCGGATTACCTGCCGGGCACCCGTCTCTCGGAGAGTTACTCGCCCAAGGCAAAGCAAATATGCAGGCACCATGGCTAGGCCTTGCCGGTTTCTTTACACTGGCCACCATGCTGACTCTGCTGGTTTTTGTAGGCGAAGGCGTTCGTGACGCCTTTGACCCGAGGCGGTCAGCAACATGAGCAAGCGGATTCTTGAAGTTAACGATCTGTCCGTTGCCTTTCGTGATACCGAAGTGGTTCACAAGGTTAATTTCCACATAGATCGCGGCGAGACTGTGGCCATCGTCGGTGAGTCCGGGTCCGGTAAATCGGCCACCGCTCTGTCGGTCATGCAGTTACTACCCTACCAATACGCGTCCCATCCCAGCGGCTCGGTCCTGATCGATGGCAATGAAACGATCGGACTGGCTGAAGAAGAACTGCTGCAGATTCGAGGCAATCGAATCAGCATGGTTTTCCAGGAACCGATGACATCTCTCAACCCACTGCACCATATTCAAAAGCAGATTGGTGAAGTGCTCTATGTACATCGGGGCATGGGCCGTTCGCGAGCTCGCCAAAGAACCCTGGAGTTGCTGGAACTCGTCGGTCTGCAACGTGCTGAGGAGCGCCTGCGCGCCTACCCCCACGAACTATCAGGCGGGCAGCGGCAGCGGGTCATGATTGCCATGGCACTTGCAAACGAACCGGATCTCCTGATCGCCGATGAGCCGACGACCGCACTGGATGTCACCGTGCAGGCGCAGATCCTAAAGCTGCTCGATGGGTTAAAAGAGCGTCTGAATATGGCGCTGCTGCTAATTACACACGACCTTGGCGTGGTTCGAAAAATGTCAGACAGAATCTGTGTCATGACCGATGGCCATATGGTCGAACAAGGTCCTACCGAAGCAATCTTTGCCAACCCTCAAGACGAATACACCCGACACCTGATCGCCGCCGAACCGAGTGGCGAGCCCGTAGCAGCAAATCCCGATTCACCGGTAGTCATGCAGGCGGAAGAGCTGAGCGTTGACTTCAATCTGGGAAAGGGAATATTCGCACGGACCAGGACTTTGCGAGCCGTGAACCAGGTGTCTCTTAAAATTCGCGAGGGACAGACTCTGGGTATTGTCGGCGAATCCGGCTCAGGTAAAACCACCCTGGCAAGAGCACTGGTCAGGCTGACCGGCTTTACAGGTACCGTCATCCTTGGTGAGACGCCCATACACGACCTCAAAACTAGCGAACTACGATCATTACGCAACCAGTTCCAGATCGTCTTTCAGGACCCCTATGGCAGCCTGCCACCTCGACTCTCGGCACATCAGATTATTGAAGCCGGACTGAACATCCACCAGCCTGGACTGTCACCGGCAGAGCGACGGGAACTCGTGACTGAAGTGCTGATCGAAGTCGGACTCGACCCTCAACTTCAGGACCGATACCCCCATGAGTTCTCCGGTGGCCAGCGACAGCGAATCGCCGTTGCCAGAGCCATCATTCTTCGGCCAAAAATCATCGTCCTGGATGAACCTACGTCGGCGCTGGATGTTTCAGTTCAGGCCCAGATGGTCGATCTACTTCGTGACCTGCAGAGAAAGCACAACCTGGCCTACCTGTTTATTAGCCATGATCTGAAAGTGGTACGCGCACTCGCGCATGAACTGATCGTTATGAAAGACGGTGTCATCATCGAACAGGGGCCGTCCGAGGAATTGTTTACCAGCCCGGCGACTGATTACACCAAAGCGCTAATGGCAGCGGCCTTTGACCTGGAAACAGTCGGTTGAGCCCCACGCGGCTCCGTTTTCCATAATTTCTTCAAGCCAGTTCGCAAGTTCGTGGTTGTTACCCTACCGCGCTATTTCGGCAATAGATGCCCGGTCATCGGGCGCTCCTACTAACAAAGAAAGACCAGCACCTTGATCGACCGGATACCCGATTACAGACAACCAGCATTGCGCTGTCCAAGGCTGATTGACGGCCCAGAGATGGGATTTGACGACTTGTGTAAGTGCACCAAGGTTCTCTATTTGGGCATACCATTGTGCCTGATAGACGTGAGCTAGTTCAGCCAACGGAAGATTCTTGGGATTCTCATCCTCATACCAATGATGATTTTGAGCAGCTATTCGATTCATCTTATCGATATCGTTATCCAGACAGGCTTGTCGAAACTCAGACAGTTCAGGCCTTTGCTGATCGTAAAATTGTTGAGCCATAACATAACCCGATGTTTGTATCTTCGCCAAATATAACAAAGTTGAACATTAATCTGTTCATGTGTTCTGCAACTCAACAAACGTTCGGTAATATCCTTCCGGAATGGCCATCAGTTGCTCATGACTGCCTTGCTCACGGATCTCTCCGTCTTCAAGAAACAGGATTCGGTTTGAACGCCGGATGGTTGAAAGTCGATGTGCGATGATGATGACGAGCTTTTCTTTGGCAGCTTCTTCCAGTGCCGCCATCAGATAGGTTTCTGTCTCCGGATCAAGTGCCGAGGTTGGCTCGTCCAGGATCAGGATGGGTGTATCGCGAAGTAGTCCCCGGGCGATTGAGATCCGTTGTTTCTGGCCAACCGACAATTTGCTGCTGGTGGTACCTAGAAGAGTGTCATAGCCATCGGACAACTCACTGATAAAATCATCGATACCAACCAGTCGGGCAACCCGCTTGACTTCATCCATCGTCGCGTCGGGATTACCGAAACGGATGTTATCGGCAATAGATCCAGCGAGGGTCTCCGTTTCCTGAAACACGTAAGTAATCTGATTACGCAGACTATCGATGGACAAATCGTTAACGTCCTTACCGTCAATTCGCACCTGGCCTTCACTCGCCCGGTGGTAGCGCGGTATCAGGCAGGCCAGTGTGGTTTTACCGGCCCCTGTTGAACCCGCCAATGCAACTATTTCGCCTACCTTGGCTTCGAAAGAAACATGTTTCAAAGCACGACGGCCATCTGGATATTTAAAGCCAGCTTCATGAAAAGTCACTCCATCTTTGACGGAAGCCAGGACCTCATGGCCAAGCTCCTTTTCGCCCTCCATGTCCAACATGGCAAAAACCCGACGAGCCCTGGCGGTTGGTTCCTGCAGGTCGACCCACAGCCCTCCAATTGAGTGTGCGGGTTCACTCATAGCCATGAAGTAACCGAGCACAACTGCATAGTCACCAGGCGTCATTTCTCCTGAAATAACCAGACCCAACATGTATAGCATGAAACCCCAGTAGAGAAACTTACCCGCTGTCTCACCCAGCTTGCTGACAACGTCAATGGCAAGCGCAAGAAAACGTTCTCTTCTGAAAGCGTTTGCGCTCGTCAGTCCGAACCGCTCCTTCTCAATCTGGTTTACACCGAGACCTTGCACTGCCTGGATGTTGTCCATTCCCTCTTCAGTCGCGCTGACGAACACCGTACCCGCGGCGACGTTTGCCTGAGTACGACGGCGGATCATACGGGCAAACGGGAAGGTGACCATAACAAACACTGGCATTGCACCGACGGCTAACCAGACAACGAGAGGGGAATCCGGATAGGCACTCAGCATCGTAAAAGCAGCGACGCTGAATGTAACAAGACCCCAGGTTGTGACCTGTAACACCATCCGAATCACATCAGGCAATGCCTTGACGTCGTGCATCGTTCGAAAGACCGAGTCTCCGATCGGCTGGTTGTCGAGTTGGGTCATGGGCAACCTTCGCATGCTTTCAAAAAGGCGAGAGCGTGCCATGTGTAACAGCGAATGTTCCATCCGTGCTTCAATCAGATCGTGCACGTACCCGAAGATCACCCGTGCACTAACACCAATCACCGTCCACAATGCCAGCCAGAGTAAAATGGTGATGGCTGACGAGCCGACAAGAAACTCAATGACGGGCAACAAAAAAGTCGGATAACCTTTACCATCATCCGGGATGGGCAAACCGAGCACAACATGATCAACCAGCACTTTACCCGCCCATGGAGCAACAGCGGTGCCCACGGCTGTCATCACCGACTCCATAGATAACACAACCGCGAATCGGCGCCAGTAATAACGCAGAAGCAACAGACAACGCCAGATGAGAGTTGACGCCTCCCGGTAATCAATATCCGTTCTGGTATCGACCAGACTTGCCTGCTTATCGAGTTCACGCTCATCTTCGCGAAGCTGATCGAACGAGAATGGGGCCTGGTTTTCCTCAGTGAAACTGTCAGCCATCATGAGCCCCCACGGCCCCGGACTCTGCCGTCACAAACGCCCGGTACCGGCCGTCCTCAATTTGCATGAGTCTATCGTGGTCGTCATTTTCAGCCACCCGACCGGCTTCAAGATAGGCAATGTTGTCCGTTTGACGAATCGTCGAGATGCGGTGGGTGATCAGAAAAATGGCACGTTGATCCTGTCTTGACCACTCGCTCAGATTTCTCAGGACGTTCCTTTCCGTTTCAGCATCGAGTGCAGCAGTTGGCTCGTCCAGCACCAGTATCGGCGCTCGCCGTATCACGGCTCTGGCAATGGAAAGTCGTTGTTGCTGGCCGGTTGATAAGCGACCGCCACGATCACCCAGCATGGTTTCGAGACCATCTGGAAGTGTCTCGGCAAGATCAGCGAGGCAGGCGATTCTTAAAGCCTCTTCAACCTGCTCATCACTCGCATCCGGCACGGCATAGCAGATGTTCTGCCTGACGCTCATGCCAAACAGTACATTTTCCTGCAGCGCGATGGCGATGTGGTTGCGCAATGAATCAACGGAAAACTCACGTATATCCTGGCCGTCTATCGTAATAGAACCCCGATCAGGATCGTAAAGCCGCAAAAGAAGGCTCATCAGGGTTGATTTGCCAGCCCCAGATGGACCCACGATGGCTGTAATCGTCCCCGGTACCGCTCTCAGTTCAACGCCGTTCAACACGGGGCGGTCTGCAGAATAGGCAAACTCAACCTGGTTAAATCGAATCTCCTCGTTAAAGCCCGAAAATGCCACAGCATCCTCTCGATCGGTGACTTCCGGTTCCATATCGAGAATGTCAAATACTCGCTTCAGCCCCATCGCAACATCCTGCGCCCAACCCCAGGTTTTCAGGACTTCACCTAGGGAGCCGATAGATGCCTCGAAACGTTCACTGGCCCAACGAAAGGCAGACAGATTCCAGACCACAAAAGACAGGCCGGCCAGCGCAATCAATTCTGTGGCAAAAGTCGGCTCACTGCCGTTAACCCAGTAAGCCATTAGGAAAAATCCGGCGAAGATAAACAGCTCTGAATAGGTATCAACGACCACACCGACTCTCAGCCCCAATCGGGTGTGTCTGTATTCTGCGTTAAAAGCGACCATCGAATCCCGCTCAAATTGAGCCTGGAAACGACCGCCTGCCTGGTTGGCTTTACTCAATCTGATGGCACGAAAAGACTCCTGTACTCTCGAAGTCAGGTCCGCATTCGCCATCCGATCAACCAGCGACCGGGTCCGGTAACGTGGCATCGCCCAGCGCGCAAGAAACAGTGTTGGCACCAGAACAAAGACGACCATTAAACCAATGATTGGTGACAAGATGGCGATGAAAGCCAGCGCTGCAACAACATTAATCAGCATGACACTCAGTTCAGACACTACCTTCAAGACAAAGGTCACGGTTTCAGAATCAGACTGAATTCTCCAGATAGAGTCACCAACCCGATGATCCGCATGGTGGCGTAATGACAATCGGTGCCATCGGTCAACCAGCGCGAGTCTCAGGTCATGATTGATTCGCTGGAATATCCAGATGATGTAGTACTGCAATCCGACTTCCAGCGGTATGAGCAGAACAAACCAGAGAAACTCTACCTTGACCGGCGCCCAGCGCAGCTCCATACGCTGGTCTGCCGTCAGTGTCTCCGCCGCCTCCTGGGAGAATTCGGGATAGCCAATAATCGCAGCCAGGCCTGGCATGAGTGGTTCATTCTGCAACAATGACTGATTGACAATCTCAGCCAGAAGCAGCGTGACTAACATAAAGCCAAGCCCCTGAATCACTTGCAGCAGGGCGTAATAAATCAGGTGGGTACTGACCCTTACGCGGTATCTGAGAGTTCCGTGATCGAATCCAATCTGTACAAACCAGCCCATAAAACACGTCAGCGTGAGTACAGCCGTGTATATACTGTAAGCAGATTCTTCAATCAGAACGACGGACACCAGGTTGGCCAGCAATAATGCTATCAGCAAAACGACCAGTGACCCGCCCTGCCGTCTGCCACTAAAAAAGGCCAGCATCCAGGCACAGAAGACAATGACGGCAATCAATGCGAATAGTAGATTGAAGGGATAGATGAAACTGACTGCAACAAAACCAAGATAGGGTGCAATCAGTGCCAGCAATGTCACCAGCACCGGCATATAGACAAAACTGTAACCGCGTCCGCCAACCAGTTCAGCGACGCCGTCTTCAACGCCTGTGCCAGGCTGCCACCAGCGACCGAGTACCTGCGGACAGAGATACGGCCAACTCCGCGCCAGAATCCGAACCACAACAGAGAAACCACTGGTGTCATCACCTGCGGACAGGTCCCTGTTTTTCGGAATAGGCTCTCCTTCTCCGTAAAAGGGTACGGTGTCAGCAAGCTGCTGGGAGCGGGTGACCGTTTCTATTTCCAAGTACCGACCTTAGATGACTATCTGCTAACAACGTATTGAAAAGCACATAACTTGCCAGCATCTGCTGATCTGAACAAGACAGCTATTTAAGCAGTCACCCATAATTTGGGGGAATATCGAGTCCCGCCAATACACTCTGCGCAAGGAACAGGTTACATTTTGCCCATCAAAAATCATGGGAATTCCTTTGACGAAGGAAAGTGAAGTTTTGGCGGCAATGCAGGCGCATATTACTGCCAGAATCAATGGTGACGTCGATAGCGTGATTGATTCGTACTCAGAAGACTGGGTCGACAGTAAAGGCTCGAACAAGACTTCATTACGAGACGGCCATCTGGTTTTTACAACCGGCGCTACTGAGATTGAGGTCGCCATTGATCTGGATGGCGCAGAGATTGTTGTTGAAGGCAACCAGGCAAACATCGCTCCTGTGGTGATCGACACTGAAAAAGGCCGGGTCACCTACAGCTACAAACTGAAAAAAGAGGCCGATGGCATCTGGCGACTGATCTATACCCAGACCCTGGATTGGGAACCCTTCCGCATGGATGAAGCGACTCAGGTCATGAAGACTGAAATCGACAATCAGGCAATGGCTGTCCGGGCTCATCGCGAAAAACTGTTGAATGACCCCTGGCGACCAGGCTACCACTTCACTGTCCCGGAAGGTGTGGCGGTGCCGTTCGATCCTAACGGCGCGATTTACTGGCAAGGTCGATACCACCTCTTCTACATCTTTCAGGATAAGAGAAGCGGCAGCAAGTCCGATCATTGGGGTCACGTTTCGAGCACAGACCTGTTCCACTGGCATCATCATCCCACCGGTTTGCTGGAAGGCATGTACAGCGGCAATTGTTTCCTCAACGAAGACGGTGTGCCAACCATGTGTTACCACCAGGTTGATCAGGGCAACGCACTGGCAGTTGCAGTCGATGATGCTCTCAATGAGTGGCGCAAATTAGATTCCAACCCAATTACGCCAAAAACCACGGTGGGTGATCCCCATCATGGAAAATACCGGTCCTGGGATCCGTTCGGCTGGTATGACGGTCAGAGCTACTACGCCATCTTTGGTGGAGAACATCCGGCTATCGCGAAGTCAGAAAAGATTGATGGGGAATGGCGATTTGTCGGCGATCTGTTTGCCCACGGTGTTGATGGTGTTTCCCTAGATGAAGACGTGTCCTGTGCGGAACTGTTCAGGCTCGGTGACAAGGATGTGCTGCTCTGTATCAGCCACCGTATGGGTTGTCGCTACTACATCGGTGAATGGAAGAATGAACAGTTTTATCCGGAGTCCCACGCCCAGATGAGTTGGGTGGACAACACATTCTTTGCCCCGGAAAGCATGCAGGATGATAAGGGGCGTCGCATCATGTGGTCTTGGTTACTCGATTTCAGGCAGTTCGGCGTCAGGCTGGAACAGGGATGGTCTGGCACCATGAGTCTGCCTCGTGTGTTATGGCTGGAAGATAGTGAAATGCGGATGACTGTGCCGGAGGAGATTGAAGCGCTGCGATATAGACCCTGCCACCTCGACAACATCACGCTGGCGGCAGATGAAGAACTCACGATCGATGAAGTCCGCGGCAATAGTCTGGAACTGATCATCGACTTCGAATCCGACGCGACCCAATACGGGGTCAAGGTTTGCGTTTCACCAGATGGTAAAGAGCAGACGGTGATTTCATATGACTGCGTCGAGGCTACCCTGAAGGTTGATACTCATCATTCCGGGCCAGAAGATTCACCGAAGGCTATCGAATCCGCGCCCTTTCAGCTGGCAGAAAATGAGCCGCTACAACTACGAGTGTTCATCGATAAGTCGGTCGTCGAAGTATTCGCGAACGAACGTCAGGCAATCATGCGAAGAATCTATCCTGCGGGGCGAGACAGTTTGGGCGTGCAGTTGTTCTCAAACGGTGGCACCACGACGGCAAATCTGAAGTCCTGGCACATCTCACCGTCGAACCCGTACTGACTGCCATTTCTAACAGCCCTGCTGACAACAGAGTCAGGTGGGTTCGCGCATTGGCTGACTGGTGGCGTCAAGATCCCCGGATTTACTTGCATGATCCCAGCGTGCCGACATCAAATATTGCAACGCAAGCTTCATTGCCTGTGGATCATCCATTTGCTGCAGGGCTTCGACACTCCAGCCCCGGACATGATGATGCCAGTGAGAAAGATTCCGGCTGACCCGATCAACAACGGTATCAGACTTCGCCTTACTGCCGAGTCGGGCCAGAGCAAGTGTCGAGTTGCGGACAACGACAGCATCTTCATCGATCAGAGCGTTCTCCAATGCTGCGAGGACCCCGGCAGTGGTAGGTTCCTCGGCCTGGCTAACAACGCCAAGTGCTTCAATGGCGGCACGTCGCACTCGCACGTCGCTACTGGCTGCAAGAGCAGTTAGTACAGGCGCTGCGTCACTCGCTTCGAGGCCAATATCGCCGATGACATCTATGATCCTTGCCTGCAGCGTCGGGTCGGCGCCCTCGAGCTCCACCAGCAATCTGGGTATAGCATCACGACCGGCGCGCACCAGGCCATAACCGGCGATGGATCTGACCTCAAGGTTGTCGGAGAGAAACTTTTCCAACACCACCTCAAACCCTGCTGAAGTCGATCCGAGTTGATAGGCGGCGCTGGTTGCCAGTCTATCGTCTTGGTCGTCAAGCAGCTCGGACAGCTCATCAGTTGATCGTGGTGACACTGCAGAATCGCTGGCTCCCAGATGCCAGGCCCACAAATGTTTCCATATCGGAGTCTGACAGTCTTCCTCACCGCCAAGCCAGGCAGGATCGTGATGATTCCAGCTGGGGGTCGTCGGCTCCTCGTTGCGACAGAAGACAAACTTCACCATATGACGCTGCTTGCCAGTCAGGTTCGCTGAATAGCGGCCGTGGACGATATCGAAGTGAACGATAGATATGGTGCCGACATCACCAAGCAATGGGATTTTGGCATCTTCCCAGGGGGCACTGGTTGCCTCTATTTTTTCGATCAGATCCGGATATCTGACTCTGAACTCTCTTTCCGTTTCGGCATAGCGTTTAAACCGGTTCGTGCCTTCGAAGGCTGTCGTATCCATCGACTGCCGGATTTCTTCGAGGATCTCTGCACGTAACTGATCACCTTGTTTCTTCAATCGGTCAACGTCACGCCTCGACACATACTGGCTACGCGGCACTATACCGGTTGGCCCCATCTCAACCGGCGTGTCCTGTGGATAGTAGAACAACATGGCATAACGAGTCTTGTGATAGCGTCGTAAGCCGTCGATGGCGTGGTGCGAATGGTTGTCACTGTCTTTGTGCAACGGCTGAGCACCGTCTGGAAAATTGACGTGGTCGTGCCTGTGAAAGTGCAGGTAATAATCAGGCCCGAGTATTGACGTCAGCACGCCTACAACCCGCGGTTCATTCAACATCAATCGAAGATCCGGTACGCAAGGCAACAGGTTGTTATGACCCAGTGGTCCGGTTTCATCAAGCGGCTCCAGGCCCTCATACATTCGCGCGTGATAGTCATCGGGTAGCTCAGATTTAAGCTGGGTGTAACCCTCAATGATGAAGCGTTGCATTGCTTCATCATCGAGCAGGTATCGGGATGAATCATTCATGGCTTGTCCTCATAATAGTCAGCAACACGGGTCACTGCGTGCTGGTACTTCCCGTAGATTTCTTCGTAAGACTGAACCGCCCCAGCCTCTGGCTGACAACAACCTTCAACATCTTTTTCCAGGTGATCTGCTGTCAGACTGGCTATATCGCCGCCACCCAATATCTCAAGTGCCTGCAACGCTGCACCAAGTGCGGCGCCCTCTTCCGTCTTTAGCACCGTTACTGGCGTGTTACAGACATCTGCAATCATCTGCCGCCAGCTAGGACTGTTCGCACCACCACCGGTCAGTAAGATTTCAGTTGCTCTAATTCCCAGCCTAGTAAGCTCGCTCAGCCCGAATCGCAAACTGAAGGTGGTTCCTTCAACGGCGGAACGCAGAAAGTTTTCTGGTCGCATGTTGTTGCTGTCCATTCCAAAAACACTGGCTTTAGCGGAAGGTAAATTGGGTGCACGTTCACCGTTGAAAAAAGGCACAGTGATCAACCCGCGTGCACCAATTTCGGAGCCAAGTATTTGGGACTCCAATGCTGCTAGCTCAACATTCAGCAAATCACGGGTCAGTTCCGTTGCGACGGTGCAGTTCATCGTACAGACAAGAGGCAGCCAGCCTCCTGTCGACGAACAGAACGCAGCAACATTACCCGTAGCATCAACAACCGGTGAATCGGAATGAGCATATACGGTTCCCGAGGTGCCAAGACTCATGGTGACCATACCGGCGGTGACATTACCCGTGCCGATAGCACCCATCATGTTGTCACCTCCGCCAATAGATACCGGGATGCCCACGGGTAGTCCCAATTCATCTGCAACACTGGGCAGAATAGTTCCAATCGCCTGATTGGTTTTTACTACCTCTGGCAGACAATCCTCCAGGTCTCTTTCAGGATCGATAGCGTGCAGCATTGCTCTGGACCAATCTCGACGACGGACATCAAGAAAGCCTGTGCCCGAGGCATCACCTGCCTCCATGCAGCGTTCTCCAGTCAGGTAATAATTCACATAATCGTGAGGCAGGAGAATGCTGTCCATCCTTGCATACTGATCAGGGTGTTCGTTGCGAAACCAGCGGATCTTCGATGCGGTATAACCCGGCAGGATAGGATTACCGACCCCTGCGATACTAGCCTTGATGCCGCCGTATGCCGACATGATTTCATCGCATTCTGTTCCCGTTGATGTGTCGCACCAGAGTTTGACCGGAGCCAGGACGATGCCGTTTTTATCGACAGGGACAAAGCCGTGCTGCTGGCCGGAAACGCCAATGGCAGCGATGGCCTGTCGAGAGCTCTGGTTGAGACTCGCCAACGCAACTTTTAACGCATCAATCCACCACTCGGCGTTCTGTTCTGCAACGCCGTCACTGGTTTGATGCAACGCCAGCGGCGAACTTGCAGTATCCACACAGGTCCGAGAATCTGCGTCATAGGCGATCACCTTGACACTCTGGGTACCAACATCGACGCCTAGAGCAACAGACATCTAGCGCATACCCTCTGAATTTCGTAGCAAAGCTTCGAACCTCGACGTGTCCTGCGTTATCGGCAGAAAGGGTCTTCTCGCTTCACCCAAATCGTAACCCAGAAGTTTCAGGCCAAACTTGATACCGGGAACCACACCCGGAGATAGATTGAGCAATTCCTGGGTCACATCATTAACTGTCGCCTGCGATCTCCGGGCACCGTCCATATCACCTGATCTGACGGCCTCATAGATACCCAGATAGCGGCGCGGCATCAGGTTATAGGTACTGCCTATTCCGCCAACCATGCCCATCGCCAGGCCGCCGGTCAGCATTTCATCAGGGCCGTTAAAAATAGCTGCATCCGGTACTTCACGTAGCAGGCGCTCAGCGCTGAAGAAGTTCATATCTGTGTGCTTTGAACCGATGACATTTGGCAGCTTGAGCATTTCAACCTGCGTGGCAATCGACAGGCTACGCCCTGCCATGCCAGGAACGTTGTACAACAGGACAGGAATTTGACTGACTTCTGCCAGATGCCGGTAATATTCAACCAGCTCCGCATCAGTGTAGGTAAAGTAAGTCGGTGGAGTTGAAGAAACAATGTCATAGCCGACATCAGCAGCAAACTTCGCCAACTGGTGTACCTCTCGTACAGAGAAGGCTCCCACCTGGGCAATCAACAAGCCGCGCCCGTCAACAACCTCCGACACAAACTGCATATATTCACAGCGTTCATCTGCTGACTGGAAAAAACCTTCCCCTGTGCTGCCACCCACATAAAAACCGTGCACCCCAAGATCAAGAAGGTGCCCTATCAAACCACGGGCGTTTTCGGCAGCTAGATCGCCGTTATGATCAAAGGGTGTCACCAGTGGCACCACAACACCACCGACATGTTTCGACTGAGTCATGTTACCAGCTTAAACCTCGAAATCCCTTGAGTGAACTGCGACCATAACACTTTTCCTTTACCTGCTAGCAGATATGATCTGCCGAGTTCAGACCATAATCAACAGCCATCCCTTGATGATACTCACAACCAGCTTCAGTCGAACTGCAGACCACCGTTCATATCAATAATTTCACCGGTAATAAAACCTGACAGCGGAGATGCCAGAAACCGAACCGTATGCGCAACCTCTTCCGGTGTACAGAATCTTTTTACAGGTAACAATTCCAGTGTGGTGCGGCGTTGTTCTTCAGTCAATTGTTCACTCACCATCGGGGTCATCACATAGCAGGGTGCGATGCCATTAACCGTTATCCCCTGACCAGCGAATTCTCGGGCAATGGAAAATGTCAGGGAAACCATGCCGCCCTTCGACGTTGTATAGGCTGTACCCGCGGTCAGCCCACCCGCCTTCCAGGCAAATGACGTAATATTGATGATGCGACCAAAACCTTTATCGCGCATCCGGGGTACTACTGCCTGACTCCAGTAAAGCGCGCTGTCCAGGTTCACTGACATAACATGGCGCCACTCTCCCGGATCTGTGGTCAGAAGTTTGTTGTTGGACAAAATCCCTGCGCAGTTGACAAGAATATCTATTTCCGAGAATTGCCTGACAATGTACTCATGCTGACTCGCCACGGCTTCGGCATCGCTGACATCAACTACTGAAACAAATGTATCGCTGGCCAGAGAAGACGCCAGAGCTTCGACCCCCTCTGCATCCCGATCCACCAGGACTAAACGAACACCCTCTGCTGCCAGCCGCTGACAGATTGCGCGGCCAATACCGCCGCAGGCCCCTGTCACCAGCGCAACCCTACCCGCCAGACTATCATCTATAGAATCCATTAACTCGCCAGCCTAAACTCACTTGCCCTCATTGTAGAACTTTCAACAAAGAACACTAATCCAGTTTAGTGGCGATTTTGGGGGAAGACTGACAGCGGATCGTTAGCCAAAGGCGATTGAACGGATGTTCTCGTTTAAAATTGCCAGCAATGAACGTCAAGACCCAACCAGCAACCAGACGCCCCGGGCGATATCTCCTACTGGACAATCGAGTTGTCGCCAGTTTATCCAACCTGGACCTGCGAGTCGGCACTGTTCAAAAGCATGCCGCCAACCCACTTTTTATTGAAGACAAACCCTGGGAGCAACGGTTCGACAACCTTTATGGCAATGTCATCTTCGATGAGAACGAGCAAGTTTATAAGTGCTGGTACAGTCCCTTTATTATCTCGAACCGTTGTCATCCGGGAACGTCACTGGAGGAGCGCCGTCAAACGCCCTATACCGGACGAAAAGATATGGAAATGGGCATCTGTTACGCCGTATCCAGCGACGGACTTAACTGGGAGAAACCGGATCTCAATTCCGTCGAGTATGACGAGGACACCCACAACAACCTGGTTTGGCGCGGCCCACATGGCGCCGGTATCCTTCTTGACAAAAACGAAGCCGATGCCAGCAAAAGATACAAATGTATCTTCCAGGGTTTGCATACCAGCGATTCTCCGGACGGCCTGAACTGGTCTGAACCAGTCAAGCTCGAATCCGACTCCGCCGGAGACACTCACAACAATGCCATCTGGGTCCCTGAGTTAAACCGGTACGTCGCCTTCACCCGGACGTGGGTTAAAACCGATCGTGAAATCATCGGTATGGAATCGAAGGTCAATCATGGCTGGGCAAGGCAAGTGGCGAGATTGGAAAGTCCCGATTTCATTACCTGGTCAAATACAGA
The DNA here is from genome assembly GCA_002708765.1 of Gammaproteobacteria bacterium. GTDB lineage: Bacteria > Pseudomonadota > Gammaproteobacteria > Pseudomonadales > Azotimanducaceae > UBA9659. The sequence goes on along the minus strand of PAPD01000035.1, from coordinate 6,567 downwards.
GGTCATCATTGAAGGCAGTCACTGGGAGCTGCAACCCTACGCCATCTCTGTCTTCGAGCATGCCGGGCTTTATCTTGGCCTGGTTGCCATCCATGATCAGGTGTCTGACCGGGTATGGACTGAACTTGCCTGGAGCCCTGACACCCGTGCTTGGCACAGGATAGACGAAGGAGCGGCCCTGATCGGTTGTAGCGATATTGAACTCGACTACGACTACGGTTGCGTCTACCCCTGTGTCGCACCGATATTTCTGGACAATGAAATCCGACTTTTTTATGGCGGCAGTGACTGGCTGCACTTTGACTGGCGTACTGGCTGCCTGGCTCTGGCAACACTACGCCCTGATGGGTTCGCAGGTTACCGGCAGTTGGACAACAACGCACCGGGCGTACTCACCACGACACCGGTGCCCTATTCCGGCGAAACTGTAAAAGTTTCTGCAGACATTGAAGAGCATGGTTCCCTAAAAGTGAGAGTTCTGGACAAAGCCAACTCGGTGCTGGCTGAAACAGAAATACAACAATCGATAACTGACGGCATCATTTTTGAGCCCTTAAGAACTGTCACCGAAGAACTCCATCTTGAATTTACCGTAAAATCCGCACAAATATATTCTTTTGTTCTTGAAAGCCATGACTGACCAGCAAACACCTATTTTATTGAACGATGAACAGGTCCAGCGATTTATCGCCGATGGCTTCATCATGATTAACTCGAATCTCGAGGACGCCTTTCATGCGCAAGTCTCTGAAGAGATTGCTTACTCTTTGGAACATGAGATACCGCATCCGGGTGACAATATCGTGCCGAGGGTGCCCGCTTTGAACAACGTCTGCGATTCTGCAGCGGTACAGGGCGCATTAATCAGTTTGTTAGGTGATCAATTTGCATTCCTGCCTCACCGATTCCCGCACAACAGCGAACCCCTGGATCAGACCGCCATTGCTGAAGCCTTTGACGGGCAGCCAAAAATGGCAACCGGTTCAATATCCGCAGCCACCTGGCATCAGGACGGGCATGCCTCCTGCGGCCGGACCCGATGGCACCGACCTCGCGCGGCAAACATCTTCTACTTCCCGCACGACACACCTCTGGAAATGGGGCCAACCCGATTACTGGCCGGCTCACACCTTTACGCGACCCTGCATGAGCTAAAACCTGAGCAGGCAGTCATGAAAGTGATACCTGCAGGATCAGTCATTATTGCTCATTTCGATATCGGTCATGCCGGCACGCCAAACAGCAGTGATCGGTGCAGGTATATGGTGAAGTTCGTTGCCGTTCGTACTCGCCCCCCAACATCGCCAAGCTGGAATCACCAAAATGCTGAATGGCAGAAACCAGCCGAACTTCAGACACCAGATGAGTTACCGGTTGTTTGGCGTTCGATCTGGAACTGGATGCGTGGCGCAGAACCTTTAGATGCAATTGACGCTCCCGTTGCCGATGCACTGCCAAGCTTTCTATCGGGTCTGCAGAGCCCGAACCAGCAAACCCGCTTGACCAGCCTTTACGGGGCAGCGACATCACCCACAATCGCCGTAGACAGCCTCATCGAAACGCTGATCCAAACGGCAGGACAGGACAAACACAGACTGGCTGACCCGAAGAACATGGCCAACTACGGCATGTCCACCAATCACCTCGAACGATTTTTCATTGAGCGTCAGTTCACACCGGAAGACGTGGCAGTCGCTCTCGGCACCATGGGCGCTCCTGCTGCATCAAGCCTGGTTGAACTCTTACAACATAATGACCCCTGGATACGCCTAAACGCTGTCTATGCACTGGGAGAGATGGGACCGGAGACTGTTGCCCCTTACATTGACGATATCTGTCACCTCCTTGACGACCCTGAAGGCTGTGTTATTCGCGTAACTCTAGATGCACTCTGTGCCCTCGGCACATTCGGCACTATCGGCAGTATCGACACAAAAACCTTGACGCTACTGCACAGGTTTCTCGTCAAAGATGTTCCGAACTGGAAAGACGACGACACACGCAAACTCATGCTGGAACAGATCCGCTACCTGAGTTCACTGGCGCTGCTGGCCTGGGTTAGCAATGCAGAAACAACCTCAGCTGAAGTAGAGGCCGCTCTTATTGATACGTTCGAAGACGACAATGGTTACCCACCGTTAATCGCCTGCCTGGCACTCGAACGACACGGCTCTGTCGAAGGCATGCGTGCCGCTATTCATTTTTTGAGGGCACGCTGTTGGGATTCCGCCCAGAACAAGAGGTCAGCCTTGGCGGGTGGCTGGACCCAAGCCCACAGACGAGCAACTCTCGCGAGACTAACTGCTAACGATGAAGCTTAGTATCGATGAAAAAGTAGCTGGCAAGCTGACTCAGAAAAGTGTTGGCCTCGCTACCCATATACTAAAGAACGAAGGATTCGTCGTGTTAGAGGAGGTACTACCCGAGACCTGGGTTAACACGCTAAGGTCTGCGGTTTGCACTGAACTCGACGCAAAATATGAAAATTGCGCAGATGAACTCAAGCGTGCCGGTAATCACGGCGGTGTGCAGCTGCCTTTACAGAACCCCTTTATAGATCCGTTGATAATCGAAAACCCCATGATATTCCAGGTCCTGAGATCGGTATTGGGGGAACGCTTTTTCGGTTGCCTGCCCTACGGTTGTAATGCGGCCTACCCTGGTAGTAACAAACAAAATGTACATCGGGATAGCGGTCACATTTTTCCCGAGGTTCAGACACCCATGCCACCTGTACTCATTGCCGCGAACATAGCGCTTGATGACTTCACCATCGAAAACGGCGCAACAGAAATCTGGCCTGCTTCGCATACTCGGGTGGACAGCAGCCCTATTGAGGTCGCGACACTGAGAATTCCACCGGAACAATATTCTGATCAACCATCGGTGCAGACTTTAATGTCCGCCGGTTCGATTGTATTGCGAGATATGAGGACCTGGCACCGAGGCATGCCGAATTCCACCAACCGGTTAAGAACCATGCTTGCCATCGTCTACTACCGCCAGTACTTCATGCCTGACAATCTCAGTAACCAGATCTCCGCAGAGGAACTCGATTTATTTTCCGAAAGATCAAAATGGATTTACCGACTGAGGCAATGACCACTAAGCTTGGGCTCTCCTCGCTTCCAATTCCTGCAGAGTCTGTCTGTGAGTGGCCCTATCAATCTGATACAGGGTCATAAACAGTACCGCAGTCAGGTAGATCATGAGATAGAGTGGGCCGTTCAGGAATAACAACCCTGTGAGCGTATTTTCTGCGAGCCCGCCGACTTCAGCTTTTTCAGGGAAGCCAATGAATTCGAGACCAAACCCAGCCAGCAGACCACCGACTCCCTGTGTTGCCTTAATGCCAAAGCTGCGTACCGAAAAAATGACCCCCTCAGATCTTTCACCTGTTCTGAATTCATGCTGATCCGCCACATCAACCAGCTGTGAATCGATGATGATCGCCGACACAGGAAAGATCATGTAACCCAGCAGCAATGGGACAAACAGAGCAAAGAGGATGAAGGGTGAATCGTTAGCCGGGAACAGATCGAGCATTTTCAAGTTGTGTGGCAGCGAAATCATGATGCAGGTGACCAGCGTCGCCATGATGAGAATCGTCTTTTTTTCCAGCGACCGGGACAGGTACGCTAGTAAAGGGATGGCGACAATGACACCAGGCACCTTTGCAGCGCCCGCCCAGAACATGGCCTCCGATGAAAGCTCATACACATAGATATAGGCATAAGTGGCAACAACACCCAGAATGCCCAACCCGGAATAAATAGTGAGCAGGCTTAGACACGCCGAGAGGTAGGAGACATTCCTGAGTAGTGCCACTAGCTGGCCAAAGTAGTTCGGGAAAGTGAACTTCTTACTGATTTCAAAATCGTGCAGATACGGAAGCTGATTCAACGTGCCAAAGGAACAGACGATAACTGAGAAAACGATGGTCACGGCACCAGTCGATGCGAGAACAAAATACCCTGCTTCATTAAGAAGCCCATTTTCATATTCGGTTGTAGACGGAAAGATCACCGCGTAGAGCATCATCGCGGTAAACATCGATAGCAGCATCTGAACGACGGAGTTGTAACCGAAGATAGAAGATCGCTCTTCATAGTCATCGGTCAGTTCCGCACCCAATGCATCGTGCGGGATCAGATAAAAAGTCTGAGAAAGGCGCAACAGCACCAGGAACGTCACCAGCCAGAGGAAATAGGTGGTTTCGCCCAATCCATCCGGTGGCTGGTAGAGAAAATAGAAACTCACCGCAATAGGCAGCGCTGACGCAAACATAAACGGGTGACGCCTGCCCCACCGGCTGCGGAAACGGTCGGAAATAGCTCCAATCAGAGGGTCCGAAATAGCGTCAAAAATACTGGCTATCAGAAAAGCAGTTCCAGCCAGAGCTGGTGACACTCCTAATACCTGGTTGTAGAAAAGAACGGTAACGATACCCCCAGCGGTTACCACGGCTTCCTGCAGAGCGCCGGATGCAAACAAGAGCTTTGTACTAACTGAGAGCTTGCGGAGCCTGTTTGTCGAAGGTTCTTTCATTGCATTCGTGTTTGTGACGGCATGACCAGTCTAATCTATTGCTGGTGCCAGTTAATTTCTTGACGAAGTTGTCTCGACACTGCTTCCACCCATTTCTTAGAATCAATTATTCTGGGTGAGAATGAGCGACGCGAAGCTTGCCGAGTGTCGCCTTGGGCGGTAGATTCAGACAAGAGTTCCTAAAAATACTCAAAGAGGAAAAGATGCCGGTAATCGATATGTCTGCGCTAAGCCCTGTTGGGGAATTTGGTTCCAGGGAATGGGGTGAGGCCTGTGCAGCAGCATCCGTAAAAATGCTTGAAGCGGTCGAGTTACCCAAAACCATTAACTGGGCATTTACCGAAGACTACACCCACCCACCGCAGCGGCTTATGGGAGGCGGCCGGACACACTCCGGTTATTACATCATGGTAAAAAATGGCAAGGTGAGCGCTGCCGACGGCATCATCCCAGAAGCCAGGGCACTCCCTGGATTTCACGTTCAACTACCCTGGGCCTACATCGCCAACCAATCTGGCGCTCTCTATGGCAAGGAAGGTCAACTACAGCGTTCTAAGGATGAAGCTCTGTTAATGGCATCGATCGTGGAATATTTGGGCCGCGACAATCCGTTTAACCTGCCCATTAACAATGAAGGGAAGGCAAGCTATATGCTGGAACCCATTGGTCCATGGCCAGCCGAAGTCGGGAGAGCCGTAGCAGATGGTAGTGAGGAAGGTAACGGCCTGCACAACATCGCCGCAACCCTACAAACTGCATCGCCTGAATTTGTTAACCTTCCGGTTACGTCTTTACGCGTCCCTATCTTCAATGAAATGACTGAAGATCAGAAGGTTTCCTTTCTCTCAGCCTGTGGAGTTCAAATCTAGCGTCTCTGATGTCAACCAGCATCAGTGTATCGAACGGTCCTCTGCAGTTATGGATTCGCGGCGATGAACTCAATCGCCACCGCTGCAAACACCACTGCAACCACTCTGGCATCCGTCCGCTGAACGCATTAATATGAGGTCCGTAACTTGAAAAATTATTAGTTACATCCTTCATGCCTTCATATAGAACTTGAAAGCCCCTTCGCATCAACTCGGCTTTAAGATCAGTTTTGTTTCAGAATCTTCGGGATTCTCTGCCGCTTCCTACAAGACCTTCGCAATGTCCTTGGAAAGTTGCCACCGCTCTTTTTATTCTTTCCTCTTCGACACTAGTTGTGAATATCATCTCGTTTTTATCAAGCTTTGCCAATCCTTGAAACTGTCCACCCATCCCCTGAAGAACAGCGACTCCAATTTCGTCTGCAGAATACACTCGACATTCATTGCATGGGATCCGAATTAGGGTCTTCTAGGCTACCTGATTGAAGAGACCAGGCACTTGAACTTTCTGAGTGGTTGCCTGATTCCAATAAACCTTATTGAAGTCGAACACCCGATAGTCTGGTGGCAAATCGTCGTCAACGATTAGCTAGCTTGTAACTGAAGCTACGATTACTGTCTTGTTCTATTTGAGTTAATTATAGCGATGGGGCATTCTGGATCAAACTTTTACAATGGGATGTACTAAACTGCAAACACCAATGCAACCACTCTGGCATCCGTCCGCTGAACGCATTAATAGTAGCCATATGATGCGCTTTATGCGGTTCGTGGAGACTGAGTTAGGTCTGCAATTTAGCAATTATGACGAGCTTCATCGCTGGTCGGTGGAGCATCCGGAACAGTTTTGGCAATTGCTCTGGGACCAACTACAAATTGTCAGTTCGCGCAACTGTGATCGGGTAGTGACCGATACCGATCAATTTGCTGGTGCGCGCTGGTTTGCAGGAGCGCGGTTGAATTTTGCCGAAAACCTCTTGCGCAACCGCTCGAAAAAAACCGCGCTGGTGGCGCGTTTGGAAGATGGCTCACGCCGGGTTATGAGTTACGCGCAACTTTATGAACAGGTAGCTCAACTGGCCGCAGCGCTGCGCCGCGCGGGGGTTGTCAAAGGGGATCGAGTGGCCGGATTTATACCCAATGTCCCCGA
>PAPD01000034.1 GCA_002708765.1 Gammaproteobacteria bacterium | reverse complement strand
TAAAAGATGGAGTTATTGCAAAAATCGCTAAGTCCATTGTCGAGACTGCAGACAAGACAATCGACGCTAGCGGCAAAGCAGTTACCCCTGGCTTTGTAGATGTTCATACCCACTACGACGGACAAGCTACCTGGGATAACCATTTAAACCCGTCGTCAAACCTTGGGACAACTACTGTCGTTGCTGGCAACTGTGGGGTTGGTTTTGCTCCGTGCAAGCCAGAGGATCACGAGGTTTTAATAGAACTCATGGAAGGTGTTGAAGAAATACCGGGCTCTGTGATGAACGAAGGGCTCTCATGGAATTGGGAAACCTTCCCGGAATTTTTGGATGCGTTAGAAGAAAGGCCCCGGGATATAGATATTGCGGCACTCTTCCCTCACGGACCACTGCGAGTTTACGTAATGGGTGATAGAGCTGTTAATAGAGAAGCGGCTACTGAGGAAGACATCGAGAAAATGAAAACCCTCATAAAAGAAGGCATCGAAGCTGGTGCAATGGGCTTTTCTACTTCCAGAACTTTAGTGCATCGGAGTAGTTCGGGAGAATTTGTTCCTACCTACAAAGCCGCAACCAATGAACTGAAGGAACTGGGCAGCAGTCTCTCAGGAGAAAAAGGCAGCGTCTTCCAGATGATTTCTGACTGGGAAGATGCCGACGATGAGTTTAGTATTTTGCGGGCTGCGGCCAAAACATCGGGCGTAAAGGGAACCTTTACGCTTCTGGATCTTGCGCCAACCCCAAATTTATGGCGTGAACAATTAGACCGGATTGAGAAAGCCCAATCTGAGGGGCTAGATATCAGAGGACAAGTTATTTCTCGTCCGGTAGGCATCTTAATGGGGCACCCGGCCTCAATGCATACCTTTTACGCTAGACCAACTTACAAATCACTTTCAGATTTACCTTGGGAAGAAAGAATAGAGAAGCTCAGTGATCCGGTGATTAAAGCAAAAATATTAGAAGAAAAAAGCGAATCACCTCATGTCTTTGTAGAGATTTTTGAAAAACGTTTCAAAAACATGTATCCGATGGAAGACCCAATCGAATACTTGCCCGAGCGAGAAAACTCAGTGACCTCTTTCGCTCAAAGAGATGGCAAAGATCCAGAAGAATGGCTATACGATTATTTCTTGGGAAACAATGGGAACAACTTAATATATATCCCTGCTGCAAATTTCTCGAAAAATATTGAGGAAATGCTGACTCACCCTCACACCGTATCAGCGTTGGGAGACGGTGGTGCTCACGTAGGTTCTATTTGTGACACTAGCTCGAACATATATGTTTTAACAAAATGGGTTAAAGACAAGCAGAAAATAGAATTGTCAAAAGCCATAAACATGCTCACTCGACAGCCCGCAGAACTATACTCGCTTTACGATAGAGGTCTTCTGGAGGAAGGCCTCAAGGCAGATATCAATGTTATTGACTTTGAACGTCTGAAATTGAAAACACCTCATATCGTAGATGATTTACCAGCGGGAGGAAGGAGGTTTCTCCAGGATGCCGAGGGTATAGAGTTTACTATCAAGGCCGGCGAAATTATTTATGAAAATGGGATATCTACCGGCGCTTTGCCAGGGAAATTATTAAGGGGGATTCAGGCGGATCCCAGAATCTAGGACACTAAACCTTTCAAAATCAAGCGATTCTATTGGTAGCTTCCAAGTCTACCTTTAACAAATAGTAAACCTAGCAGCGAGAGCGAGAAATGGCAGAAATTAATGAGTTTAAGATAGGCTTTCCGAAATCAGATATCGAGGATCTTAAAGCTAGAATTCAAAACTCACGTTGGCCAGAGCGAGAAACGGTTGATGACTGGTCTCAGGGGGTTCCGCTAGATTACCTCAGGGAGTTTTGCCGGTATTGGGCTTCTGACTACAATTGGCAGAGCACCCAAGACCGTCTTAACGATTTCCCACAATTTAAAACCGATATTAATGGTCTTTCTATTCATTTCATGCACATTCGGAGCCCTCACAAAAATGCAAAACCGATCTTAATAACGCATGGCTGGCCAGGCTCGATAATAGAATTTTTAAAAGTCATTGAACCTCTCACGAATCCAACGAAATTCGGAGGAGTGGAGTCCGATGCATTCCACGCCGTTTTTCCTTCCCTACCAGGGTACGGTTTTTCAGAAAAACCAAAAAAAAATGGTTGGGGAGTCCATGAAATTGCGGATGCCTGGAATCAACTCATGTTACGCCTCGGATATGAACAATATTACGCGCAGGGAGGTGATTGGGGATCTGCTGTAACCACCGCGATCGGGCTACAAGACAAAGGCGCCTGCCAGGCGATTCATTTGAATATGCCCAACGCCGGAGCAACAGAAGAAGCCAAGCGAAGTCCGACGGAAGCCGATAAAGTTGCTTTCAAAGGAGCATCTTTTTACCAACGTTGGGATTCTGGCTATTCAAAACAACAAAGCACCCGTCCCCAAACCCTTGGTTACGGGCTTTCCGATTCACCGATTGGACAATGCGCCTGGATATTAGAAAAGTTCTATCAGTGGACCGACTGTAATGGACATCCCGAAAACATTATTACTCGGGATGAACTGCTGGACAATATTATGCTCTACTGGCTAAGTAATTCTGGAGCTTCTTCTGCAAGATTGTACTGGGAGAGTTTCAATAAAGCCTTTGGAGTTGATAACAAAGAGTCGGTTGAAATCCCGGCAGGCATGAGCATTTTTCCGAAAGAAATCATTCGCACTCCCCGATCCTGGGCTGAGAAACGGTTTGCGAACATCTGTTATTGGAATGAACTAAAAAAAGGTGGGCACTTCGCAGCATTTGAGCAACCTGAACTTTTTGTAAACGAGTTGCGCGCCTGGAATCGCTCCCTGAGCTAAAGCATGAGCCAATTTTCTTTATCAGAAGAACAAGACCAAATCTTTAGGGAGGCGGATAGAATTGGACGTCAAGAATTACTTCCCCTTGCAGAAAAGATGGACAAGGATGAGTGGTGGCCAGAAGAGATTATGCCAAGGCTAGGAGAGCTAGGATTTCTCGGCGTTACGATTCCTGAGAAATTTGGGGGTGCAGGCCTCAACTATCTGGAAAGCGGGTTGATCTTGCAAGCCTTCTCTAGATACAACCACGCCTTTGGATTATCCTGGATCGCTCACGACAATCTATGCGCAAACAATATCTTCAACAACGGCACCGAACTTCAGAAAGAGCTTTTCCTGCCCAAGCTATGCTCCGGGGAACATGTCGGATGTCTAGGTTTGACCGAGCCAGGAGCTGGCTCCGATGCGCTTGGTTCGATGAACACGACCGCCACAAAAGATGGGGATAATTTTTTAATAAACGGCTCTAAAATATACATAACTAATGGTCCAATCGCAGATATCTGCGTCCTGTACGCAAAAACCGATAAAAAGGAAAGAAGCTCCAAAGGCATAACGGCGTTTATAATAGAAACAAAACAACCGGGATTTAAGGTGGCTCAGAAACTCTCAAAAATGGGTTTCAGAGGAAGCCAGACCGCGGAACTCGTCTTTGAAGATATGTTGGTATCAAGAGAAAACATCTTAGGACAAGAAGGTGAGGGACATAAAGTAGTTATGAGCGGCTTAGATTTTGAGCGGGCGACGATTGCTCCGATTAGCGTAGGTATTTCTGAGCGCGCGCTGGAAATATCAATCGAATATGCTAAATCTAGGACTCAGTTTGACCAACCCATCGCTAACTTCCAGATGATTCAGTCATATCTTGCTGAGATGTATGTTGGAATCGAGACAATGAAAGCACTAAGTTGGCAAGTGCTATCGGAATGCGGCAGCGTGCAAGCTGAAGAAGCCGGGAGAGGCAATATTCACGCGAAGGCCGCGGCTTCCGTAATGCACTGCGCAAATATTTGTAATGAGATTTTGGACAAGGCAGTACAAATACATGGAGGGCATGGATACATGCTGGAAACCGAAATTAATCGATTGTTTCGCTCAACGAAATTACTCGAGATTGGCGCTGGGACTACTGAAGTACGGAAAATGATAATCGCCAAGGAATTATTGAAATAGAAAAATCTTCAAATATATTTAGCTAGTTCCCCTCGACAAATTCCTGCTCAATTACAAACACCCCATCTGATTCTGACAAAGTCACTTTCACCCAATGAACCTGTTCACTGCCAAAGACTTCGACTCGAGTAAAGTTTGTTACCAGCTCGCCGTTGTCGTAAAGAGGTTTATCTACCCGAAATATGTGAGTATCACCAACCGCTAGCAGGACTTGTTTATCATAAGTGGAAAGTTCATTTTTCAGGGCCTTATAAAATGGCTCGTAATATTTCCTGATAAAATTGCAATTAGGACATTCAAGCCTTAGCCAATCTGGCTCAACAGAATAAGGAAAGAAATCAGCTTGAGTAGCTATGAAAACTGCGTTTACGTTTTCCTCGCGGGCTCTCCGAAAGATAGTTTGCAACCATTCTATAGCGGCGTCTTGAACATAACCGTGCAAATCCAACCCCCCTTCCCTTCCACTTACGCCGACCAAATGAACTGTAGAAAAAAGGATATTTTTCCGAACCCAGAGAGCGTTTTCTACAAACTCGGAATAAACACTTGTTTTTGATTGAGTCTCGTCGACAAGGGGATGTTCCTCTGTAAAAAAAAGCTCCCTTAACTTGTTAAGTCGATCCATGCGACCCCAATCACCTGCTGATTCGCGACGACAATCGAACCAATCATTGTCTCCTGGCGTCAGAACGAAAGGTATTTCAAATTTTGAGTTCAGTTCAAAAAGGGATCTGAATTTCTCATCGCTACAACTACTTCGACCGTTTTTCATATCCCCCAGGTGGATCACCCAGCTGACGTTGCTCCTATTGACATCATCGATCAACCTTTCATACTTTAAAACATTGGCGTCCCCGTAGGGACTGTCTCCAATCAGAGCGAACTCAACTTCTGAACGACCGCAGCCAGCAAGAAAAAGAACGACGAACCATACAACTAATTTGTTAGTCATTTTTTCTGACGTCCGAAAACTATTTTGGTATCGAATAGTTTTTTAATTTCTACTGGGTTGAGGCCAAGCTCGGACAAGATTTCTTCAGAGTGCTGCCCTAAACCAGGAGCTACGGAGCCTTTTCTCACCTGACTTTCAGAAAATTTTGCTCCCGGACGAGCTTGTCGGACCTTTCCCAGTTCCGGATGCTGGTATTCGTATATAATCTCGTTCGCCTTAATCTGTTCATTTTCCAACATCTCGACTCTGCTCAGCACCGGCGCACAAGGAACATCATGTGCCTCTAATCTCTCTATCCAATCAGCGCTGTTCCTCGATCCAAGGACATCGCTCATACCTTCTAAACGTTCCTTTGCATTCAAAACACGGCCAAGGGGCGTGCTGAATCTATCATCCTCTAACCAGTCTGTCTGCTCTAGCGCAGCACAAAGCCCCTTCCACTCAGAGTCGGATACCGCACCGCAGGTTATGAAGCCGTCTGCCGTTTCAAATATGAGGTCTTGAGCCAGCTGACCACGTCGTAAATTTTTCTCCCTGCCTACGGAGGTCAAACCCACGAGGCCTTCAGCCCAAAGAAAAGCTATTGTCGCATCAACCATCGCGACCTTTATATGTTGACCGTCTCCCTTTCCTCTCTCCCTTTCGAAAAGGCCAGCAGTAATTGCTTGGGCTGCGGTCATAGCAGTAACTTTATCCGGGATAATAGTTCTGACCATTTTCGGTCGGGAGTTTTCGTTGTCGGCCTGAATATCGGGCAAACCAGTCAGCGCTTGAATTACCGGATCGTAAACGCGCTTTTGAGCATACGGACCTATCTCTCCAAAACCACTAATCGACACATAAAGCAACCTTGGATTAATCTCTTTTAAGACTCCGTAGCCAAGTCCAATCCTCTCAATTACGCCTGGTCTGAAATTCTGGACAAACACATCAGCTTCGAGAACCAGCTTTTTTACTATCTCAGTTCCTTGCTTCTCTTTTATGTTAATAGCCAAAGACCGCTTGCCTCGATTGGCGGTCAAAAAGCTAGGGCTCACATCTGCTTCTCCCGCTCCCATTTGACGAACAATATCGCCTTGGGGGGATTCAATTTTTATGACATCTGCGCCTTGGTCACAAAGCAAAACTGTAGCGACAGGCCCCGAAATAACGCTACTGAGATCAATAATTCTTACTCCGCTCAAAGGACCATTCATTACTTTCTTATTCTCCCTCTAGTGCATAAGTCGCTTTAAAAGTGGCGATATCAGCATAAGTCCAAAACCTAGCGCCATTGCGAAAATTCCTAACTGTGCAAAAACATCTACGTAAACCGATAAAGACTCTGCTCCAGCAGAAACTTTAGAGTCTTCTCCTCCGATCGCCATAGCGCCCGCTATTATTCCGCCCAAGTAAGCAGCAAATGAACTAGACAAAAACCAAACGCCCATCATCATTCCTCCAACTTCACTGACGCTGAGGCGAGTGACCATTGCCAGTCCCACAGGCGAAAGGCAAAGCTCTCCCGTGGTATGAAAAAAGTACATTAAAGCTAGCCAAATAACGGCAACTTTCCCATCAGGACCCGCAAAGGTAGACCCGTAAACTAAAATCGCGAAACCGACCCCGACCTGAAAAATGGCTAAACCAAATTTAAACGGTGCGCTCGGTTCCAAATTAGATTTCCCTAGCCTCGTCCATAACCAGGCGAACAGGGGAGCTAGAAAAATTATGAATAGCGGATTGAAGGACTGAAACATTCCCGCGGTAAAATTTTTTCCCATCTCTACATTGCGGTCAGTAAAAAGCGTAATAGAAGAACCCGCTTGTTCAAATAGGGCCCAGAAAAATACAGAGAAAGACATTAATATGAGCAACGCTAACATCCTGTCCCTTTCGATTTTAGTGCAACGTTTAAGTGAGAACCAGCAGAACCAAACTAAAATTCCTAGGCCAAGAATAATCAGAAGCAATCCCAGATCTTTGGAATATTGAATTAACTGCCAGATTACAAAAATGCTAAATGCCAAACCAAGATAAATGGGCCAGAATTGCCGGGCACTAAAAGAAAGTTCGGTCTCGACGTTGTCAGCCATGGTGGGCAAACCACCGACTTCGGCTAGATATTTTCCGCCCTGAATAAAAGTAAACAAACCTACCAGCATGCCGATGCCGGCTAACCCAAAACCATAGCGCCAGCCGTAGGTTTCGCCCAGATAAGCACAAAGCAAAGTCGCAGAAAATGCTCCAATGTTAATACCCATGTAAAATATTGTAAATCCAGAATCGCGTCTGGCATCGTTCTCTCGATATAATTGACCAACTAAATTAGAGATACTAGGTTTTAAAAGACCAACTCCCACCACAATAAATGCAAGCGATAAGTAAAAGATTTGCTCGTAAAAAGAATCACGGACTAATTCGTTTCCAACGTAAGACGCATTAGGGCCCTCAAACGACATGCCAAAATGCCCAAACACCAATAGCCATGCGCCAAGCAAAGTTGCTCTGCGAAAACCGAGATAACGGTCTGCTATCAGCCCGCCAATTACCGGCATGGCATATACAAGAGCCGCGTAACTTCCATAGAGCAAACTCGCTTCTTTGTCACCGAACAAGAAGTGCTTGGTGAGATAAAGGATCAGGAGCGCGCGCATACCGTAGTAGCTAAAGCGCTCCCACATTTCTGTCAGAAAAAGAACATACAGTCCTTTGGGATGTCCGAACAAATCATCGGAAGATTGATAAGTGCCTGTCATTTCAGGATCAACCCATTCTCCACGCCCCTAAAAAATCCATTTTCCCAAGAGAAACACCCCTCATCCTCAAAAAAGCATAGGTGGTTGTCGCGTGAAAATAAAAATTAGGCACTGAAAAACTATTCACAAAGCTTTCAATTTGAAATGGAAATTCATTTTTTCCCATCTTGAATACAACTTGCTTGCCTGCCCAGAAATCTACCTGTTCTTTAGAATAGCTCTCCACTTCAGTAATGGCTTTTTTTATGAGGGCCTTTAAACCATCGTAATCTGGGTCTCCATAAACTGGACCTTCACGGGTTATTGGGGGAGAGAATTCTCCGGCTTCATACCCTCTTAAGGCTCCCATGGAGTGATGCGCAACCGAAACCACTTGAAATTGAAAAGGAGCCATATCGTCAGCTAGCTTAGAATATACTAACTCGTTGAGATCGAGATCATTCTCAGAAAAATAAGCCTCTCCCTTTCTCAGCACTTCTGAAGTGGCTCTCAGGATCTGCAAATAATTAGGCACGGTCGCATCGTATAACGAAAAACTCATCACTTACTCCAAAAGTTAAATAAGTGCCTATTGTTTACCAAGAAGATTGGGAACACCATCCTATATACAAAATTAATTTCTTAGTCACAGGTTTTTTTGCTCCATAATTGTTCAAGCTAGATTTTTTTCTCAAGGACCTAACGTTTTAGGAACGATGACAAAAGACCCTTAGGTGGTCTGTATATATTGACAAGTCCGAACGGCGGGTTAATATCCCTGAATACAGGTAATTTGAGAATTCAGATGAAAAGCTCGGCTAGACGAATGCAGCCTATAGTTGCTGCGAAAGCATTAAAAAGACTAATAGCAAACCCAGATAATACCGAAGAGGTTTTCGCGATTATCAGAGCCATGTCGGGAGACTCACTCTTTAAGACCTATAAGCGTTTTCAATCGACCGAAACAGGAAAGAAGGTCTTAGATGAAAAAAGAGAACTTCTAGAGACCCTGCAAGACAAAAAAAGGCTAGCTCAGTTTTCTGCAGGTAGTCTGGGCCATGCTTATCTGTCGTTCGTCCGAGCAGAAAAAATAACCGCTGAAGGTTTAGTGGAAGCAAGTGAAGAAAATGTGCCCGCGGAACTGGAAAACCAACCGGAAGAAGTAGTAGCTTTCGGGAAAAGAATGAGAGATCAGCACGATCTATGGCACGTATTAACAGGCTATGGCCGAGATACTTTTGGCGAAGTCTGCCTCCTTGCATTTACTTACGCTCAAACACGGAATCGGGGGTTGGGACTAATAGCGATTGTGGGCGCCTTTAGGCAATATCGTGAATTAGGATCTGGAGTGTTTAAGGCATTTTTTGTCGCATACACGGCGGGCAAGCGAGCCGCGTGGTTACCTCAGCAGGATTGGGAAGCAATGCTCAAGGATCCAATTAATGAGGTAAGGCAGCAACTCAATATTCCAAGGCCTAAAGTTTATCAAAGAATCTTGGAAAACTTCGCATTGGCGAACGCTTAAACACTAGGGATTAGTGGCAGAGATAATATTTTCGAGACGCTCTTGGTCCTTTGCAAAAAGACGAATTCCCTCCCCTAGCTTTTCATGCGCCATTGCATCTGAGTTTAGGCCTAGTCTAAATGATGGCTCAGTGTGTTTGATTAATTCGGAACCAGATAATCTTGAAGGATCGAGCTTACGCCCTAATTCTTCAAAATCCAACGAAAGTTCATCAAGAAGACTTGGGCTTATTGTTAGTCTGTCACACCCTGCAAGCTCTTCAATCTGGCCGATATTTCTAAAGCTCGCCCCCATGACAACGGTTCCGTAACCATGATCTTTGTAGTAGCAATATATTTTCTTTACTGAAGCAACCCCCGGATCATTTTTTGCAGTAAATTTCTGGTCAGAGTTAATTTGGTGCCAATCTAGGATTCTCCCAACGAAAGGAGATATCAGAAAGACCCCTGCATCAGCGCAAGCAATAGCTTGATCAAACCCGAAAAGGAGCGTTAAGTTGCAATTTATGCCATCTTTTTCCAATTTCTCTGCAGCCCGAATACCCTCCCAAGTGCTAGCAATTTTAATTAAAACTCGTTGAGAAGGAATTCCATTTTGCTGATAGAGATCAATGAGACGTTTAGCTTTCTCGACTGTCGCGTTCTCATCAAAAGATAACCTCGCATCAACTTCAGAAGAAACCCGACCTGGAATAATTTTCAAAATTTCAGATCCAATATCAACCGCTAACTTATCGCAACTATTGGAGACGATTTCTTTATTGTCACCGCCTTGACGATCCGCCCATTCCTTTGAGGACGCAACCAAAGATTTGTAGGCTGGCAAATTTACCGCTTTTAACAAAAGAGAGGGGTTAGTTGTTGCGTCAACTGGCTTGTACAGGTTTATTGCTGAAAGATCTCCGGTATCAGCCACTACATCAGTCATTTTTTTTAGTTGTTCCAGCTTGTTCAAGAAAACACCTCAAAATATCCACTAATAAAGTTACCCAAAAATGACGAGCCCACTGAATGAGTTCTTTAATAAGGATTCGGGCCATGTCGTCCGTCTGCGTCAATAAACTATAGACGCGCAATTTTATGATATCATCCCCAGCTGAACTTGGGGGTTCTAAGTATGAAAAATTTAACGGGTAAATTAGTCCTAGTAACCGGCCATAAACTTAATGTGGATGGCGGTGCACGCATGAGTTAACTATGAAAGCAGGTTCTTTTTTTCCAAGCGACAAATATTCTTCCCTATTCGCAATGGCTGGGGACGACTGCTCACTTTTTTTTGATCTAGAAAATCTAACCGAAAAACAAAAGGCAGATCACCTTTCGAATGTCGAACTTACCGCGATGTTGCAAATCGCTTTGGCATGCATAGGGAATGAACAAGACCATTTAGCAGTCTACGAGGAATATAAAAGTCCCGAGTGGAAAGAAACCCTCGAGCGATATCACGATTTTTATAGGCGCCTTGTCGATCAAGTGATACCTCTAGAAAATATTAGCTATCATCCAAAATTTGATTTCTATCAATCTGTAGCCGACTACTCGAATAAGAACAAAGATATCGCTGATGTGGTTAATTTTTATATGACAAGCGGATCGAATGCTGTAATTCATAAAAACGAAGAACTTCTGAAGGTCAACAGAAATGTAAATTCAAAAAAACATTTCGCAGAGAACGCTCCCAACTACGGCATTCCTACGCCTGACACCATAATCATTACAAAATCTGACCTCGGAAACAAAGAAGTCACTAATTTCTTCTCAAAACATAACAACAGAATAATGATAAAACTCTTGGGTCTGGCAGGAGCGCGAAATGTGTCCGCAATAAGCAGTGTTGGAGAGGCACATCGTTACGTCCTCGAATATGAGAACGACATGATAATCCTGCTCCAAGAACAACTTGATTTAACAAATTTCACTGAAATGACAGTAGATCTATGTATAACCGATAAAGAAATAAAAATCGCAAACACAAGAAAAATACTTTTTGCTGAAGGTCTCTGGGTAGGGAATCTCATATCAGAATCAGTCAAAATATCTCCAGAACATCAGAGCACGTTAATCAAAGTGGGAGAGTACGCTCGGCACCATGGTTATTTCAGCTCCGAAGGCAGCAATTGTGGAATAGATTTCTTCCTAGGAAAAAATGGGGAGATATCTGTTACGGAGATAAACGCCCGATGGACTGGAGGGCTTTTCCCCGCTGAAATTTTATCTCAAATCCAAAATAAACGAGATGCGGTGCCCTTCTTTGATGTCGTGCCCATAGCAAAAAAAGACAAATATATAGACTTCCTTGACAAACACATAGTAGGAGAATTCGATGGCGATTTTGCATTGCTGCCAATCGGCTTTGGCTGTTTTCCTATTCCAATAGAAGGCCAAAACCATTTCTATACCTGGCAAGCGGCAATCGGCGACCTTAAGGCTTTCAAACAAACAAAAAATAGGGAACTGGGAATCGATGTTATGCCAACAGCGAATATCATTCAAATTTAACAAGAAGTGTGTGGGGAAATTTTACTAAAGATATAAACTAGGAGTTCTTTTTTACGAATTCGCTCAACATCAGATAACTGCGGCGACCAAACCAAGAAAAAAACTCTCCGTCAACGAGAGCACCGTTGAACCCCAGTTCTTCAAGCTCACCCATGTAACGCTCAAATGGAAAAGGCTCAGAGGAAAACAGATAAAAGGTTGACAGGTCAGGCATTTGACTAGAATCGAGAATAGGATATTTCGCATCACTAACCCGAAGAAATTCAGAAAATCCTATCTTTCTTAAAACAGAGCCTATAAAAGTTTGTGCACCCACGGCCATCCAAGGATTTCTCCAAATTATATACTCTACTTTTTTAAATTCACCTGACTTTTTACCGATTTCTTTGCTAGCAGTTGGAATATTATTCCAACCTCGGAATCGCAGATCAGGGACGTCACTCAAGAGCTTCCACTGATCTCCTAGGTTTTTCAATTCAGCCGAGAACACTAGCGAAGCTAATTTGTCTATTTCGGCGGAAATATTTTGAACGGATGTGATGTGAGTCGCATGAAAAGGAAACGGACAAAAATCAGCCATCTCCTTTGTATTTTCTTCTTTGTCGAAAACAACCAGATCAGGTTTTAATTCTGAACACCCTTCCCAATTAATTTCCTTTGTTCCCCCAACGATAGGGATGTTAGCGACCTTCTTTTTCGGATGGATGCAAAATCTAGTTCTTCCAACAACTTCAACCCCACAATCAATTAGGGTCTCAGTCAAGCTTGGCACCAACGATATCACCCGCAAGTTATTTCACATTCTCGTGATCAAAGGGGCAATGCCTGCAGCGATTCCCGCAGCAAGCCCCTCTAGACAAATGGTATCGCTCTGTCAAAACCATTAATCCGTTCTCAAAATAAAAATGCCTTCCCTCAACAAGCTCGGCAATTGGCCACTCATCAATTTCAGGCATCAAGTATTTCTTCTATATTGTCCACCTACCTCAAAAAATGCCTCTGTAAGTTGCCCTAAAGAGCATGATCTCACAGCTTCCATAAGCGCCTCAAAACCGTTACCGCCATGAGTAACTGTATCTTTTAACTCTTTCAATGCCTGACAAGAAATATGTTGATGAGATTCTTGAAATTTCGCAACGCGTTCGATTTGACTCCGCTTTTCTTCCTCGGTCGACCTTGCTAGTTCGATAGTCAGACCTTCAGATTGTGATTCGGGTTGAAAAGTATTAACCCCTATTATCGGAAGAGAACCATCATGTTTCAAAGTCTCGTATTTCATCGACTCTTCTTGTATTTTTCCACGTTGATATCCGGTCTCCATCGCTCCCAAAACTCCTCCTCTATCGGAGATGCTCTCGAACTCGCGAAGCACCGCCTCTTCTACCAGATCAGTCAATTCGTCAACGATAAAGGAACCTTGGCCAGAGTTCTCTGTTTTGGCCACCCCAAATTCTCGGTTGATGATCAATTGAATTGCCAAGGCGCGCCGAACCGATTCCTCGGTTGGGGTAGTGATGGCTTCATCGTAAGCATTGGTATGCAAACTATTACAATTATCGTTAATCGCTAAAAGTGCCTGAAGGGTGGTCCTAATGTCGTTAAATTGCATTTCCTGAGCATGCAACGATCGCCCTGATGTCTGAATGTGGTATTTTAATTTCTGGCTCCTTTCATTCGCTCCATATTTCTCTCTCATGGCTACAGCCCATATGCGCCTGGCTACACGACCTATCACTGTATATTCCGGGTCCATTCCATTTGAGAAGAAAAAAGACAGGTTCGGCGCAAAATCATCTATGTGCATCCCGCGAGCAAGGTAAGCTTCTACAAAAGTAAAACCGTTTGCTAATGTAAACGCTAGCTGAGAAATAGGGTTGGCCCCTGCTTCGGCAATGTGATAACCCGAGATAGAAACCGAATAGAAATTCTTGACTTCGTTTTCTATGAAGTATTGCTGAATATCTCCCATCATTCTCAAACTAAATTCGGTTGAAAAAATACAGGTGTTTTGGCCTTGGTCTTCTTTTAAAATATCTGCTTGGACAGTACCTCGGACGTTCGAGAGAGCAAACGCTTTCAGCTCTTTATGTTCTTCCGCGCTAGGTTCCCTATCTTCTTTAGCTTTAAACTTTTCGACCTGCTGATCAATCGCCGCGTTCAAAAACATGGCAAGAATTGCAGGCGCAGGCCCATTGATTGTCATAGAAACAGATGTCTTGGGATCACAAAGGTCGAAGCCTCCATAGAGAACCTTCATATCATCAAGAGTCGCAATCGACACGCCAGAGTTTCCTATCTTCCCATAAATATCCGGGCGCGTTGCCGGATCAAATCCGTAAAGGGTTACACTATCGAAAGCTGTCGAAAGACGTTTCGCTTCTGCATGTTCAGATAATTTCTTAAAGCGCCTATTCGTTCGCGCAGGATCACCCTCGCCGGCAAACATTCTTGCTGGGTCCTCTCCTTCACGCCTAAAAGGAAAGACTCCCGCGGTAAATGGGAAATAACCTGGGAGATTCTCTCGCTTCAGAAATTTTAGGATCTCTCCATCGTCTTCAAAACGAGGTACGGCCACTCTTGGTATCCAACTTCCCGATAGAGACTCAACACCTAAGCGGTTTACGACCTTTTTCCCGGATGGAAAGACTTCTTCTCTCTCACTGCCTTTATAGCTTTCGCGCACTGCAGCCCAAGCTGCCAACATTTCCTGGTTTTCCTGGGTAAAAGCTTTTTGTCTTTCACTCAACAACGTCGCCATCTCTTCATTGCTTTCGCTCATTAGATTTTGAACGGCTAGAAGCTGCTGAATTTCCCTTGCAATAGATGCCTGTTTTGAAGAATCCGAGTGATACTTTCGCACGGTATCGGAAATCTACGCCAAATATCTAGCTCGGGCTCCAGGGACAATCACTGAGCGCTCACTTGGGATACGGTTATCAGCATAAGGCAAATGGGATTTCCACTTACGAAGCCCACACTTTTTTAAAACATCAAGAAGACCATGGTAAGCAGCGGAAACACCGTCATCACCGAAGCGCGAAGCAATAGTTCCAAATACAGGAAGTCCTGCAGGATTCGTTTCCCAGGCTTCTTTGTTACGTTGGAATTGTTTTGCTACATCTCTACGCGCATCTTCTGCGCCTTTCCTATCAAACTTGTTGATAGCCACCAGATCAGCAAAGTCAAGCATATCAATTTTTTCTAATTGACTCTGGGCTCCAAATTCGGGGGTCATTACGTACATAGACGCATCAACATAGGGCACAATGCCTGCATCACCCTGGCCAATCCCAGGGGTCTCTACAATAACCAGATCGAAGTCAAATTTTTTGACAGCTGCGATTATCTCAGCTAGATAACTGGGAACCTCGCCAGAGGATTTTCTCGTAGCTATTGACCTCATGAAGATATTCTTGTCATAGATCGAATTCATTCTAATGCGGTCACCTAGGAGAGCTCCTCCAGTCTTCCGCCGAGTGGGGTCTATTGCCAGAACAGCTATCTTGACCGAGTTATCACTATCTATTCGGAATCTCCTGATGATCTCATCTGTCAATGATGACTTACCAGCACCGCCCGTACCGGTAATCCCCAGAACCGGAGCAGAAGAGCCTGAACCTAATTTCAATGCAGCGAGCTCGGCATCACTTATATCGCCTCGCTCGATATTCGAAATTAATGAAGACAGTGGCAAGTAGTCCGATGGGTTCATTTCGATTTCATTGACTTTCCTAGATCGCGAGGGATCGCATCGATCGACCATGTCCTGAATCATACCGACAAGACCGAGAGCCATTCCATCTTGAGGAGAGTAGATTTTTTCTACCCCATAATCGTGAAGCTCCTCTATCTCTTCCGGCACGATCACACCTCCGCCACCACCGAATACTCTCACGTGTTCCGCTTTATTTTCTTTTAGCATATCGATGACATACTTGAAGTATTCAACATGACCACCCTGATATGAGCTAATGGCTATTCCATCAACATCCTCTTGGAGTGCCGCTTGAACTACCTCTGCTACCGAGCGATTGTGCGCAAGGTGAATAACTTCCACGCCAAGGGATTGCAGAATACGTCTCATGATATTGATAGACGCATCATGTCCGTCGAACAAACTGGCAGCTGTAACAAATCGTAACGGCAGTTTCGCTCTCTCAGCTTCATTACCAGGCTCGATCGAACTTATTTTTACTTCAGACATGTTTATTCTCCTGTTGCCTATCCAGCAACAATGTCATGGTTCCTTTAAGATTTTCGTGTAAATTCAGCGCATGATCTAAATCGTCTGGATTCGCCAACCAGTAGTAGACAATACCAATAACCGAAGCGCAAAACTGTGCTGCTATCATATTTGCATGTTTTTCATCGAATTCTTGGAAATCCATCTCTCCCTTAATCCAGCGAAATACATCTTGGTGACGCCTGACATGAATGTTACCTATAATTTCTTCGAGCTCGGAACCCGCATTAACCGACTCGAACCACAATGAATAAAAAGCCCGTACTTGGTCGGGGGCTTCCCGACAGAAACGATAATGTTGGTCCAATGCTGCATGAATAGCGACCAACCCGGTCTTGCCTCCGGTTTTAATTTTTAACTGCTGAAGCCATGTATCACCGACATTCCTAAGAACAAATGCCATCAGATTATCTTTCGAACCAAATCTTTGTCCTGCAAGGCCCCTTGAATAGCCTGCCTTCAATCCAACTTCTTTTAAACTTGTAGCAGCCGGACCACGCTCGACAATAAGAGCTATGGCAGCATCCAACATCCGCATATCAGAAATTTCCGTTCTCTGCGCCTGGGTTAACCGACCATTGGCCAAACTCACAATCAGAAACTCGATTCTTTCAATGCCATACCCGCCCCAGCGCCATCGATGACGGCATCCATATAACTTTTGTGCCTGGGAAGCATCTGACCGAAGTAGAAGTTAACCGAAGCAAGTTTCCTTTCACTAAAACCAGGGTCTCCTTCTAAACCCATGGATATCGCTTTCTCGGCACTCCTAGCCATGTACCAAGCTCCACAAACATACCCCATCATCATCAGGAAATTGAAGGCTACGACCCCCACGAACCCTTGTCCTAGTTTGGAGTTTTCGACTATAAACTTACTCGCTGCATCCAAATTTCTAGCTGCTTCCTCAAGCTTTCGAGCTATGTCTTTTAATTCAGTATTTTTCTCGATAACACTTGCACTTTCTATTATCTCTTCAATATAAACCCTAATAGCGGCACCTTGGTCTCTAAGAATTTTTCTTCCGACCAAATCGTTAGCTTGTATTCCATTCGTTCCCTCGTAGATTGCAGCTATTCGCGCGTCCCTGTAATGCTGAGCCGCCCCCGTTTCCTCAATGAACCCCATACCTCCATGCACCTGAATGCCTATGGAGGTAACCTCATTAACAAGCTCAGTGCACCAAGCCTTTACAACAGGTGTAAGCAGAGCAAATCTGTCTTCATAATATTGCCTTTGCTGTTCTGTTTCGCTGTTCACTCTGAAATCGTGAGCAAAAGCCGCGTCATAGGTAAGCCCTCGCATCGCATCTGTGATTGACTTCATCTGCATTAACATCCGTTGCACATCCGCGTGTTGAATAATCCTTGCGGATTCACCGGTCTCGGCATTACGCCCTTGAACTCGCTCCCTAGCATAAGCAAGAGCATCCTGATAGGCTCTTTCGCTAAGAGCTACTCCCTGGAGTCCCACTTCGAGCCTGGCGTGATTCATCAAAGTAAACATACAAGCAAGTCCATCGCCAGGGTTACCAATAAGGTAGCCAACTGCGCCTTTATTTTCTCCAAAGCTCATCACGCAGGTCGGACTAGCGTTTATACCTAATTTGTGTTCGGTTGATATAACTTTGAGATCATTTCTCTCGCCGAGGCTGCCATCCTCTTTTACAAGATATTTTGGAACCAGAAAAAGTGACAATCCTTTGTTTCCAGATGGGGCATCGATCATTGGTGCTAGAACGATATGGATAATATTCTCAGCCATATCGTGCTCACCCCAGGTGATATAAATTTTCTGTCCCTTTATGAGGTAGTTTTCTCCATGAGGCTCTGCACGGGTTTTCAGTTTGGACAAATCGGAGCCAGCATGAGGCTCGGTTAGATTCATTGTAGCGCTCCACTTACCTGTAACCAGGTTAGGTAAGTACTGCTGTTTAAGCTCGTTATTAGCGTGCTCGCTCAAGGCATCGATAGCGCCTGCCGTTAACATCGGACACAAAGCAAACGAAGTGCAGGCACTGTTCCACATCTCTGCTGCAGCGAGATGCACCAGAAACGGCAGACCCTGACCACCATAATCCTGGTCTTGAGCCAAGCCCAACCATTCATTACTAACAAATTTCTGGTAGGCCGTCGCAAAACCTTCAGGCGTCCGGACTTCAGTTCCGTCCAACGTAACTCCTTCAATATCCCCCACACGATTTAACGGTGCGAGCACTTCACCTGCAAATTTCGCTGCAGCTTCCAGAATCGCTTCGGTCAATTCGGAAGTAGCCTCCGAAAAAGCAGGCAACCCATTGAGACGCTGATAGTCCAGGACTCGCTGCATCACGAACCCGATCTCTTTAGAAGGTGCTTCATAATTCGCCATAACAGAACCAACGTTTAATATCTTCAGAGAAGATACTTGTTCCAAACAAGCAAGTCAATCATCATCAACTACTAAACCCTTATCTAACTACATGTTTTCCTTGTTATTTATTTTTTTAACGGATTTGTGCAACCTAAGGAGCAAGTCTATACTGATTACCTCCCGAAGCTGAGAACGTCCTCATTTTCACTGTGACAACGAATAGAGTCTTTTCCCAATTTAATATCTATCTTATGTCGACTGCTTTTGCAGGAATTGGTGCGGCCATGCAGCAGCTTCTCATAGGCTGGTTGTTGGTCGGCATTCTTCTTCTTCCAGCTCACGAAGTAGGGATTATTCAAGCCGCAATCGCTATACCTGGCATCTTTCTATTGCTCTGGGGAGGGGCAAAAGCGGACCGAAGCGACCCAAGATTTATCCTTTTTGTCGGATATCTATTCGCATGGACTTTCCCTCTCGCTCTTCTCGCATTGGCCAAAACAAATCTTTTAACCATATGGACCGTAGCTATTTTTGGTCTGCTAATGAGTATAGCGACATCATTTACTAGCCCGGCTCAACAATCACTCCTCACCCGCGTCGCAGCAAAAAATATACAGAGAGGGGTTACCCTGGTGACAGGTCTAGGTTTCTTAGTTCAGATCCTCGGCTTTAGCCTTGCCGGACAGCTAGAAACAATCGGTATGACTCACGTTCTTGTATTGCAATCCACCGCTCTTCTACTTACTGCAATAACAGCCTCGGCAATTACTCCGGCTACCACACGGATTTCAGATAAAACGAAGACATCTACCCTAACTCACATAGCGGAAGGGCTATCAGCAGCAGCGAGAAACAATATTATCTTGAATACTTTGCTTATTACTTTCATTTCAGGAGTTTTTAACGCAGGAGCTTTTTTAACTGCAATTCCGTTCATTGTGAAACGGGTTTACGAAGGAAATGCTATGAGCTTTGCAATGGTTATGGCAGTCTTTTATACGGGAGCGGCAATCTCCAATTTAGTTCAGTACTGGCTTATGCCGCTCAGAAAGCCGGGTTTCTGGTTTCTGATTTTGCAGTTATCAAGAATATTAATTCTATTCTTCGTCTGGATTCAACCTAGCTGGGGATGGTTGTTAGTGATTCTCTTCACCTGGGGTTTGAATATGGGGGTCACCACAAACCTTTCACGAGCTATTGTCCAGGAAGCCAGCGAATCAGAATTTCTGGGAAGAATACTTAGCGTATATAGCATAGGCCTAATGGGTAGCATTCCCATTGGAGCGCTGATAATCGGTTATGTCATAGAAGCCTTTGGCACAATGAGTGCAATGTTACCCGGAATGTTTTTATCGGGGATCGTCTTTATCTATGGGTATATCTTTACCAACATCCCTTCCTACCACTCACCAGATTCAGATTAAAACTCAGACATCGATTATTTTCTTGAAATCAGGTCGTCTTTTTTCCAGAAAAGCGTTGATGGCTTCTTTATGCTCAGGGGTATCATAACAAACTGACAAAGCTTTCAGCTCCCGACTCTGAACTAGGCCAAGGTCAGATTCAACCATGTTATCCGTTATCAGGGTTTTCACTTTTCTTAATGCCGCTGGAGGGTTCTCTCCCATGGATATCGCGACCGTATGTGCTTCTTTCAACAAATCTTCAGGCGCTAAAACCCTGTCTACGAGGCGTATCCGCAATGCTTCATCTGCAGTTATTGTTCTCCCGGACAACATCAACTCGCTAGCGGCTCCAAAACCACATCGCGCAACCAAAAATTGGGAGCTCGCTAATTCTGGAACAAGTCCCATCTTCACGAATCTGCAACTAAGTCGAGCTTCGGTCGATGACACGATAAAATCCATGGGCAACACCTGAGTAAGCCCAACCCCAATTGCCGCTCCATTTATTGCAGCAACCACTGGCTTTGAATCCCGAATTAAGTCGACCCAATTGCCTGAACTATCGCCAGTCCCAGTGTCTCCTCCTTCCGACTGCACCTCGAAAACATCCTTTACATCAGCACCAGCGCAGAAACCGCGACCCACACCAGTAAAAACAAATGCCAGGACATCGGGATCACTATTCCCAATCGAAATAGCTTGCTCCAACTCTTGACCCATTTTCCGGGTCCAGGCGTTAAGACGGTCGGGGCGATTCATTGAAATAGTCATTACTCCTTTGTCTTTTTCTAACAAAATAGTGTCAAAATCCAAGAGAAACCTCCTTTAAGTCTCAAATAGAAAAAAAACCGTGAAACGACGATCGCAAAAGACGCAATATATGAAACCCGTTAATAAAACGAGAACCAGCACACCTATTTACCAGTCCAGAACCGATTCTATTTGTTACAAATAATCAATTTTCTTGAAACCTGATTGTTCCTGCACGATTCTTGTGGCGAATTATCTCTCCCTCTTCCATAGCGATAATTTCTTCAGCGATATTAGTTGCCAAATCACCGATCCTCTCCAGGCTTGACGATATTGTTAGCAAGGAAAGGGAAGCTTGAATTGATTCAGGCCTTCTTAACATTACTTCCGTTAAAGTCCTATAGGTTGCTGCATGCATATTATCCAGCTCATCGTCCAGCTCTAGAATAGCCTTTGCTCTTCTCGGATCCTTCTGAGTCAGGGCGACTATAGCTTCTTTTACCATCTTTGAACAAAGTTCGGCCATAATATGCAGATTAAGATCCGCTACGACCCGATCTTTATCCGCTATGTACTCTACTCGTTCAGCGACATTTTTTAGCTGGTCTCCCATCCTTTCTAGATCATTATTGACCTTTAACACAACGATCAAAAAACGCAGGTTTTCAGAAACAGGCTGATGCAATGCAAGAACCTTCAAACATTCTTCTTCGATCTCTACCTCAAGCTTATCTACTTTCTCTTCTACGTCGTATACCTGTTTAACTAAAACAAGATCATAGTTCTGAATCATGGAACTAGCCGTCTCAATGCTATCAGCTACGATTTCTCCAAGATCTAGAATTCTATTCCTTACCTGATTAACATCCTTTTCCAAATGTTTCGACATATGAAACTTTAATACCAATGTTGAACCCCTTACGATAGCATACACAACGCTAAAAAAAGGAATGGAAATTAGGGTTCAGCTTCCACCGGCACTAGTTTGAAACCTGACGATAAAGGTAAAATTGATGTCAATATTGCAAAGTCTTGTTGGTTTAACGCTCCTTCTTCTCGTCGGGGTTCTTCTTAGTGAATCAAGGAACAAAATCAGATCAAGAATTGTAGTAAAAAGCCTACTCTTACAATTTTTCCTAGCACTACTGTTATTAAAATTACCGGCATCTCAAGGACTTTTTGTTTTTCTTAATGATGGCATCTCCACCCTGCAGGAGGCTACTAGAGCGGGCACATCCTTTATCTTCGGGTATCTTGGCGGAGAGGCCCTTCCTTTCGAAACTAACGATAAGGGAGACGGCTTCATTCTGGCGTTCCAGGCGATGCCTCTTATCATTGTAGTAAGCGTTGTAGCGTCAATACTTATGTACCTCAAGATTTTACCTCTAATAATGCGAGGATTTTCTTTCCTATTGGAGAAAACGATTGAGGTGGGGGGTGCCGTCGGACTCGGCGTTTCCGCAAATGCTTTTTTGGGAATGATTGAATCACCTTTGTTAATTAAAGGCTATCTGCACAAAATTAGTCGAGGTGAGATTTTCGCTGTCATGGTAGCGGGAATGGCCACTATTGCAGGAACAATGTTAGCGCTCGAGTCAGCTATAATCAGTTCCGTGGTACCTAACGCAATCGGGCACCTGATAGCGTGCTCGCTGATCACTTTGCCTGCAGCCATCTACGTTGCGCACATCTTTGTGCCCGATGACAGCCCGGTCACGTCAGGCAAAGAAGAGTCCGATCTTGGAGCAGAAAGTTTAGTCGACGCCATAAGTGTCGGAACAAATAACGGATTGCAGATCTTCCTTAACGTTCTTGCAATGATCGTGGTTATCGTAGCACTGGTTTTCCTTGTAAACGCGTTCCTTGGACTTCTGCCTCAGATAGAAGGAGAAAATATTACTTTGGAGAGGATTCTGGGAGTCCTGCTCCTTCCTTTAGCAATGATGATGGGTATCCCCTATGAAGAAGCCTTTACTGCAGGACAGCTAATGGGCACTAAGCTAGTCCTAACAGAGTTTATAGCCTACGTAAGACTTGGGGAATTGCCCTTAGAAGAACTTAGCGATAGAACCCGCTTAATTATGACCTATGCACTTTGCGGTTTCGCGAATTTTGTCAGCCTGGGAATAATGGTTTCGGGCTTGATAACAATCGTTCCTGGTAGAAAAAAAGAAATTATGGATCTTGGCCTAAAATCACTGGTCGCAGGGACCATTGCCACCTGCACAACGGCTACCATAACCGGAATAATAGTTACCGTTTAAGAAGCCTAAAATAAGAAACTAGGCTTGACGAGGTAATACCAGAAACATGGGGATCTAAAGAACCAGTGAAACCCAATAATACAGCACCATGAAATATGGACATAAAAGCTAAAACTCGAATCATTAATTCAACCACATAAAGAATGGCTCTCACTCAAGATCCCCCAAATCCAGGTGGTTGGTAATCTGGGGAACAATGTCTTCAAGTTCATGGCTTACATATACGATCGTCGTATTTCCATCTGTACACAGCCTGCTAACCAATGCCAGTACAAGCTCCCGATTAGCTTCGTCTAGGCCACGACAAGGCTCATCAAGCAACAGAAGAGACGGATGTTTGACCATCGCTCTGCAAATAAGGAGGAGGCGTTGATAGCCAAAAGACAATTCAGAGAATCTCGCATTACGCTGCTTTTCCATGCCGATCAGATTAAGCCAGGCATCGGCAATCCGAACATGATGTCCTGAAGGTTTTGCATACAAACCAATCGAATCGAAAAACCCAGAAATAATCACATTCCTCGCACTCGCTGTCAGTCGATGCTGCCAATGAAGAGCATTAGAAATAAATCCGAGGTGCCGTTTAATATCCCAGATAGTCTCTCCTCCACCCTTTGAATAACCAAAAATCGAAATATCGTTAACATAGCTCTGAGGATGGTCTCCTGTAATCAGATTCAGCAACGTAGTTTTTCCAGAACCATTAGGGCCAGTTATCTGCCAATGCGAACCTGGATTTATAACCAAATCCAGATCTTCAAATACAGTGTGGCCGAGATATCCGACTTTACCGTTTTTTATATTCACCAAAGAATTATCATTATTCAAACGGATGGGTCTTTTTTCTGGGGGTACAGGCAAAGCGACTTGTTTCGATCCCATGCGCGTTATAGAAGATAGAAACCTCTTAGCATCTTCACCGTTATTACAAGAGAACTTTCTGATTACCCGATGGGAATCCAAACAAATCACATTATTTGTCCAGCTCGGAATATCTTTTATTCGACTCACTGAATAAATCTGTGTCGTAGATAACGAATTTTTTTCCAGCAGAGCAGTCACTTCGGCTGAACTATTCTGGTCAAAACCCTCCAACGGATCTTCAAGAAGCAACAAGTCCGGGTAACCGAGCAAAGCTTTTGCAAGTAACACCTTTTTGGACTCCCCAGTGGATAACTTCCTAAAACCCTTATATAGAAGAGAATCTAGTCGCAAACTTTTCGTTAAGTCTCGCTGCAATTTCAAATCCAAGCTGCTCTCGTCCAGTAATTCCTGGACCGAAGTCCCAGAAAATATCTGATCGGTAAGATCGCTATCATCCCTCTCAGCTTCTCGGACTATCAGGCGTTCTTGCTCATGAAGCGAAACTATTCCAATTCGTTTCGCTAGGTTTTTGCCGACCCCCGTCAAAATCTTTCCATTGTTCGAAAGCGACTCAAGCAATAGTGCCTTGCCCGAACCATTTGGCCCCACAATAGCCCAACAGTCCCCTGACTCTATTTCCCAGTTGAGTTGCTCCAGAGATTTTCTGCCATCTATAGTTACCGTCGCATTTTCGAAAATGATCAATATCTGGATACTTTTTCAAACAAGCTTCACAACACTTTTTTCATGGCACCCATATAACCCCTGAGCTTTTTTCCTATCAACTCGACACTATGGTCACGAATAGAGGAGTTCACACTGATTAGGTGTTGATTATCAGTGCCATAATCATTCAGACCAAGCCCTCGTCCGATAACATCGGAATCCTGTTTCTCCATGAAATCCTTTAGAAGCGTGAAACAAGCATGATTAAAAAGATAGCAGCCATATTCGGCCGTATCCGAAATGGTTCGATTCATTTCATAGAGCTTCTTCCTAGCTATAGTGTTTGCTATCAGAGGAGTCTCATGCAAGGACTCATAATATGCCGACTCTTCTTTGATACCCGAAGCTGTCATAACTTCAAAAGCCAGCTCTACGCCCGCTTTGACCATCGCCACCATCAATATCCCGTTATCGAAATATTCCTGCTCCGAGATTTCATCAGTGGTGTTGTCGGCGGTCTCGAACTCCGTGTGACTCGTTTCATCCCTCCATGACAAAAGTTTATGGTCGTCCTTCGCCCAATCCTCCATCATCCCAGAAGAAAAATCTCCGGTCATGATGTCATCCATGTGCTTCTCGTAAAGAGGCCGCATAATAGTCTTGAGTTCCTCCGATAATTCATATGCTTTTATTTTTGCAGGATTAGACAACCGATCCATCATATTTGTAATACCACCATGCTTTAGAGCTTCGGTTATCGTTTCCCACCCGAACTGAACAAGCTTTGACGCATAACCTCGATCAACTCCCTTCTGGACCATCTTGTCAAAACAAAGCAGAGACCCAGTCTGAAGCATCCCGCATAAAATAGTCTGCTCTCCCATCAAATCTGATTTAACCTCCGCAACGAAAGAAGACATCAGAACACCGGCTCTATGACCACCTGTGCCTGCGGCATAGGCTTTAGCTATGTTCAGCCCTTCACCTAAGGGATCATTTTCTTCATGCACTGCTATTAAAGTCGGGACTCCAAAACCTCGCTTATACTCTTCCCGAACCTCTGTTCCCGGACATTTGGGGGCAACCATTATCACAGTGATATCCTCACGAATTTCCATACCTTCCTCAACAATATTAAACCCATGAGAATAGGACAGGCACGAATGCTTTTTCATCAGCGGCATGATTTCCCTAACAACAGAAGTGTGCTGCTTATCAGGTGTCAGATTCAGAACGAGGTCTGCCTGAGGTATAAGTTCGTTGTAAGTACCCACATCAAAACCATTTTCAGTCGCATTAACCCAGGAGGCCCGCCTTTCACTTATTGCCGAATCGCGAAGAGCAAAGGCTACCGTAAGGCCACTATCTCTTAGATTAAGTCCCTGATTAAGCCCTTGAGAACCGCAACCGACTATAACCAGCTGCTTATTTTTGAGATATCCGGCCTCATCCTCGAACTCGGACTGATCCATAAATTCGCATCTGCCTAATTGAGCAAGCTGATCCCGCAAAGATAACGAGTTAAAATAATTGGGCATAACTTAATCCACTTAAATTTTTCAGTTCGCTACTCTAGTTGAAAAATTAGCAGCGGTAAACGGCATCCAGCTATGGAAAACACTCCTAACCAGAGAAAATTGTCTTGTACTTATTAATCTAGGATAGTCAATATGAATTATTATGGGTTTATTTAACAAATAAATGTTTTATTCGTCTTTATATTGGTTTTTTGGTAAAAAATTAAGCTTTTTTTATATTATTATAGGGTTTTTTATATATTTTAGTATATTTTATATAAAAATAGACAATATATATATAATCATCCCATTTTTAGTGTCATTTTGGCCAGATTAATTGATTGCCTAGCAGGTAGTGACATGAGTTCTTTTTTTAGGTAAAACTTCTTTCCCCAAGGGAACTTAAACGAAAAACGACAAGGGTAAAAAATGTCTGGAAACGAAAAACAAGACACAGCCGAACAATCAACCTTCCGAGCATATTGCAAAGACTGGCTAGAAAAAAACCACCCAGGCGAGCCGCCTGTTAATTTGCCGCTTGGCGCATTAGAACTTAGTGACATCGATGCCCTGGAGTGGCTGCAAGCCTGGCAAAAATCGGCTTATGAGGCCGGCCTGATAGGATGCGACTACCCGAAAGAATATGGTGGTGGCGCTCTTGATGACTGCCAGCACATTGCCAATCAGGAAATGCAGCGTTACAAAACTCCATACTTGCCGAACATTATCGGAATGGGCATGGCAGCCCCAACAATTCTCTTTCATGGTCAGGAAGATATAAAGAAAGAGCTGCTACCGAAATTGCTTTCAGGTGAAGAAATATGGTGCCAAGGTTTCTCGGAACCCGGAGCAGGTTCAGATCTTGCCAATCAGCAAACCACAGCAGTTCGAGATGGAGACAACTGGATAATTAACGGGCACAAGATTTGGACCTCGCTAGCACATTTTGCAAAATGGATGATACTTCTGTGCCGGACCGATAAAGCCGATAAATATAATGGGCTCTCCTATTTCGTAGTTCCGATAAAAGAAGCTATCGGCAAGGGTGTCACCGTTAAACCACTAATCAAGATGACTGGAGAAACCGGGTTCAATGAAGTAATTTTCGACAACCTTCTAGTCAATGACAAATACCGGCTAGACGAAGTCGGAGCAGGCTGGAAAGTCGCAATGACAACGCTAGTGCATGAGCGCGGTGCGGGGCTAGTCGTTACGCCTGCTTCAGGCGGAATGGAACCAAAGGAAGATCAGGGAGCACAAACACAGAGTGTAAGAGCGCTAATTGATTTAGCAAAAAAAATGCCCAGGAACGGAAAAACTGCCGCAGACGACCCTCTTATAAGAGACGAACTCATTAAGATGATGATTAGATATGAAGGCTTCATTCAAAATCAGAGAAGATCAAGAATAACTGAACTCACCGATCACCCTATGCGGATACCACTGCAAACAAAACTAGTAGGAACAGAAATGGCTCAGGATCTGCAGAAGATATCGTATGACATAGAAGGGCCCGCAAGCTCGCTATATGTGGGCGACAAGAATGCACCTGCAAAAGGACAATGGCCCCTTGCGTACATGAACTCCTTTGGTGTAACCATCGCGGCGGGCACAAACGAGGTGCAAAGAAACATTCTGGGAGAACGGGTGCTCGGTTTACCCAAATCAAAATGAGGCATACAACTGATGGAGAAACAACCTAAAAACTTTGGCTTTGGTGAAGAAGAAGCCATGGTGAAATCAAGTGCGAGGAAATTTTTTTCCGACAACTGTCCGATTGAGAAAATTCATTCCCAAGTAGCC
Organism: Gammaproteobacteria bacterium; assembly: GCA_002708765.1. Classification (GTDB taxonomy): domain Bacteria; phylum Pseudomonadota; class Gammaproteobacteria; order Pseudomonadales; family Azotimanducaceae; genus UBA9659. Next base: position 2,374 of record PAPD01000034.1, on the reverse strand, counting down.
AACCAAGAAAAAAACAGCAGTCCGGGTAACGGTAATTGGGATCGACGCTTGTGGGAAAAAATGGTCGAAATGGGATGGCCTTCTTTGAACGTAGCTGAATCATCAGGCGGCGTGGGTATGCCTCTTTGCGCTGCAGTCGCAATAGCTGAAGAAGCTGGAAGAGCAGCCGTCCCTTCTCCGTTAATCCCCACCTTCTGTTCCTCGTTCGTTTTGAACCAATGTCCTGGGCAAGCAGCCGAGGAAGCCTTGAACCAAATAACTCAGGGAACCGCTGTATCCCTTGGTATTACGAACAGCAAAGGATCGTCAGATCCATCTCAGACCGAGACAGAAATCAAGGGTAACAAACTATATGGGGCAACCTACTACGTCCAGGATGCCCAAAAAGCTGAAAAAATAATTGTGAGCGCCAAAGGAAGTTCGGGCACTGGATTGTACCTGTTAGACACCCAATCAAAAGGTGTCCAGATAATACCGGACTTAATCGTAGACCTGACGAGAGATCAAGCACATATTATTTTCGATGGCGCTCCCTGCATCGAGCTCGCAAAACAGACCGATGGAGCCGCCGCTCTTTCAGCAGCACTACCCGCAATGTTAACTATAGTATCAGCGGATATGGTAGGAGCAGGAGAATGGCTACTTCAAACTACCGCTGAGTACGCCAAGACTCGCGTGCAGTTCGATCACCCGATCGGTTTTTTTCAAGCGATCAAGCATCCTCTAGTTAATGTGATGATCGAAATCGATAAGGCCAAATCCCTAACCTACAACGCAGCATGCTCAATTGATTTCAAAGAAGACTCAGCGGAAGTAAACGCAAGAATGGCAAAGGCTCAGGCTAGTGAAATGGCTGTTTTTTCAGCAAGTCGGGCGGTCCAGTTTCACGGAGGGATTGGTTTCACTTGGGAATGCTTCGTGCACATATTTTTCAAGCGCCAGATGCATAATCAGGTCTTATATGGTGACGCGAAGCATCACCGGAGAATACTGTCCGATCTCTGTATCGGCCAAATCAACTAAAAATATACCTCATCTTCCATTGAAGACTGCCGTTTCCTTGTTGACAAAAGCCTGAACCGCGGCCTTATGATCTTCCGTCATAAATGTCCTCATCATGTGAGCCGCTTCTAAATCAAAGACATCGTTCATATTTAAATTCTGGGCAGCATTTAGATTTTTCTTAATATAACCTATCGCAATCGTTGGCAGATTAGCCATGCGGCTGACATACTCCTGAGCTTCTTGCTCGAACGCAGATGCAGAAGATATTTTAGAGACAATACCAAGATTGTAAGCTTCTTTTCCGCTAATGACATCTGCCGTAAAATAAAGCTCACGCGCTTTAGCCGCACCAACTAGTTGGGGCAGAAAATAAGACCCACCGTAATCACCCGAAGCCCCGATCTTGGAAAAGGCCGTTGTCAATTTCGCAGAGTCAAGGCAAAACCTAAGGTCACAAGCTAAAGCCAGAGAAAGGCCAGCGCCTGCAGCTGGACCGGGGATCACTGCAATAGTCGGTTTGGGCATTACATGCAACTGACGAGACACCTCCATTCCCTGCCTGAGATTTTGAACTCTGCTCTCCAACGACAATTCCTGACCCCCACCATCTTTTTCTGATCCCGAACTAGACGCAAATCCCTTGACATCACCGCCCGAACAAAAAGCTGCTCCCGCACCAGTTAATACAACACAACGGACTTCTGGATTATCTGCGGCCTTCGGGATCGATTCCTGAAGCAGTTGCATCATCTCACCGCTCAAAGCATTCCTAGCTTCGGGACGATTCATTGTCAGCGTTAACACGCCATCCTCAAATTTTTCTTCCAGATCGGCCATTTTCAATTCTCCTGGCTAATAGATTTTAATAATTGCTAAATATATTTTCTAATCTCTAAGTAATTACCATAACGCTATATCATTTTTTTCGCTTCCCGACGCCTTGCATGCAAAACGGGCTCGGTATATCCGCTGGGCTGATCAACTCCCTTGAAAATTAAATCACATGCTGCCAGAAAAGCTATGTTACGCTCAAAGTTATCTGACATTCTTCGATAATCTGGATCATCCTTGTTCTGCTCATCAACTTTTAGCGCCATCTTTTTTAAAACAGCTAAAACACTTTCTCTATCGCAAACTCCGTGGCGAAGCCAGTTTGCTATATGTTGTGATGATATCCTCAGAGTGGCGCGATCTTCCATAAGTCCCACATCATTTATATCCGGGACCTTCGAACAACCGACACCTTGATCAATCCAGCGCACTACATAACCAAGAATACTTTGCGCATTATTTTCTAATTCTGTTACCACTTCGGCCTTCGACAGATTTTCTCCGGAGAGCAGAGGAATTGTTAATATTTCCTCTAAAT
>PAPD01000033.1 GCA_002708765.1 Gammaproteobacteria bacterium | reverse complement strand
CTTGTTGGCAAGGCATCGAACCTTGATTCAGTATCCTTAATTTCGATCAGTGGCCAACGCAGTCTAGTCGAATTTGTCTGAAATATTCTAAGGTGGCTAATCTCGTCGGAAATACGCTCCCCTGGCACCCTATCCATGTCGAAAACATACTCACGAAAATCTCTGGAGCGCAAAAAATAGCTGCCTCCAGAAACAGCGACTACATGCGCCAGCGAATAAAAATACCAGTACCCGTCTTCCCGAGATATGGGGACACTCCACCTAATCTCTTTAAAAACAGCCTCGTACCAGGAATAAACTTCTTCTCTTGTTACCTGCTCCTCAACAATCCACTTGATGATTTCTCTGAGTTTCTTTTTAACAGGCGGTTTAACTAGTAGCATCAGGCTCTGAAAGAAAAAAACATCTATTACAGCTCCAGAAACAAAAAGCCTGCCCTCCAGATCCGGGTCTCTCCGCTTCTTCAAGAAACTCCCCTAACTGATAGTAGACATTTCGGTTAATCCGGCCTTCCATACTGTTTCTAACCAAGACGTAGGGAAAAGTATGCGGGCCATACTGCCTCAAAGTAACAGGGTGGTTTTCGTCAATTCGGAAACTTTCTCCCATGTTAGTAGTCATCGATATCGTCCTTCTCTTACCTTCACCTAGAACATTCATCAAGACAATTTCGAAAGGAACATCTTCTACATCTATCAGACATTTCTCAGCAGGGGTAACAAGAAAATAATCACTCCCCTCTTTCCGCAAAACAGAAGCGAAAAGCCTCACGAGTCTAACTCGGGTTATAGGGCTACCTTCGTACTCCCAGACACCACTCTGTCGGACAACCAGATCAATCTTTTTCTCTTTTTCCGGCTGCCAAAGATGAACTGGGGGATTAGTTTTCCGCGAAACTTTTTCCAGCTCAGCCATCAACGTATAAGGTAGATTCTGCATGGAAAAAAAATACACCTAGACGAAGTAGTCTACAAGTGAAAATACTGTCAATCACACAAACCATAGCGCTTGCATATAAATTGGCGACGAGGAGCTCTCTTTCCCGTGCTCAGGTTTCTTGAGCCACGAACACGATTTTTTTCTTCGAAACTAGAAATTCTTGTTTCATATAAAGCCAGCATTCTGGCCTTGGTTTTTTCATCCACAAAAGCATACCGAAGAGAATTTCTGCTAAGTTCCTTGATTTCTTTCCAGGAAAGGTTGAATTCTTTAACCGCCACAAAAAATTCGTCTGTCATAGTGGAATCCCACATACCTCTATCATCCGTAGACAAAGCAACCGGTATCCCAATCCGCAGATACTCGCCAAAAGGGTGGCCCTCATAGCTATCTACATACTCCAGCAACAAATTACTTATCAGGTTTATTTCTACCAGATAGGGCCCGTATCGCATCAACCTCATTGTTTCAGGATCCGTAATGAGATTGAGACCATGACCAATGCGATCAGCACCAAGGAGAAGAGTGTCTCTGACATGAAAATTCGGTTCATCAACCTCACCCGCATGAATTGATAACCGAACATCACTATATTCCCTTCTCAAATTTCTCAGAGTTGGAAGGAATCTAAGCGGATAACCCTTATCATTATCTTCTCTTCCGACCATATTAACACCCACATACGGATCGTTTCTCGAAACAAACCTGTAAACCTCCTCCAGCGTCTTTTCGGCATCAGGTAGAAATCTGAGAATACTATGCTGGAAACGATAGACCAGCCCAGTGTCCTTAATATCTTTTTTAGTCAGTCGCTCGCGGAAAATCATGGCGACTTCATCCGGGCTTATTGGCGTCTGATCTGGCCAACGATAACCGAAGGCATTGACCTGGGGCTCAAGATAAAGCAAACCCTCGTCCGCAAAAGCAGAAAAATTTTTAGCGATTAGCTCACTAATCAAAAAAGGATTTTCCAGGAGATCTGCTAGCCTCTGCCAATGAGCTCCAAAAAATTCATCTCTGCCTTCATAAGATTTATCGAGACGGATGGAATCCAGGAACGCCTTTTGTTGGCTAGCAGAGAGATCCGAAATCGGAAAAAACTCTTCTCTTTCGCACCCCGACAGGTTCTTCCATTCAGCGGCAACAATAGTCTGGAACATCAGCTGATAAGGGCGCGGTCCGAAACTGTTCCAGCCTTGCGCAACGCAGTTGTTCAGTTTTACCTTGGTATAGTAGTTATAACCTTTTTCTTTAGCTAAAAGGGCTAGCTCATACCACCACTCTGAAAAGCCGGACCCCGAAAGGTGAAGGTGTAAATCTCCTCCCTTAGGCATTTCGTAGAGCAATTGATGCAGATCACCATCCGAGGCAGAAGACTTGAAATCTTCAAACCAGTCTGAAAATGCGGAAAAAGAAACCAAACCGAATAAAAAAAAGAAAAACCGGAATTTATCTAGATTAAACATGGAAAAAGTATCAACCAATATCACTTCAGAGACAAGTACCCGGATATGCTTCACTCGATGCTGACCAGACTACCAGTCCAAAATCATGACAAACTATCCGCCAGGATGATAATCTCTACGAATGGACAAGATTTATATCTCAGCTGACGAGCTACTAATTGATTCTTTCAAACTAGCAAAGAAAATTTACGAAAGCGGTTTTCAGCCACAATTCATCGTGGGTGTCTGGCGTGGAGGGGCTCCGGTAGGAATAGCGGTGCAGGAGTACCTGGACTACGTAGGAATTAAAACTGATCACATAGCTATAAGAACGTCTTCATATTACGGCATCGGGCTTCAGGAAAAAGAGGTCAGGGTCCATGGACTCAACTATATTATTGACAATGTAAATGCTAGTGATCAATTACTACTAGTCGATGATGTTTTTGATTCGGGAAGAAGTGTAATTGCAATCCTCAAGGAATTGAAGGAAAAGACCAGGGCGAACCTACCGCAGACGATAAAGATTGCAACCCCCTGGTACAAGCCTAATCGAAATACTACAGATATAGCGCCCGACTTTTTTATTCATGAAACGGATAGCTGGCTGGTTTTCCCACATGAATTATCCGGCCTAACAATGGAAGAAATATCGAACGGAAAACCGGAAATAGCTAACACGTTGCCACGACTTAAGAAATAGAGCATGCGAATATGGAAGTAAAGCTTGTTGATTTGAACGGACCTGACGCTCCGCGGCTCGTTACCGAATCACTCATCCAGTCCGGGTTCGCTGTACTAACCAATCATGCAATTTCCACAAAGGAAATTACCGATTTCTATGCCTCATGGGAGGACTTTTTTCTTAAAGGAAACCCTGAGCAATTTCTAACCGATGGAGCATCTCAAAAAGGCTATTTCCCACCTTCGCTAGCGGAAACGGCAAAAGGTAACGACGCCCAGGATCTTAAAGAATATTTCCAATACTGGCCCGGGGGAGATTTGCCATCTCATCTATCAGGAATGACAAAAAATTTTTTTGATGAAATTACAACGCTCGGAGAGTTAGTTATGATGTGGCTTGAGAGCCACACCGACAAGAATTTGTGGGAAAAACTAGAGCGACCATTCAAGGATTATCTTTCTAAAGAACATACGCTCCTTAGAATTCTTAGATATCCTGCCCAGACTGGGAAACCGGCACCAAAATCAGTCAGGGCCGCCGCCCACGAAGATATTAATCTCATTACCATGCTTCCTGCTGCCAACCAATCGGGACTAGAACTAAAATCAAAGAGCACAGGAGAATGGTTTCCTGTCGAGGCCCCAGCTGGCTCGATCGTCGTTAATATCGGAGATATGCTACAGGAACTTACCGAAGGTATTCTGCCGTCAACGCCTCATCGAGTAGTTAACCCGACTGGGGAAGCAGCGCTAAGTTCGCGAATGACCGCTCCCGTTTTTTGCCATCCTGCGCCCGATCTAAGATTGTCAGAACGTTACACCGCGGGATCCTATCTCGAAGAAAGGTTATCGGAAATCAACCTCGGCGAGCTAACGTCTTGAAAAGGATTATATTCGATACTGACCCAGGTATCGACGACGCGATGGCACTCCTTTTTCTTGGTTCGAGCTCATCCGTTTTTATCTCTTCCCTGACAACAATTATGGGAAACGCAAGCACCGAGCAATGCACAAGAAACGCACTTTTCCTAAGAAAGATATACGGGTTGAAAATGCCAGTTCATAAGGGCTCAAGCACCTCCATTAATGGCCAAACGCCATCAAAGTATCCCGATTTGGTTCATGGAAAAAACGGGTTGGCGGATATTGTCCTGACTGAGGAGAGAAGCCTTCCCGACCCAGGGACCGCGCATTCGGTGATGTCGAGCACAGCCAAGAAGCACCCCAATGATTTAACGGTGCTGGCGGTGGGACAACTGACCAATGTTGCTCTCGCCATCCTGAAAGACAAAAGTTTTTCAGGAAATTTGAAAGAAATAGTTTTTATGGGGGGTACCATTAACGAACCCGGTAACGTCACACCCTGGGCGGAGGCTAATATCTGGGGAGACCCGGAAGCCGCCGAAATCATCTTCAAGTCAGGGATACCGCTTACAATGGTCGGCCTTGACGTAACTATGAAAACGCGAATAACCAAGACCTTTCTTCGAACCATAACATCGAAACTGGGCAAGCTCGGACGTTTTTTACAAAATATCAACACCTTTTACGCTGACTACTATGCCAAAAGCATGAACTTAGACAGCTTCCCGATTCATGATTCCCTAGCAGCAATGTTTGTAACTAATCCGGATTTTTTTGTTACCAAAAAAGGCATCCTGTCGGTAAAAAAAAACGGGGAGGAAAGGGGAAGAACTTTATTTGAAGAGAACCAGCAAGGTCCGCATTCTGTATGCTTAGACGTAAACGCAGATAAGGTTCTAACAGAATACGAGAAACTGGTGACCAACCACTATTAACATTTGAGGAAAGGGGAATATGGAACTTGAAAGCAAGAGAATTATCGTTAGCGGCTGTGCACGAGGTATGGGAGAGGCCACACTAAATGCTTACGTGCAGGCTGGGGCTGATGTTATAGGCATGGATATAAATTCTGAGGCCGGGCAAAGTGTTACGGAGAAGGCAAAAATCAAAGGCCCTGGAAAGGCAAGCTTCATTAAAATCGATATAGCGAACCCTGAAAGCGTCAGCGATGCCTTCAGGGAAGCCTCCGAGCAACTGGGCGGGTTAGACGCTCTAGCCAACCCCGCGGCTATACATAGGCTCGGAGATCCCTCGGATATTTCCCCCGATGACTGGGACAGAATATTTACAATCAATGTGAGAGGAACTGTACTGACAAACCAGGCCGCCTTTAAGCTAATCAGGAAAAGCGGTGGAGGATCGATCATTAATTTTGGTTCCATTTCGGGACTGAGACCCGAACCTGGGTCTGCGGCCTATTCGGCAACGAAAGGAGCGGTTCACTCGTGGAGCCGAACTGCAGCAGCAGCCTGGGGAAAAGATCTGGTAAGAGTCAACGCAATTTTACCGGCAATGGCCACACCGATGTATATGGAAGCTAACAAAAAAATGACTGAAGAAGCGGCAACTGCGTCTTACTGGATGAATCATAGATCTATAGCTCTCGGAGAAAAATATGGGGATCCCGAAACAGATCTTGGTCCAGTAATGGTTTTTTTCGCGTCAGACGCTTCTCGATTCATAACAGGGCAACTGATTCCCGTGGACGGCGGACAAGCTAGCACACGGTAGGAAGCAATTCTAATTATCTGAGGACAAACTTTGATCAATACTTGACTTTATAGCCGTGACTTTTGTAACCAGAGTATCGACAATTTTTTGTTCGGATGAAATCAGATTAGTGACTTCATTTTTGTCACTTGCCAGATCAAATAAATAAACAGGATCTCCCCGAGAATTGAGAATTATTTTCCAGTTTTTCCATCTCGCCGCGTATTCCATTCCATCAGGAGTGGGGATCGACCAGTAAAACAGTTTCTCATTCCGTTCAGTCGGCATTTCGTGACCTCTTAGCAATCCGAAGATCGAGTCTCCGTCTAACTGCAAGTGAGAAGCGTCATATTCTATAACTTCCGCTATCGTTGGAAAGATGTCCAGAGCAGTCACCACCTCCCTTTCGATTTTTCCTATCTCCACGTATTTTGGCCATCGGATGATCCCGGGAACTCTGATTCCTCCTTCAAACAAAAATCTTTTCTTTCCTCTCAGGCCATTAGTCTCTCCAGCCATATTAACCTCCCAGCGATGCAGGGCTTCCGAAGTAACAGGACCATTATCACTACTGAAAATGACTAGGGTGTTTTCTAACTCTCCGGTTTTTCTAAGATAGGCAATTACTCGACCCAACTGAAAATCAAGAAAACTTATATTTGCGTAGTATTCACCTCGGCCTCTGTATGGCCTAGCCGACCAATTCATATGGTATTCCAGCGGTCTCTGAATAGCTTCTTCCGTTAGAAATTTTTCATATTTCATGACGAAATCGGGTGGAGAGGCTATTGGTGCGTGAACTTCACTATAGGTCAGAAGTAAAAAAAACGGTTCTCTGTTCTGATCTAGCCAGCTAATTGCCTCATCAGACACGAGTTCCGCAGACAACTTGTTGGTCTTCCCTACAGGCTGATTATTTCTATACATATTGTCCGGATAAAGATTTCCCTTGCCATTTTCCTGTGCGTCGTTGTTTTTAACCCAGGCACTCAGCCCATACTGAAAATCAAAACCAAAATCTTCCGGTTGCAACGCGTCAGCCATATGCAAGCCGCCATTCAGATGCCATTTTCCAATGACTGCGGTTCTATACCCTTTTGACTTTGCAGCAGCAGCGATCGTTACTTCATCCGGATTCATTGACACTGACGAATCGTCCGGTATCCATGTCCGGATTCCCGTTCGGTAGGGAAATCTTCCCGTCAGCAGACCCGCTCTGGACGGCGAACAAAGCGCAGAAGGGGCATAAAATTGAGTGAACCGAACTCCTTCCTCCGCAAGTTGATCGATCACAGGGGTTTCTACAACGGGATGATCATACGAACCGAGGTCGCCGTATCCCAAGTCATCGACATAAACAAGAAGGACATTCGGCTTTTCCCCATAACAATTCGTCGCTACTAATAAAGAAAAAACCAAAACAAAGAAAATCCCTCTCATACTCAAAACCGAAGTATTTCGGTTGATAAGTCTTGCAAACCAACGATACCAATACTATTGAGACCAACCATATGCCCAGCGCATTCACCAGGATTGAAAACCAGCTGACCATCCTTACGATTTATTGTCTCAAGGTGAGTATGGCCATGAAGGATCAATTGGTATTGGTCTAGGTCAATACCATTTAATTCTAGCGGATCGTGAACCACAACAATGTTTGTATCACTCCAATTTAACTCTAGTGGTGGCTCAGCAAAACAGAACCCATGTTTTTTTACCGAGCTTTTTAGAACTCCCAGTTCGCCAATGTCATTATTCCCGTAAACCCCATAAAGAGGCACGTTGAGATCTGAAAAAATCTCTAGCGTTTTGGGTTGGGTAATATCTCCGGTATGAATCACCTTCTCGACGCCCGAAGCATTAAACAACGCAACAATTTTTCTGCAATTGACCAAATTATTGTGAGTGTCACTTACGACACCAATACGCATAACTATTCCAAAAAAAAGAAGCCGGGTGACCCCGGCTTGAGTCTGATTAAAAAGGTTTTAGGCAACACTCTCTAGAATGTGTATCCCACAGGCGCTACCCAGACCGATCACATGAGTCATACCTATCTTGGCCCCTTCTACCTGCCTCTTATCTGCTTCATTTCTTAAATGTGTGCTGACCTCGTATATATTAGCGATTCCGGTCGCTCCTAATGGGTGACCCTTAGACAAAAGACCGCCGGAAACATTGACAGGCACCCGACCACCTAATCCAACTTCTCCATCATCAATCATCTTTCCCGCTTCACCGTCCGCGCATAGGCCCAGATTTTCATAGTGGAGTATTTCAGCGGTGGCGAAACAATCGTGGAGCTCAACCAGATCGACATCTTCAGGCCCTAAGCCCGCCATTTCATAAGCCTTGGCGGCAGCCTTTCGGGTAACCGCGTTGACGTCCGGCATCACAAGATCTCTATCAGAATATGGGTCGCTCGTAAGGACAGATGCTCTTACCTTAACCGCTCTGCTCATCCCAATTTCTCGAGCCTTTTTTTCGGAAACAAGAACCGCAGCGGCTGACCCGTCAACATTAACGGAGCACATTAGCTTAGTGTTCGGGTAAGAAATCATTTCCGCATTCATAACCGTTTCGAGAGGTGTCTCTATCTGGTACATAGCCTTAGGATTCAAGGTGCTGTGGTGATGGTTCTTAACAGAGACTTTCGCAAATTGTTCAAAGGTCGTTCCATACATTCGGGCATGTTCCATGCCAGCCTCCGCGAAGACTGCCGGCATAGTCCCAGAACCAAGCAGGCCTTCCTTTGGAATACCATTTCCAGCGCCACCACCACCAAGCAAACCCTTACCCATCTGTTCAACTCCGACAGCAAGGACTACGTCATGAACACCAGCCTTAATGGACATCCACGCCTCACGAAAAGCGGTTGCTCCCGTGGCACAAGCATTAGAGCAATTAACTACCCCTATACCAGTCTGTCCAATTTCTTGCAAAATTCGCTGACCCACCATCGCGCTAGCCTGCCCCAGGTTACCGCAATAGAGTGCTTCCATGTCTTTAATGGTAAGACCCGCATCATCGAGAGCCATCAGAGCGGCTTTCGCTCCTAGCTGGGGGACCGTCTTTTCAGGGAAACGACCAAACTTGATCATATCTACCCCTAATATATATACATCGCTCATGGTGCTACTCCTCTTTCAAATTCAGTTAAATCACGCGGCTGGCTGAAAAAAATAACTTAAATAACTATTACCGTCTTTATCCTTGCGGCCCAGCGCATCCTTAAAAACCACTTCTACAGGCATATCAAAGGCAATCTTTTCAGGGTCAGGATCTATATTGATCAAGTTACCTTTGATCGTGCCACCTCCCTCAAGGTCAACTATCGCCGATATATAAGGGACTTCAATGCCTGGGAAACTTCTATGAACTATACAGTAGGAATATAATTTTCCTCTCGCAGAAAGCCTTACCGCTTTTATCTTATCCCGAGCCGAGCATCTCGAACATGTGGATCTTTCACCCAGAAAAACTGCGTGACATTCATCACACCGGTGTCCCTCAAGATACGGATCATCAGTATCCGCTCCTTTTAACCAGTCAACCACAGGCAAAGGCCCACTTACCGCTTTTTCTTGTGACATTGCTTCCTCTACACTCAACTGTAATTGGTTAGATTAAACCTTCGAGCTTCCCCTTTTCAAGGACTTTAATAAGCGCGCTAGCCATAGACTCTGGCGAAAGCCTTTTTAGCGCGCTCCTCCAAGGTTGAGAGCTTTGCAGCCATCACTGGCAAGACAATCTGATCCACTCCCATGGAATCGAATCGTTCGAAATCACTGCAATCTCGCACTGTCGAGGCTGGTCCCACACATATTCTAATCTCTTCTAAATTCCTGCCATTTTCCTTCAACAATCCCGACAAGTATTCAAGGCGCTCTTCTAGACCTTCCGGCGTCAAGTTAAATCCGTACCAGCCCTGTCCCACATCAGCAACCCGTTTAAGAGCATAGTCGCTCTCCCCACCAAACAAAATCGGAATATGGGGCTTCTGAACGGGCTTAGGGTTCTGGTACGCCGCTTTAATGGAGAAATATTCTCCCTGGTAACTCGATACTTCGTCGCACCATAATGTTTTCATTACCTCAACACATTCTCGAGTCCTTTTCGCCCGATCTTTCCAGGGAACACCGAGTGATTCAAATTCTTCTCTAAGCCAGCCGATGCCGATTCCTAGATCAAAACGACCACCCGACAAAAAGTCGAGGTCAGCGGCCACCTTTGCTGTATATATCGGGTTTCTCTGAGGAACGAGGCATATTCCGGTTCCAAGCCTTATAGATATAGTATGGGCAGCCACATAGGTAAGCGCGCTGAAAGGGTCCAGCAGACTGCGAGGCTCGCCCCCAATACGACCATCCTCCGAATATGGGTACCTTGATTCGTAATCTGGAAAAAAAAGTACATGTTCTGGTACCCAGAACTCGTTAAACCCGAACTCTTCAACAAATTGCCCTGCTTCGGATATATAGCTAGGGCTCGTAAAATCGTTAAAAGCCATCTGACAACCAATTTTCATTGTTCGTTCTCCTACCAGTATTTTTATATCCTATTTCTTATGCTGATTTGATTGAAGAGAGGAATTCCAGCGTCCGGGCATATCCGCCCTGCTCGACGTCCATAATCGCAATATTCAAATCCGTAACACCTGCATCTTCATAACGTCTAATTTGTCCCCGAAGATAATTTTCATCGCCCACGCAGGCGATGTCTGCGGGACCAGTTACCCCTTCTCTATCAAGCATCGCTCGATAGCTTGGTAATTGGCCATACATCACCAGATCCTTGGCTATCTGCTCTCTGGCCTCATCTATTTTTTTGGTCAGTATCATAGGAACGCCTCCTACCACTGTAGCATTCTGATTACCTAGCCCGGGAACAATATGATTCTTCATGGTTTTCGGTCCAACCATCCAGGTGTTGGTACCATCAGCCAGCTCTCCCGCAACCTTCAACATTCGGGGACCGAGGGCAGCCACCACCACTGGCATTGCCTTGGCTCCTGGTATATCGAGATTCCAGCCATTAACAACAAATTCCTCCCCTTTAAAAGTAACCGGCTCCCTGCGAGCTAGTGGCATCAGCACCTTTAAGTATTCGGTCATGTGTTTCGCTGGCTTCTGATAAGAAAGACCGAGCATATCTTCTATAACAAGCTTATGGGATAACCCAATGCCCAGCGTAAAACGATTTTCCGTTGCAGCAGCCGCTGTTAATGCCTGCTGCGCTATCGCTGTGGGGTGCCTTGGATAGGTAGGAGTGACCGCTGTACCCAGCCTGATTCTTGGAACTTCCCTCCCGACAATCGTCAGGACAGAAATAGCGTCAAAGGAAAAGATATTGGCTAGCCAAACCTGATCCAGGCCCGCTGCTTCCGTTTCCTTTGCCATCAACACTAGATCTTCGATTGTAGTAGAGCCAGTTGCCCCCATCATCGTTCCTATCTTCACTTTACCTCCCTTACATTTAGAAGAAATCGCTCTATCACGATAAAATCTTTCCCGGGTTCATTATATTATCTGGATCGATAGCCTTTTTAATGCTCCGCATGAGATCGACTCCATTCCCATGCTCGAGCCTCATATATGGAATTTTTCCTAAGCCAATTCCATGCTCGCCTGTTATGGTCCCCCCCATCTCGAGCGCTCTCATTACGAGCCGTTCATTAACCCCCGAAACAATTTCCAGTTCTCTTTTGTCCTGCGTGTCCACGACTATAAGGAGATGGAAGTTTCCATCACCAATATGTCCAACAATTGGCGCCACTATATTCTGCTCGTTTACATCTTTCCTTGTCGCTTCTATGCATTCGGATAGACGAGAGATAGGGACGCACACGTCAGTTGTCCAGACCCGACACCCCGGACGAAGAGCCATGCTCGCATAGTATGCGTCGTGACGTGCTTGCCATAATTTGTTTTTTTCTTCCTGCTTATCGCTCCATATAAATTCACTACCACCATTTTCCTTAACTATTTCACCAACTCGTTCACTTTGCTCGACAACCGAATGCCGGGAGCCATGAAATTCAAAAAACAAGGTTGGCTTCTCTTCATAGGTTAAACTCGAATAACGATTGACAGCTTTGATCTGGAGGTCATCCAGGAGCTCTATTCTGGCCACAGGAATACCCATTTGAATTGTAGCTGCCGCTACTTCCACTGCTTCAACGACTCGGTCAAAGAAACACACACCCACTGCATTGGCTTCCGGGAGACCGTAAAGTTTAAGCCGGACCTCTGTTATAATGGCAAGAGTGCCCTCGGAACCGCACAGCAATCTAGTCAGATCATAACCCGACGCCGATTTTCTTGCTCGCCCACCGGTCTCCAGAATTTCACCGCTTGGCAGGACAATCTTAAGCCCAAGGACATTGTCCCGAATCGTTCCATACCGAACGGCGTTTGTCCCTGAGGCAGATGTCGCTACCATTCCCCCAAGGGTCGCATCCGCCCCCGGATCTACGGGAAAAAAAAGCCCATGAGAGCCAAGCAACCGATTGAGAGTCTTCCTCGTAATTCCAGCCTCGATGTGCACGTCCATGTCAGTGGGGTTCACCTGAATAAGTCTGTTCATTTCGGACAAATCAACGCAAACACCACCATTAATAGCTGCAATGTGTCCCTCTAGCGAGGTCCCGGCACCAAAGGGAATAACGGGCACACGATATTCTGCACAAAGAGAAACTATCTCTGCTACTTCGTCCGTACTATTTGGGTAGACCACGATATCCGGCGGAACCATCTCATGAAATGACTCGTCGTGACCATGCTGATTTCTGACATCTTCATTTACAGATGCCCTGTCACCAAATCGCGCTACTAAGGTCTCGACAACTTTATGCAATGTACTATTCCAGTCCCGGGACAGGGAAGTTTCTACAGAAATCAGTTATTTCCATACGTGTCCTTTGCAAATATTTCTTGTCCGATGGTGATCGCAAGCTCCGATCTATCCAGCTCCCAAGCTGTTTCATGTCTGATTCTTTCATGCCCCGGGCTGTTGCTGCTGGAGTGCCGATTCTTATTCCGCTTGGCCGCAGAGGGGGGTTGGGGTCGTCTGGTATGATCTGTTTGTTGGTGGTGACATTAACTTCATCCAGGGTTTCTTCTGCTACCTTTCCATCGATCCCATAACTTTTTACGGTATCCAGCACAAGCATGTGATTATCCGTTCCCCCTGTTATAAGCGTCGATTCACTCTCGGTAAAAACTTCGGCTAGCGCTTTACTATTTTTCAGGACTTGGTCCGCGTAGTCTTTAAAGTGGGAGGATTGTACAAGCTTTAGAGTAACTGCCAGCGCTGCCACAGCATTCATGTGAGGCCCCCCCTGGAGTCCCGGAAACACTGATTTATCAATCTTTGAAGCGAACTTCTCCTTACACAGAATCATCCCCCCGCGAGGCCCTCTAAGAGATTTATGGGTTGTGGTAGTAACAAGATCAAAACCGAAATCAAAAGGGTTTGCCATCGCCTCACCCGCAACCAATCCACCAAAGTGGGAGGCGTCGGTCATGCTGATGGCCCCGACATCATCCGCTATTGTCTTGAAGGCTTTATAATCTATGTCGCGGGGGTATGAGGTATAGCCACACAACATAAGTTTGGGTTTATGCTTTCTTGCATCTCGTAAAATTTGATCGAAATCAAAAGAGCCATCAGAAGGATCCGTAACATATCTTACGAAGTTAAACAGTTTTCCCATGTGGGAGACCGGAGCTCCATGAGTAAGGTGTCCCCCATGCGAAAGGTCCATGGCAAGGATGGTATCTCCAGGCTCTAGCAAACCCAGATAGACTGCCTGATTCATGCCAGAGCCTGATAACGGTTGCACGTTTGCGTGTTCACACCTGAAAACCTCTTTGGCGCGGTCACGAGCCAGGTTTTCTATGCGGTCAGTAAACTCTTGACCGCCATAATATCTCCTACCAGGATAACCCTCAGAATATTTGTTGGTAAATACACTCCCCAACGCGGCCAAGACTTCAGGGAAAGCATAATTTTCTGAAGGTATTAATTCTATCCCTTGCCGCTGACGCTCTTCCTCACCCTGCATGGCCTCATAAAGCTCACCATCATTTTCCATCAAAAATTCGATATTTTCTCTCATGAGCAGAGTCCCCTTGAAAAATATAAATGCCCGGACGAGGGCTCAGATCAATAACACGGTTCCTGGTTGTTCTATTCCAACAAAGGCCACGCCTTTTTCACCGGTAGTGCGCAGATAAATAATAACCGGCAAACGAAATAAATTAAATCACATTTGATCAAGGCTGATAACAAATCTCTGTTCTCGAGTGCTAAAGTTGACAAACTGCCACAATCGATCCAGACGGGAGACCTCTGCACAATGCAAAAAGAATACCCAGAAGCGATGTTTACGAGACAGGATAACCAGGCGGACGAAATTTTCTATGAGGAACCTCGGTTTGTTACCCACATCGACCGTGAAACGATAAATGAAATTACTTCATTTTATGAAGAGAGTTTACCTGAGAATTGCATCGTTCTAGACCTGATGTCCAGCTGGGTCTCACACCTTCCTCCGAAAAAGAAACTAAAAAAAGTTGTGGGTCTCGGTATGAACCTTGAGGAGCTCAGTGCCAACCAACAACTAGATGAATATTTAGTGCATAATCTGAATAGTGTTCCGGACATCCCCCTGGAAACATCCAGTTTTGATATAGCGACCATCGTTGTTTCAATCCAGTACCTTACCCGACCTTACGAAGTCTTTCGGAGCATATTTCAGCTACTTAAACCGGGAGGGCAATGCCTGGTAATGATGTCGCACCGGCTATTTCCTACTAAAGCGATATATGCCTTTCAGGTCCTTAGTGCCAAGGAACGAATAGACCTTGTAACCGACTACCTGGAAAAAACCGGATTTCGAAACACCGAGTTTATTGACCGATCTCCAAAACAAGGAGACCCTTTATGGATAGTTAGAGGACACAAAAAAAAAAGCACCTAAAAAATATCCTCTTTTGCCAGAAGCTAAGCCTGGTCCATTTTTGTCCATGAATCTTTCAGGCCAACTACCCTATTCAAGACCAGAGCATCTGGCCTTGAATACTTCGAATCTATGCAAAAATATCCTTCCCTCTCGAACTGAAAACGATCTTCCGGCCCAGCCAATTCGAGCCTCGGCTCTACAAAACCATTATATATCTTAAGTGAATTCGGGTTTAAAAGTTCTCGATATTCCCTAGGATCAGTGTCGGGATAGTCAACCGAAAACAAATTCTCGTAAACGTTAAATTGGGCAGGGACAGCCTCAGGAACCGGTAACCAATGAATCACACCTCTGACTTTCCTGCCTACCGGATTTTTTCCTAAGGTTTCCCGATCACAACTGCACAAGATTTTTTGAATTTCACCGTGAGCATTCTTTACTACCTTTTCTGCTTTAATAACGAAACCGTAGCGCAAACGCACCTCTCCCCCTAGAACCAGACGTTTATATTTCCGGTTGGCTTCCTCTCGAAAATCGGAACGATCTATATATATCTCTCGGGAAAAATTCAAACTTCTGTAACCCATAGATTCGTCTTTAGGGTGATTCGCCAGTTGAAGCTGAATCCTTTCATCTTCATCGAGGTTCTCTATCACCAGCTTAATTGGTTGGAGAACACCCATGGACCTAGGAGCTGTATTCTCTAACTCTTCTCTTATACAACTATACAATAAAGCAAGTTCGACATTGTTTTCACTTTTTGTAACTCCGATTTTCTGACAAAAGTCACGGATCGACGATGCTGTAAACCCGCGACGCCTAAGACCTGAAAGGGTCGGCAATCGTGGGTCATCCCAGCCATCAACCAAATTTTCGTCAACTAGCTGTCGCAGTTTTCTTTTACTCATAACGGTGTACTGAAGATTCAGTCGGGAAAACTCAATCTGCTGAGGATGACAAGGCATGTTTAATTCATCCAAGACCCAATCATACAAGGGTCGATGGTCCTCAAAACTTAAATCGCATAGTGAATGAGTGATTCCTTCAATAGAATCCGAAATGCAATGCGTGTAATCATACATTGGGTAAATACACCACTCACTTCCGGTTTCATGGTGATCAACGTGCCTGATTCGATATATAGCCGGATCGCGCAGGTTAAGATTCGGAGAACCCATATCGATCTTCAACCTCAGTATGTGCTCGCCGTCCGCAAACTCTCCAGCTCTCATTCTCCGGAACAAATCCAGGCTTTCACCAACCTGCCTATTTCTGTAGGGGCTATCCTTCCCCGGCTCAGTAAGGGTCCCACGATATTCTCTTATCTCTTGCGAAGTCAGGGAATCCACATATGCTTTATCATCGAGAATCAGCTTTTCAGCGAGCTCGTATAACTGCACGAAATAATCAGACGCTCTGCACTCTATTCTCCATCGAAAACCTAACCAAGCTATGTCTTCTTTAATTTTCTCTACAAAGGCAGAACTCTCTTTCAGGGGATTAGTATCGTCAAAGCGCAAATTGGTGAATCCACCAAAATCTTCAGCCAACCCAAAACTAAGACAAAGTGCCTTCGCGTGGCCAATATGGAGATACCCACTCGGCTCGGGAGGAAATCTTGTCCGCACACGACCCTCATTCTTGCCACCAAGCACATCTTTCTCTATCTGGGCTCTAATAAAATTACCAGGAAATTTATCGGCTTCCATATTCATACGATCTTTTTAAACCTTAGAAGTCAACTAGTCAAAAATGGTATACCCACTAAGACTAAGCACCATAACAAGAAGAATCCACTTCAACACTTTTTCATTTAATTGTATCGTGAACTTGACTCCCAGAAGAGCTCCCAGGAAACTGCCAAAACCAAGCGCCAAGCCTGGAATCCACCAGATTTGATCACGAAAAGCAAATATTATAATGGCAACCAAGGAGAACAGCGCCGTAAAAACTACCTTGAGAGCATTCGCTCTAACGATGTCGTATCTCAAAGATCCCGCCAGGACCGCTATGAGAATAAACCCGATTCCGGCATGAACAAACCCTCCGTAAAGACCTGTTAAGAATAACCAGAACCCAGCCATAGGTTTGTCTCCAAGGCCTAGAGGTCTCTGCCCAGATTCGAAAACCAAAATTTCTGGGCGAACAGCTAATAATAGGGCTATACCTATCATTACAGATAAAAGAACCGGTTCCAGTAGCCAGATAGGCATATACGATGCACCAAAAGCACCCAGCACGGCTCCAGATATCACGGGACCAGATAAGCCAAAGATAGCTCGCCGATCTAACTGTCCATAGTAATCGAAACCTTTTACTCCTGTAATGGACTGAGCAAAAATCCCTAGCCGGTTCGTAGCATTCGCTATATCAGCTGGCAGTCCTAGCGCGATCAACGCGGGCAATGTAATAAGACTCCCACCTCCGGCAAGGGTATTTAAGCAGCCGGACACAAGACCTATAGCGAGCAGTACCAGCAAAGAGAAGAAAGAAAGATCAAAATCCAAGAAGAGAAACTCGCCGTCTACAAATAAATGCGGATATTATCCTTCAGCGGCGATGTTGTCACTTGCAATCCTTGACGAGGGAGCTATCATTTCGGCCCTATGAAAAAGTACTTGGAACTAACTAAAACAGTAGCACCTAGCGAATTGGCTGAGACTGAGAAAGACTGACTGGAGTTATGTCTTTGTTACTGAACCGGAATATTAGATCTGATGCGGGCTAAAATAAGCTACTAGAATCTGGGTAATGGGAAGTCATAGTGTCTGGGGAAAAAAGATGAGCGAAAAAACACTAAGTGATCTTAATGTTATGAGTGAAGAAACCCTTGTCTCTCCTGCGCAACTGAAGGAAATGATTCCTGCTTCAAAGGAAGCTTTTCACACAGTACACAGCGGTAGGGACACCATAAAAAAGATACTACAAAGAGAGGATCCCAGACTCTTTGTTATAGTAGGTCCGTGCTCCATTCACGACACAAAGGAAGCTATTGACTACGCCTCCAGACTAAAAAATCTATCCGATGAAGTCAGTGATTCCCTACTACTGGTGATGCGAGTGTATTTTGAAAAACCTCGCACTACAACAGGCTGGAAAGGGCTAATAAATGATCCGACTATGGATGACTCTTTTAAAATTGCTGAAGGACTAAACCGAGGAAGAAAGCTTCTCATAGATCTGGCAGAGATGGGCCTCCCAGCATCTACCGAAGCGTTAGATCCCGTAACACCGCAATATCTGCAGGACCTGATTTCGTGGAGCGCTATCGGAGCCAGGACAACGGAATCTCAAACTCACCGAGAAATGGCAAGTGGACTGTCCTCCGCCGTAGGGTTTAAAAATGGTACCGATGGAGGGCTTGAAGTCGCTATTAATGCTTTAAAATCAGTCTCAGCTCCTCACCGCTTTCTTGGTATCAATAAAGAGGGAGAAGTTTCTATTATCCATACCAAAGGTAATAAACACGCGCACATCGTGCTCCGAGGAGGAGATCGTCCTAATTATGATTCGGTTAGCGTTAGCCTTTGCGAAGAACAGCTTTCGAACGCAAAAATACCGGTAAATATAATGGTCGATTGCAGCCACGCTAACTCCGATAAAGATCCGAAGCTGCAGCCATTAGTGATGGCTGACGTTGCCAACCAAATTGCTGAAGGAAACCAATCCATAGTCGGATTAATGATCGAAAGCAACATAAACTGGGGAAATCAAAAAATTCCGGAGAATTTGAATAATCTGGAATATGGTGTGTCCGTGACTGATGCATGCGTCGATTGGGAAACGACAGAAAAAATGATTCGCGAGCTAAGAGAAAGGGTAAAAGAAACCCTGCCAAACCGGGAGCTTTTCTAACAACCTCGTTAAGCCTAAGACAACGTTAAAAACCTAAAAATAAGCGTGCTCCGTCACCGTATGATCTGTAGCATCCCGGACACCTTTTAGTTGCGGTAGACTTTCAAGCAAAGTTTTTTCTACTCCTTCTTTGAGAGTTGTGTCTACCATCCCGCAACCCTGGCAACCTCCTCCGAATTGGAGCACAGCCACTTCTTCCACAACTTCTACAAGATTTACCATCCCACCGTGAGCAGCTAGCCCGGGATTAATCTCGCTGTGCAGAACATAGTTAATTTTCTCTTCTATCGAACTATCATCACTAACTTGAGGGACTTTCGCGTTCGGAGCCTTAATGGTGAGCTGTCCGCCCATCCGGTCTTCCCCATAATCTACAAGAGCATCAACCAGAAAAGGTTGGCTCTTTGCATCTATCCAGGCATTAAAGCCCTCATATTCGACATATTCATCCCCGTCTTTTTCTTCGCCAGGACGACAATAGGCAATACAGGTTTCTGCATTAGGGGTCCCACCATCAGTTGTATGAATTCGGATACTAACCCCTTCTTCTTCTTGCTTGTTCAGCAAATCCAAAAGGTAAGCTTGAGCCGACGACGTTATCTCTATCATTTCCTAATTTCCAAGGTCTATGGTCTGAAGTTTAACTAATTTATCGCCTTCTCGAAACCCACTCCCATATGAACTTTCGATTAATACTGCGAAATCAAAGAATCTTACCTTTTCGATTAATTTTCCTGTCATAATTATTTTAGGATATCGCACCAAACTGCCCCAGTTGCTAAGGAACAAAAATGAAAAACCATGATGAAAAACCAAAAAAGAAACTTACCTTAACTCAGGTAATGTTTAGCACCGCCGCAACTGCATTTGGGGTTCAATCATCAAAGAATCGGGAACGAGATTTTTCTTCGGAGGACCCGTTATTATTTATACTTTCTGGAATCATTTTCACCCTAGTATTCGTTCTTCTAGTGGTTGGTATTGTGCACCTAGTATCTAGCTAGTCGGCAAACCCGAAAGCCAATAGATTACAGTCGCTGTAGGAATCACTACGAGCAAAACTGCAGACACTGAGTCTACAAAGGAGTCAGGGTTTCTATCTTCATTATCTTCATTCATTATTTTCACCTCGGGGTAGGGCTAGAGACAAACCTAGATCAATTCCAGTAAAACCCAGATTTACCAAAAGGCCTCGGCGGTCAAATTTTCGATCTTTTTAAAAGTCCATTGCATAAAGCATAAAAACAAAAAACCAAGAAAAAAAGTCAAAAGTTAATGATCTCCACTCACAAAACTACCAAAGTTCGACCCATAACCTCACCATTAAAAATCCGTTCTATCTCCAAACTCAAATCCTCAAGCGTTACCTCTTTGACCATCCTCTCAAGGTCTTTTACCTGCCAATCCTTAGCGAGCTTTTCCCAAGCCATTGTCTTTTTATTCAATGGCAACTCTACACTATCTATACCCAAAATATTTATGTTCCGAAGAATGAATGGAAAAACTGTTACATCAAAACTTGGAGAAGCAACCAGACCACAAATCGCAGCGCTCCCTCCATAAGAAAGGCTCTTTAAAACATTAGTTAGGATTCTTCCTCCAACGGTATCAACGGCATGAGCGAACTTCGGCGAACCCATTGGACGAGAGTCTTCTTGCTCAAGATCTTCTCTTGAAATAACTGATCTCGCACCCAAGCCAGTCAAGTATTTATGGCTCTGGTCCTTGCCTGTAGCCGCTATGACCTCGAACCCTTGATTAGAGAGCAAAGAAACAGCGACGGAGCCGACTCCTCCAGTAGCCCCAGTCACTAAAACGGGTCCGTCACCAGGCTTCGCACCCATCGACAATAGCTTTCCATAGCACAAGGCTGCTGTTAATCCGGCAGTTCCAAGAATCATACTATCCCGCAAGGACATTCCCGACGGAAGCGGCGAGACCCAATCGGACGGCACCCTTACGTACTCTCCAAAGCCTCCAGAAGTATTCATTCCCAGATCAAACCCAACAACTATAACTGAATCACCTTTTTTAAAGTTCTCGGTATTCGATTCTTCAACTATTCCGGCGGCGTCGATCCCAGGTGTGTGAGGGTAATTTCTGGTTACGCCCGGCATTCCCTTAGCAGAAAGAGCGTCCTTATAATTGAGGCTAGAATATTTGACCTTTATCAATATTTCACCCGAAGGAAGATCATCAACTGATCGCTCTACTACCCGATGATCGATTTTTTTATCTTCCTTTTCAACCCAGAAAGCATTGAAAGTAGTCATTGAAATATCTCCTCTATTCTACCTGACAAAATTACTGATCTCGTTAAATTCTTCTTCAAGCCTTGTTCGTCCCAACTTCGTCAATCGATCAAACAAACGTTCGAGCTTATTTTTGTTAACAATGTACTGCACCTGGAAAACGTCTCTTTCTTCACAAAGATCAAGAATGTACTCATCACTCGTCTTTAGCTGATCTACCAATTGTCGCTCAAGCGCTCGAACCCCAAACCATGCCTCACCAGTCGAGACCTCTTCGATGGAAACTGATGGCCTGTTTTCTGTAACAAACTCTTTAAAGAGCAGGTGAATGTCCTCAAGCTCTTCCGCAAATTTTTCTCTTCCTTTGTCTGTATTTTCTCCGAAAAAAGTCAGCGTTCGCTTGAACTCACCAGCTGTAATTAGCTCCACATCAACTTCGTTTTTCTTAAGCAACCTATGGAAGTTGGGTATCTGAGCTACAACACCTATTGAGCCGATTAACGCAAAAGGGGCCGAGATAATGGTGTCCGCAATACAAGCCATCATATAACCGCCACTCGCTGCCACTTTATCAATGGAAACCGTTAAAGCGATATTACTATTACGAACCCTCTGAAGCTGAGAAGCCGCGAGCCCGTACCCGTGAACAACGCCTCCGCTGCTTTCGAGTCTAATAAGCACCTCATCGTCGTCTTCTGCTACCGCTAAAACCGCAGTTATTTCTTCCCGCAATGAACTTACCGCAGAGGCCTGGATGTCTCCCTTAAAATCAATAACAAAAGCTCGAGGCCTTTTGATTGCGATATCTTTTTCTTTTTTCTTTTTTTTCTTT
>PAPD01000032.1 GCA_002708765.1 Gammaproteobacteria bacterium | reverse complement strand
TCGAGTCCCCTAAAGAGCCCTCGAAGACTACGAGGTTGATAGGCTGGGTGTGTAAGCGTTGTGAGGCGTTGAGCTAACCAGTACTAATTGCTCGTGAGGCTTGATCATATAACTTGAGCCTTATTTTAGTTATGGATAAATAGCTTGGAATAGGATGTTGTTTGACTTTTCACTTTATACATTAATTTAAGAATTGCTGATTTTTGAATTGGATTTGATCTGATTCGCTCAGCATAACGGTTTGCCTGATGACTATAGCGAGTAGGTACCACCTGATTCCATTCCGAACTCAGAAGTGAAACTGCTCAGCGCCGATGGTAGTGTGGGAGTTCCCATGTGAGAGTAGGACATTGTCAGGCATTGATACTGAAAACCTGGTGATTGTAGTCACCAGGTTTTTTTTGGTCAAAAAGAAAAAACCTAAAAGTTGGTGCTTTTGTTTGGATTATCGTCGACGGACATTAATATTGGTCCTTTGGAGTTCCCTCATTGGGTATATAATGAACAAATTTTCTAGTGGCGTCCCCAAAGTGTCTGATTTTTCTGGAACGCGACATATTGGCTTGGATATAGCGCGTTCTATTGCAATAGTATTAGTTTTATTTTCTCACGCCAGATACTTGGTTGGAGAACCTGGGACCTATTTTTTTTTGACGATAGGGGCAAAGTTTGGTGTGGAGCTATTCTTTGTTCTAAGTGGGTTCTTAATTGGCACCATCCTTTTAAAGTCTTTTGATTCCGGAATAAATTCGTCTTCGCTCTTTCGTTTTTGGGTTCGTCGTTGGTTGAGAACCCTTCCTGCCTATTTTTCCGTTCTTCTCTTCGTCTGGGTTATCTTTGATGAAGTAAACTTTTTTTATTTCTTTTTTCTCCAGGATTTAGTACTGGGGAATTGGAACTTGATGCCTGTTAGCTGGTCTTTGGTTATTGAAGAATGGTTTTATCTAATGTTTCCGTTATTGGTGATTGGTTTTTCCTTCTTTTACCCTAGATCCGCCTTTCTTCTTTCTGCTTTGTTCCTTTGTTGTCTTTCCATCGTCTACCCAATGCAAGAGTATTTCTCCTGCTCTAATAACGTTGATTCTTTAAGTTGTTTTGAGAATGAGGTGCGAAAATCTACCTTTCGTTTTGGAAGCTTGGGGATAGGAGTATTGATTGCTTACATGCAGCATAGATTAGATCTTAGGAGTGCAATGAATAGAAGAATAAAAACCCTATTCTTCTGCCTATTAATTTCTCTATTATTAGTCACGCTATTCAGTTATCAAGTAGCCTCTGGCAATATTTTGGACGGCGCTTCAACGGTTTTATACTTTTGTATTTTTTACCCTTTGATGGGGTTTGTCGCAGGACTGACCATAATTTTTTTGTTTTCCATAGACCTAAAGTTTCCTATCGTGCCCTTGAAGTTGATTTCGTTTGTTAGCATTACGAGTTACAGCAACTATCTTTGGCATATGTTGGTTTTTGACTACTTGAAAACTTGGAAAGGAGAAATCGATTCAGAATATTTGGTCTTGGCTTTCTTTTCAGTGTCATTTTTTGTTGCCGGCCTCTCATACCTGATCATTGAAAAGCCTTTTTTGACTCTTAGAAATAAAGTCGCCTCTTAGCTTATTTAGCATTGCATGACTTGCTGGATTGTTTTTACTTTGATTTTACCTAATAGGTTTTGTTGTTATCCAATAGCTAGTTTCTCTATGGTATTGGAGGCCTCTGTCCGGATCATTTTTTCAGCAGCTTCCAGACAACTGCCACATTGATTACCTAATCCAAGTCTAAATCTAATCTCTTCGAGTGTCATTCCAGCTTCAAAGCACTCTTGAATTTTTCGAGAATTAATATTTTCACATAAGCAAACAATCATTTAGTCATTGTAAATGGGAATGATTCTTGATTTCAACTTAATTCCTAATAGCTTTTGAGGACGAAAATCATTCTCAAATTATTGATTTTAAAGGAAAATTTTATTTCTGGCAGTATTTGCAATAGAATGAAAAAAAAGAATATAGAGAAAGATTATGAAAGCACAGGACCCAAAAGTGATCAGCTACGCAAACAAAGTAATTCGAAATGAATTAACGGCTATCAATCAGTATTTTCTGCACGCAAAAATGCTGGAGAACTGGGGATTCAAAAGGCTCGCTGAAAAAGAAAAGCAGGAATCCATAGAAGAAATGGAGCATGCTGATACTTTGATAGAAAGAGTTCTAATGCTTGATGGATTGCCAAATCTGCAAGATATGGGGAAATTACTGATTGGAGAAACTGTAGAAGAAATTGTTTCATGTGATTTAGAACAAGAGATGATTGCTATTCCCTTGCTGAGAGAGGCGATCGAATTTTGTGAATCAAAAAAAGATTATATAACTCGTGATTTATTGCAAGAAATACTTGGAAATGAAGAAGAGCATGTTGATTGGCTCGAGACTCAACAATCACTTATAAAAGATATGGGTATTCAGAACTATCTTCAAGCTCAGTCCTCATCGCAATAGAGAGCTAGGAGTTACCCTAGAAAGATAATAAACCACTTCGCTTGGCTGTCTTTATTCTCAAGGGCGGAAACCAGTGGTATCTTATTAAAATGCTGGCGCTCAATAATACCGCTATCAAGTTGTTGTTCCTAACCGAGCAGAACCTATACATACCTGATCTTACGGCGATAGTATGGAGTAATTTAGATTATCTTGGATGGATTCACCCGAGCGGTACCCTTGGCTATGTCGTTTTTGAATCGCCCGTCGACGGTAGGTTGCGAGGAGTAAAATTGACCCGGACCAGGGGAAGCGAATCAGGGAGGGTTAGAATGGAGATGTGTTCCTGGTGTCACTATGTGCACAGAGCTCAAGGGACTGCCTTTTTTATGATTGAGGTTAAAGGGAGTGACGGCAGGCGAAAACTGGGAAATCCAATTTGTAAAGACTTGGATTGCAGTTATAGGGTTAGAGGCCCTTGGTCGTCCACCAGTTTGATGTCGGAAGATCTTTATCAACCGGCCAGAATATGGCGCATGAAACTTGCTATGCATCGATGGCTAGGCAAGGCAAACCAGATTTGAGTTCCTATAAATGTGATATCCTATTTGAAATGAATTTTTATAGAAAATACGTCTTGGCGAAACTTGTGGTGATGCTTGTTAAGGGAATCAAAATCAATTGAATAGATCCGATTATTTGAGAGCTTTGGGAGTTGAGGAATGGCGATCTAGAAAATCTATCTCTTATCGGGGCTCGGGTTTAGGATCTACCCTCGGCCAAGCCGAAAAAAATATCCCTATAGTTGAGCGGAAAAATGTTTTGATGATTAGTTTCGAGGAATTCCGAATAATTGTGGAGGACAGAGAAATTTTGAGCTCTTTAACAAATTTTTGGACTGACATCGCTAGGTCCGTTGGTTGTGAACCTAAAACTGGAAAATTTTCCCGATTTCTTTTTCCCTCCACAGCAGATGCTCTCATGGACGGTTATTCGGAATCAGATTTCTCTGAGCTAAGGGACTTTATGTCAAATGGAATAACTAAGATATTGTTGTTCGGCGTCATTTGGAAACAATTCTTCCCCGAGCTCAAAGAGATGGAGAATCTTGAAGAAAAGACGATAGAGGGCGTTGAAGTTTTGTTGGTTAGGTCGTTAGAAGAATTTCTATACTCTCCCCAACAGAAAATGGGTGCAATGGACATCCTGCTTCGGTGGGGGAGTCCGTAATGACCTTTATATTGCGTAAAATGGTGATGGAAGATCTTCCATCAGTTCTAAAAAATGAGAGGGAAGCATACAAGTTTCCTTGGAGTGAAGGCATCTTTAAAGGCTGCCTTTGCAAAGGAGATGAATGTTGGGTGATTTCTGAGAAAAAAATCGCGGGTCATGCGATTTTGTCCTGTGCAGCTAAGGAATCTCACGTATTAAATTTGTGTGTCCATCCCGACTTTCAAGGGCGCGGTTTTGGAAGAAAAATTCTTGACCACATTCTGTCTGTCGCTCTAACCAAGGGCGCTGAGTCAACGTTTCTCGAAGTAAGGGCATCGAACTCGATCGCTGTCAAACTATATGAAGCGATGGGCTTTAACGAGATAGGCAGACGGGAAAATTACTACCCTGCCTCAATAAACCGAGAGGATGCACTAGTATTTGGAAAAGAGTTGTTATAATTGATTGACTAGGTGCCGAGCTTTTTTACTGATCAACATGTTTGAAAAAGAAATTGAAAAACGTCGAACGTTTGCGATTATTTCCCATCCTGATGCGGGAAAGACTACCGTAACCGAAAAACTGCTTCTTCTGGGGAAAGCTATTCAGTTAGCTGGTACGGTTAAGGGAAGAAAAACTGGACGTTATGCGGTCTCTGATTGGATGGAGATGGAAAAACAAAGAGGCATCTCTGTTACTACTTCTGTAATGCAGTTTCCTTACAAGGATTGCGTAGTCAATCTCTTGGATACCCCTGGGCATGAAGATTTCTCTGAAGATACCTATCGGACGTTAACTGCTGTTGACTCTGTTTTAATGGTTATTGATGGATCTAAGGGGGTTGAAGATCGAACGATCAAGTTAATGGAAGTTTGCAGAATGAGGAAAACCCCAATATTTACTTTTGTTAACAAGATTGATCGAGAAATAAGAGATCCTATCGAACTTCTAGATGAAATCGAGTCGGTTTTAAATATTTCTTGTGCTCCCATTAACTGGCCAATCGGAATGGCTAGCAGATTAAAAGGATTGTACGATCTGAAGAAAGATATGATTCATGTCTTTAAGTCAGGGAAAAATGACAGTATTGCTGGAACTGAGAAAATTAGAGGTTTGGTATCAAATGAAGCAGAAGGCCTTCTTTTGAGCGATATAGAGAGTTTTTCTGAAGAGGTGGAATTGGTCCGTGGAGCAACTAATGTTTTTGATAGCGAAGCTTATTTATCGGGAAATCTTACGCCTGTCTATTTTGGGACTGCTTTACGAAATTTTGGAATAAGAGAATTGCTAGATGATTTTGTAAAACACGCCCCCTCTCCTCAGTCAAGAGAAACTCATCTGGGTGAAATAGATTCGAAGGAAAAAGATTTTTCCGGTTTCGTGTTCAAGATACAAGCTAATATGGACCCGAAGCACCGAGACCGTATAGCGTTCATGAGGGTATGCTCGGGGTTATATTCTCAAGGCATGAAGATGAAGCATGTTAGGACCGGGAAAAAAATCCGTGTTAGTGATGCAGTGACCTTTCTGGCTGGAGATAGAACAGCTGCAGAGAATGCATATTCTGGTGATATTATTGGATTGCATAATCATGGAACTATCCAGATCGGAGATACCTTCACAAATGGTAGAGATTTAAAATTCCAAGGGATACCTCATTTTTCTCCGGAGTTATATCGACGTGTTTCTCTTAAAGATCCGTTAAAGAGCAAACAGCTTAGACAAGGTCTGAAACAACTTTCGGAAGAAGGAGCCACTCAAATATTTATGCCGCTTGTTAGGAATGATCTTATTTTGGGCGCCATAGGGACTCTCCAATTTGATGTGGTAGCGTTTCGTTTAAAGGAAGAGTACGGCGTAGACTGCTCTTATGAGCCAGTAACTATTTCGGGCGCTCGCTGGGTAAACTGCGATGATGAAAAAGCATTGATAGATTTTAAAAGAAAATCAGAGGTGAATCTGGCTATGGACGGGGGTGGCTATTTAACCTATTTGGCGCCGACTAGAGCAAACATGTCGTTAACTGAAGAAAGGTGGCCTCAGATTCAATTTCGCAGTACAAGGGAAATTGAATAGTTAGTCCGTACCATCTGTCATGTCGGGGAAAGGGTTTTCGACTTTGAGTGAGACTCCCGTTTTGTTGCCTGGCATGGATATAAATTTCTCCGAGATCCCGAGTTCTTCCCCCTCAATAACCCCTTCACCAAATTTATAAGTTGGAAGCATCTCTCCTCTTATCATTTTTTTATCGTAATCTTCGATTTTCTTTTGGACAGTTTGAAGTTTGTTTTTGTGCTTTTTTAGAGCCAATGTGCCGTGTTTCCGTTCGAGCATTTTTTTTGTTATCGATGGAGATAAAATTGCCGCGGTTGCGTTATTGCCTCCAAACCCTTTGGAGTTTATGAAGACGGAATCCATATTTTCTTTATCGATCTCTTTGTGATCTAGGAGAAAATCCAAATTGTTCCGATGAACATCATCAGCAATTTCTTTGGAAGTGATAATCCCAGGAATAATTCCTTCCTTCCATGCTCCGAGAGAAGCAATCAGTTGATCGGCTGAGGCGCAAGCTAGAGAATGACCGACGTAAGCTTTTATAGCCGCGACTGGCCATTTCTTTATGCCGAAAGCTCCAGCTAATTTGTTGAAAATGTGCGATTCTGTGACTCTATTTTGAGGAGTGCTCGTTCCGTGCGCTTGAATATAGGATCTGTTTTTAAGTGAATCAGTACCAAGTATTGAGCGAATCAGCCCCATTGCTTTTCCAACAGTTAGGTAATTTCCTATTCCTGGTCCCGGAATAGATTTCTTGAATCCGTCTGCATTTACAAAAACGTCAGCGACCGCTCCATGAATATCTGCTCCTAGTTCCACAGCTAGTTCATCGTCAAAAAGAATTATGAATTGCGATCCCTCCGATAGGGTGAATCCGCAATTTTCTGCAAACGGCCGACAAGCCGTTCGATGATCTATTTTATCCCTATTTATATTGTCTATTTTTGCCAACGCGTCAGCTTCTGCTAATGCGCCCATCTTTCTATATCCTTCGATTACTTCGGGGGTGAGAGGTGCTTCACTAGCTCCGACCACAACAACACGATATTTGCCAGATTTTATATCCTGGATTCCTTGTCTCAAGTTATAAAGAAAAGTTGCACATGCGCCAATATTTGCTCCAGTTGTTCCCACATTGCCAAGCACGTAGGCATTTACAAAATCTGCTGTCATTTCTGCTAGGCCTAGAGGTAGGTTTTTTGAGCTAACTTTTTTCCCCTTCAGTGCAGCTTGAAGTAGTCCACCAGAGCCGTTTGTATCCAGTTGTCCCATCGCGCTGCTTGCATAAACGGAGATCTGATCTGGTGGAACTCTCTTTTTAACTTCATCCCAGCTAACCCCTAGGGCCCCGAGTGCATCAGAAGCAGCAAAAATTGTTAATTGAAGGCCTCTCGGATGATTTCTAGATTGATAGAGTTGAGCGGGATCAAAACCTGATGGCAATTGGCCTGCTGACAAAACCTTAGATGATGTTTTGTCTGCTATCAGAACATCTAGAGCACCATTAACTTCGATTCTTAATTGCTGGTCACTATATTCTTCGACTAACCAGTTGGATGGTATGTCTGCGGGGCACTGATTTTTTCTAATTAGGAACGATGTTCCTGATCTCTCTTGAGGCTCTAGAATTGCTCGCTTTTGTATGGGTATCGAGTCACTGTCAAAAAGGTTAGCTTCAATTTCTCGGATTAATGTGTGATTCAGAATCCAGTCATCAGTATCCCCATCTGGCGCCTGGTTGTTCATTATTGCTCTTAAGGAATCAACGGTTCTCTTCCTTCCCTCCATTCCAATCTGGTCAATGACTAATCTGCGATAGCCATGATGGAGCGAGCTTCTGCCAGCGGGGTTAACCCCTCCAAAACTCACTATTACCGGCAGGCGAGACACAAAGTTCTCCTGATTTTGTTTAGAGGATACATTGTACGGATTTGCAGTTAGTTTGTCGCTATAGCAACTCTACGGCCACTGCGGTAGCCTCACCGCCTCCTATGCAAAGAGAAGCAATTCCTCTTTTCCCCCCCGTTTTCTGTAGCGCGTAAATTAGAGAGATTATTATCCTTGATCCAGTAGAACCTATAGGGTGTCCTTGTGCGCAAGCACCGCCATGGATATTTACTTTTTTTGGATCTATTCCAAGTTCTTTAGTGGCCAGCATCGTTACCATTGCGAACGCTTCATTAATCTCAAACAAATCAACTTCTTCCTTTCTCCAGCCAGTTATTTCGAATAGCTTCTGAATCGCTCCTATGGGAGCCAAGGTAAATTTTGAAGGATGAAGAGAGTTTGTGCTATGGCCCCAGATTTTTGCCATTGGGCTGAGATTATTACTATTTACCGCTGTTTCGCTAGCTAAAACCATAGCCGAAGCACCATCGGAGATTGAGCTGGAGTTGGCCGCGGTAACTGTTCCTCCTTCCTTAAATGCTGGTCTGAGGCTCGCTATCTTTTCGATTTTAGCATTATGAGGTTGTTCGTCGTCGGTTATGACAACCTCCTCTTTTCGAGTTTTAACTGTGATCGGGACTATCTCAGGATATAGAGATTCGTTTTCAATAGCAGCTTTGGCTTTTTCAAGAGAGCCTATGGCGAAGTCGTCCATGGATTCTCTGGTAAGTTGGTATTCATCCGCAACTTCTTGGGCAAATGATCCCATTAATCTTCCGGTTTTGGCATCTTCGAGTCCATCGGTGAACATGGTATCCTGTAGCTCTCCATGACCCATTCGCAGTCCGATTCGAGCTTTTGGGATCAAATAAGGAGCATTTGACATGCTCTCCATTCCTCCCGCTATTACTATCTGATTTGAACCCGCTTTTATCGAATCGAAGGCAAACATCGTAGCCTTCATTCCTGAACCACAAAGTTTGTTAATAGTACTTGCACCAGTTTCTACTGGAATCCCTGCTTCGATCGCGGCTTGGCGAGCAGGACCTTGACGCAGACCCGCCGGCAAAACACATCCCATGATTACTTCTTGGACATCTTTCTTTTCTATACAGCTCCTGTTCACTGCTTCCGCTATTGCGGCGGAACCAAGCTCCACTGCAGTGAGACTTGACAAGCTGCCTTGCAATCC
The DNA here is from genome assembly GCA_002708765.1 of Gammaproteobacteria bacterium. Taxonomy (GTDB): domain Bacteria; phylum Pseudomonadota; class Gammaproteobacteria; order Pseudomonadales; family Azotimanducaceae; genus UBA9659. The sequence goes on along the minus strand of PAPD01000032.1, from coordinate 55,118 downwards.
GCCCATAGGAGTTCTAGCGCCATTTATTATATAGACAGGCTCATTCATTCGATTTTCCCGTAGTTTGCTTGTTTTTTAGTGTGACCATTATAAGCTATGCGTATTCAAATCGCAGGTAATTGATTAGATTCTTCATGTTAGTCTGCCAGTTTTTGTCTGGGCAGACATCTTTTCAGATCAACGAAGATTATATTCACTAGGTGCGAGTTTTAAAAAGATTTAATTGCTACTAACTGAGAGGAAGGAAATGTCTGAAAAAGCGAAAAAGGCGTTCGAGATTTATAAATCCGTTGAAGGAAAGGAAGAGGGCGTGGGAGATTGGTTACAAATTGATCAGGAAAGAATTAATCTTTTTGCAGACGCAACCCTCGATCATCAGTTTATACATATTGATCCTAAAAAGTCTGCGGAGCTCTCTCCATATAAGGTTACTATTGCTCACGGATTTTTGACGCTGTCTCTAATTGTGCATTTGGGTGAGTCAGTTAAACCACTTAAGCCAGAAGCTCTGGACGGAGTATTTATGGGAGTAAACTATGGTCTGGACAAAGTCCGATTCCCTGCTCCGGTGCCGGTTAATTCCAGGGTAAGAGCTTCTCACAGGTTTCTTTTAGCCGAACTGAAAGGAGAAAATACTGTGCAGGTAAAAAGGGAAGTGACCGTAGAAACAGAAGGCGGCGGAAAACCTGTTTGTGTGGCAGAATCTTTAATTCGCTATATGTATGCTGACTAGATTTTAAAATGAAATTGATATATTTCTATGCGTCTTTAGACCTGCTCTCGGTTTTCAATTTGTTGCAAGAAGACATACTTTCAGACAACTTTCGTCTTCTTCTTAGAGAATTATAATGAGCTCGGTTGTCACTTCAGTAGACCAGCTTTATTTGAAGGCAGAGGCTCTTTCCCAGGATTTTTCGTTATTCCCTCGAAAGGAGCCTTCTTCTGTTATTGCAGGCTTGTTAACACACCAGCAGATTGAAAGTGCTTTGGAAAACCTTAGAGGTATGGAAGTTGATGAGTACATTGCCGCGACGGTAGCTCCAACTGAAGAATCAAAGCGCCAGGGCAGCAAGCAGATTATAAAGTCGTTAGGTTTACCGATTTCAAATGAAGAAGAAGAAGGACCTCTTTATTGCGCTGAAGTGGAGTTCGATATCGAAAATGGCCCCCGTCGTTTCGGCTTTATTACTCAGAATCGTGAATATAATTCGGGCGTTTGGGGCCCTGTTCATCATAATAGAGCGGCGAATATTGCTAGCCAATATGCGGAACGTTCACTACCAATTATAACGATGATGGATACCCCGGGAGCTGATTCGTATGAAGAAGCAAATGCGGGGAACCAGGCTCATTCCATATCCCGGCTTATTGCGGAGTTGTGTAATGTAGATGTCCCCACTCTGGGTATAATCATAGGTCAGGGTTATTCGGGAGGGGCTATCCCTCTAGCGGCTAGTAATCTGTTGTTTTCATTGCGTACTGGTGTTTTTAACACCATTCACCCAAAAGGGCTTGCTAGTCTCGTTAGACGATACAATCTTTCTTGGCAGGAATGTGCAAAATCTTTAGGGGTATCTTCATACGAACTATATAAACAAGGGAATATAGATGGAGTAATAGATTTTGACCCTGGTGAAACTGAGAATGTAAAAAATTTGGTTAACGTTATTTTCGATGGCATATCTTCAATCGAGAAGAGCACCAAAGAGTTTGTTGCTGATCACCCAGAAGTCCTAGAACATTACAAACGTAATATCGCTAGATATTTAAACCAATCTGAGTCCCAGGAGCTTATAAACGCTGGTTCTGCCTTAAAATTGAGAGCCTTTCCTACAGAATACCCCAATATTTTTGGTGTTGCTTTTCGATATCTCCGATATTTGGGGCTTAGGAGAAAAATCAAGAGCACTACGATTACACAATATGGTCGTCTGGCAGGAGCGGAACTTCCGGAAGGCGAGCTTGCTGAAAGGACTCATCGAGAAAGGCGCACTGCTTTTTTAAGCTGGTTGCAAGACCCGGATAAGATTTTGTATGAAGATGTGCTGAACAAGGCATGGAAAAACTTCCTAGATAGGCGCGATGCTCTGGGGGAGGAGCGCGGACGACTAGCCCAATTGATTTTTGGAGAACCTCAAGCGAACTTTTCGTCGTCTGTAAAAGAGTTGTGTTTGGTTTGCGGTTTGCACCTATACAATCGTTGGAAAGCGAATGCAAAAGATAATTTAAGTGCCTTGATTCAGTATCTTGAGAACCCAGAAACTAAACGTTACTTTCTGAATGGGACACATATAAAAGATGTCAAGGGGCTTCTAAAAGCTTTATCTCGATCCGATGATGGTTTCCGCAAAGAGCTTAAGCAACGTTTCACTTTCGAAGGTAAAAAGCTGTTTGATCTCTCTTATATTGATGAAAAGAACGAAGCATCTTTAAAGAGTCAATTAGTGCCGGAATTGAACATGATCCTTGAAGGGGATTCTCTATATACGGCGAACCGCATGGCTGACCTGGTTATACCCTCGGCGCTTACTAAGCTAGCAACGTCGGACAAGCATTCTCTCATTGAAGTTAATCGAATCATGCTAGAAGAAACTCTATGGTCTCACATCGAAAGAAATGAAGAGAACTCAGAGGAAAAATCTATCCAGGATACGGATGTAGTAGATATCATTTCTAACGAAGATGTTCGCGAGCAATTTATTGAAACTTGCAGGAACCTTGTTCTATTCGATAGGGCTTACGAAAACATGATTTCTAATCTGGTTTCTATGGCTCGTGAAGCGAACGAAACAAGGAAGATTCCTGCGGAATTTGTTGAGAAACTACTTCAAAAATCTATACAGGAGGTCATGGATTTAAATGCTTTCGAGTCTATTTCTGAAGCCGAGATACAGCAATCATTTTCGGAATGGATGCAGGAACTTGCCTCTTATGCTGGTAGCGGATCTTTTCTTAAGTCGGTTGAGGAATGGATTCGGGTAGTTCATAAAGACAAGTCAGATACGCTATTTGTTGTGGTAAGTTTTTTCTTTGAGAAGATCCTTCCTGATTACTACTTATCAACAAAATCCGGGAAAAAATTTGAGGGTCGCATAGAGCCGGTTAGGATAGGGAGAAGGAAGGATTTTTGGAACAGGCTAACGATTGCTTATCGTGATCTTCTTTTTAACGAGATGCTCAACGAAGAAAATCGATCGCTACGGATGTCCTATAAAACGATCCTCAAGAAATTTGTTGAGAATTTCGTAGAAATTAATGAAACCTTGATGTCATCGAACCCATGTTCCTTTCCTACGTTCAGACCTTCCATCGAATCCGCTCTCAATTCTGGTACGAAACCTTACGGGTTGATAACCGGAGTAGGGGATTTCATCACAGAAAATGGTTGTTATAGGGCAGGTTTGGTATTGTCGAATGTGTCCTTCCAGGCCGGCAGCATAGACAATTCGGATTGTGCTCGCTTCTGTAATTTACTCGTGGAGTGTGCTGTTCAAAGATTGCCCATTATCTGTTTTATATCTTCTGGTGGTATGCAAACGAAGGAAGGAGCTGCTGCTCTTTTTACAATGGCTGTAGTTAATGACCGGATAACTAGATTTGTCAGGGATAACGATCTTCCAATCATTGTGTTCGGTTTTGGGCATTGTACTGGCGGAGCTCAGGCGAGCTTTGTGACGCATCCCTTAGTTCAGACCTACTATCTGACCGGAGCGAGAATGCCGTTTGCGGGTCAAGCGGTAGTGGAAAGAAACCTTCCATACAACTGTATGCTAAGCAATTACCTCTCTCTTACCGCTGGTGCAATGGCCGGTTTGGTTCAGCACCCGTTTTCGGAATCTCATGATGCCGATCTGCGTAATATAGATCCCGATATCCCCCTACCCACTGAGAGTGTCGAGCAAGTAGTAGATCGTGTAATGGCGGGGATACTTGTAGCTCAAAGTCCTTTGGTTAGAAAGAATGTTCCTAAAGAAGAGGATTTATTTCGACCAGTTGACAGGACATTGATCCATGCTCGAGGTTGTACAGCCGTAAATTTAGTTGTTAGAGCTAAAGAGCTTGGAAAGAGCATAGTTTTAATTCAGTCGGATCCTGATATGGATTCCTTTGCCGCAGATTTGATTAGGGGTGACCCAAAGCATTCATTGGTGTGCATTGGCGGCAATACTTCGGATGAGAGTTACCTGAATGCTCTTTCAGTGATTAGTATCGCAGAATCAGAGAAAGTTGATTCGCTTCATCCAGGAATCGGATTTTTATCCGAAGACCCGAATTTCGCTTACCTTGTCAGACAAAAAGGTATTAATTTTATAGGGCCACCTGTGGCTTCTATGGAAACAATGGGAAATAAGTCTAATGCCATAAATACTACCATGGCGATTGATGTGCCTGTCGTGCCGGGAAGCCATGGGATTGTCGATAACAGTGAAAGAGCGGCAGAAATTTCTGAGCAAATCGGATACCCGGTAATGTTGAAAGCGGTTCACGGAGGTGGTGGCAAGGGAATACAGATAGTTGAAAAACCAGAACAGTTGCATCGCTTATTTCATCAGGTTTCAACCGAAGCTAGAGCCGCTTTCGGAAATGGAGATCTCTACATTGAAAAATTTGTCACCAGTCTGAGGCATATTGAGGCTCAGCTACTCAGAGATAGATTTGGTAATACAAAAGTGATCGGTATAAGGGACTGCAGCGTTCAAAGGAACAATCAGAAAATTATGGAAGAATCGGGTTCTGTTCTTTTGTCAAAGGAACTGAATTCAGCTTTAAGATCCTATGCGGCAAAAATAGGAGATTCGGTAGACTATGTTGGTGTAGGTACCGTGGAGTTTATCCATGATCTTCCTAACAACGCAGTTTACTTTATGGAAATGAATACGAGGTTGCAGGTGGAGCATCCGGTTACGGAAACCGTTACAGGAGTGAATATTGTAGAGAAGCAATTTCAGATATCAGAAGGCGAGTCTATAAAAGATATCAAGTATCGGGAAAAAGGTTATGCACTAGAAGTGCGGGTTAATGCGGAAAAGCTTGTAATTGATGCAGAAGGAAAAGTGTCTTTCCAGCCTACGCCAGGAGAGGTGTCTAAATTCTTTCTTCCAGACCAAAGTGGGGTCAGAGCTATTTCTATGATTTCAGAAGGGAAAGTTGTTCCACCATTTTATGATAGTTTAATTCTTCAGGTTATAAGTTATGGGAGAAATAGAAAAGATAGTGTGAAGAAGATGCTTAGCTATCTAGAAGGGGTCATCATCAATGGAATTTCTACGAATATTCCTCTAATAAAAAGAATATTGGAGGATAAGGTTTTTCTCAGCGGAGAATATGATACTAGTTATCTCGCTAATTTTTTAGAAAGAACTGATTTCGAAGGTTTGGCTGCTGAAATCGAAGAAGCGTCCGGGTCTATAAGTGAGGCGGTTAATTTAGAAATGTTAAAAATTCCAGGAAGCAACGAGTTCAGAGTTCTTTCTCCGTCTGCCGGTATATTTTATCGTGCACCTTCTCCTTCTGAACCGGAATACGTGAATGAGGGAGATGTTATTTCTTCTGAAGATATATTGTGTCAGCTGGAGGCTATGAAAATGTTCACTCCGATCAGTTTAAAATCTTTCTCGAATGAAGGAAAAACGGTTTACGCTGATGATCAAGGCTATGAGATAACGCGAATTAATATGACCAATGGCCAGCAGGTAAATGAAAATGATCTGCTTTTTATTATTCAACCGCATGAGCTTCAGGCAGCCGAGAAGGAATGATTTGGTCTGCGCTCCAGTTTTTATATATCATTTGTGTTACGGTCTAACCTCGGAGTAAAGCGATGTTGTTGTCTTGATTTATGATCGAGAACTTGGAAACACTTCTAATTCTTGCCCGCACTGGGACTATGATGGAGGCCAGTACTGAGCTGAGAATAACGCAGTCCGCGGTTAGCAAGCGGATTTCCGCTTTGGAACGTTACTATGACCGGGCATTAATTCAAAAAAAAGGGCGCCGTGTAGAGCTCACTCATTATGGTAGAAGGTTAGTTGACAAGATCTCTCCAATACTTTCTGAGCTTCGTGACCTTTTCATAGACGATGTCGCCGCAAAGGGAGAACTGGTGATAGGGGTTTCTGACGCGATATTGTCATCTTGGGGCCCCAGTATTTTTCATCAAGTTCAACATGAAATGCCTGACGCTAAGTTTGTTTTCCATACTCATCGGACGCCGGTGGTTCTTGACAGAGTTCGTTCGGGCGAATTTATGGTGGGAGTTTGTACAGGCTCAGACAGATTAGATACCGATCTTCAATCCGAGGTGCTAACGCTGGAGCCAATGGTAATAATACCATCCGGACTTTCTCGAATAAGCCTTCCTCAAGTGGGTGATCTGGGAGTGATCACTATTGAGGATTATTCGGGAGCATGGCGTTCATTTAGAGATGAAGTCTCGCGATTAAGAATAAAGAGGGAAGTATCCCTAGAATCTTTTTTTAGCGTTGCTCAAATGGCAATAGCTGGTTTTGGGCATGGGTTGGTTCCCATTGGTGTAGCTAGAACTTTAAAACTAGATGAATCCATTCTGATAAATCTCGGTGAAAAAGGGTTGCATCGACCTGTTCGATTCGTTGCGAGAAAATCAACATATTCCTTGCCTGTGGTGGGCAAATTCTATCAGTCACTTCTGCGTAAACTTGAACCCTAGCAATAAGAGAAAACCTCCTTAGTGTTATTTATTAAGGTCAGCCGGTTTTTTTCGCTCCTTTCGGTATGTCCTACTATCTTGGCTTTGATTTGGAAAGTATCAGCTACGCTAATCGCTTCTTCAGCACATTCATAAGGCAAGTATATTTCCATTCTATGCCCCATATTGAATGTCTTGTACATTTCCTCCCATGAAACTTTCGACTGCTCTTTTATTGCTTTGAATAAAGGAGGTATCTCGAATAAATTATCCTTTATAAAATGAATTTTCTTGCCAAAGTGAAGACATTTTGTTTGTCCTCCCCCTGAACAGTGCACTAACGCTTTAATATTTTTACCAAGTAATTTTCTTAACGCTATAACTAGTGGCGCGTAGGTGCGCGTTGGTGAAAGCAGAGCTGACCCAATAGTCATTGAGGAGCCTGGCAGTTCGTCATCGAGACGATAGATCCCACAATAAGTTAGCGCAGGATCGACATTGAAATCAGTTGTTTCCGGATATTTTTCCTTATAGATTTTTGAAAGTAGTTCATGACGTGCGCTGGTGAGTCCATTGCTTCCTATCCCGCTATTTTCTTCCATTTCGTACTTAGATCTTCCTGTTGAAGAAAGACCCAGTATGACAAGGTCTTCCGAAATATTATTAAGAACTACTTGCTTTCTTTCCATGATGGCAGTTGCGCAAGAGTCGACTATAACGGTCCCAGTTAAATCTCCAACATCCGCTGTCTCTCCTCCTCCTGATCTAACATTTATTCCGAGGTCCCTGACCGATTGAAGAAATTCTTCAGATCCTAGAATAATTTCCTGGATTATTTCCTGGGGACAATTTATTGCGTTTCTGTTGATCGTGCTGGATAGGAGTATCGAAGAACTAACTCCCGAGCAGATCAAATCATCTAGGTTCATAACGATACTGTCTTGCGCAATTCCTCGAAACACTGAAGCGTCGCCCGTTTCTTTATAATGAAGGTATGCGACGATAGATTTTGTTCCCGCTCCATCCGAGTGGGTTAGGTTGCAATATTCTTTTCTTCCTGTGAGGTAATCTTGGGTGATTTTGCAAAAAGCTCCTGGGAAGAGTCCTCGGTCTAGTGAATCCACAACCTCATGGACTTCTTTTTTGTCTGAGCTTACTCCTCTGGCAGAGTAACGATTTGCATTTGCATCTGAATTTAGGGTAAAGCTCTTTTCGGTTTTGCGCCTGACTAGTCCTTGAAATTCTAATTGACGTAAAGCTTTTTCCAAAACGGTTTGATCTATACCAAGAACTGCTGAGGCATTCTTGGTGTCGATTAGGAGCTCTGTTACAGCACTTTGTTCAGATAATAGAGCCTTCTTAATTTGATTTAGCACCTGAAGGTGTGCAGGAATATCCGATTCTTTGAGAATTTCGACTTTCACACCAGTAATAGTAACATCTTCTTTCTTGAAAAAGTTAAGTATACGGTTTCGATTTCATGTGCTCAGAATCAGCACTATAGCTTGCAATTTAACCCTCGCATATAATTTAGTGGGTGGAAAGAGAGAAAATATGATTGTTATCGTAGATTATGATGCAGGTAATTTGAAAAGTGTCCAGAGAGCATGCAAGAAAGTAGGTATGACAGCACTGATATCAGATGATCCGGAAAAAGTGTCTAGAGCTGACAAAGTAATATTCCCCGGTGTTGGTTCTGCTGAAAGTGCTATGGTTACGTTGAAAGACAAAGGGCTAGATACAGCCCTAAACGAGGTAGCGCAGAAAGGAAGGCCTGTTCTGGGTATCTGTCTCGGGCTTCAGATCCTTCTGGATCATACTGAAGAAGGCAATAAGGACTGTCTAGGCCTAGTGGGAGGCGCTTCCGAACGATTTAGATTTTCGGTCGGGGACATCAAGGTTCCGCACATCGGCTGGAATGCAATCAGTCTTGTTGGTTCTCACCCAATGGTAGAGAACATCATGAGCGGAGATCAATTTTATTTTGTTCATAGTTACCGCGCTAAGCTGGTTGATGAAAAGGAAGTCATTGCCACTACTGAATATGGAGATTCAAGTTTTTGTTCTATCCTTGGGAAAGACAATTTGTTTGCTACTCAGTTTCATGCGGAAAAGAGCGGTAAATTAGGACTCAAGATCATGAAAGCTTTTTCTGATTGGAGCCCTTAATGCTGACTAAAAGAATTATAGCCTGTTTGGACGTAAGAGATGGGAACCTGGCCAAGAGCGTTAAATTTGTTAATACCAAAGATATTGGTGATCCGGTTAAGGTGGCCAAAGAATATTATGACGATGGTCTAGACGAATTGGTTTTCTATGATATAACCGCTTCTAGTGATGATAGAGGTATTATGCTGGACGTCGTAGAACGAGTGGCAAGGCAAGTCTATATTCCTTTTTCGGTTGGGGGTGGCATCAGGAATGTTGACGATGCTAATCGATTACTTATGGCGGGAGCCGAAAAAATAAATGTAAATTCTGCTGCCGTTAGGCGGCCAGACTTAATCTCTGAGTGTTCTCGTGCGATTGGAACACAAAATACTGTTCTTTCAGTAGATATAATTAAGGCCGCAGTTTCTAGAGATTTTCCGAGTGGATACCAAGTTGTTATAGATGGAGGTCGAAAAAGAACTGCGCTTGATGCTCTGGAGTGGTCATTAAGAGGTGAAGAGTTGGGAGCCGGGGAATTAGTGATTAATTCTATTGATGCAGATGGAACTAAAAGTGGTTATGAAATTAACCTTACCAGAATGATAGCGGAAGCGGTTTCTATTCCTGTCATAGCGTCTGGCGGGGCCGGAAAACCTGAACACCTTTTAGAGGTTCTGACGAAGGGAAAGGCCGATGCGGCCCTAGTTGCATCAATGGTTCATTACGGAGATTACACAGTCAGGGAGCTCAAAGAATGGCTCCACTCGCGCGGAGTAAATATAAGGCTCAGATTTTGAACAAAATATATGAGCAGCGTTTACAAGACCTCGAAGAAAAGATCGCGTTTCAAGAAGATACTATTCAAAAAATGGATTCGGAACTTGTTTACCAACAAAAGAAAATAAAGTCGCTAGAGAAATCAATCTTTCATATGAGAGAAACCTTTAAAAAGATAGAAGACAACATGAATTTAGTTGATGAGGTTCAGCTTCCCCCACATTATTAAGAAAAAGGGATAACCTATTGAAGGCAATAATAGTCGATCAGAAACAGAATTTATCTTGGGAGGAGATTGACAGACCAGTTCCGGCTCCAAACGAGATTCTGATAAAAGTTCGATGCGCTGGTGTAAATCGTGCGGATCTAATGCAACGACGAGGCTTATATATGCCGCCCCCAAATACTAGTTCGATTCTCGGTCTCGAGTGTTCAGGCACTGTCGAGCTGGTAGGAAAAAAATGTAGGCGATTCAAAGAAGGAGACAGGGTTTGTGCTCTTCTCTCTGGAGGAGGTTACGGAGAGTACGTTGTGGTTGATGAGACCAGTGCCTTGCCTGTGCCTGAAGGTTTTTCTCTTGAGCAAGCAGCTGGAATCCCTGAAGTTTTTGGCACGGCATGGTTAAATCTTTTTCATGAAGCGAGATTAATCGAAGGTGAAACTGTTCTAATACATGCTGGTGCAAGTGGCGTTGGTACAGCAGCGATTCAATTGTGCAGGTTATTTGGTTGCGAGTGTTTTGTAACCGTTGGTGCAGAATCAAAACTAAAGCGATGCCGCGATTTGGGTGCAAGTGGGGGAGCAGTAAGGACTAGAAAGGATCTATGGAGTAGTATTAAAGCATTTTCCGAGCCCAAAGGATTTGATGTCATTCTTGACCCTGTAGGAGGAAGTTATTTTCTTTCAAATTTTTCTGTTCTGGCGATTGATGGGCGATTAGTTATTATAGGTCTTATGGGCGGGAGTAAAACTGAATTGAATCTGGCAGAAATGCTTACTAAGCGAATAAGAATAATTGGCTCGACCCTTAGAAGCAGACCGTTATTCGAAAAAGCCGAATTAATGAAAACTCTTGAAGATAGGATCTGGCCAAAGTTCGAATCCGGAGAGATATCACCGGTAATAGAAAAAATTTTCCCTATTCAGGAAGCAGAGGAAGCACACCGTTTCATGGCTTCCAACGAAACCATTGGGAAGTTGCTATTAATAGCAGAGACTTGAATTTGATATTTCCTATCTTTTTCAAAGATAGGAACAAGTCGTGGTGTGCTTAAAGCTCGGTTACATCTTCTGCTTGAAACCCCTTTTCGGTTTCAGAAATTGTAAATTCCACTTTTGAACCTTGCTTGAGAGAGCGAAATCCTTCTCCAGATATAGATCGGTAATGAACGAACACATCTTCTCCGTTTTCTCTCTCAATAAAGCCGAAACCTTTAGCATCATTGAACCATTTAACCGTCCCAGAATGTCTTTCCGACATAACCACTTTTCCTCTAGTATTTTATCGTCGGTCTAAAAAATTGAACGTTTTACATAAAAACATAAATTGGGGATATCTGTCCAAATTTTTTTTGGTTCTAAATATCTAACACTCAGATATTAGAGATATCCGATTTCTTGAGTTTCAGGCTTTTAATTATCTCTTCCAATTCACCTTTTTTCTGCCTTTCTTTTTTTACGACATCTTCCGGAGCTTTTTCAAGAAAATCAGGGTTGTCTAGTTTTTTCTGGGTCAGGTCGAAGTCTTTTATTTTCTTAGCGATTTCGCGGGATAATCTTCCTAACTCCGCTTCTTTGTCAATAAGATTTTCCATCGGCACCAAGATTTCCATGCCGCGAACCATTGCTGTTGCGGATAGAGGCTTCTTGTCTTGTGTTTGTTTAAATTCAATAGATTCGGGGTTAATAAGAAACTTTAAAAGCGGCTCAAAGATCTTTAATTTAGCTAGGTCCTCATCAACTCCTTCGTAAATCATTATTGGTATTTTTTTCATCGGTGAAATATCCATTTCACCGCGAATGTTTCTGATACCTGTTACTACATCTTTAAGCCATAAAACGTTTTCCGTGGCTTCAGAATCCAGAAGCTTTTTTTCTTTGACAGGATATGTTTCTGTCATAAGGGTATTGTTCCCTGACCTGTATTCTAACGGTATTTTCTGCCACAGTTCTTCACTTATAAATGGAATGAATGGGTGAACAATTCTCAAAATTTTCTCAAGGGTAGTTATTAGTGTCTTTCGAGTTGAATTTCTTTCTTCTTCAGATTTCCCTTTGTTCTGTAATATTGGTTTCGTGAGTTCCAGGTACCAGTCGCAGAACTCAGACCATATGAATTCATAAATAGCTTTTGTTGCGAGATCAAATCGAAAAGTATCCATGGCTAACTCGATCGAACCAATAGTATCTTGAAGTTCTGATGTAATCCATTTATCGACTTCGGATAGTTGATTGGCTTTGGAAATCAATTTCGGATCAACATTTTCTATATTGGACAAAACAAAGTGAGACGCGTTCCAGAGTTTATTGCAAAAGTTTCGATAACCTTCGACCCGTTTGATATCAAAGCTTACTGTCTTTGAGCCCGAGGCAATTGACTGAAATGTGAAACGTAATGGATCGGTTCCATAAGCCGATATTCCTTTTGGGTATTCTTTTAAAGTATTTTTCTTGATTCTTTCCGCCATTTTAGGCTGCATAAGGTTTTTCGTTCTTTTCTCCACTAGGTTTTCGACGGATATCCCTTCAATTATGTCCATTGGATCGAGACCGTTTCCTTTCGATTTCGACATCTTCTCCCCATTTGCGTCGGTTATCAGTCCATGGACGTAGACCTTTCCGAAGGGTACCTCTTCAAGCAAATAGATTGACATCATGATCATTCTCGACACCCATAGACTGATAATGTCGTGACCCGTGACCATTACAGTGGTGGGATGAAATGTTTCCAGGTCCTTAGTATTTTTTGGCCATCCTAGTGTGGAAAAAGTCCAGAGAGCTGATGAGAACCAGGTGTCGAGCACGTCCTGGTCGCGTGTCAGTTTTACATCATTATCAATACCATGTTTGTTTCTAACTTCCTCCTCTGATCTCCCTACGTATAAATGGCCTTGCTCATCATACCAGGCGGGTATTTGGTGTCCCCACCAGAGTTGCCTGCTGACGCACCAGTCCTGTATGTTTCTCATCCATGAAAAATAAATGTTTTCCGTATTTTTTGGCACAAACTTAATGTCTCCTCGCTCAACAACTTCTATAGCTTTTTCGGCAAGAGGTTTGGCAGAGACAAACCATTGATCGGACAGATATGGTTCTATGATTTCTCCGGTTTTTTCTCCCCTAGGCACAGCAGAAGTGTGATCTTCAATTTTTTCTACTAAGCCTAATTGACTAAGATCATTTACAATTTTCTTCCTTGCCACAAATCTGTCTAGGCCCTGATACTCGATTGGAGTTTGTTCATTCAGAGTTCCGTCTTCGTTGAGAATGTTTATAACTTCCAGATTGTGTCTCTGCCCCATATCATAGTCATTGAAATCATGAGCTGGAGTTATTTTCACGCACCCAGAACCAAAATCAGGATCCACATATTGATCAGCAATAATACTGATTTTTCTTTGAGTGATCGGAAGTTCAATAGTTTTTCCTATATGGTTTTGGTATCGCTTGTCATCCGGATGCACTGCAACTGCCGTATCTCCTAGCATTGTCTCTGGTCTGGTTGTGGCGACAACAAGGAACTGATTTTTTGTTCCGGAGAGGGGGTATCGAAAATGCCACAGACTACCTTTTTCTTCGCTTGATTCGACTTCGAGATCCGACAGAGAAGTTTTTAATTGTGGATCCCAATTTACTAATCTTTTCCCGCGGTACATCAGACCATTTTCGAAAAGCCTTACGAAAACCTCATTTACAGCCTCTGACAAGCCTTGGTCGAGGGTAAATCGCTCTGTGTCCCAGTGTAAAGATGCCCCAAGCCTTCTAAGCTGTCTTGAAATGGTATTTCCCGATATTTCTTTCCACTCCCATATTTTCTCGATAAAGGCATCTCTGCCCAATTCAGTAGCTGATATTTCCTTTTTGGCAAGCTGCTCTGTAACAAGCATCTGTGTGGCTATTCCTGCATGATCAGTCCCCATCTGCCACAAAGTATTTCTGCCTCTCATTCTCTGATACCGAATTAAGGCATCTACGAGACTATGCTGAAAGGCGTGGCCCATATGCAAGGTGCCGGTAACATTAGGAGGTGGGATGGCTATGGAAAAAGCTTGTCCACGACCAGATGGAGAAAAGGAATTATTCTCTTCCCAAAACCGATACCATTTTTCTTCTATTTCCTTGGGAGAATATTTATGCTTGTTCTGATTAGTGCTTGCTTTTTAGTAATGACGTGGTTCTACGGGTCAGGAATTATACTCATCATAATTGAAAGTGTTAAAGCCTCTTTACATTCAAGCTTCTAGGTTTTTTGAGATTACTTTAAGTTCTTTAATCAGTTTTTTCCTTAGGCTATTCTTGATTTTAGGTTTTACTTTTCTTTTATCCTTGGCAGGGACAAAAATTTTCTCAATGTTTTCGATAACTTCGGGAAATAATTCCAATGTGTTTGGGTCTCGTGAATCATTTTTCATGATTAGAATTCATCTTTACGCGAAAGCATCGTTTCATTTTCCTGATATTATCGTTCTTTGCGACCCATTTCATGATAATCGATTAGATAGCCGCGCTCCTTGTAGAATGAATAGGATTCTCTGGCTGAGTCTCTATCTGTTTTAATGTGCGGAACAACTTCTGCCACCCGATCGAACCTGGAGAAGAATTCGGGTATATTTCTTGATAGATTTACCAGAACATCCTGATGATTTGGTGAGTTGTCTCCATGGCCAATTTTTACGGGCGTATCTTTCTCGTGATCACATAGGCTATGGGGAATGAATGAATCCTTGGAAAAATTCCACAATCTTTCATCCAGTTTTTTGGATTGATCATGATTATGGGTGTGAACATAGATCTGATGTCCTTTGCGATAAATTTGGCTTATCAATCTGCAGGCGAAGTGAGTTTCATCACCTTCCACGAGATAAAAATCTATTTTGGTCATTTATTGCTATTTTTCTAGACTTGAAAGATATTCAAAAAGCAGGCTGACCGGCCTGCCAGTGGAGCCTTTTTTGAGGCCACTCCCATTAAAGGCGGTTCCAGCAATATCCAGATGAGCCCATTTATACTTCTCCGCGAACCTAGAAAGAAAACATGCTGCTGTTATGCTGCCTGCCTCTCTTCCCCCTACATTGGCTACATCAGCGAATCCGCTATTTATTTGAGACTGATATTCGCCCCACAGTGGCATTTGCCAGACCCGGTCCAGGCAATCTTCTCCAGCTTTTGTGATTGACCTTGCGAGTCCTTCGTCATTTGAATACATCGCTGTTGCATGACTTCCTAAAGCAATAATACAAGCACCTGTCAATGTCGCTACATCAATTACTGTTTCGGGCTCGAATTCTTCGGCATAGGTGAGGGAGTCGCAAAGGACAAGCCTTCCTTCGGCATCAGTATTTAGAATTTCAATTGTCTGTCCTGACATCGATTTCACGATATCTCCTGGACGAGACGCAGACCCTGAAGGCATATTTTCAGCGGCTGCTAAAATAACAATTAAATTTATAGATAGTTTCTGCTCTGCCGCGGCGAGAATTGTACCAAAAGCAGCAGCCGCACCGCACATATCCCAGATCATTTCATGCATCCCTGCGCCCGGTTTTAATGAAATGCCGCCAGAGTCGAAAGTGATTCCTTTGCCTATGATTACGTGTGGTGCCTCTTTCGGTTTTGATCCCTTATAAGAAATAGTAATTAGTTTCCCTGGGGCGTCACTTCCTTTCGTTACCGACATGAATGCCCCCATGCCTCTCGATTCGATTTCTTTTTCGTCCATAACATTAGTGGTTACTTTGCGATATTTTCGGGCTAATTCTTTTGCTTGATCCGCTAAGTATTCGGGGTTACATAAATTTCCTGGCAGGTTTCCTAGATCTTTGGCCTTTTTTATTCCGAGGGAAAGAGCCTGACCACTTTGCATCCCTTTTGAAGTGACAGACAAATCTTTTTCATCATTAATGAAAATATCGATAGCCTGCAGTTGGGGTTTTTTACTCTTAGTTTTTTCTTTCAAGTTTTGAAACTGGTATAGGCCATCCTCAAAAGTTTCGACGAGCTTCTGACTTTTCCACGCTAAATCCTTTTTAATTTTCGCGGGCTCTAATAAGCATACCAGTGCTGACTTTATGTCCATGGACCGCAAGTTTTGGATAACAGTTTTTGTTGCGCTAACAAACTCTGGTGCTTTAAATTGAGTTTTTTTCCCAAGACCGATTATTAGTAATCGGGTAGCTGAAATCCCTTCAATATCTCGGAGCAAAACAAGTTCATTCTTTGAGCCTTTGATATCCCCCCTTTTTACTAATTTCCTTATATAACCGTTGCTAGCCTTGTCCAGCGTTGTTGCTGTAGTTGAAAGACTGCCACCTTCAAAAAGACCGATAACAATGCATGGAGTTTTGATTTTATCAGGTCGGCCTATTTTTATACTGTATTTCATTCCCTCTCCATTGATTGGTGATCTAGGTAGAAGAGGCATTATAATGGTTATTGGCAGTTGATAGGCAATATGTCTTCTTCGGGAAGGAAAAAAATGATCTTGTACAGGTATTTTTTAAAGGAGATCCTTTTAACCACTTTGATAGTGGTTGTTATTATTTCCATTATATCTATGGGGTGGCGTTTTAGCGGTTATTTGGAAGATGCGGCTTCTGGAGCAATTGATCCCGAAATTCTTTTTACCCTGATTGTTTGGCGTCTGCCAGGTTTTCTCGAGATTATTATTCCTGTGAGTTTCTTTTTGTCTATTATTCTTGTTTTCGGGAGATTATCTGTTGATAACGAAATGGTTATTCTGAGCTCTTGTGGGGTTAGACCCCTTGATCTGGCGGGCATAATTCTAGCCCTGTCTCTTTTCGTGATCCTCTTTTCGAGTGTGCTCGTGCTAACTGCTAAACCATTTGGAGAAAACAGAGTTGCAGAAATAATAAGGTCTCAGTCAAACAGGACAGATTTTGGGAATCTTGTTTCTGGAAGGTTTCAATCGTTTGGTTCTGGAGAAAGAGTTACCTACGCTAGAAAAATAACTGAAGGATCTGACTTAGAGGGAGTATTTGTAAATAGTTATCCTGGAAGTGATCAAGGTGTCACCGCAACCATTCTAGCTCGATCCGGTTTTATTGATTCGGATGCGAGCGACAGATTGTACTTGGTACTAGAGAATGGTATCAGATACATGGGCACTCCTGGAGGAAATGATTATGAGATAATTTCGTTCGAAGAATATGGTCAACCTATTGAATCTGTAAAAGGAGCAGCTATAAGTAAATCGGTTTCGGCAATGAATACCCGAGATTTAGTGGGGTCTTCAGATCTGGAGCAACTGGCCGAACTGAATTGGCGGATTTCGATGATTGTTATGATCCCTATATTGGGATTAATCGCCATTCCTTTTTCTCAGGTAACCCCGCGAGAGGGCAGATATAGCAGAATTCTTCCAGCAATGATTATATGTTTTCTGTATATATTTTTGCTTGCAGGAGGGAAATCTGCGCTCGCTCGAGGAGATTTTCCAGCGATCATAGGTTTGTGGTGGGTGCATGGGATATTTGCTTTAGTTGCTTTGAGTGCTCACAAATCGATTGAACTGGGATTTTTTCTTGAAAGGATTCTGTCTTTGTTTAGGATTACGAAGAAGTTTTTCTATCTAAAAAGATAACCTTCGTTCCTGATGCGCGGTCATGCCAGGTAAGTTTGTCTTCATCGAATAGCATCCATAGGAAACCCAAGCCTAACATCGAAACTGATACCAAGGCGAAAAAAAGTCTCGCAAAGCACTCCTGCCAACTTAGTGTCAGATTTTGTGCATTTACCACTTTGATTTTCCAGACTTGCATTCCCAGAGTTTGTCCTCGCAATCGCCAGAAGTAGGTGTAAAACAAGCAGGCCTCCATGTATAGTCCCGCCTGGAAGAAGAGGCCTTTGACTGCATTTCCATTGTTAAGAAGTGCAACAAACAAAAAGGTGGTTATTAACCAGATAGCAATGATTAGTAGTGAGTCGTAGAATATAGCTGCTAGTCGCCGAAAAAGGCTGGCCGATGTTATTTCATCTGTCATATTAATTTCACTGAGATCGAGCTCATATTATAGTGTTAAAGCGCATAACGATTTTATATTCAATTTTAGTCATAGGTACATGTCCGTCTTTTGTATTCGCAGAGGATTTTAGGGATTACCTGAAAGCCGTTCGCGAAAAAGCGATTATAGCTGGTGTGCCTGAAAGAATACTTAATAAGGAGTTTAACGGTCTAAAGCCGGACCCGAGAGTACTGGAATTAGATAGGAATCAGCCCGAATTCGTTCAAACACTTGCGGATTATCTTGATGCTAGGGTTTCTAAAGCTAGAATTATAAAGGGACAGGAGATGTCTTCTGGCTTTCTAGAAGAATTATCCCGTGTAGAAGAGTATTACCAGGTAGATTCCGAATACATTCTAGCTTTTTGGGGGTTAGAGACAAATTATGGTCGCTATCAGGGAAATTACTCTGTTGTCAGATCATTGGCTACTTTGGGGCATGATCCGAGGAGAAAAAATTTTTTTACAAGAGAACTCATAAATGCCTTAAAAATCCTTGATCAGGGACATATTAGTTCCGATCAATTTGTTGGTGCATGGGCTGGAGCTATGGGTCAGAGCCAGTTCATGCCGAGCAGTTTTTTGGGATATGCCCAGGATTTTGATAGGGACGGTAGAAAAGATATCTGGAATTCCGAGATCGATGTTTTTGCTTCGATAGCTTATTACTTGAAAAAAAACGGATGGAAGCCTGGATTCGGTTGGGGGAAGAAAGTAATTGTTTCGGAGACTATTTTGAAGGAGTTTCCACCTATGGTTTCCCAAACCAAATGCCGGGCGCTAAAGTATCATTCAAAGAAAATGCTTCTAAATGGTTGGCGGGATTTAGGAGTTAATACTAAAGGTTTGTTGGATGAACAAGCCTACGCGCTTTTGCGACCCGGAGCCGAGCAGGGGCACACCTATTTGGTTGGAGGGAATTTTGAAACGATTCTTGCCTACAATTGCGCTAATAAATATGCTATTTCGGTTGGCTTGCTTGCAGACTTTCTTTCTTCCAATTAAGTTTCGCTCATAAAGGAAGCTTCCGTTTCCGCTATAATCTGTCGATCGTGCGACGATTTCATAATCCCCCTCATTAGAGTCATACGTCCCTTTCTTTTAAGGAAATGACCTTCAAGTTCTGTGGGTGTGTTACAAGGAAGTTCGGAAAAATAACGAATGCTGCATCTAGCGGTAAAAGCTTTTTCCTTTTTAAGGAAAAGCCAGTTTGCCATCACATCATCGAGAGCGCTGAAGATGATCCCGCCATGGACGATACCGTTGTAACCACAGTGATTTTTCTCAGGCGTAAAATTTGCTACGCAAATATCGTTATGCAATTCGAAATTTAGTTTCAAACCTATCGGGTTTTTGGCTCCGCAGACAAAACAATTATTGGCTGCTGAAGAGAGTGTGCTCGTCATGGAATTTCCTTTTTGTTGAATCAGAATAATATAATAGGATGTTATTTGTTTTGAAACGTGTAGAACAGGTTGCCTTAATTCTGTAGAGCTAATCGAACTAGCATTTGATTTATCCTGACTCTAGGAGTATGTCGAGGATAGCCTAGCTTGTTCTAGCCCTTTTCAGGTCTGTGCCGTCAAATAAGATTGCGATTTTATGTTCGAGATATCTGAGCTCTATGATTAAAATTTGAAAACAAAAAATTGGACAGATGGAAAAAGGCATGATGAAACGCGATGGTATTGTTGACTTTAAAGAAGTTGCGGAGCGAAAAAAGCATTCACTAGATGAAAAAAAATTGGAACGAATACAAAAAGCTTTTAGAGCGGCTCTTGATGGTGGGAATACCCGTTCAAAGAAAAAGGGGAGAGGTAAAAAAAAGAAAAAAAAATGAATTGTTAGAGATTTAGTTGCTTTTCTTTCATTAATTCAAGAGAGTTAGCGATTATCTCTCTAACTCGATTGCTTAGCTGGCTTGGGTCAACATCTGTTGATATTAAAATCGCCCGATGGATCTCCATTGTGACCTTCCCGGGCCTCCAGTTTATTGAATCCGAAGGCAATACCAGATGGGTGTCATGAAGGGTTATAGGAACGAGTGGAAGATTATGCTCTTTCGCCATACGAAAGGCCCCTTTCTTGAAAGGGCCCAAAACGGCATCACGTGATCTGGTTCCCTCTGGGAAGAAGATTACGCAATCTCCCTGTTTGATACTGGCACTAGCTCTTGAGATCGCCTGAACATCCCGATCAGTATTTTTTCTGTCTACAAAAATGTTTCCCATCGCCATGCAGGCCTGGCCCAAAAAAGGGACAAACTTCAGTTCGCTTTTAATCACCCATTTCAGATCTCTTCTTAAAAAACCGTATAAAACAAAAATATCTACAAGGCTCAGATGGTTAACTACTAGAATATAAGACTGATCTCCCACAAGATTTTCCAGTCCAAGGACGTCTACATGCATAAGGCAAACCGCCGCATTTAGTCGAGCCCAAAAAGATGCCAGTTTCTGGGATGCCCGAGGAGGGATTCTTAGGAGAGAAAAAAACACTATTGTTGTTCCAATAAGCGCGGTCGAGAGAGCCAAGACTGGAAATATGCATAGCCATTTGTAAAAATGAAGCACGATCAATCTTGGTTCGTTATTTAAAATTTCCCTCTCCCGAAAGCTACATTAAATAGTTATTTTCTGCCCCGTGGCAGGTCGTCAGCCGTTAGCGAAGTTAATAGGAGTTTCGCCAGCTGTTGTGACCCTCCACATTTCTCTGCGGTGTCCTGCATAATCAGAAGATGCGGAATGTTGAGTGCACCTATTATCCCACATGGCCAGGGTTCCTTTTGTCCAAACCACTTTGCATCTGAACCTTTCCTCTACAATTAAGTTGTTTAAATACTCTAATAATGGTTGGCTTTCCTGCTCCGTCATTCCTTCGAATCCGATAGTATAAGTTGGATTTATCCAAAGGGAAGGTTTCATGGTCACCGGGTGTTTTCGAATTACTGGATGACTTTGTAGCTCCGGTTCTTTATCTTCATTGGTTATGACCATGTTTTCCAGATGGTCTTTTAGGCTGGCATCGGGTCCGTAAGATCTAGTCGCGCTGTGGATTGCACGCAGCTTGGATAAATTCTCTTTCATTCCTTGTGAGAGTGCTTCGTAGGCTTCTTGCAGGTTCGCGAAGAGTGTATCGCCTCCCTTTGAAGGAACATCGACAGCGTAAAGCAGGGTCCTCGCTGGAGGGCACGTCTGAAATGTGAAGTCAGTATGCCATCCGGAGCCAAAGGTATGGTGAGATTTTTCAAAGGCTTCTTTTATAACCGGAACGACGTCGGGGTAATCTTCAAGGCCTGAAAGATATGGGGTTTCTCCCAAACCCCCGAACCTTGAAGCCAGCTCTACCATGTCGCCTGGTTCAAGTTTCTGTTCTCTGAAGCAAAGCACAAGATATCGGGAAAATGCTTCTTCGATGGTGGTATGAGCTTCGGCATCCATGCTCGTTAAATCAATCCCTCTTATTTCAGCGCCAAGATTTTGGGTGATGGGCCTGATTTCCACTTTTTTCCTCGACTGGGCTATCTAGTATTTTGTTTATAATAGCTCAGAAAGTTCTTCGCAAGCCAAAATTGAAAGTGACATCCGGAGCGGTGTCAGTGGCAATATCTTCACTAAGTGAAATGTCTAGGGCCAATCTTTTGTTGAGCCGGATTGTTCCTCCGAGAGTAAGCTGTACGGAAAAACTACCGAGCTCTTTTAGGCCGCTTGAATAAAAGGGTGAATGGTAATCTATTTGTGCTTTAAGGCTTAATTTTTCTCTTGCCTTCCATCCTATCTGAGAAGATCCGAAAAAAACCCAATCACGCAATTTGTTTGTTAACAGTTCACCTTTGCTGTTATGAATCACTCCCCAACTCTGATTAAAATGCCAGCCTTGCGTTTTAAAAGGACTGTTGTTGCTATAGTGAAGGCTTGCAGATACATTTGCCGACCCAGAGCCGCTTAGTGTTTTGATTCTTCCGGTTGGAAGCTTTATTCCTGCCGAAAGTGTCCAGAGTCGGTATTCGCTTTGAGAGAGTTCACGAGAGAAAAGTAAAGAAATATCTCCGAGATCGCTGGAATCTGATGAGAGTTGAAAAGTTTCGTGCGGTTCGTTTAGTAGTCGATAATCCAGCCTGTTTCTTGGCACCTCGGTTCGTCCACCGCTTGGTAATCCGAAAAATGAGTGCCAGTTTTCAATGAAGCTATCAAGCTCTCCTTTTCCATGTCTTAGGAATGGTAAGTTTATTGATATATCTAGTTTATCGGTGACGCCGTAACTGAAAAAAAAGCTGGAATTCCACGTTTCCCCATCCAGCAGAATGGATTCACCATCTTTGATACTCTGGCTGAAGCTATTTGAAATCGAAGTTTGTATGGATCCGTGTAAATTACCCGTACCAGAAAGACGAGCAGATCTGGTTAGGGGCACGCCCTGGATTTTCACAAAAGGGTTAGAGTTGGAAATCAAAAAAGGGTTGTTGAGACCACTTTCTGCCATCACAGTGCTTGAGGAAATGGCTATCCCCAGCACAATCATGGAGAGAACATTTTTTTTCATATGCACACCCGATTTTTCCAATAAACACTCCTCCAATTTTAAGGTCTGATTCGGGTTGTCTTCGAACTGATTGGAGGTGGGTTTTAACTACGCTTTCTCATTTTCTCTCTGTCGTAAAGGGGGTCATCTGGTTTTCTAGCTCCTAAGATCATCGGGGAATTTGCGAACCAGGTATCTGCAGCGGGATCATCTCTCACCCAATCAACGAGTTCACTTCGATAAGCTATTTTCCATACGTTGTTTCTTTTTTCGTATCGATCAACATATCTTCCGCTAATAAATACATCACGCTGATTGAGATTCGCGTCTTTAGTCCGGTGAAAGGCCTGGTAATAAACTTCCCCGAAAGCTTCTTCGCCGTTAAGTTCAATGTTTATCTGGCCTAAAAAATGGTGATTAGCTAGATGTGATTTCAATGCATTCTGACAGAAATCGACGAATTCATTTGGTCCGCCTTCATAAGTTCCGTAGGAGCAGTAGGCATCGTCCCAGAAGACCGTTCTTTCCAGCTCGCCGTCTAGTCTGTCGAGCCCTCTCATATAGTTCGAGGATAAGTCGATTATCTCCATTTTATCTGCTGCGTCGTGGAGTCTAGCAATTGTGCTAGGGTCTAGATTGGTATCACTTTCGTTCATGTATCTCTCCCGAGATAAGTTTCGTGTGCTAGAGTCGTCTTCTTTAATGAAGTAAACGGATTAAAGCAAAGCTTCGGTTCGTAAAGTAGAGGATATCATTCCATTCTTCGGCCAGAAACACTCGCGATCGTTCTCTTTTGTTCAGCCCAAATAAATTAGGTAAACTCTAGGACAGATCTTGCCACCTCCCCCGCTTTCATCGATCTGAAGGCTTCGTTCACGTCTTCCAGCTTAAGACGTCTGGAAACTAGGCTTGTTAGGTCTAGTCGATCCTGGAGATAGAGATCTATTAACTTTGGCATATGTTCTCTAAATCTTGTCGATCCGTACATACATCCGATCAGTTTTTTCTCCTGAAGAAAATACGGGCCTGGAACACTAATGTCAGAGCCCAGTGGATGCATTCCGACGACTACTGCAGTGCCTCCGGGTCTGATAATGTTAAAGGCCTCCGTAGCTGCTGCAGGGGCTCCGATTGCTTCAAATGCGTATTCGACCCCCAATCCCTTAGTAATCTCCTTGATTGCTTCATCAAGGTTAGTTTCCTTGGAATTGATAGTATGAGTTGCCCCGAAGTTTGTCGCCATTTCCAACTTAGAATCAATGATGTCGATTGCGATGATGTTTGCGGCCCCAGCTATTCTGCATCCTTGAATAATATTAAGGCCGATCCCACCGCAACCTATTATGGCAACGGTAGACCCGCCCTCGACCTGGGCCGTATATAATGCTGCTCCTACTCCGGTCGTGACTCCGCACCCTATTAGAGCGGCTTCAGCCATGGGCATTTCTTCTGGGATTTTTACTAGTCCATTTTCCGTAGTAATCATCATTTCGGCAAAGGAACCAACATTCGCAAACTGAAGGATGGGTTTCCCTTTCCAGGTGAGCCTGCTCGCAGCCGCTTGATCGAATTCTGGTGCTGCGCACAAGTTGGGTTTCCCGCTCAAGCAGTAGTAGCATTTCCCACAAAATGGTTTAAAGCTCATAATTACTCGATCACCTGGCTGAACATAGTTCACGCCTTCGCCGATCGCTTCAACAACACCCGCCGCTTCGTGCCCCAGAACGCATGACATCGGTAACTTCCAGAGCCCATCAATAAAATGTAAATCTGAATGACATACTCCCGAACAGCTGGTTCTTACTAGTACTTCTCCTGGTCTTGGATCTATAATATCAACATCTTCGATCGTCAGTGGTTTGTTTGCTTCTTCAAAAATGGCGGCCCTCATACTCTACCTCTTATTAGTTTTTTCTTGTTTTTATTTGGTTTGAAAAATTTATCTTCCGGTTAATCGCTTTACGACGGGAGCAAAAGATTCAAGGTTGTCAGTTCCTACGGTGATGTAAGATATTCCGAAAAGTTCTCTCCGTCTTTCGAGTTCTTCGCAAATAGTTTCCACTGATCCAAATAATGCGTGAGGATGTTTTTTCATCTCCTCTTCTGAGATACCAAACATCTGTGAGAATTGTGTGAGGACGGGGTCAGGGTTATCCATGACAAACGTGAAATACGCCCCTATTTCGATTTCTAATTCGTCGAAGCGCTCTTTAGCACCCTCTCTTATCCACTTGATTTTTTTTCGAGTTTCTTCGGCAGTAGAGAGTCCGACACCATCCGCTCCTATCATCCCTGAACGATTATTAAAGTTTAGTGACACAATATCTGCTTCCCTTCCCGCAAGCCTAAGAATTTTTGGTGAGCCCCCTCCAATCATAATCGGTGGTCTGCGGTCCGGTCTTGGAGCTCCTGCAAAATCAGACCAGGTGATGGTTCTGTTTGAAAGATTGGCCGGCCCGTCTTCACAGAATTTCTTGACTCCCTGAATGATATCATCAAGTCTCTCGATTCTTGTTCCTGGACCGTCCATTTTTATACCTAGTGCTTTGTATTCTTCGGTAATCCATCCCGCACCTAGACCAAATTCGAGACGGCCATCGGATAGCTTATCTATAGTCATTGCTGATTTAATCAGAACGATAGGGAGATGGTAATCAACACAAAAAACTCGACAGCCAATTTTTATTTCTTTTGTTACAGCAGCGGCGTAGGCCATCGCAGGGATGGCTGCCATGTTTTGTTCAGGATGATTTGCTTTTTCCAGAGCTTTACCAGGACCAAGGATATGGTCCGCTAAATGGAAAGAAGAGTAGCCCAGATCTTCGGCTTTTTTCGCTTGCTCGGTCCAGTCGTTGGAATCCTTGGCATTGAATGTCTGAAATCCGAATCTGAAAGGTTTGGTCATTTTAATTCTCCGAAATCAAATTTGATGCCGGTCATGTCTTCAGAAACAGCCCAGAGTTTTTCCGCATTTTCTATATCTCGGGAAGCGGGATCTGTATTTACCTTGTGTGCTGAGTGAGCCATTTCTCCCCATTTCATTGGCCCAAAATAATCTCCTCCAGAAATATCCGCCATGGTCGCTGCCATCAGGGTCGGAAGAGCACCTTCTGCCGAAGAGTTCATTATTAAAGAGAGAGGTGCGAGCAAAATACCGAAGAACCATGGTATATGCCTGCCCAATTCCGTTGCTGAACCGCCAGGGTGACAAGCGACCGAAATGGCACTGGATCCCGATTCGGATAGTCTTCTCTGAAGGGCGTAGGTGAACAATATGTTTGCGAATTTGCTCATCTGATATCGTTTGACTCGGCTGTAATTTTTTTCGGCGTTCAGATCGTCATAGAATATCTCTCCTCCTTTGTGGGCGTTGCTGCTGACGTTGACTATTCTTGACCCAGGAGTTTGCCTGATTTTCTCAACAACTTGCCCTGTTAAAGAGAAATGTCCTAGGTGATTAACTCCGAATTGTAGCTCGAATCCGTCTTTCGTTAGGGTTTTAGGAGGGACCATTACTCCTGCGTTATTAATTAGAAGGTCTAGACGAGTTTCTCTATTAATTTCTGATGCGGCTAATTGAATTGATTCGAGGTCCGCTAAATCCAATTTAATCCATTTGAGTTCGGCGTGAGGTGATTGTTGCTCTATTTTCCTGATTGCCGCCAAGGCCTTTTCTTCTGATCTGCAACCGATCAGAACTCTTGCTCCTCTCTCTGCCAGTACCCGAGCGGCATCATATCCAATCCCTGTATTAGCGCCAGTAACGAGAGCTGTTTTCCCCGCTTGGTCCGGAACATCGATTTCTTTGTAGTCTGCCATGTTAGTTCCCTTTTTTTAGCTTTCTTAATAGACCGAGGCATTTGGGAAGTATCGTTCCCTTGAACCGATCTCGAATGTAATATTTAATTTTTCTAGGCCCCTAAGAAAACTGCTAGGCACATGTTTGAACGGTTCTTCCGGATCAAGTGTCCTAATATTTTTGAGTCTGTGCAATAGGATTGTAAAGGCTGAATACATTTCTTGTCTCGCTAGCGCAGCTCCAGGGCAGTGGTGAGGACCCGAGCCAAAAGCAAGGTGTGCCCCTGCTTTCTTTCTTTCCAGATCAAATGACTCAGAATTCTCAAATATTGCCTCATCTCGGTTAGCCGAGGCATATCCCAATGCAACTCTGGAGCCTTTAGGGATTTCGACTCCTCCCAATTCGGTGTCCTCGGTTGCTAAACGCCAAAGATGGAGGACTGGTGTTTCGAAGCGCAGAGATTCTTCGATGAAGTTTCTTATTAGGGCAGGTTCTTCCTGCAATCTTCTCATCAAAGCTGGGTTTTTCAACATCATCATCATTCCTGAACCTATTGCATTGGTGGTCGTTTCGTTTCCTCCAGTAAGTAGCTGATCAAGGAGGTCCTGCAACTCGTACATGTCCAGCGATCTTTCCTTTGTATCAGGACTGTCTTTTATTTGGGCTAATGCCAGATCCGTAATTATATCTGCCTTCGGTTTTCTTCTTCTCTGATCTATGACACCAGCAAAAAAATTCTGGGCTTCTACAACTAGCTTAGCGCACTCTAGCGCCTGGTCGTTATTAGTGAATCCTCCCCCTGGAGCTAACATGGCATCCGACCACTTTTTGAGGTCCCAGATTTTTTCTCGGGGGACTCCTAGCTGGTCCGCTATCACTGTGCATGGTAAGGGTATGCTGAAATCCCACACAAAATCGCAGTTATCTTCGTCGATGAAATTATCGATAAGATCGTTTACCA
The DNA here is from genome assembly GCA_002708765.1 of Gammaproteobacteria bacterium. Taxonomy (GTDB): domain Bacteria; phylum Pseudomonadota; class Gammaproteobacteria; order Pseudomonadales; family Azotimanducaceae; genus UBA9659. The sequence goes on along the minus strand of PAPD01000032.1, from coordinate 28,003 downwards.
CTGTCTCGATATAATTCGTCATCTGTCTTATGCGTGCAACAGAAAAAGCATCTTTTATAAGAGTCCTGTACTTGGTGTGGTTGGGGGGGTCGGTTCTTTGGAGCGTTGACACGCGTGCCCAACCATTTTTTGCTCGATACTCTTCGGCTAGATTTTTTGATTTTCCTCGCGCCTCGTAGCTCAGCTTAGAGGTGTCATTACTAAAAATTTCCGGGTGTTTTTTCACGTATCTGATGTCTTCATATTTGCTGACATAAAAGGCCTCTAATTCGGGCATGAAGTAGACGGACTTCTCCAGATTTCGTATCGATTCGAAATATTTAAAGGGACATTCTCTTGTCTCGTCTTCGAGAAGATTGAACTCAAGCTTTTTGCTCATAGGTTTTCATGCTCCTTCTGGGACATTTCGTTCGTTTCTGGTCTGCTTTTGGAATAACATGGGTTACTTGTCCGCTCCAGTGGCGTCACTCCTAATGCCTGTAGTATTTGTTGTGGTAGTGATGAAGCGCTAGCAAGCTTTCTTCAATTTCGCTAACTTGCTGTGGGGCATGGTCGGAAGAGTCTAGATAATGCATTAGTCCTTTACCCAGACCTACTGGTTCGTGTTTTAGCATTAATGCCTCGTCATTTAGACTCCATAAAGAAAAACTAGGCCAAAACGTGATTGCAGTCAACGGATCTATTCTTTCTTTTTTCAGTTGGTTCGATGTTGATCGCTATCTGTCGGGCTTGAAGTACTTCGCTTATTTTTCGCTAGTCCAACTCAGAACCCAGGGAGCTTTCTTCGAAACTTTTGTTTGCGAGAATATGGATGTGTAAATGAAAAACTGTTTGTCCTGCCTCCGCTCCATTGTTGATAATTAATCTGAATGCATCTTCAACTCCGAGCTGTCGGGATATCTTTCCCGCGACTATTAACAGGTGTCCGAGAAGGTTCTGGTGTTCTGTTTTCGCGTCGCTTAGTTTGGGTATCTCATTTGTTTTGGGGATTATCAGAACGTGTGTTGGAGCTTGCGGATTTATGTCGTGTATTACTATTGCGAATTCATCCTCATAAATTTTCTTTGATGGGATTTCGCCATCAATCACTTTCTCGAAGATTGTCTTTTCATCTGCCATAACGTGATACTCTTTGAATTTTGAATATTTTAGCGGATTCTTGATGATTTGGATTGGGTCGCATTGGTTGGCTTTGAGGTGTTATTCTTCAACCAAATAATTTTCACCTGCGCAGATCATAGCTAACAAGTTTAAGGAGATGCAAATGGCTGACCCATTTCGTTTAGACGGGAAGAGAGCAGTAATTACGGGAGCGGGCAAGGGGATTGGAAGAGGTATCGCTATTCAGATGGCGATGGCTGGAGCTGATCTGGTGGTAAGTTCGAGGACACTGTCTGATCTGGAGAGTTTACAAAAAGAGATCTCTTCGATGGGACGAAGCATAAAAGTATATGTTTGCGATGTCACAGCGCCTCAAGAGGTCGAAGGTCTGGCGGCATTTGCTTCGGAAAATGGTGGAATTGATGTCTGGGTTAATAACGCTGGCGGTTTGCCTGATGCTACTCCGCGTTATCTTACGAAGACACCGGAAGACAGATGGGATGCTCAGATTGATCTTAATCTTAAGGCCGTTTTCATTGCGTGCCAGGCTGCAGCTAATTATATGGAAGAAGGTGTAATTGTTAACATCTCTTCTAGTTCAGCCAAAGCACAGGGAAGCATGAAAAATGGGCCATACGGCGCCTCCAAAGCCGCAGTAAATAGCCTTACGCAAACTTTTGCATTGGAATTAGCTCCCAAGATAAGAGTGAATGCGGTTGCTCCAGGCCCGATTCCTACAGAAAATTTTAACCAGTCTACGAATTTTCCTGAGGATAAGCCTATCGAAAAAATCATTGGTGTTCCCTTGGGAAGGCTAGGCACGCCAGACGATATAGGCCACGCGGTTGTTTTCATGGCATCAGCAGGAGCAAGCTGGATCACCGGACAATGTCTCTACGTCACGGGCGGGATGTAGTTGTGCGTAGCTGGAAAGCCTAAACAGCTTTTGAACTTCCTTTGGCGAAAGGTATTTGCAAAAATGTTGAGCATATATAGGAAAAGATATGGATATTGATCCTCTGTCTGCAGGATTTGACCCTAGTAGATTGGATAGGATTAGCACCCATCTTCAAGCAAACTACGTTAGCCCAAGAAAAATTGCCGGATGTCAGGTGTTGGTATGGAGGAAAGGTCATATGGCCTATTCCAGATCTTTCGGGCTCAGTGATATAGAGAAAAACAATCCTGTTCGTGACGACACCATATTTAGGATCTACTCTATGACAAAGCCAATAACCTCTTTGGCACTAATGATGTTGTTCGAAGAAGGAAGATTTCAGCTATCTGACCCTGTCCATCGCTTTATCCCCTCATGGAAAAATCAGCGTGTATGGGTTAAAGGGGAGGGCGAGAATATGGAGACCAGGGAGCCCCTGAAGCCTGTTTCTGTAGGTAATTTGCTGAGCCATACCTCTGGTCTGACCTATGGTCAGAACTTATTTCCTTCCGATCATCCGGTGGATAAATCCTATGGTGCTCTAAGAGAACTTTCTCAAAACCAGGCAGATTTTGTCGAATCCTTAGCTAAAGTTCCGCTTCTTTTCGATCCCGGTACTAGGTGGTGTTATTCGCTTTCTACAGATGTCTGCGGAGCTCTTGTAGAAATTATATCGGGTAAATCCTTTTCGGAGTTTTTAAAAGAACGCATATTTGACCCGCTGGAGATGACGGATACCTCTTTCATAATCGATGAATCAAAAGTGGCACGTTTTGCGGCCAACTATGGTCGCCTTGAAAACAAGACACTGCAGTTGATAGATGCGCCTGAAGATAGTATCTACGCCGATAAAGAACGTTTCAGGTCTGGGGGTGGCGGATTAGTGAGCACCACCGCTGATTATGCCAAATTCTGTGAGATGTTAGTCAGGGGTGGCAAATATGCTGGTTGTAGGATAATCGGGAATAGGACGCTAAGAATGATGCTAAAGAACCGCCTGCCGGGAGGAGCTGACTTGGCATCTGTTGCAGTGGGGTCCTTCTCGGAGACGGCTTATGAGGGAATTGGTTTTGGGCTTGGTTTTGCATTAACGTTAGACGAAGTAGCTGCTAACACACATGGAAAGAATGATTTTTACTGGGGTGGCATGGCTTCTACGATATTCTGGATCGACCCTGGAGAAGAAATGTTTTGTATCTTCATGACACAGCTTGTTCCTTCGGGAACTTTTAACTTCAGGGGCCAGTTAAAGAGTATTGTATACGGTGCCTTGGAAAACTAATTAACCGTCAACTGGGTTTTTTATCAGAAATAACAGCCAAGAACATATTAATTTGGGTATATGCTTTAATCCAGTTTCTGGCTAGTGAACTACCTGTGTTAGTAACCGTCGGGCACCCAGTTTCCGTGAAATCCCGCTGGAACTCTTACGGGGAGATGAATCCTTGCGATAGGTTCGTTATCAAAAGCGTTAGCATCCAGGATCACGATCTCGCTCGTGTCTGTTTCGGGGCGATAAACGTAACTTAATACCCAGCCATCGTCCTCGTCTTGTCCGTTGGGATTCTTGACAAAAACGGGCTCACTTCCTTGACCCCCCTTTAAGTCATGAAATAATGATTTCTGTGTATCAAGATCATATTTGAGAAATCCATCAGCATACGGGGCGTGAGCAGCGAAGGCCGCACAGTACCCGTATCTGTACTTCAGGCCTACCCTTGTATCACAGACCCTCGGGAAATCGGCCATCCTGTCGTCTATCTGTGTTTCGGTTACTGCGCCCTTAGTTTGGTCTATGACCCATCGATATAACATGGGCGGCGAACTTGATCCCGGTTTCATTGTATCTTCCATCCGGCAGACATCGATCACAATTTTGTCCTCTTCTTCGTAGCTGTTAAGAGGATGAAAAACGTAACAGGGATTAATATCATACCAGGTAACATCCTTATCACTTCCGTTCCTTGGCATTACTCCAAGACGGGCTCCGTAACTTTCATCCCATAGAACAGGCAGTCCTGTTTCTCCCATCCCAGATAAATTCCATACTGCGGGCAAATCCATGAAGATGACGTGATTTCTGGTTACATTGAAATCGTGAATCATCGTGGCTCCTTTTACACTTATCGGTTCAACCTGAACCAGCTCTCCGCTGGAAGATACTCTAAGATAGGTGAGAAAAGGAGGGGTCATGCTATAGCCGAAGGCTAGCAATTCGCCTGTTTCGGCACAGGTTTTCGGATGCGCAGTCATCGGACCATGTAGTTTACCACCAAAATTATTTGGTCCCAGAGTTTCGAGTTTGTCATCGAGCACGTAAGGCCAGTGCCCTTCTTCGAGGGCCATGATTTTTCCGGCATGATGAATTACGTGAGTATTTGCGGTGGATCTTGACATGTCTCCCAAAGAGCTCATGACGTCTGCGTCAGGATCATGAAAAATCGGTGTCTTTACATATCTATTTCGGTACCAATTAGCTTTCGAGTTCTGGATTTCGACTCCATGAAGCATCCCGTCTCCTAGGAACCAGTGCCCGGACCAGCCTGATTTCGGATTTGCTCCATTTCTGAGAAGTCTGCCGTTCAGTTGCTCAGGAATTTTCCCTGAGATTATGAGATCAGTTGCGGTTGTTTCTTCAAAAACGGGCGCGAAATTGTCTTTTAACCAAAAGGGTGTTTCTTGCGTCGCCTCACTCATTCTTTCTTCCCATGATCACCTAGATATATCGATCATTACAGTTTTTTTACTGCAGCACCATTTTTTTGCATAAAATATTGTTTGGATCGGTCCAGGGGTCGCAGAAATCGATATTTGGATCTAGTGGTCCACATGATAAACCACTGGTATACTTGCCTCGCTTCAAGGCCGGAGTGGCGGAACTGGTAGACGCGCCGGATTCAAAATCCGGTTCCTTTGCGGGAGTGTGAGTTCGAGTCTCACCTCCGGTACCAATAAGAACAAGCTAAAAGATATGAAAGTCAGCGATTTCAGCTATGAATTACCTGAACATTTAATTGCGAAGGAACCGACGGCTTCTCGTTCGGGAAGTCGATTATTGCATTTAGACCTTGGCGGCAATGAAATCAACCATTACAAGTTCAGTGATTTGCCGAAACTCATTGAACCCTCGGATTTGATGGTGTTCAATAATACTAGAGTTATAGCGGCACGGATTTTCGGTAAGAAAGAAACCGGAGGAAGGGTCGAGATTATGCTCGACCAGATTATGAATAGTCATCAGGCAACAGCAATAATTGGGTCTAGCAAATCGATTCGTGCTGGTACAAGAATCTTTCTGAAGAATGGGTTGAGTCTTTGTGTAGAAGCCAAGCATGGCGATTTATATCAACTAACTTTCCCTTCTCCAGGAGTGATTCCGATTGCCGCTGATGTGGGTGAGGTTCCGCTCCCCCCCTATATTGGCCATCAACCAACAGTTCGGGATAGCGCTCGTTACCAGACAGTATATGCCAAATTTGATGGTGCTGTAGCTGCCCCGACAGCTGGGCTTCATTTTGACCAGCCTCTATTTCGACAATTAGATAAGAAGGGGGTTCTTCGAAAAGAAATAACGCTTCATGTTGGGGCTGGCACATTTCTGCCGGTAAGGGACGAGAAAATCGAGAATCACAATATGCATCAGGAATATCTAAAGGTCAGCGAAGATGTCTGCGATGCAATTAGGTTATGTCAGAACTCGGGAGGACGGGTTATTGCGGTAGGAACTACAACGGTCAGATCTTTGGAGGCGGCGTCAATTAGTGGAGGTATTCGTCCTCTTGAAGGCAGTACAAGAATCTTTATTTACCCTGGCCATGTGTTTCAATCAGTGGATGCCATAATTACCAACTTTCATCTGCCAAGGTCTACCCTAATGATGCTGGTGAGTGCTTTTGCGGGTCTGGAACATATAAAAAAAGCTTATCGCATAGCTATTGAAGAATCATATAGATTCTTCAGTTATGGTGATGCAATGCTTATCTCACGATGATTATTTTGTTTTGACTCTTTCATTTTCGATCAAAAAAACTTCTGGCCAGGCTAGAAGGGGAATAATTACTATTCGGCGAAAAAATGGTGAAACTTTGCAGGTTCAAACCCCGGTATTTATGCCGTGCGGTACCTACGGAACCGTAAAAGGTTTGACGCCGGAGAAATTGGAGAAGTTAGGAACGCAAATTCTTTTAGGAAATACTTTTCACTTGATGCAGCGTCCTGGTGCCGAAATTATAGATAAATTTGGAGGGCTTCACGCTTTTATGGGCTGGTCTCAGCCGATACTCACTGATTCGGGTGGGTTTCAAGTATTTAGTCTAGCGAGAAATGCTAGTGTAACTGAGCAAGGTGTTTCTTTCCGCTCGACTATAAACGGCGATAAAATTTTCATCTCCCCAGAAATTTCTATGGATATGCAACGCAGTTTAAACTCCGATATTGTAATGTGTTTTGATGAATGCACTCCTTATGGGAGAAAAAAGAAGAAAGCTGCCGAATCAATGGAGCTTTCTATGCGATGGGCTGAAAGAAGTAAAAGAGCTTTCGGAGGAAATCCTAATGCTATTTTTGGGATTATACAGGGTGGAATGTATGAGGACTTGCGGACTGAATCTCTAGAAAGATTGAGAGCCTTAGATTTTGATGGATACGCAATTGGCGGACTTTCCGTTGGAGAGCCTAGAGGCGAGATGTTTAAAATTATTAAAAATCTAGCGCCATTGATGCCGGATGATAGGCCTAGATATTTGATGGGTGTCGGAACACCGGCCGATTTGATTGAGAGTGTTTTAAGCGGCATTGATATGCTGGATTGTGTTATGCCGACTCGAAATGCCAGGAACGGACACCTTTTTACTTCTTTCGGAGTGCTTCGGATTCGTAATGCCGTTAATAAGCATGATGAGGACCCTATCGATCTCTGTTGTTCCTGTTATACCTGCTCAAATTTTTCAAGAGCCTACCTTCATCATCTTGATAGATGTAACGAAATTCTTGGTTCCGTTTTGAACACCATTCATAATCTTCATTACTACATGAATATAATGACTGGATTGCGTCAATCGATCGAGAGAGGCGGACTAGTAGATTGCGTTCGAGAAATTTATGATGGTTGGGGTGTGCCTTCTCCATTGGACTAAATCTTCTTTATTTTGTTTGCTCGTCAGTGAGGAATCGGGGAGAATGCGGTCTTGAGTCAACAATTCGAATGTCAAGCGGGTTACTATGTTTGAAAATTTAATTCCTTTAGCGAATGCTACTGATGCTGCACCAAATCAGGCGGGCGGTTTTCCTCTGGATCTTTTTATAATAATAGCTTTTGCTCTTGTGTTTTATTTCATAGTCTGGAGGCCTCAAAGCAAGAGAAATAAAGAACATCGCGAGCTTGTTTCTGGCTTAGAAAAAGGGGATGAGATAATAACAGGGGGAGGTTTGGTCGGACGCATTGTCAAAGTGGAAGATCAATTTATCGTGTTAGAAGCGGGGGACGGAGTAGAGTTAAAACTGCAGAAGTCAGCTGTAGTCCAAGCTTTGCCAAAAGGCACTATCAAGAATATATAGTGAGCTCTAAAAATTGATCAACCGATATCCGTTATGGAAGAATTTCTTAATCGCTGTTTTGACTCTGTTGGGTTTTATTTACGCACTTCCAAACTTATATCCGCCAGATTATGCGGTCCAGATTTCCAATAGAAATGCTGACGGCAATGTATCCGAAGAAGCGTTAATTGCTGCTACCGCTAGGCTTTCTAAGGAGGGCATTGAATATTTTGGCGCGGCATTAGGACCTAATAGTGGCCTGATTCGTTTCAATGATGACCAGGATCAATTAAAAGCTCGTGATTTTGTTCAATTAGCTTTGTTTGATTTTGAGGAAGACTATGTTGTTGCTTTAAATTCAGCGCCCACCACCCCGGACTGGTTGTCTGGTTTGGGTGCGGTGCCAATGAAATATGGCTTGGATTTGAGGGGGGGCGTGCATTTTCTGATGGAAGTGGATACCGAGTCTGTAATTCTGGAACGGCTCAAAGGACTAGAGCAGGAAATAAAGCAACTGTTTAGAGATCCAGATAATCGAATTCGGTATACGGGATTTGTCATCACTGACAATAAAACCTTGCAAATCAGTTTTGGCCAAGAAAGCGTCGAAAGCAAAGCCTTATCGCTAGTGCGAAGTAAGTACCCTACCTATCTTGTAAACGGTAACCCTGCCGCGCCTGAAATGACTATCGAATTAGATCTGGCTCAGATACGAGAGATTGAGGATTTTGCAGTTCAGCAGAATGTGGTGGCTATCCGAAATAGAGTTAATGAATTAGGTGTAGCAGAGCCTTTAGTTCAGCGCCTTGGAAGGAGCAGGATAGTTGTCGATTTGCCGGGTGTTCAGGATACTGCTAGAGCAAAAAACATACTTGGTAAGGTCGCAACTCTTGAATTCCGGATGGAAGCTTCAGCCGAAGCTAGAAACTCATCTACGGATATATATGATTACGGTGATCTTGAAGCACGACTTGAAAAAAAGGTAATTCTTCGAGGAGATCGTGTGCTGGATGCACAAATTGGATTTGATCCCGAATCTAACCTTCCTCAAGTCAACATCAGACTCGATGGCAGTGGTGGGGAGCTCATGCATCGGGCTACCAGATATAATGTAGGTCGGCGAATGGCGGTTGTTTTTATCGAAACCAAAACCCGGGATCGCTTGGTTTTTGAGAATGGAATAGAGCAGCTCGTCTCTGAACCATATGTGACAAAAAAAGTGATTAGTCTCGCGACTGTTCAATCAGCATTAGGGGTTAATTTTAGAATAACCGGCTTGCAGTCGGGTGAGGCCAGAGAGCTGGCATTATTGCTTAGAGCTGGTGCTTTGGCTGCTGACATGTTCATCGCTGAAGAGCGGACAGTGGGGGCAAGCCTCGGTGAGGAAAATATCAAACTGGGCGCTTTTTCGGTTATGGTGGGTTTGGGGCTTGTGGTTTTGTTTATGTTGTTTCGTTACAAGGTTTTCGGGTTCGCAGCGAACTTGGCTCTTGGCGTAAATCTTGTTCTTATAGTGGCGGTCATGTCTAGCTTATCGGCAACTCTTACTCTGCCAGGTATTGCCGGAATTGTCTTGACCGTTGGAATGGCGGTGGATGCGAATGTATTGATTTTTTCGAGGATCAAGGAAGAGCTTGCGAGTGGTTTGCCGCCTCAACAAGCCATTCATACGGGTTTTGAGCGCGCATTTGTGACTATATTAGATGCAAATATTACGACTTTGATAGTAGCGGTTATCTTATACAGTATCGGGACAGGTCCTGTTAAAGGATTTGCCGTTACTTTGTCTATCGGGATTTTGACTTCGATGTTTACTGCGATTATGGGAACTCGGTCTATTATCAATGTGATCTACGGTGGAAGGTCAGTTAAGGGTCTCGCGATCTGATGTTAAATGAAATAGATTTCATGGGGGGGCGAAAGGTTGCAGCGGCGTTATCGATCTGCTTTGTCTTGGGTTCTCTGGTTTCACTGGCACTAAATCAATTGGAATGGGGCCTTGATTTCACGGGAGGAACATTGGTTGAGGTGTCATTTCAAAACCCGGTCACCCCAGAAAAAATTAGAAATACGCTTAGTGAAGAAGGTTTTGCAGGTCATGTGGTTCAGTATTTTGGTTCAGACAGGGAAATACTTATAAGAATTCCTCCGCAAGCTATTTCTTCTGAAATGCGCGGAGCGAAACTAGGGGACAAGATTTTATCTGTTTTGAAGATTTCCTTTGAACAGGATATTTCTCTAAGACGGTCGGAATTTGTTGGTCCAGCAGTAGGAAAAGAGCTTACTAATCAAGGTGGTATAGGGCTTTTAACGGCGCTTGGAGTTGTTCTTTTATACGTGGCGTTTCGCTTTCAATTGAAGTTTGCTATTGGGGCTGTGATTGCTCTGTTCCATGATGTCACCATCACTCTGGGCATTTTTTCTATGTTCAGGTGGGATTTCGATCTGACCGTTCTGGCGGCCTTACTTGCGGTTATCGGATATTCTCTAAATGACTCGATCGTGGTTTCAGATCGAATCCGAGAAAATTTTAGAATGATGCGCAAGAAAAAGCCTTTGATTATTATCAACACCTCATTGAATCAGACGTTGGGACGCACATTGGTTACCTCTTTCACCACATTATTGGTCTTATTCACTCTGCTTCTTCTGGGAGGCGAGCTGATATCGGGGTTTGCTGTTGGCCTTATTATAGGAGTTATAGTCGGAACATATTCTTCTATCTATGTTGCTACAAATGTGCTCCTTCTAATGAACCTATCTCAAGAAGATATGATGGTTCCCGTTAGAGAAGGTGCCGACCAGTCGGATCAGTTGGGAGGTTAGGTCAAAAGTTTCCTAGTTAAGCTGCTGAGTTCTTTAAAACATTTTGGAGTTCCTGAAACAATGTCTCCAGACTTGAGATGATCTACCCCTCCGTAAAAATCTCCACAGATTCCGCCGGCTTCTGAAACAAGCAGACATCCTGCGGCGATTTCCTGAACTCCTTGGTTGCTGGCCCATAAAGCATCGATTCTCCCAGCAGCAACATAAGCAAGGTCGAGAGCTACACTTCCTGTCTGTTGTCTGGCGCTTCCAATAGTCGACAAGTGTTGAAAAAGTTGGTAATTCGAATCTCCACCACGAACGGGAGAGGCAACTAGTGAATCCCCCAGATCGATCGTCTGCGTCACCCTGATTCGTTTACCGTTCAAGGAAGCACCATTTCCCCTGCTAGCCACAAATTCTTCTTGTCTCATGGGGTCGACAATTATGGCATGAGCCAGTCTTCCCTCAGAAAAACAAGCGATTGAAACCGAGAAGTGAGGGATCTGTCTAACAAAATTCTCAGTTCCACTGATTGGTTCAATCAACCATTGATACTTGGCAGAGTTTCCTTCTGTCTCGATTTCTTTTCCATTGAAACTATGATCCGGATATTTCTCTTTCAGAAATTCGGAGATTATTATCGTGACCTCCGAATTAACATTTGTGGAGAGCTGGTTTGTTTTTTTGAAAATCTTTATAAGATCCGGTCGGTCATAGCACCTAGTTATATGTTGGGAGGCGATTCTTGCCGCTTTAAGCCCGACGCTGGCCATCGGTTCCATTATTGGGCTCCGAAAATATTGGGTGGTCGCGAATGATAACAGAAACCCGTTATTATATAGGTTAAAGATCATCGAAATAGAGAATATGTCCTCAAACCTGTTCCCAGGGGTTCAGATAGTATTAGTGGAGCCCACGCATCCGGGAAATATCGGGGCAGTTGCTCGAGCAATGAAAAATATGGGTCTAGAAGAGTTAGTTCTAGTTAAACCTAATAGATTTCCTTCGGTTGAGTCAGATTCGCGTGCGGGAAGCGCAAAAGATGTATTGGGTTTAGCGAAAATCGTAAGTTCTTTTGAGGAAGCGCTTAGAGAAAGTCAATTAATCATCGGCACATCAGCGCGAGATAGAAGAATTCCTTGGCCTGGTTTGTCTCCCAAGAATTGCGCGATTGAAGTTAATAGATCGTTTTCTTTGGGAGAGAAAGTAAGTTTAGTTTTCGGTCGGGAATCCAGAGGTTTAACTAATGAGGAGCTCCAAAGGTGCCACTTCCATGTTAATATTCCGACTGGTCTGGCGTATAGCTCTTTAAATCTAGCCATGGCGGTTCAGGTAATCTGCTATGAAATTTTTCAGTTCAGCCAAGAGGAGCAAGATTTTCCAAGGCCTGATTGGGATATGCCTAAGGCTAGCTCTGTTGCGATCGAACACTTTTTTGACCATCTAGAAATGACACTTGTTCAACTGGATTTTCATGATGAGGAGAATCCTCGTCAACTCATGACAAGGTTAAGAAGGCTTTTTAACAGAATCCGTCTTGACGAGATGGAAGTTAATATACTTAGAGGTTTTCTTAGTAAAATCAATAAATTGAGGAAATAATTAAGTATGGCGGTAGTTTCCTAAGCTATTTTATGTGATCTGTCCTAATTCTCTAGAAGTCCAATAAAGTTGACAAAATTAGTCAGGTATTGCACTATCGGTCGCGATTGTAGTGGGATTAATTTGTTGGGCGGCAATATCAATCCAGTTAATTTGAGGAGTATCAAATGAGGCTTACTGCCAAGGGCAGATATGCGGTTACCGCGATGCTTGATTTGGCCGTGCATCAAAGAGAAAAAAAGCCGGTTGCTCTGGCGGATATTTCCCGAAGACAGAATATCAGTTTGGCCTATCTGGAGCAGTTGTTTGTGAAGCTTAGAAAAAATGGGTTGGTGCTAAGTTTTAAGGGGCCTGGTGGAGGATATAGTTTAGCGAAGTCACCGCAGAATCTTTTTGTCTTGGAGATAGTTGATTCGGTGGATGAGAACGTCGATGCAACAAAATGTTCGGGGAAAGGGAACTGTCAAGATGGTGAAATGTGTTTGACTCACGAACTATGGTCAGACTTGGGTCATCAAATCCGTGAATATCTTTCTCGTATTGATTTGGCTAGTTTGACAAATAAGGGGCATTTCAGGCGAGTTATCAGTAGGCAGAGGGGCGTTGAGGGTCAGATCTTGATGCTTGATAAGAAAGCGTCGATGCAAGGTTAAAGGCTTTATTGAGGGAAACTATGAAGGCGACGATATATTTTGATTATGCAGCGACGACTCCGGTTGACCCTAGAGTTGCGCAAAAAATGAGTGATTGTTTGCTGGCTGAGGGTAATTTCGGTAATCCTGCTAGCAGATCCCATAAATATGGGTGGGAAGCAGAAGAAGCAGTAGAGATAGCTCGAAGGCAAGTATCTGATCTAATCGGAAGTGATCCGAGAGAGATTGTTTGGACTTCGGGAGCAACTGAATCAGATAATCTTGCGATAAAAGGAGTGGCGAACTTCTATAAAACTAGAGGGAAGCACATAATTACTTCGAAAATCGAACATAAGGCAGTTCTTGATACTTGTCGGCATCTTGAAAGAGAAGGGTTCGAGGTTACTTATCTTGATCCCGGAGAGGATGGGCTTGTTTCTCCTGAGAGTGTTCGGTCTTCTATTAGAGAAGACACGATTATTGTTAGCATTATGCACGCGAACAATGAGATTGGTGTGGTTAATGATATTTCCGGAATTGGTCAAGTATGCAGAGAAAACAAGGTTTTTTATCATGTTGATGCGGCTCAGAGTGCAGGAAAAATTGATATAGATGTTGAAAAAATGAAAATAGATCTGATGTCACTTTCAGCACACAAAATTTATGGGCCAAAAGGAGTTGGGGCGCTTTACGTGAGACGAAAGCCACGAGTAAGGCTGGAGGCTCAAATGCATGGAGGAGGTCATGAACGCGGAATGCGTTCAGGTACGTTACCCACTCATCAGTTGGTGGGGATGGGAGAGGCCTGCAGAATAGCAAAGATCGAAATGAAGGAAGAACAAGTCCGGCTTGTCAAACTTCGGGAAAGGCTCTGGAACGGTCTTAAAGATATGGAAGAAGTTTATGTGTCTGGTGACAGAGACCGGCGGTTGCCCGGAATAATTAATATGAGTTTTAACTACGTTGAAGGAGAGTCACTGATAATGTCACTGCCTGATTTAGCGATTTCATCTGGATCCGCTTGCACTTCCGCTAGCCTTGAACCTTCATATGTGCTGAGAGCCTTAGGTTTGAATGACGAATTGGCTCATAGCTCTTTGCGTTTTTCGGTGGGTAGATTTACTACTGAAGCTGATGTTGACCAGGCAGTAGAAAGCGTCACTAAGGCGGTTGATAAACTAAGGGAGCTGTCTCCTTTGTGGGATATGTATAAGGACGGGATTGATATGGACAAAGTTCAATGGGCAGGAGATTAGGAGGTAAAGATGGCTTATAGCGAAAAGGTTCTTGATCATTATGAAAATCCTCGTAATGTCGGAAAAATGAATGAGGATAATGTCGATGTTGGAACAGGCATGGTGGGAGCTCCAGCCTGTGGAGATGTCATGAGGTTGCAAATAAGAGTTGGAGAAGACGGCGTTATTGAGGACGCAAAATTCAAAACATATGGCTGTGGAAGTGCTATAGCTTCAAGTTCACTATTAACAGAATGGGTGAAAGGTAAAACTTTGGACGAAGCTGGCCATATTAGAAATATTGAGATAGCAGAAGAACTCTCCCTCCCGCCTGTAAAAGTCCACTGTTCGGTTTTAGCTGAGGATGCTATAAAAGCAGCGATCGAAGATTACAAGGCAAAGAAAAACACGGACAAAGAAATAATTGACCAGGCTGGTGGATAAGGATTAGAAATGTCAGTTAGTGTGACCGAAGAAGCTGCTAATCATATCTATAGCTACTTAAAAAAAAGAGGTAGTGGAATTGGAATAAGGTTAGCCGTGAAAACAACTGGTTGTTCCGGACTGACTTACGTGCTCGAACCTGTAGATGATATTCGAAATGAAGATCTTAGGTTTTCATCCAAAGGAGTGGACGTTTACGTTGATCCTAAGTCACTGGTTTATGTGAATGGTACTGAAATGGACTATGTCAAAAAAGGTCTTAGTGAGGGGTTTGAGTTTAAAAACCCCAATGTTCAAGGTGAATGTGGATGTGGCGAAAGTTTTACAGTTTGATCAAGCTCCACGACTTTTTCAGGATTGATCGTGGATTTTGGTCGAAATTTTTTTGAGATATTTAATCTTCCTGCTGCTTATTCCTTAGATAGAGAGCTTCTTCGTTCCAGGTATATGAGTTTACAAAAAGAATTTCATCCTGATAGACACATTTTGAGCTCCGATACAGAAAAACGTTTGGCTATGCAATTTATTACGGAGATAAACTCAGGATATGAAACGCTCTCTGATAATTTGCAGCGAGCTATTTATCTTTTAGAGCTCAACGGAAATAAAGTCGAAGAAAATCCTAAACTCGATAATGAAGTTCTTTTAAAACAGATAGAGTTCCGGGAGGATCTGGAGACACTAGAGAATCGATCTGAGAGTAGAAAATCTCTAGGGAGTTTTAGGACAGAGATCGAGGCCCAAATAGAAAATATCCAGATTGCTCTTGAACAGGCTTTCCTGGCGGATCGTTTTGGAGTCGCTAGGCAGTTGGTGTATGAGCAACAGTTCTTCTTTAAGCTGGAGAGATCGTTGGAACGAATCGAAGAAAACTCGGCGGGAATCTAGCAGTGGCTCTATTGCAGATTACGGAGCCGGGTAAAGCTCAGGATCCTCATTCAAAAAAAATTGCGATAGGCATAGACTTGGGGACAACGAATTCTATAGTGGCAGGGATTCGTGAGGGAGAACCTTTTGCGCTCCCAGATGAAACAGGAAGATACTTGCTGCCCTCTGTTGTAAGTTATAGACAGAATTCGGTTGTCGTTGGACACGAAGCTTTTGATCTAGCGAACCTAGACCCAGCTAATACTATAATTTCTATCAAGAGACTGATGGGAAGAGCCTTAGGAGATCCGGTAATTGCGGAGAGCAATTTGCCCTACAAGTTTATTAAGAGATCTGAGACGGTGCCAAGGATTGAGACAAGTTTCGGAACTGTTACCCCTACAGAAGTTTCATCTGAAATAATTAGGAAACTTCTTGAAAGGAGTTTCGAAACTTTTGAAAAAGAAGCGGATGGAGCAGTTATTACGGTGCCTGCTTACTTCGACGATTCTCAGCGGCAGGCCACGAAAGATGCAGCGACACTTTGCGGCTTGCAAGTTCTGCGACTGATCAATGAGCCTACCGCTGCTGCCCTTGCCTATGGTTTGGATTCGGGAAATGAAGGTCTAGTAGCGATTTATGATCTTGGTGGTGGTACTTTTGATATCTCCTTGCTCCGCATGGAAAAGGGAGTATTTCAGGTCCTCGCGACGGCGGGAGATGCAGCGCTTGGAGGTGACGACTTTGATGCAGTTATATGCCAATGGTTCCTTGATTCCGTAGGATGGGAAAAAGGTTTGACAGCTGTTGAGAATAGAGGGCTTGTTCTTGAAGCAAGAAAAGCAAAGGAAGATTTAACCAACGTTGAAACTACCCAGATTATATTTCGATTGGAAGAGACAAACTATCGAGCCAAGTTAACTCGGTCGGTTCTAAGAGATTTACTTAAACCCTTCCTGGATAAAACCTTAAATATATGTAGAAAAGTGTTTAGGGACGCAAGCGCAGATTTGGATGACATAGATAATGTCGTGCTAGTGGGAGGTAGCACAAAGAGTTTGATAATCAGAGAGACGGTGTCCGAATTTTTTGGAAAAAAATCACTTGATCATATTGATCCAGAAAAAGTGGTAGCTATTGGTGCAGCGATTCAGGCAGACCTTTTAGTTGGAAATAAAGGCGATTCTGAAGTTTTACTGCTTGATGTTCTGCCACTCTCATTGGGTCTCGAGATGATGGGAGGTTTAGCCGAAAAAATTATACCTCGAAATACACCCATCCCTGCGAACCAGACCAAAGAATTTACCACCCACAAGGATGGTCAGACATCTATGAAAATTCATGTGGTTCAAGGTGAAAGAGATATGGTGTCAGACTGCAGATCTCTTGCGGAATTCGAGTTGAAAGGTATTCCGCCTATGGTTGCTGGTGCTGCCAGAGTCCGGGTTTCGTTTCAGGTCGACGCGGATGGGTTACTATCGGTATCGGCTAGGGAGCTTACGGCAGGGATAGAAGCGGGAGTTGAAGTAAAGCCTTCATATGGATTAACCGATAGCGAAATAACCGAAATGCTTACTTCGTCTTTCGAAATGGCGGAGGAAGATGCGATCTTGAGAATGATCTCGGAAGCCCGATTAGAGGCGGCTAGAGTAATGGAAGCGCTAGCAGTAGCACTTAAGGAAGACGCGGAAATGCTGGATGTTGGTGAAGTTTCTCTGCTTGAAGAAGGGATGAGAAAGTTAGGAGAATTGGTAAAAAAAGGCGATCATAAAGCGATCAATGAAGGAATAGACTTACTAAGCAAGGCAAGCGAAGAATTTGCTGCACTGCGAATGGATAAAGCCATCAATAAAGCATTGGCAGGACAGAAAATAAACGACATAGAACAAGAAATATAAAGGGAACGTAAGAAGTGCCCAGGTTAATATTTTTGCCGAACGATGAACGTTGTAAGGAAGGAGCAGTGGTAGAAGTTAAGCCCGGTTCTAATCTTATAGAAATGGCTCTGGAAAACGGTATTGATATAGAGCATGCCTGCGAGATGTCTTGCGCGTGCACTACTTGTCATGTGGTTATTAGAAAGAATATTGACTCTCTGGAGTCTTCCAGCGAAACAGAGGACGATCTACTTGACAGAGCCTGGGGGCTCGAACCTGATTCAAGGCTAGCTTGTCAGGTAGTTGTGGGAGAGGAAGATCTAGTTATTGAAATACCGAAGTACACTATTAATCAGGTATCAGAAAATCATTAGGGAGTCCTAGATGAAATGGATTGATATAACTGACATTGCTTTGGATCTCCTGGAAAAACATCCCGAGGTTGATCCCCTTTCAGTGCGTTTTACCGATCTTCGGAACTGGATTATGCAGTTACCGGAGTTTGATGATGATGCTGAGAGGTGTAATGAAAAGATTCTTGAAGCAGTCCAGATGGCCTGGATAAAAGAATCAGACTAGCGTTAGTCCTGTTGCTACGTATAATCCGCTTTTTTGAATATTATCAAGCTCTGGAGAAGATGTTATGACCGTTGAACGCACGTTTTCAATAATCAAACCCGACGCCGTTGGGAAAAATGTAGTAGGGCAAATTCTGGCTCGCTTTGAAGCAGCAGGTTTAAAGATAATTGGTGCGCGTATGGAAAAACTTTCCGTGTCCAAAGCTCAGGGGTTTTATGCTGAACATGAAGGGAAACCTTTTTTTGAAGATCTGGTCGAGTTTATGACCTCTGGTCCTTGCGTTGTCCAGGTGCTTGAGGGAGAAAACGCCATATCTCTGAATAGAGAGTTAATGGGGGCTACAAATCCGCAGGAAGCGGACCACGGAACTATCCGAAGGGATTTTGCCGAAAGCATTGACGCTAATGCGGTGCATGGTTCGGATTCCCCGGCGTCTGCCAAAAGGGAGATCGAATATTTTTTCCAAGGCGAAGAAATTTGCGATCGATAGCCACACCAGATTTCCCCTTGAAGTTGACAAACTACCTAGGGTTTACCGAAAAAGACTGGATAGAGCTTCTTGAAGAATGCGGAGCCAAAAGATTCCATGCGTCTCAAATAATGAAGTGGATACATCATCGTTTCATTAAAGATTTTTCGGAGATGTCTGATATTGGTAAAGAATTTAGGGATTATTTGGTTGAAAAAGGGACACTGTTAGAGCCGAAGGTGAGAGCAGAGTTTGTGTCAAAGGACGGCACTCGAAAGTGGCTGATCCAATCTTTTTCAGGCAGTTTGTTTGAGTTAGTCTATATCCCTGAGCAGGATCGAGGAACTTTGTGCGTCTCTTCTCAGGTGGGGTGCGTTCTTGATTGCGATTTCTGTTCTACGGGAAAACAGGGGTTTAGTAATAATCTTACGTCGGCAGAGATTGTCGGTCAGATCAGAATAGCGATTAGAAAATTATCCGAGATTTATCCGAGACGAAAAAGAAACGTAACCAACGTTGTGTTCATGGGTATGGGAGAGCCGCTTCTAAATCTGGATAACATATTACCTGCTCTTGATCTGATCAGATCAGATCTTGGTTATGGCATTTCTAAGAGGAAAGTAACCGTTTCAACGGCAGGAATTGTGCCGGCGATAAAATCTCTTGCAGAAAATGCTGACGTGTCTCTGGCTGTTTCCCTTCATGCTCCTAATGATGAACTGAGGGATCAGCTGATGCCGGTAAACAAAAAATATCCTTTAGCCGATCTTCTAGAAGCCTGTCGTGAATATGCTAAAAAATTCTCTGACAAAAGACCAATATTTGTCGAATACACACTATTAAAGGGAATCAATGACAATTTTGATAATGCGAAAGAGCTGTGTTCGATTTTAAGAGATTTGCCTTGCAAGATTAATTTAATCCCCTTTAATTCATTTCCCGGTTCAGCCTTCAAGCAACCGTCCTCTCGACGAGTCAGGGAATTTCAATCTATCTTGGTTGAAAAGGGTTATTCTGTTACTGTTCGCACTACTAGGGGCAGCGATATTCAAGCCGCATGCGGGCAGTTGGTTGGACGAGTCTCCGATAGAACGAACCGTCAGGCGAAATATGGAGAGATAAGTCTCGTCAATGAAAAATATTTCAAGTAAAAGATATCGGTTTTGGAATTTCAGTTTTATTTTGATTCTCTTTTCCATATATCTATATTAATTGGATATCGATAGTTAACTGCTTGAGAGGGTTCCCCCTAGTTTTTTATGGACGAAGTGAGTCAGTAAAAATGGCGGATGAAGAAAAAAAAGAAGGTGAAGAGCTAGCCGAAGATCTGTTGGATGGAGATGATCTCGGGACCGAAGCTATATCGGATCTTTTAGTCAACGCTAGGGAGGAGCTAGGCCTTTCTCAGAAAGAAATTGCTGATCAGCTCTATTTAACGAAAACTCTTATTCAGCAGTTAGAGCAAGGAAAGTTTGGAGAAATACCTAAAAAGGCATTTATAAAAGGATACCTTCGATCATATGCGCGCGTTGTAGGCCTGTCCGGAGATGATGTTGTAGAACTTTATGAAAATGGACAAAGAAGGCAGAACCTAGAGTCGGAACCAGAGAATTCAGAAGATAATACTTGGAAACTTACTAGTTTATCGATCACCGGACCTGTAATTAAAACAGCTATAATTGGTTTAGGAATTTTATCACTGGTTTTCGGCATAGTCTTGCTGGTACTTTTGAATTCACAAGAAGAAGTGTCCTTGTATTCGGAAGCAGATCAAAGCAAGAAAGTTGCTGAACCTTTGTTTAGTCGAGAACATGGGCAATCAGTATTAGTATTAGAGCCCGAGCAGGAGCCCGAGCAGGAGCCCGAGCAGGAGGCCGAGCAGGAGCCCGGGCAGGAGTTAGATCAAGAAGAGTTTACGAAGCGAAACAACCTTAGCTCCGGAAATCAGAGTAAGCAACGCTTAGACCAGGAAAACACTTTGGAAGAAGAAGTGAATGCTCGGAAAGTCAGTGAGCTTATTGGCTTTGAAAGGAAAATTTCGGAAGGAAAAAGCTCCATTTTTTTAACCAGCTCAGGAAATGACGAACTGGAAATAATATTCGCGGACGAATGCTGGACTGAAATCGAAGAAAGCCGCCTTGGTCTAATTTACAACGATCTTAATTTAGCTGGTGATAGATTAGTGCTTAAGGGAGAAAGCCCCTTTAAGGTCCTTCTCGGAAAAGCAAGTTCAGTAGAGATGATTTACAATGGAGCGTCTGTAGATATTGCTCCATATATTGCTTTAGATGACACGGCCAAACTCAGGTTGGCGGACTGATTTAAATTCAAGGTTCCTACTTCAACTAATGAAAATGCAAGCGGTTAGAGGAATGCAGGATCTATTGCCTGCAAAGAAACGAATTTTTCGGTATATCGAAGACTTGGCTCGAGAAGTCTTTGTTGGTTATGGTTATCGTGAAGTTGGCCTTCCTTTAATAGAATATACAAATTTGTTTGAGCGGCTGGTAGGAGAGACTACCGATATTGTAGAGAAGGAGATGTATACCTTTGAAGATAAAAACGGGGAAAGCATCACTTTGAGACCTGAAGGTACGGCGGTCTGTGCGCGGTTTGCTGACCAAAATGGACTTCTCTTTAATCAGGTACAGCGATTTTGGTATCACGGACCGATGTTTCGTTATGAGCGACCACAAAAAGGCAGATATCGTCAGTTCGAACAGATCGGCGCTGAGTGCTTTGGTATAGAGACTCCTGACATAGATGCAGAATTAATCCTTATGAGTGCGCGTCTTTTTAAGCTCATGGGTATTGAAGAAAAGTTGTCTCTTGAACTGAATAGTTTGGGAAATGAAAAATCGAGAGCGCGATTTAAATCTGATTTGGTTCGATTCCTAGGCAGATATAAAAAAGAGATCGATAAAGACAGTCAGAGGCGGTTAACTGCTAATCCGCTGAGGATACTTGATAGTAAAGATCCTGGTACGAAGAAAATTCTGTCAGAGGCACCGAGATTGATGGACTATCTTGATGTTGATTCGCGTTCTCATTTTGAAATGCTTAGAGAGATTCTAGACGATTGCGGGGTGAGTTGTAGTGTTAATCCTCAAATTGTTAGAGGGCTAGACTACTATAACAGAACAGTTTTTGAATGGACGACAGAGAGTTTAGGAGCGCAGGGGACGGTATGCGGTGGGGGTAGGTACGATAGTCTGATCGAACAACTTGGAGGTAAGGCTACAGCTGGTATTGGATTTGCGATCGGAATAGATCGTCTGGCGCTGATGCTGGAAGAAAAGGAAATTGAGGAGAAAAAAGTAGATATATACTTTGTGTCGCCGGATATTGAAATCCGAAATACCGTTTTTATCATGGCAGAGAAATTGAAAGATGGCATTCCGAGGTTGTCTATAACTGTTCATTGCGGTGATGGTAAATTGAAATCTCAGATGAAAAAGGCCGATGTTTCTGGCGCGAGATTGGCTCTGATTTTGGGAGAAGAGGAATTTCGTGAAGGAGTAGTAGGTGTAAAATTCCTTAGGGAAATGGCTGATCAAGTATCTATTCCCCAGGGTGAGCTTGTGCGTTATTGTTTGGATTACTTTGGTAAGGAGAAGGTTCTTGATTGAATCGGATGAGGAGCAGTTAGAAGTCCTAAAGAACTGGTGGAAAGAAAATGGAACATCTCTTCTGGTAGCGGTTGCTTTAGGGTTTTTCGGGATATTCGGGTATAAGGCTTGGGAAACTAATTTAAAGAATTCAGGTGAAGCTGCAGCGTCTATTTATGAAGAACTGCTGGCAAGTCGCGAAATGGATGCTGAGCAATATAACGAAACGATGATCGAATTGGACAGCCGCCTTAAAAATGAGTACCCGGAAAGCATTTATGCGGTTTTAAGTTCTTTGGCTATTGCTAAAGAGCTAGTCGATGGAAACGACCTCGGTGGCGCAAAAAACGAGTTAAAATGGGCTCTGGATCGGGAATCGGATGAGTCCTTGCAAACTCTTGTAAAGATACGGCTGGCTAGAGTACTTGTTTCCGATGGCGAACCAGAGGAAGCTTTCCAGCTTTTGGAAAACTCGAAGCCTGAACCGGGCCAGATCTCCATTTATGAAGAGACTATGGGAGATATTTTTCTAGCACTTGGAAATTCTGCGTCAGCTCGTCAGTCATATCAGAGAGCAATAATAAAGGCAACCGAAGGACAACCGCCAGCGTTGTTGGAGTTAAAACTTGCTGATATTCCATATGATGCGGAAGCTGTTGAGCAACCCGTTTTGACGGAGGACAATCCCGAAGGCGGTCAGGAATGAAAAATACGAATACCTGGATTACGCTGATAACTTTGAGTCTGCTAGTTTTTTCCGGTTGCAGTTGGTTTGGTGATGGGGATGATGAACCAGAAGAAATCAAACCTAATCCTTTACCTAAGATAAGAACGGAGACTTCACTCAAAGTAATCTGGAATAAAAAAATCGGAAAGGGAGTAGATGATAAAGCACTCCGTATTGAACCGAAGATAATTCGGAAAAGAGTTTTTGTAGGAACTCCTGATGGAAACATTAGAGCACTGGGGTCTGAGTCCGGTAGAGAAATATGGGCTGTCAATGTTAAAGATTTCTTTAGCGAAGGAGGCTTAGCCAGCGGATTTCCAAAAAATCTTGATGTAATTACTGGTGGTATTGAAGCTGATTCCGAGTTGGTATTGCTTTGTTCGGGGTCGGGACATCTTGTTGCTCTCAATCAGAGCGATGGAAGTTTCGCCTGGAAGACTCAGATTAGTAGCGAGAGCCTTGCTCCCCCAAAAATTGATGGGGATCTCGTGGTTGTTCAGACAGTTGATGGAAAAGTCTCAGGCTACGAGTCAATAGACGGTAGTCTCAGATGGGAATACGCGGCAAAAACGCCGGCTTTGAGCCTTCGGGGTACTGCGACTCCGTCAATATTCGAAGATATTGTCATCGCTGGTTTCTCTAATGGTCGGGTCGCGTTTATTACGAGGGACGAAGGTCTGGCGGCTCTTGAACAGAGTGTCGGAGTTTCCCAGGGAATATCTGATTTGGAAAGGCTGGTGGATGTTGATGGAGCTATGGCTATTGAAAATAATGGCTTGTTCATATCTGGCTATCAGGGACGGGTTCTAGCTATTGATCTAAGAGGAGGAAAAATGCTGTGGGAGCAAGAAGCCTCTAGTATAGCGGGGTTAGGAGTTGGGTTCGGGAATGTATATCTAGTTTCGGCTGATAGCCAGGTAATAGCTTATAACGCGAGCAATGGCAGAGAAGTTTGGCGAGTAGATTCTCTTCTTAATCGAGGTCTAAATTCTCCGTTAGTTTTGGGTAGCTATCTCATGATCTCGGATTATGAAGGTTACCTTCACCTTTTGGCTCAATCTGATGGACGTTTCGTCGGGAGAAAAAAAATAGACAGTCGTGGAGTCGGGGCCAGGCTGATTGAAAAGGAAGGGCGAATCTACGCGATGGGCAATGGTGGTAGCCTTTTTGCGCTGGAGATTCGTTGATTTCAATCGATGTTGCCCGTCATAGCGCTTGTTGGTCGACCCAATGTAGGCAAGTCAACGTTATTTAATAGATTGACTAAAACTCGGGATGCTCTAGTAGCAAGTTACCCTGGATTAACTCGGGACCGCCAATACGGGAGGGGCCGGATTGGCAATTTCAGTTACCTCGTTATTGATACTGGAGGAATTACTGAAAATTTTGAGGCAATTGATGTTCCTCTCGCATCGCAAGTCCAGAAAGCTATAGCTGAAGCCGATCTTATTTTTTTTCTGGTAGATTCACAGCTAGGTCGAATTTCTGGTGATGACAATATAACCCGGATGCTTCGTGAGGGTGGCAGAAAGATCATTCTCATTGCTAATAAAATTGACGGGCAAGATCCGGATTTTGTATCCGCAGAGTTTTCTGCTCTGGGCTTAGGTGAACCGCTGAAGATTTCTGCAAAAAATGGAAATGGGGTCCGATCACTGTTAATTGATAATGTAATTCCTTTTTTCCCCGGCAACGAAAAAAATGCGTTAGAAAATTTGGGTAGCCCGGAATTGAAGATAGCGGTTGTCGGTCGGCCGAACGTAGGAAAATCTACATTAGTGAACAGATTATTGGGTGAGGATCGAGTGGTGGTCTTTGATAAGGCCGGAACTACCCGAGACAGCATCTATATTCCTTTTGAGCGAAATGCTAGGAACTATATTCTAATTGATACCGCCGGAGTTCGTCGGCGTGGCAAGATTTCGGAGACAGTAGAAAAGTTTTCAATATTGAAAACGCTCGAAGCAATTAATGACTCTAATGTTGTAATTTTTATGGTGGATGCAAAAGACGGAGTTGTCGAACAGGACCTTCATCTTCTGGGTCATGTGCTTGAAGAAGGCCGCGGAGTAGTAGTTGCTATTAATAAGTGGGATGGAATGACTCGAGAATCAAAGGAAATGGTGCGAAAACAAATCGATAGGCGATTGCGTTTTGTAAAATTCGCGAACATACATTTCATTTCAGCTCTCCACGGCTCGGACGTTGGAAGCTTGTATGCTTCTATAGATCAGGCTTATCGATCTGCTACACTAAGAGCTTCTACTTCGTTGTTGAACGAAATTCTCGAAAGAGCCGTATTTGAGCACCAACCTCCCTTAATTAATGGAAGACGTATAAAACTCAGATATGCTCATCTGGGAGGAGTTAATCCTCCTATCGTAGTGATTCACGGAAATCAGACCAGGCATGTGCCCGAAGCATATGCTCGCTATCTTAAAAGGCGTTTTATTGAAGATCTTGACCTTAGGGGAACTCCAATGCGCTTGGAGTTTCGTACCACAGATAATCCGTATAAAGGAAAGAAAAATACACTTACTTCGCGTCAGAAGATCAAGCGCAAGAGGATGATGGACCATGTTAGAAAATCCAAGCGCAAGATAAAGGGAAAAACATAAATCTTTTTCTACTGAAGAAAAACTCTGGGATTAACCCGTTTATTATTCAGGCTGACGCTCCAGTGCAGATGGGGCCCCGTTGCCCGTCCTGTTTTTCCAATCTCACCAAGCTTTTGGCCTTTTCGGACTTCTTCATTGATGGAGACATTGATCTTGCTTAAGTGGCAGTACATTGTAATTAACCCTTTCCCATGATCGATCAAAACTGTATTTCCGTTAAAAAAATAATCTCCTGTCATAGAAACTATTCCTGCCGAGGGAACTAAAATATCTGTTCCCTCGGCAGCGGCGATATCGATTCCGCTGTGCGGGGATCTTGGCTGTCCATTCAGAATTCTGCGCAACCCGAATTCGCTTGAAATTATTCCTTCCGAGGGGAGGAAAAATTCAAGATCGATCTTCTCTTCTGAACGGAAATAGCTAAACATCTTGTTCATTTCCTTCTTTTCTCGAAAAATTCTTTCCAATTCGGCCTTAGCCGGATTTACCTGGTTTCTATTTTTAATGGTTAGGCGCTGAGTAGGGTAGTCAGCTGTATGAATGGTAAAAGGGATTTGGCTTTTGCCAACTTCAAGATAGTAGTCACCCGGTGCCTGCTGTAATCCAATTCCTAGAATCGCATAATTCTTCCCGTTCTCGGTTATGGTCATAACATTATCATGGTTAAAGCTAGCCTCTGTAGCCCCACCGATGTCAATGACAGCGACTCCTCCCGGAACAGAAGAGTTCAGAGGTAAAGCGAAGGCGTTACTAACGAAAAGAAACATAGTAAGAGGAATAGAAAATCTTTTAATCATGGGCTCTCATCCTCTATAACCTCTGCACGCAAATTTCCTTCGGAGAGCCTGATTCTAAGATTCTCTCCTTCTGGCACCTGTTTCGGGTCTCGGATTATCTGATTGTCACGCTCGGCAGAAACTATTGCATACCCTCTTTTCAGAGTGGCGAATGGACTAAGAGCTTCGAGTCTGGCTAGGTCCCTTTCCACTAGGTTTTTCCGATCGAGTCTCGATTTTAATTCACTATGAATAATCGTACCTAAGTGTTGCTTTAAAGCTGATTCCAGTTGTTCTATTTTTCTTGTCGGTGGGGTCAAATGCTTTTGTTCCAGTTGGGTTTGTTTCTTTTCCACGATGCTTTTTAAGCTTTGAGAAAAACGCCTCTCTAGATCATCTAATCTTTGAGCATAATCGTTAAGTCGGGTATTCGGGTGTCGTATCCGCCGAAAAATATGAGTTAGCTCTTTGTGGAAATTTCGGACAACTCTCTCAGCCATCCTAATTAAACGATTTTCTTTCTCGAGCAGTTCGCTTTTTAATTTATCGCTGTCGGGAGTTATCTGTTCAGCGGCAGCCGAAGGAGTTGGTGCTCTAAGATCAGCAACGAAATCGGAAATGGTTACATCTGATTCGTGCCCGATCGCGCTGACCAGGGGCAAGCGACTTTTGAAGATAGCTCTTGCAACCGGCTCCGTATTGAAGGCCCAGAGATCCTCTAAGGAACCACCACCGCGAGCAAGAAGGACGAGATCGTATCCCGAATCCTGCTCGTTGGCTTTTTCTATTGCTTCGACAATCTGGGGTATTGCCTCATCGCCTTGAACCTGAGTCGGGATGACTGTCATGATCATCGCAGGGAATCTTCGACTGATAACCGAATAGATGTCTTTTATGGCTGCGCCGGTGGGTGAAGTTATTATTGCCAGTCTCGCGGGAAGATCAGGAATAGGTTTCTTATGCGAACTGTCAAATAACCCCTCTTTCTGCAGAGAGGTCTTTAGTTTCTCGAAAGCACGGCGTAATTCTCCGTCACCGGAATTCTCCAGAGAATTGGCTATAACCTGAAACTCTCCTCTTCCTTCATAGAGACTCACTTTCCCATGCAGGATTACTTGCTGACCATTTTTTGGTTCGAAATCGACGCTCTGGTTTCTGTTTCTGAACATGGCACACCTGACCTGAGCTTTTTCATCTTTTAGAGTAAAATACCAGTGCCCTGAAGAGGGCTGAGCGAAATTAGAGATTTCCCCTTCCACGTACAAAAAAGAGAATTCTGTCTCTAGTATGTGCTTAGCTGTTTTGTTCAGCTGGGATACGGACAGTATTTTTCGGTTAGAGGAATCCATTAAGTAAATGATAACCGAAACAGAAGAATTTTATGAATCTCGTGCGGTATAATTTTAACTTTCATAGGGAACGCTTAGCTTGGACTTGCACGAAGAAAAGATTCTGATCCTAGACTTTGGATCACAATACACTCAGCTAATTGCTCGTAAGATTAGAGAGATTGGCATTTATTGCGAAATTCGTGCTTATGACATACAACCTGATGAATTAAACCAGTTCGCGCCGAACGGGATTGTCCTTTCCGGAGGGCCCGAATCCGCGACAGAGAATACGAGCGTTGATATTCCCGAACATGTATTTTCCTCAGGGGTTCCTGTCTTGGGGATTTGTTACGGAATGCAAGCGATGGCGTCGCAGTTGGGCGGAAAAGTTGAAGAATCCAACAAAAAAGAATTTGGTTTTGCTAATGTCAAGTTAGAGCGAAGTTCTGATCTTCTGGGTTCTTTAGGCGACACTGAGAACTCAGACCATTCTCTTGATGTGTGGATGAGTCATGGTGACAAAGTGGCTTCACTTCCTGCCGGCTTTTCGGTAATCGGAAGCTCAAATAATTCACCTATTGCTATTATGGCGGATGAAAAGAGAAAGCTATATGGCTTGCAGTTTCACCCTGAGGTCGATCATACGGCCAAGGGTAAGGCAATTCTCGATCGTTTTGTGAAAGTAATTTGTGGATGTAAGGCTATCTGGACTCCGGGAAATATAGCCAATGATCTAGTAAAAAAAATCAGAGATGAAGTGGGTGATAAGAAGGTGCTCCTGGGCTTGTCAGGAGGAGTTGATTCGTCTGTAGTAGCGAGTTTGCTTGCTCGGGCGATTGGGAGCCAGTTAACCTGTG
>PAPD01000031.1 GCA_002708765.1 Gammaproteobacteria bacterium | reverse complement strand
GCTATTTCCCCGGCGAAGGTAATATTGATCGGCTTAAAGACCTGATAGCTCGTGTAAAACGCTCTGCTGAGTCAAATAATCGCGATCCTGAGAGCGTGAAGATTAGCGCTATCTTTGGCGCACAAATGATGAATCCGGAGGCGGGTGTTGAAGAAATGAGGAGTGCTGGGGTGGATAGAATTATGGTTCCAGCATTCTTTTTTGTAGGAGAAGGAGGGATGGACCGATTAAGCGAGTTTGGAGAGAAGATCATACCGTTAGCGTGATTCAAAAAAGAAGATCTGGATTTAAAATTTCCTCTGAGCGAGGATTGTAAACTTAGGCTTCGAGTTAAACCGGTATAGAAAAGCGAAATTCAAAAAAAAAGAGTATGACCGAGATTATTTACTAAAGTAATCAAGCTTTGGCGAGCTTTTTTACAACTCAATTTCACGACATATGAAAAAACTTTTAACGGATTACCTTGTGGTCGGCAGTGGCGCTATGGGAATGGCGTTTGCCGATGTTTTGTTGTCAGAAACCGACGCGAATATAATAATTGTGGACAAGCATCATCAACCAGGGGGGCACTGGAATGACGCGTATCCATTTGTTCGATTGCATCAGCCCTCCGCTTTTTATGGCGTGAATTCCAGGAAATTGGGTAGCAATGAAATCGACGAGACTGGCTTAAATAAAGGTCTGTATGAACTTGCTACGAACGGCGAAGTCTGCAGTTATTTTGACCAAGTTATGCAGCGACAATTCCTGCCATCAGGCAGAGTGAAGTATTTCCCAAGCTGCAATTATAATGGAAACGGTCTTTTTGAATCCTTATTATCAGGGGCAAAATATTCTGTGTCTTTCAAAAAAGAAGTGGACTCGACCTACATGGACGTTTTGGTGCCCTCACAGAGGCCACCACCTTTTGAGATAGAGAGCAATGCACACTGCGTCCCCCTGAATGAATTGCCCGATATCAGCCATAGATACGATGACTTCGTTATCATCGGGGGTGGAAAAACGGCCATAGATGCTGCTCTGTTTCTTCTAAAAAATGAAGTGAATCCAGAACAAATCAGGTGGATCATGCCACGAGATTCATGGCTGTTGGATAGATCGCAAATCCAACCAACGCTTGATTCAATCGGCAAACTTTTCGCCAATAGAATTATTCCTGGGACTGAGTCAAAAGATGTCGATGATTTTTTCGGAAAGATTTCAAAAGCTGGGGGTCTGCTTAGGATTGATGAAAACGTTAAACCAACAATGTACCGGTGCAGTACGGTGACCCTAGCCGAGTTAGAGGAACTGAAACGCATCGATAAAATCGTCCGAAAAGGCAGAGTTAAAACCATTAGCGACAATAGAATCGTCCTCGAACAAGGTTCGATTTCTTCCAGCCTAGGCACTTTGCATATAGATTGTGCTGGAGATGGGCTAGCTAAAAGACCAGGTACGCCGATTTTTAAAAACAAAAAAATTACCCTTCAATCAGTGCGTACTTGTCAGCAGGTTTTTTCGGCGGCCCTCTTAGGGTTTGTAGAGGCAACTTATCAAGAAGACAAGAAAAAAAATGAACTCTGTAGGCCGGTTCCTCATCCGGATAGTGATATTGATTTTCTTAAAAATACGTTGGCGGATTCATTGAATCGCGAGCGTTGGGCGAAAGAACCGCGGCTAAGTAAATGGCTTCAGACCAGTAGGCTCAACCCCGAAAGCCACGTTCTAAAGGGGAGTTACAGGCTCAAAGCGCTTTCCTTTTTGAGCAAGATACCATTTTTAAGGCTATCCAACCGTGTGTTAGAGACACAAAAAAAAGCCAATTTAAATATTAAGGGTCTGCTTAATTCATTGGAAGCTGAGTAGAAACTAGATTAGGGAAGTATATATCCTGGGGCGTCTCAAATATTCCCGATCGAAAAGGAGCTTTTTTTGATAGAAATGTTTGGAATTATTAAGTTGAAATTTTTGAAGACTAAATGGACGGTAGAGGATAAACGAGAACAAATGAAAGATTTTAAGAATAAAGGATTTGAAAAAATTTTTACTTCCAATGTATAAAATAAACTTAAAGCTAGGGTTCAAAACGATTGCGACAGAGGTCGGCTGTAAGTTAGTTCTTTATAAATATTCCTAAAAAAAGCGAAAAGATTTAGACGAAAAATTAGGCTCTTTAAATTTTGATCACGACAATTCTACAGAGCGAATGATAGGGCGCTGAAACTCCTGAGCTAATTGAGGGTTGGGTCACATTGATCTCTAAGCGAGAACAGACAAAATGGTCCTGGCCTTAATGGATAGTCGAGCAAGTTATTTTCTTAGTCTCCAGCTTTGCACTGAGCGGCAAGGCTGCTAATGCTTACGCCTCGGCGTCCTTGTCTTACCGCATTCCGATCATGGCCAGACGTCAGGTAAGAAAAAGATAGACCGGTTTCTGGGTCCGCCCAACAGAGTTGTCCTCCCGCTCCATTATGGCCAAAGGCTTTGGCAGAATTTGTCTTTCCGAATCCGCGGTAATTTCTGTCGGAATCCCCGGAGATAATGATACCTAGCCCTCGGTTTGCCGCTTTTTTAAATACTGGATCGTTCAGATGCTGGTTTCGTATCCTTCGGGCATCATCCAGCATTTCCATGCTCCAGAGACTCTGTTCTCCAAGCCCTCCATGCAAAAGAGCCTGGTAAAATAGAGCGATATCGCTTGCGTCGCTAAATATGCCCCCCCCCGGGATTCCGGTCGACTGGATGTCTGGTTCGTTAAACCCCAGGACAGCTTCTTCGGTTACTTCGGTCATCGGCGGTACAGGCAGACCCATCTCCTTATAGTCCTGTTCAGTTAATGCGCTCCCGCAATATTTTATGGGAAGTGCTCTGGTTCTCTCTTCAGATGGAAGTCCGACATAGGTGTTTTTCAATTTAAGTGGATCGAGTAGTCGTTTCTTGACAAAACTGGCGAAACTCTGCTGACTAATTCGCTCGATTATTTCAGCTATGACGTACATTGAGGACGACGGATGATATTCGAATCTGGAACCGGGCTCCCAGAATATTCGCCATTGCGCAAAACGGGCTAGTGTTTCTTCCTTTGATTTCCATTCAATCGGACGGAATGGGGCATGAGGGAACCCGGCAGTATGTGTAAAAAGCTGGCCCACGGTTATCGCGTTCTTGCCATTTGATCCGAACTCCGGAATATAGTCTGTAACCAGGTCATGCTCTGAAAGCTTTTCCTCCTGGATAAGGAGCCAGGCCGCGGCCGAAGTGATTGCCTTTGTCGCAGAAAAGATACAGAAAAGGGATTGGGGTTTGGCATCACCAAAGCTCTTAAAAAAGCAGATTTCTTTGTTCAGCCCAATTGCTATTTGAGCTGCCGGGAGCAAGCCTTCGTCTATCTCTCTGTTCACCCTTTCTATGAGAGAATTGATTCTTTTCTCATCCAGTCGATTAAGAACACGATTTTTTTCTTTGATGTTATGGCCCCTGTTTCGCAGTTAGTTAGATCGGATATTTCAACCACAATTCAGAAATGGCTAGCTCACCGATAGGTGCTGGTGTTATTCCGTCTATATCCTTCAATGTCCTTTCTGAATCAAGTTCGGGCGTTTTGAAATGATCGAGCAGAATTTTTGAGCATACAATGGCCTCTTGCTGTGAAATGTGGGCGCCAGGACAAAAGTGGGACCCTATACCAAAACCGAGATGACTCTTCTGACCGTTTTTGTCTACGCCATTTCTCAGCATTTTTCCCATATGCAGATCTTCGCGAAAGATATTGAATTTTTCCGCAGAGCTAAAAAATCTTTCGTCTCGATTCGCCGAGTGGTTCATTATGAGCACCAGAGAACCCGCTGGAATTATAGTCCCCGAAACTTCGATATCAAATGTCGTGTGTTTGGGTTGAGATGCGCCTGCTGGTACTGCAAATCTTAGAGTTTCCTGGAAGGCAGCGGTCCACAAATCAGAGTTCTCTTTTAGAGCAGCAAGTTGTTCCGGGTGCAGAAGCACCAGGTACCACATATTCATTATGGCGCCTCTGGTTGTGTCGCCACCTCCACCAACCAGCAGAGCAATTGTGGAAGTGATTTCTTCAGTGGAGAGGAAATCATTGTCGATTCTGGTTCTGCAGAGCATAGAGATAATATCTTCTCCCGCCTCATCGCCTTTTTCATCGTAGAGGAACGTTGGGTTTTCTCTTCTTGATTCAACGATGCTAGCGACATAGTCTTCCAGGTCTTGTCGTGCTTGAAGGCCCAGCTTGGCCGTAGCCGATCCTCCAAATCCTGCCATCATGCTCTGGTACCAATAGAGAAACTGGTTTTGGGCCTCTTTCGGGAGCCCCAATACTCCGGAGACTACTCTGACTGGAAATTCATTGCAGAAGGCGCTTCCTAATTCGACTTTCCTGATACCGTTTTTTGATTCGATCCCGCTTGCATCGCTTTTGTTCCAGTCAGAGATCATTTCCCTGGCCAGTGATTCGATGGCGTGCTGCCTTTTTTTCAGTGCTTGTCCTACCAGGTAGCGGTCATAAAGACCTCTTCTTCTCCGGTGTTCGATTCCTGAGAGCTCAAGTTGTGCATTTCCTAGAACGGTGCTTGCTCTTCCCTTGGGTATGGTATTAAAGCCCAGGTCGTCGTTAGCACAACGCCTACAATCTTCGTAACGGGTAATATAATAAACGTTATGCAGTTGATCATGATAGACAGGGTAATGATCTCTCATTATTTTGAAATAAGGGTGTGGGTTCCTCGCAAATTCATAGCTATCGAAAAGTCTTGGGTCTATTAACGGAATACCTTTTTTGTCGAGTCCCATATCAGCCGCTTGTCCAATCGGCATTAATGGAATGGAATCACCAACGCGTGCCTTGTGCCCATGCCAGTCACTTTTCCTTACCAGCATTTTTTTGCGGTCTTCTTTAGCTGCAGTAAATTCCTGTATCCATTCCATTATCTTCTTGCCTTCCGTTGTTTTTTTCTAAAAACGAGGATTCCTTGATTTTTTCTGGACATTATTAATAGACTACATCAGATCTCGTTTTAACGTTAGCAGATTTTTCATGGAGAAAATTATGAAGAGAGTTTTAATTTTGGCATCGATCTTTTTTTGCGTTGGTACGATCGCTGATAATAGTGGGGTAACTCTTGATCCTGTTGCCTCAGTACCTCAGGTAGTGGTGGTTTATAGGAACACCTGCCCGGGAAGTGAAGAAAAGGCAATTAGTATGATCAAAGATCTAATTGCATATGAAAGAAAGGCTAGTCCTATTGCATATTCATCTGTCCCGGGTGTCTGGAATGATGGAACGATCGGAGCAATCGATTTACATCAGTCAGTCGCGATGATGGAAAAGGCTTTCGAGTGGCAGGGGGCAGATTCGTCGTGGAGTGCTCAATATAATGCCATTGTCGAGGTTTGTGGTGGAAATGAATTTGATCCTGCGCATATGGTGACTAGGTAGTTGGATTTCAAGTCATATTAGTTTCCAGTCGACTTCGCGAAGTTTGCGATTGAGGTAGCAAGGTTTAGTGTAATTTCGGGAATAACGTCGGGAAAAATTGTCTCCGCTGCGTGACAGGTTCCCAAGGCCGTTAGTCCCGAAACAGGGACTCGCGCTTCCAGAAGTTTGCGGTAAAAAGAGATTCCCTCGTCACGCAGGGGATCCAGTTCGTTGATGGCAATACAGTGAGGGGGCAGTCCCTCCAGATCCTCTGATTTTGCGTAATGTGGCCATGCCAGAGGGTTCTCTGTGTTTCGGCCTTCCGGGTCATAAAGATTTGCTAGGACTGCCATCTGTTTGCAATTTATCAGGTATTCATCGTTCTCTTTTAAGGAGGGAAAACGGACATCGGGTTCGGCATATGAACCGGAGATATAAGGACAGCAGGCATATATGCCATCTATCCGGGACAACCATCCTTCTTTTTTTGCTTTAAGACCCGTAGCAATTGCCAGATTCCCTCCTCCTGATTCTCCGGAGACAATAATTTCGGAGATCTGGAGTTGCTTTTTGTTTTGGAAAAGCCAGTTTGTTGCCGCAGCACAGTCATTTAGTCCGGCTGGAAAAGGGTGGTTTCCAAGCGCCCCCCCTGCGTTTCGAAATTCTACCCCGACTACCACTAGGTCCAGCGTAGTTAGAAGAGATCGCCACCTTGCGTAGCTGGGATCGGTGGCGCTCATTATTGCCATGCCTCCACCATGAGTGTGAACTATGCAGGGTTTAGGAGAATTCTGATCAATTGGCCGGTGCAGGTGCAGCACTATTTCATTATCGTCAGTCCCTTTGATTACTTCCTGGCTGGTTGCGACTGTTTCGAATTTGGGCATATTTTCCCATTCAAGGGAATGATTTATTCCCCAATCCTTTTCAATCTGGTTCGAATATCGGATCAGATTTATGTGCGGTTCCGCAATGTCAGGTGCGGCTGTTTTCGGCATTTCGTCAAGAGCAATTGCATTCGCTAATCTTGGATCTGTTCGAGGATCTTTTTCGATAGTCATTTTAGGATCGCCTAATCTTCCTGGTTGCTTATTCGGCATAGTCTTTCTCCATATCTTGAGGAAATTTTTTCTGATTTGCAGATTAGCCTGAGTAGCAAAAGAAAAAGAGGGTATTTCTCCCTCATGCTTTGGTATTTCATTTTTGTTCTATTTAAGAAGGGTGCCATATTTTTTCTGTGCCATCCATCATCCACGTATGTTCTTCTGTGAACTCGGGTTCCGTGTAAGGGTTGTCAGGAAGGTGGCGAATAACCCACGAATAATACATAGCGTATCCCGGGGCGGCGACTTGTGCGTGATCTTCACCGCTAAGTATCTTCAATGTGTCCTGGTTGCGGACTTTATATACATCCTCTCCGTGCTCTGCATGTCCGAACCCCTGAGGTTTGTTGAATCTATAGTGGTAGACTTCTGGCTGGCTATGATGATGAGGAGGATAACTGGACCACCGCCCAGGCAAAGTGATGGTCTCTCCTATCACCAGTTGCGAGTCAGGGTCGCGGACATGGCCTGCATGCCCGTCAACACCTAGAATAGTTCTGACAATCCGCCAGCAGGTGCCGCCTGCCTGTTCTTTCCCTCGGTCGGCCACATCAATACTTCCTGGAATATAGTGCCGCTGGTCGAATGGGGCCTTGTTTTCTGTCTGATATACAGTAAGTTCGGTCTCTCGTTCAGCGTCAATTTCAAGTTCTGAATTAGCTGATATGTGAATACAAGTGGGCTCTTCATTGAACAAGCTATCCCTACTTCCTGCTGTACTGATTCCATTAGTCTTCACCCGGATAGTCCCCTGCATCAGTAGCAACGCGGTTTCATTGTCCGGCTTCCAGTTATAGGATTCGCCGCTTTTAAGCTTGAGCACGCCCATCCCGATTCCGGTGTTATGGTCAGTTTCGTCGAGTCGCGTAATCCAGGTCAGACCTTTTCTGAATCCACCTCTTGGCTCTCTAATATGTACCGACATCATGTCCCTCTATTTCTTGGTAAACCTCATCAGTCTAATTTTGAGTATTCCATATCTATGGGATAATATCAGACGAAATTAGGGGAAGGCTTGATGGAACAATCTGAGTTAAATAGGGTTTCTGTTGCAGCGCAAATCCGGATAGAAGACGTCAGATTAATCAAGGAACGTGGTTACCAAGTGATAATCAACAATCGTCCGGATGGAGAGGTTAAAAGCCAACCTACTAGCGACCAGGTGAGAATCGAAGCGGAAGCCACCGGTTTGACTTACTTCTATATTCCTATCTCTCCCTCCGGAATAACTCAAGAGAATATTGACGATACTATAGGAGTGCTTGAGACGACGTCCGGACCTGTTCTGGCATATTGCCGTACCGGAAATCGCTCAGGGGTAATAATGGAAGCTCTAAAGAATGACTTGTCCTAGAAAAAACGCTATAGCTGACTCACTGCGGTTTGGATGATGTGGAGCTTTAGAATAGTGTTTGTCTATTTCCTGCTAAGTTTTCCTTCTCTGGCAGGAATTGAAATTGAACCCGTTAATTCAAATCTAGTCTTGAAGCCAAACAGGATTACGGTTTCTGCCCAGATAAAGGTAGCGGATGTTATTTTACTAAAAGAGCAAGGTTTCAGGGCAATAATCAATAACCGTCCGGATGGAGAGGAGCCATGGCAGCCAACGGGATTAGAAATCAGAAATCAGGCAGAGGCGCTCGGGTTGCAATATTTTTATATTCCTGTCTCACCCTTGGGAATAACCCCGGAAAACATAAATGATTTTCTCGCCGCTCTTCGCGAAACGTCGGGCCCGGTGCTTGCATATTGTCGAAGTGGAGCTCGATCAGAAAGACTCAAAGTTTCTCTTCAGATAGATTTAAATCGCTTATAATAGAAGGCCTAGTCACAGAGCCGGACCATTTTATGAAATACCTACTTCTAAGTTCGTTGTTATTCCTTTCGTCTTGTGAGACACACAAAGGGAATATTATTTCCGAAAAGCTAGCCATTGCCCAGCTTAACAAGTTTTTTGAGCAGATCGACGTGGATTCATTTGCCGATATAAACTGGTCTGAAATTGTGACTCAGGATTTCAGAGTTTTTGAAGCTGGAAAAGAGATGGATCTCGAGGGCTTTATTAAATTTGCCACACCCAGTGCTGATTTGCTGGAAACTAACTGGACGATATCAGATCCAGTAGTTACTCTTGATACAAATACCGCGCATATCAGCTATTTTAATGACGGTTTTTTTCGGCATGGAAATCAGGAAGTTAAAATAAAGTGGATGGAAAGTGTGTTTATGGTTCTGGAAGATGATTCGTTGAAGTTAAAGTTTCTGAATTCCAATCTTTTGGAGAGAGACGTGATTAACATCATTGAGGAACCTTCCTAAAAAGCGCCTCTTTTTTGAGATCTAGTCCTTAATGACCCCGACCGGACAGGTCCGGTCAGGGGATTTGTAAGAGGTCTAGTTAGTTTTCGGTCGCAGATGCGTCCTTATCAGTTTCAGAACTTGCTTCTTCGCTGCCAGTCTTATGATCTGCTTCGGAATGGCCTTTGTCGCTTTTGACCTCCGAATGGTCTCCTCCGCAGTGGCTAGCGTTTGCGGACATGGAAAACCCGAAAAGAGCGGATAGGATTAGAGCAATATATGAGATTCTTTTCATAATTCTTTTCCTCATTATTCTGGTTAATTTAGGTAAGGCTCTACTTGAAGGTTTGTTTGGTGAGCCACGAATGCGTTACATATGTTATAACTTTAACTGTGAATAGCAATGTCTTCGATCATTTATTTAAGGAACTTAGATGCCTATGCAAATGCGAAAATGCAGCATGTTTGAGGAAGTAAGCACGTTAACCCTCGGTGGTGGTGGTCTCGGCCAGGTCTGGGGCGAAACGACTAGAGAAGAAGCAGTAGCAACTGTTCATATGGCGGTCGAAAAAGGGATAAACCATTTTGATTTGGCTCCCATGTACGGAAAAGGTGAAGCCGAAACAGTAATAGGAATTTCTTTTAAAGGCATGGATTTGTCACCGATGAAATTCACCACCAAGTGTATGCTTGGAAATTTGCCTGCGAATGAAGTCTACGATTTCCTGAATCGTTCTCTAACCCGTTCGCTGGTAACCATGGGGTTGGAGAAGGTCGACCTGTTTTTACTTCACTCCCAGCTGGTGGAGGATAATTTTCTGGTGAGTTCCAGACACAAGAACGCCAATCGATTCATGACTCCCTTGAATTTGTTTTTTGATACCGTTATTCCTGCATTTGAAAGGCTTCGGGTAGAGGGAAAAATAGGAGGCTGGGGGTTCGGGCTGGGGCAGCAGGAAGCGCTAGAAAAAGCGATAGTCCACGAAATATCACCGTCAGCGGTTCAGTGCGTGGTTAATCCGCTGAACTCAGCTGGAGGGATGGCCTTTGCGCTAGGCGATTTGAATCCTAGGTCGGTTCTGGAAGTCTGCCGCTCCAAGCCGGTACCTGTTCTGGCTATTAGGGCCCTCCAGGCAGGTGCTCTCGCTTCATCGATGGATCGGAAGTTGTCCAGGGATGATCCGGATAGAAAGGATTTTGATCGTGCTCTCGGGTTTCGAGAGATTGCCAGGGAATTTGGTCAAAGCCCAGCGAGGTTAGCATACCGATATGCTTTGTCTGTTTCGGGTATCAGTTCGGTTATTTTGGGAGTAAAAAATCGTGATGAGTTGACCGAGGCGCTGGAGGCGCTTTCGGACAAGCCTCTTGAGACTAATGAGATAGAACTTTTAGAGCAGGCTTGTTAGGAAATCTGGGAGATCAGTGTGGGGTTGTTTTGAGTCAGGATATACCGGGACTTACCAGGGTTTACCATAATCATCACCTCGACTCTACCCGCTGGGAAGAGTATCGACCTAGGGAAGGCGACATTATTGTCACGACAGCTTATAAAGCTGGAACTACCTGGACCCAACAGATTCTTTATGAGATGTTTTATGGCCGGCTCGATCCGAGGCCAGATTTCAAAGATGTTTCTCCCTGGCCGGACGCACGATTTCCGAAAATCTCCAGAGATCAGCTGGCTGAGCAGCTGGAAACTATTCCCGGAAGACGATATATCAAAAGCCATCTGCCTCTGGACGGGCTGCCGTATTACGAACAGGTGGAGTACTTTATCGTGGCCCGAGACCCTCGAGATGTTTTTATGTCTTTTTATAACCACTATTCTCGATATACCGAAACAGCACTGTCAATGATGAACGCCCCGGGAGTCGAAGGAGATCCGCTTCCGCCTTGTCCAAAAGATCCGAGGGAGCTCTGGCGTGAATGGATTAACCGCGGATGGTTTGAATGGGAGTCAGAGGGATATCCTTTTTGGGCAAACCTCGGGCATACGGCAAGTTATTGGAGGTACCGACATCTATCGAATTTCCATTTTTTTCATTACAACGATATGTTGAAGGATCCTTCGGGGGCGGTAAGGCGAATGGCATCGGCGGCTAGTTTTAAACTGAAAGCAGGGGATCTGGAACGAGTTTTAAAAAAAACGAATTTTGATTATGTCAAAACCATAGCCCGGGAAATGGATTCCAAGGCAGATCCGTTTGCCACGATATTTGAGGGCGGTTCAGATGGATTTTTTCATAGAGGAACAAATGGACGCTGGAAAAACCTTTTGACTGAGAACGATTTAATGATGTACCAGGCTGCGAAGGCCAGAGTTTTGACAGACGAGTGCGCAGAGTGGCTCGAGTTGGGCGGTGAGATAAAGTAGATCTGAGGCTTGGCAGAGTTTCATTCAGGCCCTGGCCGGAAGTTAGGGGTCGGCGGTGCTCTTTTCCAGATAAGTTGCTACTTGCAGTGCGTCCGCATAATCGAGAGCGGCGGCAGCCATTTTGTTTCCAGGGTAATAGGCCTCAGGATTGGATAGAAAAGCAGCCATTGTGCTGGCGTCCCAGATAATACTGGTAGCTTTGTCGGACATTGCTTTGGAGTAAACAAAGTCTGGATAGGACCCGGAGTTGCGTCCGATGACTTGAAATAGATTTGGTCCCACTCCATTCCTGCCGGATTCTGAACGGTCATGGCAACTACTGCAGCTCTGCTGAAAAATTCTTTCTGCTCGGGGAGGGTCATAGGGAGTGTAAAGGGCCTGCATAGTTTCTTCGTCCTGCATTACTCCGTGCTCTTCAAGTATTCCCATGATATCTAGTCCTGCTGACATCGCTACGGGACGAGAAACTTTATTTTTTTCTGAAGGCTCGGGCTGGCCGGGCCTGATCCGAATAATTCTCCCTTTTGAGGCATCGGTCAGGGCATATAAAAAACCGTCCGGCCCTGTCTCAATCGAACGGATTCGTTCGTTCAGGTGGCTGATTAAACGCTCCTGCTCTACAACTTCGTTATCTCGGATTTTTAATCGAAAAATTGATTGATCGCCCATCGCTCCGACAAAGAAATCACCTTGCCAATTCGGGAAAGCTTTTCCTTTATAATAGTTCAAGCCAAAAGGAGAAATCGAAGGGCTCCAGACATTAATTGGGTCATCAAATTCTGGGGCGCTTTGTTTCGTGGATATTGGATCACCTGAATAATAGAAGCCCCAGGTAACGGCGGGCCATCCGTAGTTGCCTCCCGGTGACAGAAGGTTAAGTTCATCTCCACCCTGAGGCCCCATATCCATAGCCCAGACGCGATTCTCGTAATCAATCGCCATGCCTCCCACTGACCTTAAACCAATTGCCCAGAGCTCGGGCCTGACGTTTTTCGAGTTTCGAAACGGATTATCGGAGGGGATGCTTCCGTCACGATTAATCCGGAGTATTTTACCTATATCTCCGTCAAGTCGTTGCACCATTCCGCTTCCGGGATTTCCACTTGAGCCAACGGCTACGAGCAGAGACTTGTCTGGCAGAAACTGCATGCGGGTGATATTCGGGCCGCCTGTCGGAGCAGGGGGGAAGGTTCTGAAGATTTCCTTACCATCTATAAGTTGATTCCCTTCGAGTTTCGCTTTGTAAACTACCCCGATTCTGGCCGACGCAGATCCCGTTGTGTAGGTCAGGTATATGTATGAATTCGAAGCAAAGTCAGGGTCAACCTGGATGTCGAGCAGGCCGTCAAATGGGCTGGCGGTAAGAACTTCTGGAACTCCCTTTATCTGTCCTACTGTTGCTCCCCGTTTGATTGATTTGATCTTGCCGAGCCTTT
The DNA here is from genome assembly GCA_002708765.1 of Gammaproteobacteria bacterium. Taxonomy (GTDB): domain Bacteria; phylum Pseudomonadota; class Gammaproteobacteria; order Pseudomonadales; family Azotimanducaceae; genus UBA9659. The sequence continues at coordinate 14,715 of PAPD01000031.1, read as the reverse complement.
CAGTTATGAGCAACGAACCATCTGGCAACCAGACCATCGCCCATGGAAATTCAAGTTCTTCTGCATAATCTTCGGCCCAGAAACCTTCTCCGAACGAGTCCCGAGTTCCTGGTTTAGGTGCTTCCGGTGAGCATCCGAGAAAAAATAGGACGAGCGGGAACAATAAGACCAGAGGAATGTTTTTCTTCACCATGAATCGCCTTTCACCTGACTTTATTTAGTATATGGCGGAGAGAGAGGGATTCGAACCCTCGATGAGCTATTAACCCATACACGCTTTCCAAGCGTGCGCCTTCAGCCACTCGGCCACCTCTCCTAAAATTTTGTTGGCTTATGATAGCTCAAACTGATTCGGAATGACCAAGATAAAGTTCTCGGTTCGCTAATTTTTATTTGTTTCGGTCTATCTATTCGGAGAAACTTGTTAAATCGGAATTAACTGGAACCCCTATGGATTTTTTCATAAAGGAACAAATCGCTATTTTAAAGATGGATGATGGAAAGGCTAATGCGCTGGGTCATCACATGATCGAAGAATTGATGCGGGCGCTAGAGAAAACCGAAGCCGAAGCCAAGGCATTGCTTGTTTTGGGAAGAAAAGGAATTTTTTCCGGAGGGTTCGACCTGAAAGAAATTGAAAAAGGGACCAAAGAATCGACCGACCTTGTGAACAAAGGAGCGCACCTTTTCTATCGGATGTTCGATTATCCTAAGCCGATTGTGACCGGATGCACTGGCCACGCGATGGCCGCGGGAGCCTTTCTTCTGTTGGCCTCTGATTTTCGTATCGGCGTAAGCGGCCCGTTCAGGATAGGTCTTAACGAAACCGCCATTGGTATGGCTCCCCTGCCTGTTTTCGGAAAGGAGCTGGCAGAGAATCGCTTATCCAGGCGCCACCTTTCAGCTGCGGTCATTCAGTCCCAGCTGTTCTCTCCTGAAGAGTCGATGGAGGCAGGGTTTCTAGATCAGGTTGTTGATCCAGAGGAGCTGTTCGCTGTTGCTTATGAGAAAACGCGGGAACTAGGTTCATTGCCAGGGGGTGCCTTCGCTAGAATGAAGAGAGATTTGAGAAGAGCTTCACTGAAAGAGATCAAGGCAAGTCTCAAGTGATTGAAACTGTGCTGCCTGTTAAATTATATGGGTCAAAGATTTCTTACTATACGGGAAAAATGGAGGCTTACCTTCGGTTTAAGGAAATCCCTTATCAATTCAAGGGTGCATCACCAGAGATAATAAAGCGTCTGTTTGAGAAGACAGGAACCTCGCAGATCCCTGCATTAGAACTTCCTGATGGAAGGTTTCTTACGGATACCACTCCTACCATAGATTTTCTCGAAGAACTTTATCCTTGTCATCCGGTAATTCCGAGTGATCCTGTTCTCCGATTTTTTAGTAAACTTGTCGAGGATTATGCTGACGAATGGTTGTGGCGACCTGCTATGCATTATCGTTGGAGTTACAAGAATGATCGGATTTTATTGTCTTCATTGATTGCAGAGGAAATTCTTGCCGGTATGCCATATCCTAACTGGATACTTCGGCAATTCATGAAATTCCGGCAGTGGTATTATTACGTATACCGTGACGGGGTATCCGCTGATACTCGGGAGCACGTAGAAGGAATCTATCTTCAGACACTGGATCATCTTTCCAGGATTTTCGAGGTGCGTCCGTTTATCTTGGGTGACAGACCTTCGCTTGTTGACTTCGGTTTCTTTGCCTCGATGTTTCGTCATTTTGCGCATGACCCTACGCCTTCGAGAATAATGCGGGAAACCTCGCCGTTAGTGTTCGATTGGCAAGCGAGACTCTGGTCTGCAAGAGGTAGCGAGGTGATTGGAATGTTGCTGGATGAAGTTCCTAAAGACTGGTACCCGATCCTGTCAGAGATTGGTGATGCCTATCTTCCGTTTCTTAACGCGAATGCCAGAGCATTTAACGAAGGACAGTCGCGCTTTGAGGTTCGAATTCAGCAGGTAAGATACCGGAATATTCCGGTGAGTCGTTACCGGGTATGGTGCCTTCAGGTATTAAGAGATCGACTCGAGGCACTGGAGCTTTTGGCTAGGCAAAGAGTCGAGTCGATTCTTCAAGATAACAATTGCCTGAAACCGATGATGGAAATAAGCAATATCGGGTCTAGCTGTTATTCGGATATCGAAGTTCCGTTCCAAGGAATAAAAGTGCTTTACCAGAACCGATCATGAACAAGGAGAGTGCTATGAATTTCGAAGATTTCGCGTCAATAACGGGAAGAAGATATGACTATGCGATGGGAATAGATACCCATGATTTCGAATTGCTTCGATCAGTTTTTGCCGAGGAAATCGTGATGGATTTCGAAGACTATAGTAGAAAACCGTCCGAAAAACTCAGAGCCGATGCCTGGGTAGAAAGTTGTAAACCTCTTTTTCTGGGACTGACTTCTACGCAGCATGTGATGACTAATCCCGTTGTTAAGGTTTTTGGTGACACGGCTACTTGCAGAATGTATATGCAGGCAGAACATTTCCTGGAAACCGAGAAGGGTCTCGAGAGTTATGTACTGGGTGGTTATTACCTCGATAAACTTGTCCGGTCCGGAGGGCGTTGGTTTATTACTGGAGTCACCTTGAAGCTTTTCTGGACCCGAGGTAATCGGGATATCATGAAGGCTGCAACCTTGATCGGGCAATCAAAACTATAAAACACTGACTAGTTTAAAGCGTCATACAGAGCCACAAGAAAACTCTGGTTTAGCCGTTTACTTATTTTGGCCTCAGGCGCGAACCCTTCTCCGGCATGGTACATTCCGGGGAAAACGGCAATCTCGCAAGGAACGTCTTCATCCAAAAGACGCCGCCCATACTCTATGTCTTCATCCCTGAAAAGGTCTTCCGACCCTACGGATAGGTAGGCAGGGGGCAGTCCTCTAAGAGAACTTGCTCTGCTAGGAGCGGCGTAAGGCGACGCTGCTTCGCCAGGTGTTCCGTTCAGGTACATTTCCCAGGCGTTGAAAGAGGTCGATCTTTTCCATACAGGGTGGTTCGTGTATTGACCGGATGGCGTTGAATGTAAATTGTCAAGCATCGGGTAGAGGAGCAGCTGCAAACAAAGTGGAAAGTTGTCACGGTCCCTGTTCATGAGGGCCACTCCTGCTGCCATACCCGCGCCGGCGCTTGCTCCTCCGATAGCTACTTTTTCCGGATCGATTTCCAGTTCTTCTGTGTTAGCGTGTAACCATTTGAGCGAAAAAAAACAATCATCTGGCCCTGCGGGGAAGGGGTGTTCGGGGGCAAGGCGGTACTCGACTGAAATCACCGTACAATCACAGAATTCAGCGATTGTTTTGGCCCTTTCATCTTCGGCGGACCCAAGTATGTAGCCACCGCCATGGATCCACAAAACAGCCGGCTGGTTTTTTCGTGACGTTTTTTTATAAATAAAGATAGGAATATTTCTACCTTCGGTCGAGATTGTCCTGCGCTCTTCTTGTACCTTTGAAAGCGAGGGCGGATTTGCCTGCTCCGCCAGGAGTTCTCGCATCTTGACTATATTTTCTCTGTCCAGATCAAGAGCAGGAAAATCTTCAAGCGCTGATACAAGCTCTCGATCTATTTTAGAGTAGTCAAGTTTCATCCCGGTTTCCTTGTTAAGCTTGTTCCGAGCTTCTGTATTTCAGTCTCAGATTGTTATTATGGCAAAATTGCCAATTGCGCGCTGTTTTTGATTTTCTAGTCAAAAAATCATTTGACGGTTTCCAGTCTAGGTTTCTTTTTGCTTCTAGGTGCTTTGTCACTTTTTAACCAGGTATTTAATGTATCATGGAAATGCCTGATCTTGGTTTCCTGATAGCTGGCGAAAATAGTCTCACCCTTTGGGTTCGAATGCAGGCCTTTCTGAACCATTTTATGATTTACCCCATCCTGATTGAAAATTTTCGCTAAATTGCTTCCGATGTCGGTCGCTAACGTATAATCGTCGTCAATATCCAGAAAAGTGCATTTAGCTGCCTCCGGCATGGGCACCCCGTCCGGGAGCGGAATCAGATACATCACCTCATGAAGAGATTGTTCCGGGTTATCGCCGTCCGGTCTGAACCGATAGAAGATAGGATTGAAATCAGCCCATGGACTGATGTTGGGGAACACCGAGTAATAGATTGCGTCGTTTAGATCGGCGTCGCTAATTTCGTCTACTTTGTCCCCGAACTGATCTCTCATCGCGTTCCGTCTCGCCATCGCTGTAGATGAACGATATTCAGCTGGGTCGCTAGGGTAGACCATTGGGTCTTCCTCCTGACCAGCTATTATTTTTCCGCCGACCCAGCTGCACATCTGGATGTCTGCAGATTTTACTTCGCCTTCTATATATTCGGCGTGCTCTGTAAACCTGCCTTTTTTACCATTAGGTAGTTCGACCTCCACGATATTTTCTTCTATGCGTCGGTAAATATGCCCGCTCAGCATGTGTGTCATGCTTTGATAGGCTTTCCCATCGGGATAACATTCCTGGGCATTTTCTTTTAGATCGGTATGTGGGCTGGGATATCCGGAAGCTGACATCGCTCGGGAAAAATTTCCCCATACATCGTATTTGGAATTTACGTCGCAAAAAGAACCAAGTAATTCCGGATGGGTCGCGACCACGTGATAGGATTCCATGAAGGCTTCTTGAGCCACCTTCCAGTTGCAAGGGAGCCTTTTGATCAGGTGGGCTGCTTTGAAGCGTCTTGAAAACGGAATCTGGAAATGACGGCCAAAATCTCCAATAAAGTCAGCCAGTGGTTCGCAATCAGGGTCGGGATTGATAAAAAAGAATCCATCCCAGTTATCTATTCTGATTTCTTGCAATGAATACTCTTCTTCGGTCACTGTCGGAAAATCCCAATGCCCCGGTACTTCCTTTAGTCGTCCATCAAGGTGCCAGCTCCAGCCGTGAAACGGGCAGCGAAAAACTTTTAGTTCCTTCCGATGGTTATCGCACAGAGCTCTTCCTCTATGGAGGCAGGCGTTAGGGAAGGCTTTGACCTCGTTTTTCGAGACCCTGACAATCAGGTAGCTTAGGCTCGCAATATCGTAAACATAGGTATCACCGATATTCGGAATATCGCTTTCGTGGCAAGCCATCTGCCACACTCTTTTCCAGAGTCTCTCAACTTATTTATCATGCTCCTCTCTTGAGAAGTATCTGTACGCTGGCACGGTAGTAACACCGGGCGGGTAGGGTGAATCTTCGAGGTAAACAGCTGGAGGAGGAATTCTGTCGCTTTTCAAAATATCGTTATAAGAGATACCATTTGATCTGTCGTGTCCTGTTTTTGTTTCAACCATTTTTATTCTTCCGGTTAAAGCCCTTTCTAATAGAATTTCCGGAAAGGGCCATGTAGGCATTTGTTGAGTGTTTAATTAAACAATATCCGGTCCATTCGATAAAGAGAGGCCTCTGTTTTCCTGTTCTCCGCGTTCTTTTAGTTCTTATAGGAGTCTTCTGCGAAGCCATTTGCGTCTAATTACGCATAGGAGTAGTCTAATTTAGATTTTTGTACTTGACTACACTAATTGTGTGGTCGTCAGGTAAATCATAATAAAAAGAGGAAAAATCATGGACCCAAAGCTCCAGGAATTGTTAGATAAAAAGGCCTGTGAAGAGATAGTTCATAGGTATGGGAGGACTCAGGACTGGCTCGATACACCGGGCCAGGACAGTTGTTTCTGGCCCGACGCCGACATCGATTTCGGTTTTTTCAAAGGTAATGGTGCCGACTGGGTTGAAACAGTCATGCTTCACGAAGCTGAAGCTCTGCGGCGCTGGCATATGTGCACCAGCGTTCTGATCGAGATTAATGGAGATCGGGCTACCGGAGAATGTTATGGGATTGCTGTTGGTACTCAAAAGTCGGATGATGGTGATCTGGTAGATAGCATGTACGGTGGACGCTACCTGGACGAGTTCGAGAAACGAAATGGTGAGTGGCGGATATCAAAGCGGACTTATATTCTTGATTGGTCCCAGCAATTCCCGAACTCCCTTCAGGAAATGACACCTGAGGACTTTTCCTTGAATATTCTGAATATTAGTGAGTCAGGGCATTCCATGTACCGGCCTCTATAAAGAGACCTAGCTGTTTAACTATAAATGTCTAGCCGGATTTCTTCTGGTTAAGGCCTAAGAGGGCGATCTAATGATTGATTTGAAAGGTAAAACTGCAATTGTCACTGGCGCGGCAGTTGGTTTAGGGAACGCTTATGCGGTTGCGTTAGCGAAGGAGGGAGTTAATCTCGCGGTTTGTGATGTGCGGCCAGAAATCGGGAAGGTAGGCCGTGATCTCGAGAATATTGGTGTTCAGTGCGAGGCAAGAGAGGGTGATGTTTCCGATCCCGATTTTGTCAGGCGGTTCGTTGATGATACGAAATCTATATTTGGACGTATAGATATACTCGTTAATAATGCCGGAGTCTGGGGCGCCAGTGTCGCTGATGATGACATGGAAAAATCTCTGACAGATTACGAAAATATTGTTGGTACAAATTTGAAGGGAGAGTTTTTATTCGGTCGTGCAGTCATTCCCATTATGATCGAGCAAGGAACAGGAGGGGATATCATTAATGTGGCGACTGACCACATGGTGACCTGCGGGACTCCTCATTTTTACTGTGAAGGAAACTCCGAGTGCCCTCATAAGGAAGATATTCATGGTATTGGAAATGCCGGAGACGGTCCCAGACCAACTGGCGGAGGAGATGCCATGGATCTTTATGACGCTAGCAAGTGGGCGCTCAACGGATTTCTTTATGGTTGGGCCAAGGCTTTGACGGACAAAAATATCAGAGTTAACGCTCTTTGTATGGGCGCTACAGATTCTTATATGCTTCGTTCGTTTCATGACTTTGATCCTTCTGAAGAAGAAGTCAGCCAGTGGATGCGAGCAGAGGACAATGCTCAGGTGATGATAGGAATTCTGCGAGAAGGAAGACATGGAAGAAATGCTCAGAATCATCAGTTCTGTATGGGCAGAACAGTTGCTCTGGAGCCTCCGATCTCCCAGCTATATGTTCTTGAAGAGGATGTCAGAATAGGAGGACCAAAGTAATGGCGAATAAATCGGTGGCGATAGTAAGTGGGGCGGCGAGAGGGCTGGGCCGAAGTTTTGCACAGAGGTTGTCCAGTGAAGGCTATGAGGTGCTGGCGTTTGATATAGACAGAGATGTTCTCGAAATTCCCGGAGTTGAAGGTTTGGTTGCTGATGTATCCAAACGAGAGGATGTCGAGACAGTTATTGGTGCAGTTAATGAACTCGGTGTTCTCAAAGTTCTGGTTAATAACGCGGGCGCATGGAAGCGCACGCCCGTTGATTCATCCTGGGAACAGGCGCTTCAGGATTGGGACTACATTATGGATACAAATTTAAGGGGCGTTCTAATGTTGTCCAGAGCAGCTATTCCTTATATGAAAGATCAGGGAGGTGATATAATCAATATATCCAGCTATTACGTGCTTCCAGCAAGGAGCGGAGGTACCAATCCCCCGGATACCGATCTTTATAATGCTTCGAAATGGGCGCTCAATGGTTTTACTGATGCGTGGGCAAAATACTTGGAGGAATATAAGATCAAGGTCAATGGAATGTGTATGGGTGCAGTAGATACTCCTATGTTGAGGGGATTATATCCGGATGAAAAACTGCCAGCTGATATGGCTGCTGTGGTTATGAGTTCGGAACAGATTGCCCAGCAATTAATGGATATTGTGTCAAGCGAACGAACAGGTGAGAACTTCGGAGCTTGGGTAGGCGAGCCAGTTTCTATTGGCGAACAACCGCCAGTGCACAGAAGAATAACTGGTTAGAGATAAGAGAGAAAACCCTATGAGTGTTATGGATCAATTTAAACTGGATGGACAGGTAGTGGTAATAACCGGCGGTGGTCGAGGTATCGGAGAAGCCATCGCGATAGGCATGGCTGAGGCCGGGGCCGATATTGTGGTTGCGGCTAGACGAACGACCGAGATAGAAGCGGTCGCAGAAAAGGTCCGGGCAACCGGTCGAAAAGCCCTCGCTATAACTACAGATATGATGGAGATTGAGCAGGTCCAGGCACTTGCCGACAAGACCTTTAAGGATATGGGAGCGCTTTCATGCTGGATAAGTAATGCTGGCGGGGCGGATGACCGGGTTCCGAGAACGTTTCTGGAAATGCCAGAAAGGCAATGGGATTTTCAGATGAACCTTAACCTGAAGGCAGTCTGGACCGGTGCCCAGGCGGCGGGAAATATAATGAAAGAAAATGGCGGAGGGACAATCATTAATATTTCTTCGCAGGCCGCTAACAGGCCTTCCCCGCATAACGGACCTTACGCGGTCGCTAAAAGTGGTGTGAATAATCTCACTCAGACTTTAGCGGTCGAGATGGCTCCCCTGGGCATCCGGGTTAATTCGGTATCCCCTGGACCAATACCAACCGAAGTCTTTCTGGAATTCACCGGCATGACAGAAGCGGATATTCCAGGCATGGGGAAGCAGTTTGGTATACCGTTAGGGAGGATTGGTCAGCCTGAGGATATTGCTCCGGCATGCATCTATCTGGCATCGGAAGCGTCTAGCTGGATGACCGGGCAGGACATTAAAATTAACGGTGGCCTTTAATGGAAGACGTGTTTATATCATCCGGAATGAGATCAGCTCTAGGTGATTTTGGTGGTTCTTTGAAGGGTGTCAAATTTACCGAGCTGGCTTCCCAGGTTGCTCGTGCTTCGATCGATAAAGGAGGAATAGAGCCTGGAGCGGTTGACCACATCGTTTTTACTACAACGTGTCCAACGGATAAAGACTCTCTTTTTTCAGCCAGAGTGGTCGGCATGAAGGCCGGATTGCCCGAAGAGGCAGCTGCGCTGGATGTTTCTAGAGCCTGCGCCTCCGGGTTGCAGGCGATTATCTCAGCTGGCCAGCAGCTCCAGGGTGGCCAAAGCCAGTTGGCACTAGCTGCGGGAGCAGAGATGTTCAGCCGTGCTCCCTACGCTGTAACGACTTCAAGGTGGGGAAACCCCAGAGGAAACCAGGAGCTAGAAGATATACTGGAGTGGTGTTATCGCTGCCCTTTTAGCCTTGAATACATGGGGGATACCGCAGAAAATCTTGCTGAGAAATATCAGTATGGTAGAGAGGAAATGGAAGAGTATGCGGTTGCGAGCCAGGAAAGGGCTTTAGCTGCAATCAGTTCCGGCTTCCTAGCGAAGCAAATTGTTCCAGTTAAAGTAGCTGAGGGCAAAACGACAAGAATTTTCGAAGTCGATGAAGCTCCTCGCCAAGGCATTACCATGGAGCGACTTGGAAAGCTTCGGCCGGCGTTTCAGGAGGGCGGAAAGGTAACCGCTGGCAATTCTTCGGGGGTCACTGATGGCGCAGCCGCTATTTTGGTTGGTACTCGGGATGGTTTTGATCAGCGTGGTGTTTGTCCGGAAGCAAGGGTTGTGGATTGGGTTGCGGTAGGGGTGCCTCCCCGTATCATGGGACATGGCCCTGTTCCCGCCATTACAAGTTTACTTGACCGGACGAGGCTAACTATCGAAGAAATCGATTATTTCGAGATCAATGAAGCCTTTGCCGTCGTTAATTTACATGCGGAAAAACAGTTAGGCATTCCGCGAGACAGGCACAATCTTTATGGGGGTGGCATATCAGTCGGACATCCTCCGGGGGTAACCGGTCTAAGAATGGCCATCAACGGGGTTCAGCACCTCAAAGAAACTAAAGGCAGGTTTGCTGTCTTGTCAATGTGTCTGGGCGCTGGTCAGGGGCTGGCAATGCTCATAGAAAATGTTGATCCTTGAAGGATGCGTAGAGACGATATTGTTACTGGTCTTGCGTTGTTATCGGATAGATCCGATAGCAGGACCAGAAGATGACCTGGAGTCCTTTTGATTCAAAGGTCATGGAAGACCCCGGGATGGGCCACGAATATCTTCTAGAGCAATGTCCGGTTCATCTGTATCAATCTTCTGAGCTCGAGTTTTATACTTTATCCCGATACAGTGACCTCGAATCTTCTTTACGTGATATTGAAGTTTTTTCCAGTCACCACGGACAGGGACCTAATTTCTCCGAACCAGCTGGTATGCTGTGCGATCCGCCACAGCACACTATTTATCGCAGGCTTATACAACCGGCTTTTTCGCCCAAGTCAATTGAAGCCCTTCGGCCTAAGGTAATCAAGTTAACAAATCAGCTGGTGGATGATATTTTCTCGGGAGACGGAGATTTTGATCTCCATGATCAGCTCGCCTTTCCTTTGCCCGTTATCATAATAGCCGGAATGTTGGGAGTTCCAATCTCAGATCTCGAGAAATTCAAGTTATGGTCAGATATACAGGTCGAGGTTATGGGTTCAGGTGACCCAGAAAAATATCGCGAAGAACAACAGAGTTTTCAGGACTATATGGTGACGCACCTCCGCAAAAGGAAAAAGGAAATCGAAATTGGAGAGAAAGTTGATCAGGACTTGTTGACCCTTATTGCGGCTGCAAAAACCCCGGACAATGAATCAATTCCTGAAAGTGATGCTCTTTCCATGCTGAACCAGCTACTGGTTGGTGGTAATGAAACGACTACTTCTTTGATAACGAATCTTGTTTGGCGCTTGCTAGAGGAACCATCTAGATGGAAAATGTTGTTGGATGATCGATCCCTAATCGGTTCGGCTATTGAAGAAAGTCTGAGATTTGATCCTCCTGTCCTGGGTTTATATAGAAATAGTACGGCAGCAGTTAGCCTTCACGACCAGGTTATCCCTGAAGGGAAAAAAGTCTATATGTATTATGCCGCTGCCAACCGGGATCCAGACGTATTTGAAAATCCTAATGTTTTTGATATTTGCCGGAGACCGAGAAAGCATATGTCTTTTGGCCTGGGGACGCATTTCTGTGTTGGGGCTCCTACTGCCAGGCTTGAGGCAGAAGTAGCTTTGGAGGTTCTCCTGGAAAGGATGCCGAGATTGAGTTTGTTGGGTTCGGGAGAGCGGATAAAGCCATTTTTTCTGTGGGGAAGAAGAAAGTTGCCATGTAAATGGAGATAGGGAATCAGACCAGAATTAAATCAATGAGAGGGTTTTATGAGTTTATATGAAAATTTTAGGTTAGACGGGAAGGTAGCCGTTGTGACAGGAGGCGGGAAGGGTATAGGCCGAGGCATTGCCCTAGGTTTTGCGGAGTGTGGTGCAGATGTCGTTGTAATAGCAAGGCGCCAAGCTGACATCGACTCTGTTGCCAAAGAAATTGAGGACAGGGGCGTGCGCAGCCTAGCAATCTCCGCTGATGTAATGGACTGGGATTCGATGCCGGTTGCTCTCGATCGCGTTATCGATAAGTTCGGATCGATAGATATTATGGTCAATAATGCCGGTGGTAATCTGGATAGAAAAACATATGCTCTTCCCGAGATTTCACTAGAAAAATTCGATGAACAATTGCATCTGAACATGAAGACCAAGTTCTGGGGTTCTCAACAGGCAGCATTGCGGATGAATGATGGTGGAAGCATTATCAACATAATATCTATAGCGGCGCATCGCCCATCACCCGGTTTTGGTGTTTATTCAGCAGCGAATATGGGAATGATCAGCATGACGAGAACTTTGGCAATTGAGCTGGCCCCAAGAAAAATAACGGTTAACTGTATAGCGCCTGGGATTGTGGTTACTGAGATGCTTAAGGAAACAATGAACATTAGCGAGGATCAGGCTAAACAGATGTTCGATCAGGTGATTCCCTTGGGGAGGACAGGAACTCCTGAAGATTGTGCTGCTGCAGCGTTGCTTTTTGCTTCGCCTGCCGGTCGGTGGATTACGGGCCAGTTTATTGATGTCGCAGGAGGACAACCTACCTAGCCGGAGAAAACCTCTTTATCTTTTATTGCCTGTTCTCTTTCTTGTAATTTTCGATGTTGTCCATGGTCTGGCCACCCGCGTTCGCCTTTGGAGAAGACTTAAGCCTTCTCCTTTCTAATCTATCCTCTATGGCCGGCGGGGTATATCCGTCATCGTCTGAGCTTATATTCTGGCCTGGCGGAACAACCAGGTCGATTGCATCGAGCGTGTCTTCGTCCAGATGTGTGTTAGAGCAATTCAGTAATCCGGCAAGCTGATCAAATGTTCGGGGACCAATAATTACGGATGAAACTGCAGGGTGTTCGGTGGTGAAAGCCAGGGCCATGGCTATCAATGATAATCCGGCATCTCCTGCAATTTTTTCCAGTCTTTCAATGAGATCGAGCTTCATCTGATTTTCTGTTCTATCCATTTGGAAAAGGTGGGGTTGGAGGTTGTTTCGGTGAGTTCCTTCCGGTTTGCTTCCGCGACGCCACTTTCCTGTTAACCATCCCTGAGCGAGAGGGCTCCAGACCAGGCCGCCAATTCCGTATTTCTGGCATGTAGGAAAAACATTAGATTCCACCTTGCGCGCGAAGATTGAGTAAGGCGCCTGTTCCGTTGAGAACCTCTCTCTCATTCTTTTCTCGCTGCACCATTGTGCTTCTACTATCTGTTCTGCAGGAAAGGTTGAAGTTCCTATCATTCGCACTTTCCCTTGTCTCATAAGATCCGAGAGTGCTCCCAGAGTTTCGTCGATGTCAGTTGTGATATCCGGTCTGTGGACCTGATATAGGTCAATATAATCTGTTTTGAGTCTGTCTAGACTGTTTTCGACAGCTTCCATTATCCAGCGGCGGGAATTTCCCTTGTGGTTAGGATCGGAATCCATCGGGAGCGAGAACTTAGTTGCAAGAATGACATCCTTTCGTTTTTTCTTTAGAGCATCTCCTAGAATATTCTCGGATTCGCCATGGGAATAAACGTCCGATGTATCGAAATAATTGATACCTTCCTCGATCGCGTGATCGACCATTTTTTGGCATTCTTTTTTATCGTCGTTACCAAAATATCCGAACATTCCTGCACCGAAACAGAATTTACTGACATTAACTCCCGTTCGACCAAGCACTCTCAATTCCATTTACAGCTCCAATTTCAAAGCGGTTGCGGGACATACCTCGGCAGCCTCTTGTGCGTGTTGTTTTATTTCATTCTTATCAAGATCGCTATAGATTACTTCCGGGTACCCTTCGTCGCCCATCTTGAAAATTTCAGGGTGATTATAGTAGCACTCTCCTGACATATAGCATTTGGTCTTGTCTATATGAATCTTCACCGATTGAATTCAATCCACAAATCCTCAGGTGAGCGAAACCCACCGGAGTCTATCGAAGGTGAACTGATTCCAGGATGAGTCGAATTTTTGGGCCTGGGATCTTTGATCCGGGCCGCTAGCTTGCTGCATGCTATCGCTGACTCCTGCCGGGCCATAGCGTAGCCCATGCAGAAGTGTTGGCCTATACCGAATCCGAGATGCCCGTTTTTCCCGTCTTTGTAACGACCTGAGCGATTTTCACGACCCATGTGCAGGTCAGTTCGCAGAATATCAAAGGTGTCCGGGTTATCGAAGGCACGTTCATCTCTATTTCCTGCTCCGAGATAGAGTATTACGCCTGCTCTTTCCGGTATCACGTCTTCGTGGATCTCAATCTCTCGGGTGGTGAAACGAAATTGAGCATGCACAACGGGGTCATATCTCATCATTTCGGTGAATACATTCTCCCAGAGGTCCTCGTTTTCGAGCGCCAATACCATTTGGTCGGGTCTCGTATACATTAGGTGGTACCACATATTTGCGATGGCTTTTTCAGTGGTGTCTCCGCCTGCGGCTAGCAAAAGAGCAACGAATCCCTTTATTTCCTCTGCACTCATTCGGCTTCCTGCAAGCTCCGCCGTGCAAATCCTTGAAAGCAGATCTTCTCCCGGATCAACACTCCGTTTTTTTATGATCGGGTCAATGTAATCCCACATTTCATTTCTTGCATTTAGACCTCTCATCAGATGCTCACCCCCAAACCCAAGACCTGCTATAAGGTGCTGGTACCAAGTGACGAACATGTCCTCATCTTCCCTCGGCAATCCAAGCATATTGGAAATAACTCTTATTGGTACCTGGCTAGCAAATTGGGAGACAAGTTCGACTTCGCTGGCATCTATGAATCTGTCTATTACTTCTTCCGAAATTTGATGGATCATAGGGATGAAGTCCTGAAGTTTTTGCCCTACAAATTGTCCCGCTACAATATTGCGCAGTCTTCTGTGTTCGTCGCTGTTGCCGTATTCGAGAATATTTGGACCGAATATGTGCCGTGAACCAAATTCGTAAGGTCCGTCTGCCTTGTACATCGCTCTATCGTAGCTTCCGTTGTCCTGGAAGGCTCCGTCTACGTCCCAATATCGGGAAAGGACCCATCGGTTATGAAATCTGTCGTGATATATTGGATGATGGTCGCGCAATTGCCGGTATACAGGAAACGGGTTTTTCTGGAAATCGATCGAATCGAATACTCTTGGGTCTATCTCGGGTCCTAGATCTACATCTGCTTCGGACATTAATTGCTCCTTTTTTATCGGGCTTTCAATCTCACCCGCAGCTTCCAGCAGGTATGCATCTCCCCTATTGACAGGCTAGATAGAGAGACGTCTTTTCCTTTTTGTAATTTAATTTCTTTGGTCAGATCAATCAGGGTCTGACTAGCTGTAACCGCGGCATCTCTGACAATGGCGTACCTCGATCTGGGCCTGTCCTCGGGAACGGCTGGATGAATTGATGGTTTCCCGAGAGCAAACGCGATACCTGAAGCTAAACCATCGG
>PAPD01000030.1 GCA_002708765.1 Gammaproteobacteria bacterium | reverse complement strand
TTCTTAATTTCATTTCGTTATGCTCCTGACTAGATTTCTGCGCTCAATGTCTTGATGTTTTTGTTAAGGATCTCGTCATTTTCAGAATAATCTACCGGACAGTCTATAAGGTGCACTCCCGGTTCGTTCAGGCAGGAGTTGAGGGTTTCAGATAGGGACTCCGAATTCTCGACCCGGTGACCTTTGGCTCCATAGCTTTCAGCATACTTGACGAAATCCGGATTGCCATATTTTAATCCCCAGTCCTTCAGGTTCATATTTGCCTGTTTCCACCGAATCATTCCGTAAGCGCTATCGTTCAGAACTAGTACGGTCAGATTTAGATTCAATCTCACGGCCGTTTCGAGTTCCTGGGAGTTCATCATGAAGCCTCCGTCTCCGCAAATGGCCATAATCTTTCTGTCCGGATAGACGAGGTTCGCGGCCATAGCGGAAGGAAGACCAGCTCCCATTGTCGCTAACGCGTTGTCTAGCAGTACCGTGTTTGGTTGATAGGCAGGATAATTGCGAGCAAACCAGATCTTATAGACGCCATTATCAAGGCATATAATGCCGTCTTCTGGCATAGCCGAACGTACCTCCTTGACCAGGCGTTGCGGGTAAATGGGAAATCGCGAGTCGTCTTCCCCTTGCGCTAGATTTTCTTCTTGTTTGGTTTTGACGTGAGTCATTCGTGAAAAGTCCCAGTGGCTTTGCTTGGAAAGTTTTTCCTTAATTTGCCAGAGGGCATTGCCGATATCCCCGACGACCTCAATCTGCGGGAAGTACACGGGATCAACCTCTGCTCGATTGAATGAAATGTGGACAACTGTCGGGCCTTCGTTACTCATGAAGAAGGGGGGCTTTTCTATTACGTCATGTCCGACGTTAATTATCAGATCTGACGCTTCGATTGCTCGGTGGACAAAATCTCCTGCGCTAAGTGCAGCATTTCCCATAAAAAGACGATGTCTTTCGTCAATAACGCCTTTACCGAGCTGGGTCGTGACAAATGGTATTCCAAAATCCTCAACTAGTGCGGTCAGCATGTTCCCGGTAACTTTTCTATTCGCTCCAGCGCCGACTACCAGGAGGGGAGCTTTTGCCTCTTCGATGCTTGCGACTGCGGCATTGACAGCCTTTTCTTCTGGTATTGCTCTTCTCGCTGGCTTAGGAATCATTGGTCTTTCGTCGGTTTGCTCGTCAGCAATGTCTTCAGGGAGTTCAAGGTGAACTGCTCCAGGTTTTTCATCTTCTGCCAACCGGAAAGCCTCACGGGTTTTGCTGGGTATATTGTCACTGGCAACTATCTGGTGGGTGTATTTTGTGATTGGTCCCATCATGTCGACAACATCAAGAATCTGGAATCTTCCTTGTTTGGATTTTTTGACTGGCTTTTGCCCGGTTATCATCATCATTGGCATCCCTCCGAGCTGAGCGTAAGCCGCTGAAGTTACGAAGTTCGTTGCACCCGGGCCAAGTGTGGCGAGACATACTCCGGTCTTTCCGGTAAAGCGGCCGTAAGTTGCTGCCATGAAGCCGGCGGCTTGCTCATGCCTCGTGAGGATCAGTTTGATTTTTTTTGAACGGGATAAGCTGTCTAGGAAATCTAGATTTTCTTCTCCTGGGATCCCGAAGATATATTCGACTCCCTCTGCTTCGAGTGTTTCTATAAAAAGATCCGATGCCTTCGCCATTTCCCCTCTCTCCAGATTTAATTAGATAAGCGGTGATATTAGCCCGAGAGGGGGTAGGGTTGCGACCTCTAATTATGTCCCGTGATGGATTTAGAGATGGTTATACAGTTTATTGCATAAGGAAGGTTCAGAATGAAACAACAAAATCCCTTAATCTGGAGTTTTTGATCTGTTAGAGTAATTCTAAAGAGGAATGAGTTAGGCGTTTTGTGACGTAAGTCAAAAACTTCAATTCAAATACGGAGAAACGATTATGTATTTTAGAATTTTTGGTCTGGTTATCGCTGGATTTATGATTTCAGGATGCAGTAAACCTGAAAAACCCGCGGAAGTAGCGATAGCTGCAGAGGATGCTCCGGCTCCCGTAGCCTATTACGAATATCTTTGGTGTCAGCGAGGAGAAAACTGGAGCATGGATGCTGCGCAGAGTTATGTAGATGACTGGAACGCCGAGCTGGATGCAATGGATGATACGCTGGAGGGTGCTTTTGTTTATGTCCCGAGAGGTTGGGAGGACGAAAGGTTTGATACCTATTGGGCGTTGAGGTTTTCGGATAAGGCCTCAAGTGAGCAGGGCTGGGTTACATGGCTAGAATCGGGGGCCAATGATCGATTACAGGAGAACCATCCTGGTGTACTAGAATATGGTGATGAGATCGGTGTTAACCGTTTTGGTTGGGACTTGTATTCGCTTATGGAAATTCCGTCAGGTTTCGGAGATAACGAGCCTTACTTTGTTCAGAGTCGTTTTTGTACTTTCAATGAGGGCAAAAACAGAAAGGATCTAAGGGAAGTTGTGCGCGGACAGTTCCTGCCAGAAATCCAGGCCGGGAAACAGGCCGGGACTTACCCCTCATACTGGTTTATGGTTGGGGTACCCGATTTCGAGTCTACCCAGCCAATTGATTTCGTGTGGATTGATTATTTCGATGGCGCAGAAGCAGCGGAAACCGAATCCGGTATCTACGAGTCCTCAGAAGAGGGTCAGGCAATTCAGAGCGCCTTCGATGCAGTAACTACCTGCTCAGAGGCGTTACCTTATGATGCGTATGCGTTGCGAAGACCGGCCGATTCATAAAACCTGGTTGTACTGTGATCCGAAAAAGCTGCTTTTCGGATCGTTTTGTGCATAGACGTTGTTGTTTGTTAGAAATTGTCTCAAGATGGGTTACGTCATAACCTGTTATAGGAGAAAATTGTAATGTTGAGGACTGTTCTTTTAATTGTTATTGGTTTGCTCGTCGCTGCCTGCGACAGGGCGAATCAGAACCCCGCAGAGGAAAACGATTCAGCCGAGGCTGCTTCGCCCAAGCCTGTGGCTTACTACGAGTACCTTTGGTGTAAGGAGGGGGAAAACAATAACGACGAAACGGTAGCGGCCTTTGTAGCCGATTGGAACAAGGCACTTGATGGATTGGAGCAGACTTTGTCTGGAGCCTTTGCGTATATTCCAAGGGGATGGGAAAGCGAGGATTTTGATGGGCTTTGGGTTTTGCGTTGGCCTGATAAGGATACCATGCAGCGGGGTTGGTCGAACTACGCTGAGTCAGGGACTGATCAGAGCCTTGCTGAGGCTCATCCCGGTGTCTTGACTTGCGGCAATGAAGCGGGAGTCAATCGTTTTGGTTTTGATCTTTATGCGCCGATTGAAGTTCCTGATGGTTTTGCGAATGAGTCACCTTATTTTCTGCAAAATCAGTTTTGTACGTTTAACGAAGGTAAGGTTCCTGAGGATCTTACGGAAGTTATCAGAGAAGATTTTCTTCCGGTCATCCGTGCTGGAAAAGAGCAAGGTATTTATTCTTCGTACTGGTTCATGGTCGGGGTTCCCGATGGTTTCGAACCTGCGCAGCCCATGGATTTCAACTGGATCGATTTCTGGAATACGGCCGATGAAGGACCAACAGAAACGGCCTTTTTTGAAGGTTCTAAAGACGGACAGGCGGTTATGGAACGCTTTAATGAGGTGATGACCTGTTCGGAAAGGCAGCCCTGGGATGGATACGTTCTCCGAAATGCGGAAGCCACCTAGAAGAAAATTTCTTCTCATCAAAAGGCAGCTAGTTAAGCTGCCTTTTTTTATGCGAGGAAGTGTGTGTAGGGCGTTTACTAAGGAAGAAGGTGAGGCCGCATGGGAGATAGGTAGTCAGGCCTAGGAAAATAAATTGCCGACAAATATTACGGGATGGTTAGTTGTCTGGATGCCCAGAGCTGGGATGGTTAGGTTCTTAGAGTCCCTAACGCTAAAAATTCCCCTGTAGGCGTTAATCACAGAGGCTCAATTAGGAGTCCTTGTTCAACAAGATCCTCTTTTATCGAAGGGCTTATCGCTTTCAGAAAGGGGATTAGGTGTCCGTTCGTGTTTGGATCAAAATCGAAATTGATCATCTCTTCTACCGCATCTTCTGAGGACATGTTCTCGAAAATTGTTCTGTATAAATAGACTAGTCCGCCCGTCCGGTTTGTTCCTGCGGCGCAGTGAACTAACACTGATTTCCCGCTGGAAATTTCTTTGACGACTTTCGACAAGGCTTCCTTGTAAGTTGAGGGGTTTCCGGTTCCGTCACCATTAAGATTAAATCTATGGATTGGGATGGAAAGTTCTTCGGCTATCTCTATCTCTTTAGCTTGCCAATAATGATCTTCTTTTCTGCCCGTTAATGTCACGATTGAATTGATGTTTTTATCGGCGAGCACCGTCTGGTAAATATCAGGATGGATTCGACCACTTCTGAAGAGAGTACTTTCAATCACTTCTCCAAACCGTTTCGGGAATAGCCTGGGTCTGACTTCTTCTATTAATAGATATGATATTGCTAGAGTGATTGATAGGGGTAGAAAGAAATTTTTCACTGTTTTGGGGTTGCTCAGGGTTATAAGCGCAAAAAGATCTTTAGTTTAATCGGGCATCAAAATGTATTTTTCTCGGGAATTTCAAGCAAAAAAAACCCCAGCCTAGACCGGGGTTTTTAATACAAATTAAAACGACTAGTGCCCGGTGTCTCCGGAATCTTTAACCGCTAGGTTCCAGATAACTAAACCGAACAGAATCTTATTGACGAAGTCAGCAAGGTTGTAAACTACGTTAAGAGTGTTCGCGTCGACCTGTCCGAGCATGTAGCCAAAGACATAGCCCAGAGGATAGATAGCCCATCCTACCAGCACGATCAATCTCATTGCGGAGAAAGCTCCTTGAACTGATGCATTCGAAGAACCGGCAGCCTTGCTAGCTTCGCCAGCAAAGATCTCGTATATGATGATTGCCCATCCGAGCATTCCGATAACGAACCCTATGGTGGAGTCGATGTGACCTGCCTCTCCCATATATCCGAAACCAACCATCACTAGGGTACCTACCAGAAGCCTCAAGAAAGAAGCACTACCTACGGCGGCACCAACGGCGGCAAGAATCAACCAGAACTCAATCATCTGAAGAGGTACAGTAATCAACCAATCAATATACCTGTAAATGATAGGTGTATCCTGTGCAACCACCCAGAAGTCTCGCATGTAGTCGTAGTGATACCCTGCGACGAGAGTGACAAGAGCAGCAACCAGCAATGACAAACGCCATTGAGGCTTGACTCTCAGTCCCTCATATAGGAAGAACACAGTAGCTGCAATCATTCCTATTGAGACAAGCCAGAAAGTTACTCCGACAAAGTCTCCGCTTTGCAAAAACAATTTATCCATTTGGATCCCCTCTAATTCATCGATAATTTTTTTATTTGCCCAAGCAAGGGCCTCTCCAACCTTCGGCAGATTTCTCTCCCTCAGAGATCCCCAATTAGCAAGGCTCTCTTCAATTGGACAAAACTGCGGAACTCCAGGCCAGAGATAATTAATTGCGCGAATTAACTATCTACCAATCGTTCCAACGTTGAGTGTAATATTTCAAGGCTATTAATGAAAGAAAAGGAGCCCCCAGAAAATGGTAGAAAAATGGAATCTTTAGCTTTTTTTCACGAATCTATTCAAAATAAGCCATAAACGGTCAATTTTTAACCAAAACGGGCTATCCTACCAATCTCGAGAAAATATCTTGGAGGCTTCGCCTCGATTTTCCTTGTACAAAAGTGGTGCGAGGATTATTAAAAAAGCGAATGCACCCCATTCCTCCCAGGACCAGATCAACCCTGTCCTCAATGTGTAGATAATCGAAAAAAAGATGAGGAAGTTAGTAAAAACCAGAACAGGAACAACTGAAGATAGTGGTTTGCGGTTCCTAAGGTATTTGAATATGAAATAGGCCATGGTCATAAAGCTCGCAGCGCGGACTATTTGAAGCCTTAGAGAAATCAGTTGGTAATCGCCTGTCGAAGGGTCGGTCAATGGCACGAAAGTTAGGACGGGGAAAACAAAGTTGATATTTACCAGAGGAAGAAATGCTCCAGCTACGAACCATAAAAGAAGAACCACCATAAAGATTCTTGTAGGCACAGCTTGTCCCTAGAATTTTGCCGGTCCGAACACGATAATATAAGCTCAAGAGGAATACAAAGAATTTATAGCCGTATAGGTTTTCTCTCTCAAACTTCGAGTATTATGGTCCCGAGTATTTTCGGCAAAAAGTCTTTATAGGAAAGAGTTATGATAAACAAGCAAGGTTCTCCGAAAAAAACAGTTCGGGATAGCATGGGCGAACTGGAAATTGACCATGATGCGCTTTACGCTGCGCAAACGCAGCGGGCGATTGACAATTTCCCTGTTAGCGGGAGGCGGCTACCAAAAAAATTCATTGAGGCGCTAGTGCTCATAAAACTGAACGCTGCAAAGGCGAATAAGAGTCTTGAATGTATTGATCCGGTGATCGCTGATTCTATTGTCGAAGCGTGCGAATCGTTGCTAGGTAATACTGACATCATGAGCCACTTTCCCGTAGATGTTTTTCAGACAGGCAGTGGCACTAGTTCAAATATGAACGCCAACGAGGTTATAGCAACCCTTGCCGGGCAGATCTCTGGCGTTGAAGTTAATCCTAACGACCACGTTAATTTTGGTCAGAGCAGCAATGATATTATCCCTACTACAATTCATGTAAGTGCAGTTCTCGGTATTAAAAATCAGCTGTTGCCGGCGCTTATCTACACAATAGAGACGATCAAGAAGAAAGCGAAAAGCGTCAAAGTTTTCTGTAAAACGGGTAGAACCCATTTGATGGATGCGATGCCTGTTCGAATGGACCAGAGCCTTATGGGATGGGCGGCACAACTAGAGAATAATGTGCAACTCATTGAGGGGGCTCTTCCTTCTCTGCAGCAACTTGGTTTGGGTGGGACCGCTGTTGGGACAGGAATCAACTGTCACCCAGGATTCCCGCAAGCGTTTAGTGAATTGCTCTCCGAACATACTGGGATAAAATTTCATCGGGCAGAAAATTTTTTCCCGTTGATAGGTTCGCAGGATTCGGCCGTTGCTCTTTCAGGGCAACTAAAGACTGTTGCGGTTACTCTGATGAAAATTGCTAACGATTTGCGATGGATGAACTCCGGTCCGCTCGCTGGCCTTGGTGAAATCTCGCTTGAAGCACTTCAACCAGGTTCCTCGATAATGCCTGGTAAAGTTAATCCGGTGATACCCGAATCGGCGGCTATGGTTGCGGCGGAGGTAATCGGTAACGATGTGACGATTACTATAGCGGGTCAATCTGGAAACTTTGAGTTGAATGTGATGTTGCCGGTCATTGGATACAATCTGTTGTCGAGTATTGAGTTGTTAACCAATTCTTTGAATTTGCTCTCCGATAAGGCGATTTCGTCATTCGAAGTTAATGAAGAGAAACTCTCTGAGGCGCTTGACTTGAATCCGATACTGGTTACCGCACTAAATCCCGTAATCGGATACGAAAAAGCAGCCGGTATTGCCAAGCTCGCTTATAGTGAAAAGCGACCTATCATCGATGTAGCTGAAGAGAATACAGATATCAGTCGTGCCGAACTAGAGAAATTACTCAATCCTGTCAAGTTAACAGAAGGCGGCCTCTAGTCATATAGGGTAGGGTGATCGGAGTTCATAAAGAAGCGCAATTATTAGGAGCCGAAAAAGGAGAACATTATAGAAATTGAAACTGACTTATTGGTTGTGGGTTCGGGCGCTGCAGGATTGACCGCAGCTTTAACTGCGAGTGCGAGTGGGCTGAAAACTCTGGTAATTGAAAAAACCGATTATATAGGTGGCACCACTGCTTTGTCGGGTGGAGTCATGTGGATACCAAACAATCACCTGATGGCGAAGTCGGGATTGGACGATTCCACCGAAAAAGCTATGGATTATTTACGGAATACCGTTGGTAACAGGGTCGCTGAGGATCGCCTATTAAGTTTTGTCGAAAATGCGCCTGAAATGTTAAGGAAAATGACTGAGGAGGGCTGGCTGGAAGTAGAGATGTTTGAAGGTTTTCCTGACTATAGAGCAGAAGTAAAAGGAGGCGCTGAGGAGGGTCGAAGCGTAGAGCCGAAGGTATTTGTGGGGAGAATGCTTCGAGGGATTTTTGCCTCCCTTCGTTCGAGAAAATTTTCCAGTTCTATTGTCGGGACCATGACTGAATTACGCAGGCTCGCAGTAATCAAAACCAGTTTTTTAGTGGCCATGAAATCATGGAGAGTTTTATGGCGGGCTGTTTCCGGGAAGTTGTTCAGATCGCGATACGTTTCCAGTGGCAGGGCGCTCGTTGCATGGTTGACCTATTCGGCTAGGAGGCAAGGAGTAAAGTTTGAACTAGGGCATCGGTTGCTTGAACTAATAGAAGAGGGTGGCCGTGTTGTCGGTGCAACGGTTGAATCCCGCGGGTTAGTGAAAAAAATCAGGGTAAGGGAGGGAATTATCCTGGCTGCAGGAGGTTTCGAGCATAATAAGGATATGCGGGCTCGGTATCTAGGAAAGAACGCAGCTACAGATCGCTCGTCTGGCTCTCCAGGGAACGAGGGTGATGCAATTGCTAGCGCCCGGAAAGTTGACGCAGCGTTGGATTTGATGGACGAAGCTTGGTGGGCTCCGACTTTCATGGTTCCTGAAGCCGGTCCTCAAATCGTTATTTTTGAGAGAGGTAAGCCCGGGCAGATTGTAGTCGATCGGAACGGAGATCGTTTTGCGAACGAAGCACAACCATACAACGATTTTGTGAAGGCGATGTTTGACTCTCTGGTATTTGATGGTGAAATGACCTCTTGTTACATGATATTCGATCAAACTTTTAGGGATCGATATCCTCTTGCAAATATGCTTCCGGGTGTAACACCCGAGAAGTATATCCTCAGCGGCTTTTTAAAACGGGAGTCGACTTTGGAAGCCCTAGCAGCCAGGATCGGAGTTGATGCGGGAAGGCTTATGAAAACGGTCCTACGCTTTAATCAGATGGCGATCTCCGGGAAAGACCATGATTTTGGAAGAGGAGATTTTGCCTTCGACCGGTTTTCCGGAGATCCAGTGGCCACTCCCAACAGTTGCCTTGCTCCTCTTGATCGGAAGCCTTTTTATGCGATCGAACTGTTCGCCGGAGATCTTGGCACAAAGGGTGGTTTGCTAACCGACAGGTTTGCCAGGGTGCTTCGGGAAGATGGATCCTCTATTCCCGGGCTTTACGCTGTGGGTAATTGTTCCTCTTCGGTTATGGGCAATTTTTATCCGGGTGCCGGGGGAACCATCGGACCGGCAATGACCTTCGGCTACGTTGCAGCCAAACATCTTGCCAATGCGCGTGATTTAGTTTGAATCTGGTTCCAGCTTCTTTTTCGTTTAAACCGACTCTAGGCTTAGACTACTTAAAAACTCGAGGGTTCTGTCGCTGGCTCCGGGATCTGTGTGCATGATATAGGCGTTAAGATCCGTCACTCCGGCCTCTTTGTAACGCAATATGTCGTGCCGCAAGGTTATTTCATCACCAACGCTAGCTATATTTGCCGGACCTAGGACACCTTCTTTGTCAAGCATCGCCCTATAGCTCGGAACTTCCCCGTAATTTTTAAGTATTTTGGCAATTTGTTCTCTTGCCTCTGCTACCTTGTTGGTTAGAACAATGGGAATACCGCCTATCACAGTGGAGTCAGGATTCCTTAGACCCGGAACGATATGGTTTGCCATAGTTTTCGGGCCAACCATCCAGGTATTTGTTCCATCTGCTAGTTCCCCAGCCAGAGCTAACATCTTCGAACCAAGGGCGGCAATAATGACAGGCATGGACTGAACGCCCGGAACGTTTAGCCTGAATTTGTCCACATTGTATTCTTCCCCACGGAAGCTAACCTGTTCTCCCCGGGCTAAGGGCATAAGAATTTTTAGATATTCTCGCATATGGTCTGAGCGCCTCTTGAAAGAAAGCCCTAGAAAATTTTCAATAATTTTTTGGTGGGACAGGCCTACGCCCAGAGTAAATCTGTTCTTGGTCGCTGCAGCGGTTGTAAGTGCTTGTTGCGCAATAGCCGTAGGGTGCCTAGGGTAAGTGGGTGTGACAGAGGTCCCCAATCTTATTCTCGGAACTTCCCTACCTATTATACCCATGACCGAAATGGCATCGAACCCAAAGATATGGGAGATCCAGAGATGATCCAGGCCAGCAGCTTCCACTTGTCTGGCTGTCCCGATGAGATCTTCTATAGATCTTGGTGGCTTCAACAGCATTGTGCCTATTCTCATTCGTTCTCTCTTATTCTAACGGTCTGCTTTAATCTGGTTTTTTGATGTCGTAAATTGAATTCTGCAGGTAATCTTTAAAGGTTTCTAGGGAGGGGGTGCTGAGTTTGCGAGAGTAAACTGCTATAGCAAGCCTTTGATCAGGTATTTTTACAAGATCTTCGAATACTTGGTAATTGTTCCCGAGTCGGTTGAAATGATTTATCGGGTTTGAGACGAGGGTGAAGGCATCAGATTTGGAAATAATTGCTTTGGCTACTCTGAAATCATCTGTGACATATTGTGGAGTCATGGGCGGCAATCGGTTAGGGGCGTACCGTTTCGCGAGATCAATATGAGGAGGCTCAACGCTAGCTGGCAAAATAACGGGATAGCTCAGCAGATCCCTCTCCACAGGTTTTTTTATCTCTGTAATGGGGTGATTTTTCCTTACGAAAAAACGGGTATGAAGACCTCCGACAATTGTAACGGAGAGCTCGGGCCATTTAGACAGAGGTCGCGATGAACCCCAGATTAGGTCAAGCTCTCCACCAATGACTTTCGGTGCCAGTTCTTCAGCCGACCCGCTGACAATTTCAAGACGAATTCCTGGGTAATCTTTCACCATGGCTCCGATCGGTCTCGAAAGGAATCTCTGAAATCCGGCTGGCGCAACTCCGATCTTAAGCCGCCCTCTTTTTCGGCTAAGATAATCTTCTGTGTTGCTGATGAGATCTTCGACGTTTCCGATAATTTTCTTTGCTTCTGTAACAAAAAGCTCTCCTTCTTCTGTAAGGCGAGTGCCCCGCCTTATTCTTTCAAATAGCTGTATTCCGATTTGGTATTCGAGCAAAGCAATACTTCTGCTGAGCGCCGGCTGGCTGATGCCAAGTGTTCCTGCAGCGACGGAAATTGATCCTGCTGAACCAACTTCTATCACATGCCTTAGCCTTCGTAATTCGATGTTATGTATGTTTGCCAAGCTTTTTCTTCTATGCAAAGAGTGCATATTATTGCACATCTAAGGTATTGGACAACATGCCTAAATCTAGTGATGATACTATTTTGCGCTAAAGAAATACTAAAAAATTATTTGGTATACCATTTAACTGGGGAGGAAGTATGTTGAATAGAATATCGGTCTTTGGTCCCATTTTTTTGATCCTGTTAGGTTGTTTGGCCCTAAGTGGGAAGGTTTATTCGGAGGCCAGTGTTTCGGATAGGTGGACCGAAGAAATTGTGGTCACTGCTGAAAAGAAAGAGGCTGCATTGCAAAGCACGCCGATTGCTATAACCGCTATCGGTGCGGAGGAAATCATACTTCGTGGTATCCAGAACATGTCGGATGTTCAATATGTGGCTCCTGGGGTCTCCTATAATCAGACTGGTCCTACTGGCTTTATCACTATGAGGGGGGTTGGCCTCGAGTTTACAGAAATGGCATCAGAACCGGGAGTTGCTCTTCATTCTGATGGTGTGTATCGCGGTGGTTCGATGTCGGCTACTAATGCTATGTTTGATATGGAAAGAATTGAAATAGTAAGAGGGCCCCAGGGAACGCTGAATGGCCGAAATTCTACAGGAGGAAGCATCAATTTCATTTCTCGATTGCCCGGTGATGAGGCTTCGTTCGAGGCCGGATTCACGATAGGAGATTATGATCGATATCGTTACGAACTCTCCGGTGATATTCCTGTTTCTGAAAACTTTGCGATTCGGCTGGCAGGCGTCAGAGATGAAAGAGAGGGATACTCTTTTAACTCGACTTTAAATACGGACGAGGACGGCATGGATTACAGTATTCTTAAAGCTGCAGCCGTATTTACCCCAAATGAGGATCTGGAGTTTATCCTGAGAATCGAGCATAGTAGTGTAAAAGAGACAGGACCACTGTACCTTTATACGCAGCCCTACCCGGTTGCACCACTAATAACCAGTCCAGCAAACCCCGGCGGAATCTTAAATGTTCCGAATGGATTTTGCGGTCCGAGTTCATGTGCTGACGTTTTTGGAATCAATTTTCCGGCGGGGGTTGCGGCTAATACGAATCCACGAGAAACCGCTGGCGAGTCAGAGACCTACCAGAACAGTGATATTGAAGCCTATAGCCTCACCACTAATTACCAGATTAACGATAATCTTACAGTGAGATATATTGCAGCCTATTACGAGCAGGACCTTTACGCCTCAAGGGATATTGACGGCACGCCGCTTGCGTTCTTTACTAGCTATCGCGAAGAACATATGCAGGAGTCTTCGCATGAATTGACTTTCCTGGGCGAGAACGGAAACTGGGATTGGGTTTTCGGCGCTCATTATTATAAGTCTGACAATGACGCGATATTTAATTTCGAGATTCCTGCTCTGCAGACTTTTTTTGAATCCTTTTTTGGTATTGCAGGGGGCGGTCCTCCATTGCCAGCCGGTACCATGGCTTTCTTTGGTACCAGAGCGGATGGAACTTCCCCAGCGGTGCCTTTCCTAGATGATCTATATTTTCTAGAGAGCAAATCATCTGCAGTCTATGCGCAAGCTACATACAGCTTTACTGATACTTTTAGAGGAACACTGGGAGTCAGAAACACCAACGATGAAAAGGAATTCGGACAGACGAGCCTGGATAACCTTTTCGGAGAACAGTGCGTAAATCAGTTAGCTGATGAGGACTGGAGTGAAACCACTGGTAAGATCGGAATCGATGCAGATTTGTCTGACCGCACTATGGTTTATGGCTCCGTCTCAAGAGGTTTCAGGTCTGGTGGATTTGATGGAGGAGCATGTTTTGATGAATTCGATCCAGAAGTTCTGACTGCTTTCGAGGTGGGAATGAAAACGTCGCTGTTAGACGATTCGATGAGGCTGAATCTCTCGGCTTTCGTTTACGATTATGAAGATTACCAGGCTCGTTTATTTACAGCTACTGGCACGAGCGTGCTTAATGCCAGTGGCGCAGATATCCAGGGCGCCGAGATAGAGATTAACTGGTTGGCTTCCGAACGATTTCGTGTCGATGGATCGATTTCTCTGCTCAATACCGAGTTCAAGGATTTCCTCGCCGAAAACCCTATGAGGCCGGAGAACGGACTGGTAGAGCTTTCGGGTAACAGCCTTCTTAGAGCGCCGGAGATACAGGCCTCAATAACAGCTGATTATGATATTCCGTTGAGTTCCGGGCTCCTGACTTTGAGAGGCGAATACGCTTACATGGATGAGCAACATCACTCGCTTTTCAATGATCCTCTCGGGCTTGAGCCCGCCAGGAGCATGGTCAATGCCCGTGTTTTCTTCCAGCCTAGTGCCGAAGCACTGGAGAACGTGACGATAACAGGTTTTGTTAATAACGTTGCGGACGATGAATACAAAGTAATGTATGTGCTGAGTGGATTAGTCGGTGGTGTAACTACCGCTTTTGGTGCTCCTAGGACCTGGGGTATCACGGTAAGATATATGCAGTAATTCTTATAAGGCGTTGTTCGAGGATTAGGCGTCACTGTTTGATCCTCGTTTCCGTCACCTGTCGTTTATCAGGAATTGACTGAGTGTTTTGAATTCAGTCAGGCAGATATCCCGGCATCATGTTAACCCCTAGAATTCGATCACTCCTCTATCAAGGAAAAGCGTTTCATAAGTGATAGTACTGCGTGAGAGAATTGCAGTGAATAACCCGGGTTTTGAATACTACAAACTCGATTTTTTTTGCGTATTGATTTCGGTTTCTCGAAAATGAGTATTCATTTGGTTGTAGCAGTCAATTAAGTTCCTATATCCTAGGAAAAAAGGTGAAAGCTAGGGCAACTTCCGAGCGTTGATTAATTGATTAGATTTTAACCGCGGCTTTGCTCTGATCTGGAGGTAGCTAGATGAGTTTCAAAGGAATTCTTATTGCGAATCGCGGAGAAATAGCGATTCGAGTTTCGAGGGCGGTCTCGGATCTGGGGATGAGATCAGTAGCAGTTTTCTCCGAAGACGATAAGGAAAGCCTTCACGCGGTAATGGCTGATGATTTATTTGAATTGTCCGGAATTGGAGCAACGCCATATCTGGACATGGAGCAGATTATCGGTGCAGCAAAAAAGAGTGGTTGCGATGCTATTCATCCGGGTTACGGATTCTTGTCGGAACAATACGAATTTGCTCAAATGTGCCAGCGCGAAGGCATTTCCTTTATCGGGCCGCGCCCTGAACATCTTCAGCTTTTCGGAGACAAGGGAGCAGCGAGAGACGCAGCAGTTAATGCCGGGGTCCCTGTCCTAAGGGGTATAAATCGCTCTGTAAGCCTCGCAGAGGCATTAGAATTTTTCGATTCTGTTGAAGGCGGGATCGTGGTTAAGGCAGTTTCAGGCGGGGGTGGGCGTGGAACCAGGATTGTTTCCTTGGCCCGGGATTTGCCCGAGGCCTTTAGCCGTTGTCAGTCTGAAGCGGAAGCTTCATTCGGAAATGGTGATGTCTATGTTGAAGAATTTCTTGATCGGGCAAGGCATATCGAGATCCAGATAGTTGGAGACCGGTCAGGTAACGTGGTGAGCCTCGGTGAGAGAGAATGTTCGGCCCAGCGCCGGAACCAGAAAGTAATCGAAATTGCTCCGGCGCCAGGCCTTTCAGATTCGTTGAGAGCCGAGATGATTTCGGCTTCGGTCGGTTTAGCAGAAAAACAGGGATATGAAAATCTCGGAACCTTCGAATTTCTGGTGACCGAGAGTACCACAAAACCGGAGTTTTTTTTCATAGAAACAAATGCTCGTTTGCAGGTAGAGCACACTGTTACTGAGGAAGTGACCGGCATTGATCTTGTTCGCAGTCAGATCCAGATTGCATGCGGTTCCGAGCTGGACGAGCTTGGTCTCGATCATTCGTCCCCGATTGAACCTCGAGGATTTTCTATTCAGGCGAGAGTTAACCTTGAGAATATCAACTCCGATGGAAGTGTTGTTCCGTGTTCGGGAATTCTGTCAGCCTACGAGGTGCCGAGTGGTCCCGGGACAAGAACGGATGGTTTTGGATATGTGGGTTATCGGACAAGTACTAGGTTCGATTCGCTTTTAGCCAAAGTAGTGGTTCATTCCCCATCACCGGACTTTAAGGATGCGGTGAAAAAAGCGCAGAGAGTTTTATCAGAGTTCCGGATTGGGGGAGTGGGGAATAACCTTCCTTTCCTTAAAAATATTATCTCCCATCCTGATTTCGTTAATGCACGGGTTCATTCCCGCTGGATTGATGAAAACAGTCACGATTTGGCTAGGGAATGGAAAGGCGATGACAGGTTCATCGCTCTCAGTAACAACCCTGATGAGGTTGATGGTTATGCGGGAGCTAGGGTCGATAGCTCTGATCCCATGGCTCTTTTTAAATACGATCAGGAGGTAAAAGCCGAGCTTGAAGAAAAACAATCTGACAGGAACACTGGAGAGCCTGCAAGTCCGGACGGTTTCTTGGGTGTGTTTTCGTCAATTCAGGGCACTATCGTATCAATCGATGTCCAGGTTGACCAGGAAGTAACGAAAGGGCAAACGCTTGCGATTGTCGAGGCTATGAAAATGGAACATTTGGTTACTTCCACTTGTGATGGCATCGTTAGGAAGGTGACGATGAAGGAAGGTGACGTTGTTCGTGAAGGCCATGCGATTGTTTTTGTAGAAGAAGCGGTGATATCGGCCCGTGAGCAGAGACAGAATGAAGAATATGATCCTGATTTTATCAGGTCAGATCTTCAGGAGAATATTGATCGTCACGCTTATACGCTTGATGAGAACAGACCTTTAGCCGTAGAAAAACGGCGTGCTCGTGGTGGAAGAATGCCAAGAGAAAACATTGCCCAATTAATGGATGCTGGTTCATTCAAGGAATACTGGCCTCTCCTCGTGGCTCGCCAGCACAAGAGGTATGACATTGATACTCTCAGGCGAGATACTCCGGCTGATGGGGTGGTCGCGGGGACCGGAACAATTAACGCTGACCTGTTTGACGAAGAGTCTTCAAGGGCAATGGTCGTTCACTACGACTACACTGTCCTGGCCGGGACTCAGGGAGGGAGAAATCATTACAAGCAGGACCGGATGTTTGAGCTGGCTCTCAGGTACCGGCTTCCGGTAGTTCTTTTTGGTGAAGGAGGCGGAGGGCGGCCCGGAGACGATTCTACCGGACCATCAGTAGCGTTCGATACCCACACCTTTTCCCGGTTCTCCAAGCTCTCAGGTGCCGTGCCATTGGTGGGGGTCAATCATGGCAGGTGTTTCGCAGGGAATACCGCACTGTTAGCCTGCTGCGATGTCATTATAGCGACCAAAGACTCAACGATAGCGATGGGCGGCCCGGCAATGATCGAAGGAGGAGGGTTGGGAGTTTATACTCCGGAGGAAGTGGGTCCCATGGCTTTCCAGGTGCCGAACGGTGTCGTAGATATTATGGTTGAAAATGAAGAGGAGGCTGTAAGGGTAGCCAAAAAATATCTTTCCTATTTCCAAGGCGCTACCGAGAGTGCAAGTGCGCCAGACCA
>PAPD01000029.1 GCA_002708765.1 Gammaproteobacteria bacterium | reverse complement strand
GAATACTAATTTGACAAATAAATATTTTAGTAATAGTAAATACAGAGTATACACACTATGGGTAATTGCAACCAGTCGAATGAAAAATTCTGCTCTGGTCTTGGAATATGTGAAGAGTTCGGTAAGCCAAAATTCGATTTCTCTACCGAAGAAGGATTCAAATTGTTCGCGGATAAAATGGAAGATGAAAACACGCTGAGGATAATCAAACCAATGTGTCATCAGATGAAAACATGGTGTCCAGAGAATTGGAATGAGATCCTGTGTGCCAAAGGAAAAGGCGCGTGCTGCGAAGAGGGAAAACGGCTTTCTCCCTCTTCGCAGCCCGGTATGGTAATGGAATGTGAAGACGTCGTTGTGTAGGCTCCACCCACGATGGATCTGGACGATCTTCAGGAGATTGCCGAGTGGGACTAATTTGACAAAATGGGAATCTCGAATAGATATCCGTTCGTTATGCAGGTGTGCTCCACGCAAAACGGGCCTCTGGAAAAGACTCTCTCTTCCTCATTGTGTGTAAGGTCGATAATATCGGAAAGGCGACGTTCACAGAGAAGGCAGGAAGACTGATGGAGCGCCCGGTGACGAAGGAGTAACGGGACACTAATTTTTTTCTGCCGGGCACGCCACTTTTCCGACGCCGCTTGCTTCTCCCATGTATCCCTCGTCCACCTTGATACACCAACATACCGGCTCACACGTAGAAAGGACCCGATGTGACCAAGCACATCCGTGGGTAGGGTATTCATTTTGTGTCGGACCTTTCCATTTCAAAAGTTCATGTTGCAACGAACTCTACAAAAAAAAGAACCCAGAAACAAAATGCCCACGCACAACCTATCGCAAGTCGGGACGCCCGTGGCTGTCGTTGGGAACAGCGTTCAAACGGCGACGACCATACACCACCCGATCCTCGCCGCAAACGAAGGTGTCGGGTTTTGGAACATTTCGGCCTTCAATACCTCTCAAAACCATGTCACGCTTCACATCGAAATCGGCAACGCGCACTGTGTCATGTCCGTAAGCATACCCCCCTCGGGGCAGGGAGTCCAACCAGTATTGTACCAGTTTCCCCTGTCTCGAAACGTGCATCTCAAAGCCCACGCGTCCGAGGGAAATGTAGTGTACTTATATGGTCACTGGAAAAGCTAAAATTTAAATGTTGAATTTCATCCTCACATATACTCACCGATCAGGCGCACGACTTCCGACGGTAGTCGTTTAGGCGCGACGGACAGTAAGGGCACGATCTCTTCCACCCACTCTGTGGGAACACACAACAGGTGCGACGGCGCGTGTCCTCTCCACGGTGTTTGAAATACGTAATAAGCATCACATTGTTTCACCCCCTTTGCCACGAACACTCTTGTTGTTGTTGTCACGACAACCCACCACATATATCGTTGGCACGCCTTTTTTTTGAATTTAAAAAAAAAAATGGGAGAAACCCTTTCAAAAGCCAAACAAATGATGCATCGAGCCATATTGCCTCCACTGGACACGACCATATGCTCCGCGGACGAGATGACACGCATGGTGGAAGGCTCTTTCGAGGACGCCGTGCAGGTGGCCTCAAGCCGAGCGGCGTGCTTTCGGTTTTTACACAACGGGTTCAAGCGCATGCGAATTTTACACGAGTGGAACCCGACCGACTCCCCCGAATCGATCATAGCGCGCGTGGACGACGTGCATGCACGTCTGGTGGAAGAAGCCTCGAAACACATGCGAAAAATCCCGGAGGAGCGTTTGAAGAACGGGCTGAAGGGATATTTGGTGGTTCGGAATGTAATCGATTGCGTTGCCGAAGACGTGCTGCGTCGGTACCGCGACGTGGCGGCGGATTTGTGCTCTAACGGCCCGGATGTGATCTCGAATCTCGTACAGGACCAAGACTGGTACAAGTGGTTTCGTTTTTGCGTGCTCGAAACGGATCTCATAGACGACCCACAAGTTCGTCCCCATATCCTTCGCAGTGTCACACAATTTGACGAAGAAATCATCCAAAAAATCACCACCCGCTACCCGCGCGCATTTTTCGAGACTCACCCGTCGAAGTGGGATACCATTTGCCGGGCAACCCCCGAGGTGTTGCTGAGCGTGCCGGACGAAAAAGATATTTTGATACAAGCGTTGAAACATTGCAAAGGTTCAAGAGGAATGTTCACTTACATGCGCCATTTTGTCGAGGACCGGGCATTCATGGCAGAAGCCGTTTTGATCAACCCATACCTGTTGGAGGAATCCCCGTTGAAAAAGAACGTTGAATTCGTCATCGAACTGATCTCGCGCGTGAAAGATGAGATATGCGCATACAACAACCCCTGCGAAGACGACATTCCGTTGCCGTGGCATAAAACCAAGTATTTGGTTTTGGCCGCTCAGGCAGTGAAATTGGATCCAGAAGCCACATGGAACTATTCACAGAGTGTTGTGGAGGCCGCCCTTCGATCAACACCAACCTTGTTGCTTGACCAACCCACACTTATGAACGATCGGAGGTATCGCAGAGTGGCAGTGATCGTCGTGGAACTGCATTGGAACTCTCTAAAAAATACGCTTCGCGACAAGCCTATGCTGTGCAGCAACATAAAATTCCTAAGGCTCCTGATTCGACGGATGGCATCCCGCGACGACGAATATCCCCGAAAGTACCACAACATTCACTCCGCATACATGTGCTGCAATTGGTGCCTACGGGACCGTCTGTTCCACAAGACCGAAGCCATCTTCATAGAGATGATGCAAAATTTACTACCCTCCCAGTGCCTGCGAGGCAAGCCGAACCATGGGTGCCATCATATGTGTGAGGGGCCAATGAGGGGTCTCGAACACGACGCGCTCAAAAAGATCGTCCGCGCCCATCCGGTGCTCATACAATTTGTCAAAAACACCAATGTGCTGGGAGACGACGCGTTCATTATGCCTCTTCTCGAGGCAGATCCCGACATCTACTACCTTCTCGACAGCACACGCTTCGAATCGTCTCCGTACACGCGCTTGAAATGGGGCGTCTATCGCTGGATCGACATGGAACTCGCATTCAAACGGTGGGGGGCGAACGAGTCGATGAGTGACCTCTTCTTCCACACGACTTATTCGCGCATACTGTGGGACATCTGGTGTCCGACGCTTTTGAAACTGGAAAAACTGCCGGTCGAGATGCTCAAACATATCATGTCCTTTCTGATGTTCGGTCCGGGGCTAGAATATGCACGGTATACGCGCGTGCTGGTGAAACTGAAGAGCGGAGAATGGGTCCCGGGAAAAGTCCACAAGAACAGGCATCCGGACTACATCATCAAACTCGATTCCGGGTACAAACGGAAAATTCGTTGCCGCCACATCAAACCATTGAACTCGTTGCAATGACACCTTACTAAAAACAACGCACGTAGAAAACAAATGATACTGCCGACCTATGTGCTTCCGCTGCCCATGGAGGTCTGCCGAAAAGTTGCAGGTTACCTGCTTCACCCGAACATGATCGTGCGGCGGTACGCCGACCAGCAACGGGCTTACATCTCCGATAGGATCGAAGAGACAATGCATGAATTAGAAAAAAAATTCGATCAATATGATATAATGGATTATATGTCTGCATGGTATCTACTTGAACGAATACGCCGCATCATGTGGCGACAACAGCGCCTCACGTCTGAAATCGTTCGGCTTACCAATACAATGGGACCAGTCACATCGACTTCTATTCACAGCGTGGACGCGCACATACGAGATTTGAGTATTCGATCAACATGGCCAATCTACCTACTCGAATTAAAGACATGGTTTTTGCACGATTGGCATCATAGCTTTCTTAGAAGAAGGACTTAATATGTTCTTTTTATGTTTACCATCCCAAAACAGACTTGTAGTTGTTCTCCCCCTCGCACGTTTGAAGGATGGCGAGAAGGACTTTCTTGTTCAGGTGTTGCTTACTTATTGCGGCGTCGAATCCTCCCGGAAGTTCACCTTTTTTTGGTATGTCCGTCGAAATCATAATGATGGGAGGACTGTCGTCGTCGAGTTCTTTTATTTTCTGGGCGGCTTTGTCCCCATTTTTGTAATCGTCGTCGCTGCCATCCATGTGGAGATCGAACAGGCAGAGATCAAACGTGTTCTTCTGGTACTCATCGCAGGCCTGTTCCCCGTCAGTGACGGAGACAACATCAAACCCGGCGTTCGACAGCATAGTGGCGATGAATTCGCGGTTGAAATCATTGTCTTCGGCAAAGAGAATTTTTTTCTCGTTTGTTTTCTTGTCGAGAACCGGTAACATTTCTACGACCACGCTATCCGAGCTCTTTTTCTCGGCCATACCGCCACCACTCGACGAAATGCGGTCTTTCTTGGGGTGGTACGGGACAGTGAACCAAAAGCACGCCCCGCCCTCTTTCTTGTTCTCCGCGCCCACGGTACCGCCCATGCTCTTGGTCGCACGACCGACCGCCGCCGTCCCGAGACCATTGCCCTTCGTGGAATGGCGCACGACGTGTTGAAACAGGTCGGGGAGAATCTCTTCCCGAATGCCCGGGCCGTTGTCCTCGACACGGAATACGAGGTGCGCCTCGTCCACCCTGACAGTGACGCGAACGATAGTTTGCCCATCCATGTTCTTTCCGTACTTGACGGCGTTGCTTAGAAAGTTGACGAGATTTTGCACAATCTTGCGGCGATCGGCGTACACGACGAGATTCGGCACATTGAGTTCAAATATTATTGTTTTGGCCGCCGCTTTTGCGTCTTGGACGATCGAGACGGCGTGCTGCACCGTGTGGCGCACGCGCACCTCTTCAATCTTTACGGCGGTCACCCCACCCAGTCCGTTCATGACCGAGGACATGATGCACGTCATGTAATCGAGCGACCGATCAATCACTCGAAACAGTTTCTCGGCCTCTGGGGGCACGTGCAGAGCTCGCAGAGCTTGCGTTGCAAATTGAATGCTGAGAAGAGGTGTTTTCATGTTGTGCGAATAATCCCCCGTCCACGCCTCTGTTTGTTTGATGTGAGTTTCCACCTGTATTTGATTCGTCTTGCGCATCCTTTCCTTCACATAGACGTCGTAGACCCACGCAACGCCCCCTAGAATGGTAATTGTTTGAATGCTTAACATTTCCCCCCACGTCAGGTGAATCGCGGTAACCGCACACGACGACGTGACGCAACAAACGAGTGCAATAGCCATGACCCGGTATGAAACGTTGAAGATGCTTATGTTCAGCGCCACGAGGAAGGTCTTGAGTCCATTTGCCTTGAAAGAGGATGTCACGGCGAAGCGCGTCATCGGATCGGTCATGTTTACTGTGCACGGCACCAAACCAAGCTCACTCGCGGTCGGGCACATCGCCAGCGACACATCGCGTATGATTACCCGGACCACCCCTACCATAGTCGCTGTGAATTGAACTGGAGATTGACGTCCGGTGTACAACGCATGTACCAGAGCAACGACCATAACCCCCACAAACATAGAGTCCGCAACCAGTTCTGTGGCCGGTACGTCTTTCAACAATGTGTTCACACCGAACAACGCGTACATGAGAAGCATGAACCCATTGCGCTTACAATATGGGACGGCGCATGGAGTACACGGTGTACACGACGACGACGACGACGACGACGACGAGCGAGGGGGGGATTCCCGGCGAGTCATGGTTGTATATGTTATATGGATAAAATATATGGATATATTTGAGGTAAAAACAGGTATTTAAAAAATGGAGGTTTTCACTATTTTGAAAACCTCATTTTTCCTAATCCCGTCTGTATCTCTAAGTATTCTGACAATTCACACGAGACGCCTCCCCCCCTCCTCCCCTCGCCCCCCCCCTCCCTCCCGCTCGCCCTCGTCCGCCGCCCATGGACGTCAACGCTACCGTCAATATGCTGAACGGAGTTCTCCAGCAAACAGCGGAACTAAACGGTCTCGAGGCCTCTGCGTGCCCCCCCGAACACGCACGCACTCTGTTGTCCTGCTTCCAGTTGAACGATCTCTCTCACCCGGCATATCAGCATCTCTCCAAGATTCAGAAACTCTGGGTGCGCGGATACGTCGAACATTTCGTCCAAACGGGAGGCTTCATGACGGTCAAGAACGCCACACCGCAAGTGGTTGTGGATAATTTGTTGGCAATTACGACAGGGGCGGTGTATACGGGCATTCTCGTGGACATGGACATTCCAGTGGACATTCTGTTCGCTGCTTCCATGGTGGAAGCAATGCAAGGAAAGAATCCCTTCATTGTCGGATTTACAGTGCCCAAGAACATGAAAATCGTCACCCTCCCCCCGGAACTGGTTACTGTGTTGCGACAGGCGCTTCAAAAGGCCCCTGAATGCCTGATGGAGGTCGCTATGGTGGCTTGGAAAATGCAAAATCAGGGAGAAGAAGAGCAGAGCGCGCACAACTGAGATTTATTTAAATCATATGAACAATAGTCACAAATTGACACCCCAGTAGTTGAACTAAAAAAAAAATAAGTTGTGTTTACCACCCTATCATGTCTATCATGTCACTCGTTGTCCCCTCTACAAGCAACAGTGGTGGTTACGGGAAGCACTCGTGGACTCTTATGGGTGCGCTCGCGTGGTTGAACAAAGAGCTTACGAAGCAAAAAAGCGATGTCTCGGTTAAGGAAGTTGCGCTGGAACTCATTGAAGATTACCCGGCACTCGCCGATCTGGTCATTGTATACGAGGTGGGTGGCTTTCTGTACAAGTACCGCATTCCCGAGGAACAAAGCAAGTTGACCAAGACGCTGGAGTTCGACAACATCATGAAAACCGTGTTGCGCGACATCAATGACAACGTGACGGTCTTTCTGCCGGTTATCAGAACGCTCAAGAGTATTCGCCGTAACCGTAAGTGCAGCATCGTTTTTGATTGGGATGAATCCGGCATCGACGTGACTGTTCGCGTGCACCTGAACAAAAAGCGTTCTGTTGAAAAAAAATTCAAGTATGATCGTCAGGCGTTTGTGTACGCGTACAAACAAAATCGTCTGGAACACGCGCTGTTTAAGCAAATTGTTCTCTTTATCGGCGACGGTGCACGCGTTGCCTTTGAAGAAGCGAAGCCGCCCATGTGCAGAAAATCACTTGGACCACCGCGTGGAGCCAAGCGAGACCGCATTCACCACGGCAAGATCAACATCCCTAAAAAAAAAGCAAAGAAAGTAGAAATATAACAAAAAAAAAATAAGTTGTGTTGTTACCCCCCCCATGGGAAATTTATTTGCCTCGGACCCTCCTCCTCCTCCTCGTTCACCGTACTCCACGCGCATCCCCACGCCACCCCCGTCTCCCCCCAAACCACCTCCAACGGAGTTTGCCCGGCCGTTTCCACATGCCGGGTTCGATCCAACATACGGCGCCGACGTGCTGCGCGCCATGTTCGAGCGAGAGAAAGAACCCGATTTTGACGACACACAAGAGTGGCTCAAGTACAGGCGAACAGTTGTGGACTACACAATGGAGTACGGGGACCACATAGGGGCGCGCCTTTCCGTCATGCACTCGGCAATATCTATGCTGGACAGGGTGCTTAAGGTCACGAAAGTGCATCGGGATCAGCTTGGAGCAACAGCCATCGCGTGCGCGCACATGGCCATCAAATTTGAGGAAAAGGAGGAGGACGTCCCAACCATACCCACGATCCGCGGATATACTCAAGGTCAATTCAATTTCACATCAAAAATGATGATGCAATACGAGTGGATGATTTTCAGAGCGTTGAAATGGAATCTTACCACGTACAATGCCCTTCATTTTACAATGCACTGGCTTGCACAGGGAGTGATTTACCCTACAGACAAAATGGCGGGGAATCCGTGCAACAACCGTGTGGTAAAATATCTGAGGAGGTACACGGATTTCTTCGCAGATCTGTGTTTACAAGACTATTCGTTTCAGCGGTTTCGCGAGTCGGTGAAAGGGGCGGCGTTTCTGTACTCGAGCAGACGCGCGATGAGCATCGAGCCCATATGGCCCGATCGTCTCGTGCAAATTACCACCTACACGGAGGAGGCCCTTTCGGAGTGCGCGAAGGCCGTATGGGATTGCTATCGCAAAAACTTTCCAAATGCTCCCAAGGTGGTTGCGGAAACAACGATGGAGGAAAAAAATGTGGTGTCTGAAAAAACAACATGATTTTTTTTGCTGCGAGATGGAAGTCACAAAAACTTTTGAATTTCGAGTCCGGACACTCTCAAATTCTCACCAGAGCACACCACCCATGGACCACATGGCTCCCATCTCGGGCGTGCCGACGCTCCCTTACGAGGAAAGGAAGCAGACCAACCCGTCGTTCGCGACGTGCACGCAACCGATCCCGCTCGCCGTCGGGAGCGCTCAGATACAGACGTGCATCGTGGACAAGAGACGGGAGCTGCTGCCGTCTCACGACGATGTAGTGCTGAAACGGACACTTCAATACGTGACGAGTGTGCTGCGAAGCGGCATCTACGTACTCATTCAGAACAACGAGGTCGCTCTCTACGTACCCTTCACCGCAGGCCCCGAGTTCCGCAACGGATGGAGTGCGCAACTCACGATACAGGACCATCCGGGAGGGTTGGAGGACACGTCACAGTGGTGGGCCAACGCTGGCATCATCTGCACGCGCCCCACCTCTGACTTCTGGGGCGCCTCTTTCGTTGCGGCCTACCGCCACATGTTTCAGGAGGCCGCGGCGAAGGGAGTCACCTTCTTCGAAGGTATTCTCAACAAGCGAGATCATCCTTGTGTAAGGAAAGACGGCCGACACCCATGGCCCCACGTATGGTCGTCTGGAGAACCTCCTCCCGTCGTCGTCGAGGGGGCCATGCTCCCCTTCCTCTCCTCCTACACGGGCCCGGACTACACCGACCTGAACATCCCGCTCTCCTTTCCCGACTGGGAGTTCGCCACGGGACTTGTGTTTCCCGGGGACAAACACCGCTGGCCGCCGAGAAGCCCCTCGCCGGTGGCTTGGGGAAATAAAAATAAGGTGGCGTTTTTCCGGGGATCCAATACGGGGGAGGGGGTCCGCGAAGCGCTGTGCGCGCTGCACGGCAAACGGATCATGGGTGTGCGCATCGATGCTCAAATCACGCGCTGGTCCCGCCGGCACCGCGTGTCCAACGGTGTGGTGACCGCACCGGTAGCTCAGAGAGCTACGGGAAAGTATGTGGGCATGCACCAGCAGTCCTATTTCAAGTACCTTATCATTGTGGACGGGCACTCGGCGCCGAATCGGATCGGCATGCTGCTGCTTACGGGATCGCTCATTCTCCGCGTGGCGGGGACGTCTGCGGGAAGGCACATCTGGCTCGACGAGTACCTCGAACCGATGGTGCACTTTTTACCCATCGCCTCAGATCTCTCCGATCTGGAGAGCCAGATCACGTGGGCCGAGAGGCACCCGAACGAGTGTAAAGACATGGCATCGAGAGCAAGAGATCTCGGCACGCGCCTGCTTACCCCCGAAGTCATGAGCACCCATTTACAACAAAAAATTACGAGTACCTTTTGAATTGTATACAAAATAAACCACCTCGACGCGTACTCCACAGCCTTCAAGTACTTAAAAACATCACTCATGGCAGAACCCAGCACAAAGCGGCAGAAAGTTGACGTTGATGCTTTGCAAAAGCGCATCAAAGAGCTCGAACATGAAGCCCGGTGGTGGAAAGATCAGCTTGATTTGTTCAAATATAACATCGATCATGTTTACACGGACAACCTTGGGCACGCGTGTTGGTTGAAGTACAACAAATGCAGGTGCTGTGGATCTGACTGCGATTACACAGTGGGAGAAGGCTGTGGCGGAAAAACAGTGGACGGTGTTTTGTACTGCGGCGCGTACAATCCCAAATACGACGCGCAAGAGAAGGACATGTATCGGATTGAAATGGCTTGTTCTGCGTTCGACAACGGTAACGGAGGGAAATGCGTATGCCGCAATGACGCCGCATCGGACCAAGAGTGGAATCGTATCAAAGATGACGCATAGAAATTTAACTCCTGAAGTGATGAGTACCCATTTACAACAAAAAACAAATTTTCAATGAGTTGTCAACATCCCTTTCCGAGTCTTTATTCTTTCTTCCTTTTTTTGCGCGCAGAGGCGCCTGCCCCCGGATTTGTGCGAAGGTTGCAATACTTGTAAAATTTTCTGTACTCTGACAATACAAACCCGATTGCATCAGCTTCCGCTTTTAAGTTAAGTAGGCCCTCTCTGAAATGATTAAGGGTAACCTGCCGAAATGCTTGTTTGAGACCAAATGGTATATTTGAAACTGAAGAATCTACACCTGATTCCATGAAACTCGAAATTTCTGATTTCAGAGTTTCCCACTGTTTTGGAAGCGGCGACCAAAACTTGATCGTCTTATCCTGACTCCCCGAGAACAGCCGCGACCCATCGGCCGACACGCACACCGAGTACACCCAAGTTGGGTGCCCCTCCAGCGTCTGCACGCACGCGCCCGTCGCCACGTCCCACACCTTGATCGTCTTGTCCCCACTCCCCGAGAACAGCCGCGACCCATCGGCCGACACGCACACCGACTGCACCCACTTTGTGTGCCCCTTCAGCGTGTGCACGCACGCGCCCGTCGCCACGTCCCACACTTTGATCGTCTTGTCCCCACTCCCCGAGAATAGCCGCGACCCGTCGGCCGACACGCACACCGAGTTCACGACACTCGCGTGCCCCTCCAGCGTGTGCACGCACGCGCCCGTCGCCACGTCCCACACCTTTATCGTGTTGTCTTGACTCCCCGAGAACAGCCGCGACCCATCGGCCGACACGCACACCGAGTACACCGCATATCTGTGCCCCCGTAGTGTCCGCACGCACGCGCCCGTCTCCACATCCCACACCTTGATTGTTTCGTCCAAACTCCCCGAGAACAGCCGCGACCCATCGGCCGACACGCACACCGAGTACACGTCAAATGTGTGCCCGTGCAGCGTCTGCATGCACGCGCCCGTCGCCACGTCCCACATCTTGATCGTGTTGTCACTACTCACCGAGAACAGCTGTGACTCATCGGCCGACACGCACACTGAAAAAACCAAACCTCCGTGCTGCCCATGCAGAGTTTGCACAGTGTTTGTCGCCACGTCCCACTTCTGTATTGTTCGACCACTCCCCGAGAACAGCTGTGACCCATCGGCCAACACACACAACGAATGTACTGGATGCTGCATTGTTAGGCTGCGCACGCAAGTGAATTCTGTTTTGCTTTCGCCCGCACTTTTACTCTCACCAGCACCTGATTTACTTTCGCCAGCTCCACCTAGAAGTTTATTGTAGGCGCGACGAAGTGATAGTGACCTGCCATGTTCACCTTCGAAATGTTCGATTTGAGAACGCAATGAGTGCATTTTGTTTTATATCACGAACATAATTTTATTCATTCGCCTGCCGGTATAGTACAACGGTTGTGCAAAATAATATGAACAATATCCCATTGCTGCAGGCCATATTCAGGTACTTGAAGACTGTGGAGTACGCGTCGAGGTAGAACCAGTCGAAGACGCACCACGCAACCCACGTGACCCAGTGTGAGAACAAAATGAGTCTCTCGGACCGTGGATCCCTTGGGAAGAAGGATGTGGCAAGAAGGAACATGCCGTAAACGCCGAGCGCAATCCCCACACCAAACGTGAGAAAAGTCGTAAGGGTCGTGACCTCGTGTGTTTCGGCAAAGAAGAGCTCCCACGCATGTTCCCTGCCGATAAGAACAAATGCGGCGTACGCTAGGAACACGAGACCCGTGAACTGGTTGAACCGTCGGAGAAGCATCGTGTGTGTGTGTCTAATAATTAAATTTAAAAGTTTGAGTTCCAAATGTTAAAAAAGTTTTGTTGAAAAAAAAAGAAAAATCAAACATGGAACCTACTTCAATATTTGGGATCGTTGTGCTTGGTTGCTTCGTGGTATGGGCCGCTGTGGGCGCGGTCAAAATGGTAATGCGCGTGAGCAGGGGCGAGGCCGCTTTTCCACTCGACTCCGACTGGGACGATTCGGACAGCGATCTAGACGGATTCTGAAGACGCACAGGCAATAAGTTGGTTTATTTTGTAAAAGCAACTTACAATTCAAAAGTTACTCGTTTCTATTGTAGTCTCTATTTAAAAACATCACTCATGGCAGAACCCAGCACAAAGCGGCAGAAAGTTGACGTTGACGCTCTTCAACGGCGCATCAAAGAGCTCGAACATAGAGCCGAGTGGTGGGAAAGCATGCTTGGTTTGTGGAAAGAAAGCATTCATCATCATTTTACCGACAACCTTGGCCACGAGTGTTGGTTGGAGTACAACAGATGCAGATGCTGCGGTGCAGAATGCGATTATACAGTGGGAGAAGGCTGTGGCGGAAAAACAGTGGACGGTGTTTTGTACTGCGGCACGTACGATCCCAAATACGACGTGCAAGAGAAGGACACGTATCGCATTGAAACGGCCTGTCGTGCGTACGACGGTGACGGAAAATGCGTATGCCGCAATGA
Organism: Gammaproteobacteria bacterium; assembly: GCA_002708765.1. GTDB lineage: Bacteria > Pseudomonadota > Gammaproteobacteria > Pseudomonadales > Azotimanducaceae > UBA9659. The sequence goes on along the minus strand of PAPD01000029.1, from coordinate 4,162 downwards.
CGCCGCCTCGGACCAAGAGTGGAATCGTATCAAAGATGACGCATAGAAATTTAAAAGTTTGAGTACACTAGAAATAGCAAAAAAAAATTCAATTATTTTTCTTAGCAAATGTCACCCCATCGCTTCGTAAAATTTTCGTGCCTGCACATAGCCTTGAGAATTCGAAGAGCCTCTATGGCGTCCGGGAGCATCTGTTGCACATCATCGAGCGTCTCGTGGCCCGTTTGAACCAGATCACTAATGCCGTTCCCAATGGAAATAGACCAACTAGAGAGAGAGCACAGGATGATGAACATGATTAAAGTAGCGGCGCTCGCACTGTAGAAGATGCTGTAGTTGACGCGGTTGCGACGAAAGCTGAGGGTGTCAAGCAGCGTTTCACGCAATTCGGGATGAGCGGGGGCTTCGACTTCGGCCATGTTTTTTTCCTTCCAAAAACCGGATTTTTGTGGCAGGGTGCACAACGCATCAACGAGTCGTTCATATACAATAGAGCAAAAATGTAACGAGTTCTAAAAAACACTATGCGCGGGTATTGTGAATTTCATACATGCGCGTGTGAACAATTTCGTAAACAGAGAGACAGTGCACGATGCGCAGAGTGCGGTCACGGCGACGTATGGCATTGCCGTATGCATTATCCAACCCAATTCTACAGCAGGCGACTGTATGCAAGAACCCCTGTATATCAGCATATATTTGTGCCAGTGGCAGTACCTGTCTTGCCTTCAGTGCCGCCCCTGCCCTTTTGCGAAGCGTGGGAATCTTTGCCCGTATAAAATAATGGAAGATAAAACTTTTTTTCGGATATATTTACTATTATAGTTCATGGGCTTCAAAGTAGTAGCCTATCGGAGCATGAAATCATTAATTGTTGGCCACCCACGCGTTGTGGGAATGCACCATGGCCTCCCGGAACTCCCCTTCGGTCATGGTCTTGTGGATGAACACCCGCTCGAGCATGTCGAGCACATCATCCCTGCCGTGCAGAGCACCCTTCGGGAGAAAGGCACGCCCCACGCGCCTCCCGTTGAACTTGGGGTGCGAGAGTCCACTCCCTCCCCAAGTAATGTTGTCGAGGAGGTACTGCGCAAACCGGGTCGGGTCACGCAGCATGAACTGCCTCAGCGTTTGGCAAGCGTACTTGGTAGGGAACGCCTTCTTTGGATCCCCGTAGTCACGTTCGCCGTTCTCTGCGCAATGCTCCTTCCAATCATCACCCGGATTACCGCCTCCCGTCAGCTTGTTGAAGCTCTTGTTGGCATTGCTGTACCCGTGCCGGTTCTCTCCGTCCCGGTCGTACGCCGCCTCCTTCATGAAAGTCCCGGCCTTCTCGAACTGTTCCGCGGAAAGGATTGGCTTCAGAAACTTCTCGTAGTGCGCCATGGACGGATTCCCGTCAAAGCACTTCACGCTGAGGTCGTCCGGATCTTCCACATCGAATTCGGACAAAGGGCGTCCAGTGATGATGAAGATGAGCTTGAACTTGGCCCAATAGTCAATTTGAGAGGACAAACCTTCCAAGAGCTTCTCGAACACGTTCTCACCGTTCACGATATGCTGACGGCTCTGAATGAAGTCTCCGTCTCCCCTCTTGGACTCCCCATTGGATGCCTCGCCGCGCATCAACGAGTAGAACTCTTCCATGGTGCACGCATCGAGCAGTTCGCGGTGAAGGTTCTCGAAGCGGATTCGCTCCTCCTCCTTCTTCTTCTTGTCTAGGAGAGACTGCAACTCCAGCCGGTGGAGCTCGAGGCGGGTGCGATGCACGAGACGCTCGCGGTCCCCCTCGAGACGAGGGCGCTCGGACTCGTTCTTGCACGCAAGCGCGACGACACACGTCACCATGTCTGGGCGCTGTGGAGACAGCCCACAGAGTGCACGCACCATATTGATGGCACTGAGGAAACCGTAGTGCTCGGTGTAGAACGCGTCGCAGCCAAGCGTACGGTATGCGGCATCGTTCGTCGTAGAAATCGGGTAGAGCATGCCGTGTGTAATCTCGGTGGGGCCCTCTTCAAAGGGATTCTGAGCGTACGCGAAAGGACCTGCGAGAAGACGGTCCCAGTCGGTGAGCAGAATCACCCGGAGGCACTCGTTGCGATCCAATTGCCCCCTCCCGGCCGCGCGCTTCACACCGCGGTACATCATAAGGTCGTAGAGCTTGAACAGCTCCCGGTCGGCGTCCATGGTGCCATGACCCAGCACGGTATCGGAGACGACATGGGCAAGCACGCGCAGACGAGTGACACTGAAGGGGTTGTCGCCGCTGAGCATATGCTCTGGATCACGAAGGTGCTCGTCAAATGCCACGCCTCGATGGAGACCATGGTACGTGAGGCACAGGGAGCGGAGCGTACCCATCTCCTTCTCGGAGTAGTCCGAGAGCTTCGTCTTGCCACTCGAGGCCACCTGCTTCGCGTAAGAGAGGATCGTCTCCGCGAGAAGGGCTGTGAACATGTGGGGCAACGTCGTGGTAGTCTCGAAGCAGCAGAGCGCCGCGTGGGTGTTGAGAAGCGGGAGCAGTATCTTCATCACCGCCAGAGACTCGGCGTTTTCCGCGATTGGCACCACGCCCGTAATCAGGCCGTGCGTCGCCGGGTACCCGAGAGCGTGACCACTGCCCTCCGCCTGAGAGAACGCAGAGGTTGACAGCATGCACTCGCCGTCGTGGGCTTCCTGTATAACACCCCAGAGAGTCCACGCGTCGGGAATGACGGGTCGGGGGGACAGATGCACCGCCAGACCCACAATACCGACGAGGTTCAGCACGTCTCGAATGCTTTCCGGTGAGAAACCGTTCCGCAGTTGCTCTGCGGCATTGAGGATGGAACTGTACGTGTCCTCGAGAGAGAGGAAGCACGTGATTTCGCTCTGAAGATGGTGATCCTCGATGTACTTGACCGCCTTGAGTATGGCCTCCACCAACTCTTGCACACCGGCTTCGGTGGCACGCTTGGCGAACGTCTTGGCGTGCTTTCCGCGGATGAATTCGGCCTTCTCCTGCTGGCTGCACGCGGAGACGACGCTCGCTTGGTTGATCGCCTCCCGGATCTCCTGCTCGAGTTGCTTGACATCCGACTTGGGTTCGGCCGCGCGGCGCGCAATTTCAGCCGCCGTCATGAATCGCCAGCCACCCTGCGGTGGTGGCTTCGGAAGAATGCGGAGCAGAGCGCTGAGTCTCTGCTCGGTATCGCTCGCTCCGCTCACCATGGCGAACTTGATGTTTCGGAAGGCCTGCTGGATGAAGGCGAGAATGTGGTCATGCGGAGGCTCGATCTCAACCACGCGAAGGGGGTGGCCGTCGAGAGAGAGAACCTCGTCCTCCGGGTTGTTTTCATCTCCCATAAAGAGCAACCCACCGGGGGTCGCAGTGCACTCGTCCGTGTACACACCCGGGGTCTTCCCCACTCCTCCCGAACAGGACAGCGTGTGCATTTGGGATGCCACTCGGGAAGGCAGGCCCGTCTCTTCGAAGCATGCACGGAGCGCCGTGGAGACCGCACCCACTGTCACGTCGGGGACGGTGCGGAGAGCTCCTTCGGCGTGTAAGGCAGTGACCCAACAGGATATGGCTTCCGTGTCTGCGCGCGGAGACGACCCCACGCGTAGGCCGACGACCGTCACCTGATCGGTGGCCGTATCTCCCAATCGCCCCAGTGTGTTGTGAAGTATTGCTCGGTCCATGATTTCCCCGTCGCTGGCGACGATGATGAGCGTGTTTGGCTCGAGTAGCTTTTCCACTTCGCAGACGGTGCGAGCCATGTACGTGCCACCCCGTGCATGTACAGGAAGACAAGGCAGTCTGTCGGAGTCAATGTTCCTGTGGATTTCCACCTTATTGTCGAACGCGACCACGTGAGACTTCAACTCAGGGTGAAGTTTCTTGAGAGCCGATGACAGGCCGTACATGAGCGGGTCCATCTGGCTGCCCATGCTCCCTGAGCGGTCGAGAACGATGATCACGTTGATGAGCCGAGTCTTCTTGTGGTTGGTGGACTTCTTCATTTCCATGGGCAGGACCAAGCCTCTGCATCCTGCTGCCACAGGGAAAATGAAAGCCGAGTCGCCCGCGTGACTTGCGCGGGCCTCCTCCTCGCGGGCCTCCTCGAGCGTGGGGTGGCGCCGCCCCTCGGCGGTCTTCGATTCACCCGCCGTCGCG
>PAPD01000028.1 GCA_002708765.1 Gammaproteobacteria bacterium | reverse complement strand
TAGATTTAAAAGAAATTTTTTTCAGATAAGAACTCTGAAGGAACTTCAAGAGGAGAATATTAATTGGAAAGAAAAATTATATGATCTTTCGCGCAGAGTAGAGTCAGATATCCCAAATGACGTTGAGCTGGATGAAAATAAAGAATATTGGGAAGCTCATAGTTTAACTCCATGGTCTAATCCTGAAGATTTTTACATTGTTGTAGATGGAAAGAAATGGATTGCTCTATCAACTTATAGTAGAGGCGATATTACAACTGATACTGTATCCACAGAACTCACAGGAGTTCTGCCCGAATATAGAAGAAAATCTATTTGCACGGCACTAAAGGTTTATGCGTTAGTTGATTTAAAAAAAAAGGGTTTCAAAAATGTTTTCACTCAGAACGAAGAAAATAACCCCATGTATAAAATAAATCTAATGCTGGGTTTTAAAAAAACAGGAACTGAAATAGGTTGTAAACTAGCTCTTTAAGAGCTTCTCGTTTCATTATGAGAGATAAATACTCTGTTAATAAGTGATTCAAAAAAGGAACTCTAATATGCTATCAGTTTGTATCGGAGACTTTGCAAGTTACTGTTGAGACTGATTTCTAAAAAAATAATCTCCTATGAGCATGTTGATTTGATAGTTATTCTGATTTTTGGGGTTTCTCTAATCTGGCTAATAACTGCAACCCCGAACATTTCTAGGAACTGGAATTAACTAAAGATTTTTCGGTAAAGGTGAAGTCAAGAACCATATAGATAAGCGGATTTATGAATCTATGGTGGTGGGAGAAGAATTACGAAATGTGTGAAGTAAAGTTTACGAGGATTAAATGGAGCTGACGATAGCCCAAGCCCTGCACCAAGGTGTCGCGGCACATAAAGAGGGGAAGATTCAGGAAGCTGAGCACCTTTATCGGGAGATCTTGAAGTCTCAGCCTCTGCACCCCGATGCTAACCACAATCTAGGTGTATTGGCAGTGGCAGTTAATAAAGTCGAGGCAGCGTTGCCCCTACTTAAAACTGCTCTCAAAGCCAACCCAGAGACAGAACAGTTTTGGGTTAGCTACATTGACGCTCTAATCAAAGAAAAGCAGTTTGAAGAAGCGAAGCAACTTCTTGACCAAGCAAAGACGAAGAACTTGGAGGGAGAGAAATTAAATGCGCTCGAATCTCAATTAGATTCTAGAATTCAAACTATTAGTTCTGCAAACCCGTCTCAGGAACAATTAAATAGTCTTTTAGAACATTATCAATCTGGACGATACGATGATGCTGAAAAACTGGCGATATCTCTCACTCACGAATTTCCTCAACATCAATTTGGTTGGAAGGCGCTGGGGGTAGTTTTAGGGCAAACCGGCAGAAAATCTGAGGCTCTGGAAGCGAACCAAAAAGCGGTGGCTTTATCTGATGGAGACGCTGAAGCTCATAACAACCTGGGTTTTGCGTTACAAGAACTGGGTAGGTTTGATGAGGCTGAAGCGAGCTTGAGGAATGCGGTTAGGCTGAAGCCCGGCTATGCTGAAGCTCATAACAACCTGGGCAATGCGCTGAAAGAACTGAGTAGGTTTGACGAGGCTGAGGCAAGTTACGAACAAGCATTTGCGGTAAAACCGGACTTTGCTGAAGCGCGTTACAACTTGGGTATCATGCTCGGCGAACTAAGTAGGTTTGACGAGGCTGAAGCGAGCTTGAGGCATGCGATAGCGCTGAAGCCCGGCTATGCTGAAGCCCACAGCAACCTAGGTGCAATTCTATTAGAAAAAGGCCAACATCGAGAAGGTCTTGCCGAAATCCAAATAGGTGATGGTATTATTTCTTTTGATTTAAAGACTGGGTTGTCCACGTGAAAAGGAGTTTTGCATGGAGAAAGTAACTTTGCCGAAGCAAAATCTGACTCCTAATTTTATTGGTTCATGGATAATGAACCCTCTTTCAATATGCGATGAGTTAATAGCCTATTTTGAATCAAATCAAAATAAGCAAAAGAGAGGTTCTACTGCAAATGGAGAAAATCTAGATGCTAAAAATAGTGTTGATATTAAAATATCGCCCAAAGACTTGAAATTATCCGGCAATGAAGTGTTTGAGAAATACTTCCATAACCTATTTTCTTGCTACCAAGATTATGTCGCTGATTGGCCTTTCTTGACAACATTCGCCGGAAATTTAGAAGTTGGTGGTTTTAATCTTCAAAGGTATAAACGCGGCCAACACTTTCAAAACGTGCATACCGAGCGTAGCAGTTTGTCCACGCTTCATCGTATATTTGTATGGATGACATACCTAAATGATGTTGATCAAGAAGAAGGTGGTTCAACGTTTTTCAGTCATTATGATCTAACCATACAACCAAGAAAAGGACTGACATTAATCTGGCCCGCTGAGTGGACCCATGCACATAGAGGCAATGTGTTGAGGGCAGATAGTAAGTATATAATTACAGGTTGGATGCACTTTCCTAATAAATCAATTTCAATTTAAGCGTGAGCAGAAGTCGCCAATTGTGTAAAGAATGAAATCTTTCCTAAGGATATTTTCTTACTTATGTATATGGACAACTCCCGGAAAGTTAGTGTTTATTTTCCAGGGTTTGGTTATTGTTTTTAATACAGAACTTCCAGTATTTTCTTTAACCAATGATATTTTCCTGAGTGAAAACTTGCCTTGGCTTTATTCTAGATCAAACAAGGAGGCCGGTATTTCTAGGTCCGGCCTCATTCATTTTTTTATTCTGCGTAATCGAGTCCCTTAGCTTTCACGACTTCACGGATATTTGGATTGACCGATGTTCTGAAGGGTACGTCGACGATTTCGCCTTGAGCGGCCAATCCAGGTGATTCGGAGTATTCATCCGGCAGTTTGACCTGAAGTTGGGTACCGATTTCAGATGAGGCGACAGGAACCCAACCCAAAGCGATATTAGTATTAAGTTCAGGAGACCACCAGGGAGAGGTGATATATCCGATATCGTTTCCGTTTTTGTCGGCGATTAGCCAGAAATCGGGTGCGTAGTCGGTGATTTGCTTTCCGCCAAAAATCAATCCTACCATTCTCATTTTGAATGGAAAATCTCCGCTATCAATGATAGCCCGTTGTCGTTCGAGTTCTTCTTTACCAATATAGTCCGCGGTTTTATTTCTTGGGACCTGATAGCTAAGATTGACCTGGAATGGAGACGTTTCGAAATCAAGATCCTGTCCCCAGGACAGAATACCCGCAGCTATGCGACGGTGGTGAGCAGGGGCGACCACCTCTAAGCCAAATTCTACTCCAGCTTCAAGTACTCCGTTCCAGACGATTTCTGCGTTTTCGTGCGCATCTCGCACATAGATTTCGTAGCCTTTTTCTCCGCTGAAACCGGTTTGACTGATCACGACCTTGACCCCATGGATTTGCGTTTCCATTAAGCCGTAATAAGGAATGGCTCTAAGCGCTTCGCCCGCTAGTTTAGCCATAAGATCTTCAGAAAGAGGCCCTTGTATTTGCACTGGACAAACATCAATTTCGTCGATGACCACATTGTACTTTTTGCCGACGTTAACCCCTTGAAGCCAGAGCATGAGGTCGCTATCAGAGATAGAGAACCAGAACTCGTCTTCTGCCAGTCTCAGCAGCACAGGATCGTTAAGCACCCCACCTTTTTCATTACACAAAATAGCATATTTACCGTTACCAGGCTTGATTTTGGTAGCATCTCGAGTGATTACATAGTTTACGAATGCTTCTGCCTCAGGACCGTGCACTCGGATTTGGCGTTCAACCGCAACGTTCCACATGGTGACGCGATTTACCAGCGCGTCGTATTCAGCCATCATCCCGCCATCCTCAGGTTTTATGTAACCTCTGGGATGATAGATTCGGTTGTAGGTTGTCGCCCGCCAGCACCCTGCTTCAATGGAGAGGTGCCAGAAAGGTGATTTTCGGACTCGGGTAGATATAAGCAGTTCAACCGGTGTTCGACCACTTTGCCTAAGATTATAGGGTACTACTCGATCGCTTTGATCGACGCTAGGATTATTTGGATGAGACATTATTATTTCCCTTTGTTTAAATAGCTAAGTTCGAACTCGTGAATTGGTTGGATCATATAGAGATCCCTTACCAACGATTTGAACGGTCATCGGATAGATGCCGTCTCCGTTTTCATTAAAATACTCTAAAGAAAGAGCCTTGCCTTTTTGTGCGATATCCCTGGGCAGATATCCCATGACTACATGCTTTTCAATTGATGGACAATAGGACATGCTGGTGCTGTAGGATCGACGCCCTTTGCTGTCGACGGGAACCAAACCTGTATCTGGATCTATGATTGGCGATATGCCAACGGGATAGCGGGCTGGATTGCCTGAGACATTAAGCGCATCCAGGGTCATTGTGCAAAGTATGGCACTGGGTTCTTCTTCTCGATGTTGGAGGTGGGCTGCCTTGCCATGGAAGTCTTCGGGTTTGACTTTCAGTCTTTCGACTGCTGATTCACAGGCATTATATTCGGTCTCGAGGTCAGCCCCTTGTAGCCGAAAACTTTTTTCCATTCTTCGACTGTTAGCATAGGTTTCAATACCAACGGGCACTACTCCAGCCTCCAGCAGAGAATCATACAATGCAAGCCCGTCTTCACTATCATTGTTAAGGTAGATCTCCCATCCGCTTTCCCCGACATAGGAAATGCGGGCTGCCCAAACCTCTATTTTTTTGCCACCGATTAGTTTAAGGCTGAGGTGTTTTGCGGTAACAAAGGGAAAGTTGTCGATACTGATTTCATTCGGGTCAACGAAATGACCCAGAGCCTCTCTTGCAGCAGGGCCCCATAGACCTAGCGTTGCAATATCATGAGTTCGAATAGAGATATCCGCGTCTAAGCCGAGATCATCTCGATGATTTCTTATGGTTACCCAGTCTCTGTTGCCGTCGGCCCCACCAGTCACTACTCTATAAGCATCACTTTTAAGTCTAGAAACAGTTAAGTCTGCGTGCACCCCCCCATCTTCATTGAGAAAGTTAGTATAGATCATTCGACCATTTGCAGTATCTCCTCCAACTTTAGCGACTGATAGATATTCTAGAAGTCGTTCTGTATCAGGTCCGTTGATATCGATGATCGCAAAGTGGGACAAATTGATCATTCCTGCGGTGTCGCTCATGGCGAGGTGCTCGGCATTAGCGATTTCATAGGGGACATGACGTCGATCCCACTCGTTTTTTCGCACGGGAATTTCTTTAAGATAGTTTGAAAGCTTTGTTTTGTTGCTGTCGTAGGCGAGGGCGCGCTCCCATCCACCGACTTCATTATCAAAATAGCCGCCGAGCTCTTTTTCCCGCGCGTAGAAGGGGCTAACGAAAAGTTCTCGTTGACTTATGTAGGGCTCTCTTGGATGAACAGCCGGAGTGTAAATTGTTTGTGCGTTCTCATAAGAGCGGGCTTTTACAAAGGTTTTTTCTTTTTGAGCTGGATAAAATCGTGAAATGTCAAAAGAGTGCATGTCCATCTGGGTTTTTCCGGTGACCATCCACTCGGCACAAAGTCTCGCGCATCCGGGGCCATCTTTAACCCAGACTGCTTCGCACAACCAGTAGCCTCTGACCTCAGGACTTTCCCCAATCAACGAGGCGCCGTCCGAGGTAACGGAGAGTAGGCCATTGAAAGAACTTCTCTCGTCCCAACCTAACTCATTTAGTATAGGTGTTGTCTCAAAGGCTTTTTCCAAAGGCTCCGAAATTTCTTCCAAGTTCAGATGTCTCATCGACGGCGAGGTCATGGTCTTGTCAGGGTTGCCAATATCCTCAGCATCAACTAGCCGAGGGTTCTTATCTTCATAGTAACCCCATTCGAGCATGCCTCCATGAAGGCGCCCTGTGTCTCTGACATAGGCGGAGTTACCCTGGTCTCTCATTAATGGATAGACCAGAAAATCCTCAGCCTCCTGGGCTTGTGGTAAAGGCCCGAAAAATAGTAGAGGGTGCTCCAACGGAGATAAGGGAACGGGTACTCCTGCCATTTCACCCATCAATGGCCCCCAGATTCCCGATGCAATCACAACCTGATCGGTTTTGATTGTTCCTTTATCAGTATGCACTCCGATGAGTCGGCCTTTTTCTATTTCGAAACCAGTGGCTGGTGTGTCGGTAAACGTTGATAGGGAGCCTTTCTCCTTTGCTACTTCCACAGCGAAGCTAACGACATCCTGCGAGCGTGGCACAACCAGACCCGCATCGGGATCCCACATTGCACCACGAATCGAACCTTCTTCAAGTAGCGGAAATTTGTCTTTGGCTTCTGATGCTGAGATAAGCCTGACGTTGGTTCCGAATGCTTTGCCGGACGCTACCTTTCTTTTAAGTTCTTCCCAGCGAGCATCATCATCGGTGCGACAGATTTCAAGCCCGCCCTTTTTAAGAAAGAATCCATTGTCTTCGTAAAATTTTCGGCTAAATGCAGTGGTCCAGTTACTCAGTTTGTCGTGGGTGGTGTTATAAACGAAGTCCGACGCGTGCGCTGTTGAACCAAGATCAGAAGGAATTACCGAAGATTTTTCAAGACCTACCACATTCTTTTGACCTAGTTCAGCAAACCAGTAGGCCAACATCGATCCAACAATGCCACCTACACCGACGATAACAATGTCTGCTTTTTCCGGAAATTTCGATGATTGCAAGGACTCGATCCCTTAACATGTTTCCCCGAGATTCTATCTCTGGAATTCGCAATCTAACAACTCTTTTTTTTAAAATGATAGACAAAAATTCGTTAAGGATTGGGAACAGCCGGTTTAAAGATAAAACCAGAGTAGGTGCAAAAAAATAGTGCTTTTTTGAAAGAATCATCGATGAATTTGTTCCAATTTGTTTCTGCTAGTTAGCTAAGAGATTTTAACTGCTTGTCCAGTCTCTCCGCCAACCTTTGGGCTATTTTCATAGTCTCTGTCATTAGTAGGTCCTCAGTGTAACAATCCCAGATTAACCCCCACTCTTTTGCTTGCTTGGCAGACAAATCATCTCCTAGTAGTGCCATTCCATTTGCCCTTGCTCTTCCAACCAAAGCGGTACAAACCATGAAGCTCCTACGTCAGGAATAATTCCGAAGCAACGACCAAATCTCTTGAAAGAGCTAGTCCTACTCCGCCGCCAGCTGCTATGCCATTGATGGCCGTAACAACTGGTTTGTCGATAGAAGTGATTAGTCTTATTAATGGGTTAAAAGCTACTTCCATGCTGTTAGCGCCTGATTGACCCAGTGACATAGCTTTCTCGCTGGCCCAACTTCCATCAGTCAGATCTGCTCCAGAACAAAAACCGCTTCCTGCACCAGTTATAATGATGGCTCTAGAGGTTTCATCCTTTTCAATTTCTTTTAAAGCTTCGTAAAGCTCGGTGATCAGTTCTCTGTTCATGGCATTGAGAACTCCTGGTCTATTAAGAGTCAACATCATGACGCCGTTTTATATAACTGTATTATTCGAAGGACTGGCTTTCGTTTTTTGTTTTCATGCTTATAATCTGACGTCTGCTTCGTTTGGGAGGATCCAGTCATCGAGATTTGGAGAAAATTATGAAGACCAAACTTTTAGTGTTAAGAGCAATATTGGTTTCTTGTGTTTTCGCACCGCTTATGGGGTGCTCACCGAAGCCGGAGAGACCTTATACAGAGATTTTTCGAACGGCCCTTGAAACTGCAGCGCCTGGTGATGTTATCGAAATTCCTGCTGGCACCTTTAATTTTAAGCGTTCACTGGTATTGAATACAGACAATGTGACGATTCGAGGCCAAGGTATGAACAGGTCGGTCTTAAGTTTCAAGAATCAGGTAGTTGGCGCTGAAGGTTTGTCAGTAAACGCCAGTGATTTTCTTATTGAGGACATTGCGATCGAGGACACGATAGGGGACGCTCTCAAGGTTAATGAGGGCGAAAATATAACTATTCGGCGTGTGCGGACTGAATGGACCAATGGACCGGACACGGAAAACGGTGCCTATGGTATTTACCCCGTTCAAACCACTAATGTGTTGTTGGAAGGTAATGTAGCAATCGCTGCCTCGGATGCGGGCATTTATGTGGGCCAATCCCGGCAGGTGGTTGTCCGTAACAACCGGGCTGAATATAACGTCGCAGGAATTGAAGTAGAAAATACCATTTCAGCTGATGTATACAACAACGTTGCCAACAATAACACTGGGGGAATTCTGGTCTTTAATATGCCTAGTATTCCTCAGCGTGGGTATGCTACCCGGGTTTTCGATAACGAAATTGACAGTAATAACACCGAGAACTTTGCTATTCCGGGTACGGCAGTATCTGGTGTCCCATCCGGATCTGGGATAGTGATCAACTCAAATGATCAGGTCGAGGTTTTCAATAACAAGATTACCAACAATGACACTGCGAATGTAGTTATTTCCAGTTACTTCAGTGCGAACTTCGCTGGACAGCGAGATCTTGCCCCGGAGTTCGACCCCTACCCAGAGCAGATAATGATATACGACAATGTTTTTGAAGGGGGAGGAGAAGCTCCGGGTTTAGATTATCTAAGACAATTGAGAGATGCATTGTACGGGACGCAAGGAGCTTTCCCCGATATTATATGGGATGGTATCGTCAACCCGGAGACGGAGCCCGGAATTTCTGCCATTTGTATCGATAATGGAGATGCACAAATTCTGAGTATTGATGCTGGTAACGAGTTCGCAAACGCAGGCGTCGATATGTCCCAATATAACTGTGAAATTTTGAAACTTGAACCAGTAGAGCTGGCGAGCAGCTGAGAGTGCGGTATAACCGGACAGCGCGCTCCAGGATTTTCGGTCCTCTACTTCTCGTCATGCTAAGTGCTTGTGGAGATCTTGAGCTTTCGCATTTTTCGACCGATGCGTATCCGGAAAAACTATCGGATTGGGAGCTGATCGAAAAAAATGGCACCCGGATTAAACTTAATAAAGATGCGATCGTTTACGCACTAAATACTGATTTGTTTTCGGACTATTCTCAGAAGCTTAGAACAATTTCTATTCCCGATGGTCAAGCAGCGTCCTATGACGCTGAAGAAACTTTCGGTTTCCCGGTTGGTACTATTATCAGTAAAACTTTCTTCTATCCCATAGATGTTAATGATGCTGTTCTTACTCAGTCATCCTGGTCAGGTGATCCTGAGGATATTGATACTCGATTCTATCGGTTGATTGAAACTCGCTTGTTGGTAAGGCAGACCCACGGTTGGGATGCGCTTCCTTACATCTGGTCGGACAACGATGCGTACCTGTCAGTGACCGGTGCGCTCAAGCATCTTTTAATCTCATCGGGCGAATATATGGATTACCTGGTTCCCAGCAAAAACCAGTGCGCTTCTTGTCACGCTACTAACCATACCGATGGAAAAATATTGCCCATTGGTCCTAAAGCTCGGCATTTGAATAGAGATGATCCAGTCAACAGTATAAATCAGATCCACGGCTGGCAGGATAAAGGGAAATTAAGTGGGGTTATGTTACCTGCGCCCGCCAACGCAATGATGGGAGACTATTCCGTGAGCCTGGAACACCGGGCCCGTTCCTATCTTGACATAAATTGTGGGCATTGCCATAACCCTCATGGCTCGGCAGACACTTCTGGTTTGTTATTGGACTACAACAAATACACTCCGTTTGAAATGGGTGTTTGTAAGCCGCCCATCGCAGCAGGGAGCGGCTCAGGGGGACGTTTTTATTCCATTGTACCAGGTTTTGCCGAGCACTCTATTTTGTCATACCGCTTGCGAAGCACTAATCCGGCAGCAATGATGCCCGAACTAGGAAGATCTCTGGTTCATAAGGAAGGCGCCGCTCTGGTTGACCAATGGATCAATAGTATGTCGGGTGAATGTCTCTGATGCGAATTATAAAGAAAAGGGAAATATCATGACTGATTACAAACCACCTTCCCTTGAATGGGTACGAAAACACGTGGAGGAATACGAAGGCAGTGGCGGAGCCAGAGGCACAACCCTGCCTGGCACGGATATGCCCTGCATCATTGTTACCCATAAAGGTAATAGGACCGGAGCCATTAGAAAAATACCGTTAATGCGAGTGAAAATAGAAGACAGCTACTTGCTCGTAGGATCTATGGGAGGCCAACCAAAAAATCCAGTCTGGGTCTACAATCTGCGTGCTACCCCATGTGTAGAGATTCGTGATCGGGCCGAGGTAATCGAGATGACTGTTAGGGAAGTTACGGACTCCGAGGAGCGAAGGCGATTATGGGAAGTGTGTGTGGAAGTTTTTCCGCCATATAAGGAATACGAAGCAAAAACAAGTCGGTTAATTCCTTTGTTTGTAGCCGATAGAGCCAAATGATTTTCTTCCAACACTTCTGGAGAACAAAATTAAATTTTGTCTTGTTGGTGCTCAAAGATAGATTGATACCCGGTCCTTGACCAGTCTGGTGGCATTAATACAGGACGAGGATCGAATCGTGCCCAGCGAGCGGCTTCGCCCCGGACAATGGCTTCAGAGTATTTGCCGCCCCTTGTCAGATCAGTAATTGGTATTGCGTGTGCCGCGGAATAGGCACAAAGCAGCAGAGGTCGTGGACGATCGCTTGTGTTTGGCGGAGAACCATGCACGCTTCGGCAATTGTGAACGGTTATGCTGCCCGCAGGTCCGCTCATATAGACTGCGCGATCCGTTTCCAGCTGTGAGACTTCATTTTCACTTATGTTCCCCCTCCATGCGCCGTTTTGATCGTAAAGATCATACAGTTGTCCCTTATGGCTTCCCGGAATCACTCCCATCGGAGCCATATCGGGGGTTACGTCCTCAAGGTAGACGCCTATAGTAAGTATCTGAAAGTTGGTATGTGGCCAGAATTGAATGTCCTGGTGCCATTTCACTTCTTCTCCACCGCCGCTCCACTTAAAGTTGAGCTTGGAATGATGGAACTTTACGTCTGGACCAAGCAGATCTTCCGCGACATCGACGAAGGGCCCCTTGCTGGCAAAGGCCCAGTATTCCTCATGGAGATCGGCAGGTGAATTTAATCGTCTTAGGCGTGGTTTGTCGATTCGGTGATCCGGCTCTACATCGAAACGCCTGTCCTTTTGTTCTGCCGAAAAGGTTTTGCTTATCTCGATAAATTCATTCGTGACTTTGTTTAGACGCTCGAGCCATTGTTTGTCGACGAAGCCTTCCATGCCGATAAAGCCATAATCGAAATAAGCTTCTCTCTGCGATTGGGTGAGTATCTTTGCCGGTCTGTCTATAATTTCTTGCATCGTTTTTCCAATTAACTATTTCTTCGTTGAATAAAACTGTGTCCGATGCTGTTTCATTCGTGCTTCCAGTATTCTAGCATGGACAAAATTATCCGAATATTGCTAACCACTTCTTCATGAACTTCATTCCATTGAGAAATAAAGCTGATGACCGATATGACTACATTGTTATCGGTGCTGGATCGGCAGGTTGTGTCATTGCCGCTCGGCTTGCAGAAGACTCTGGCGCTAGGGTATTGCTTCTTGAAGCAGGAGGTAACGATAAAAAACTTTCCATCAAGATGCCGTCGGCGTTCTATATGCCACTCAATGATAAAAGAATTAACTGGGGATACTACAGCGAAGCTGAACCGCACTTGGATAATCGAAAAATACATTGCCCTCGCGGCAAAGTACTTGGTGGCTCATCATCGATTAATGGAATGGTGTATATTCGGGGGAACAGAGAAGATTTTGACGGTTGGGATCGACTTGGAGCATCAGGGTGGGACTATGAGTCCGTTTTGCCCTACTTCAGAAAATCGCAGAGAGCAGATGATACGAATAGTCCGCATCCCTATAAAGGTCATGACGGTCCGTTAGTTACTACCAAGGGTCTAATGGAAAATCCGCTTTATAGTATCTTTCTAGATGCTGCTCAATCCGCAGGGTATCCCCTAAATCCGGATGTTAACGGCGAAAGTCAGGAAGGATTTGGTCCTATGCCGATGACTGTAGATTCCGGCGTTAGGGCATCTACTTATTTCGCATACATTGATAAGCCTCAGTCTCGAAAAAATCTTATCGTTATCCCACGAGCTACTACCCAAGAGATAATTATCAAAAATAATAAAGCTATTGGCGTTCGCTATATCCGAAAAAAAAGATCAGTAACGGCGTTGGCCGATGCTGAAGTTATCCTCTGTGCGGGCGCCGTAAACTCTCCTCAGATACTAATGCTTTCAGGTATTGGAAATGCGGAGGATCTTGATCGACTCCAGATAAAGACCAAGCTTCATCTGCCCGGTGTTGGCCAAAATCTTATGGATCATCTGGAAGTGTATGTCCAACAAGCCTGTCTGTCTCCGATTTCACTGCATAAACATCTTGACTTGATTGGTAAGTCCCGGATTGGAGTAGGTTGGCTTTTTAATCAGAAAGGTCTGGGAGCGACAAATCATTTCGAGGTTGGCGGTTTTATCAAGAGTAAAAATCAGCAGGTCTATCCTGACATTCAATTCCATTTTCTTCCTGTGGCAATGTCCTATGATGGAAAGACCAAAGCTAGTCAGCACGGTTTTCAAGTGCATGTGGGTCCCATGTTGTCAAAGAGTCGCGGAAGTGTTTCTCTTAAAAGTGGTGACCCCCTCGAGAACCCGGAAATCCGTTTCAACTATATGTCTCACGCTGAAGATTTTTCAGTTTTCCGGGATGCTATCCGTGCGGCCAGGAAAATTTTTCGACAAAAGCAATTTGATGATATTAGAGGAGAGGAACTTAATCCTGGCGATCGTTTTCAATCTGACGAGGATTTAGATTCTTTCATAAGAAAAAATGCCGAAAGTGCCTACCACCCCTGTGGGACTTGCAGGATGGGCGGTGATGAGATGTCTGTGGTTGATCCCTCGGGAAAAGTGCACGGTGTAGATAACCTCAGGGTCGCCGACTCTTCGATATTTCCGAAAATAACTAATGGTAACCTCAATGCTCCCACTATTATGGTTGCTGAAAGAATTGCTGACTTTATAAAGTCTGGCTAGACTAATAGTCGAGGAATACTAGTTGCAGGCCTGTCCTTACGAAAGCTTAAGGGTCAATTTTAAAGGGCTTCGAGAAATTAATGTCAGCCTTTGACAGTCTTTCAATCAAAACATCCCCCAGGCCCGAGGCACTGGTCAGAAGACCTCCGTAGGCGGAACCGCCGGGGAGCTGATCAAGACTTTCTACTATGCAAATAGCAGCTTCCGACACAAGTTTTGAAGTAACCCGGTAGCCCGGATCTCCCTTCCCGCTAATACCAAAAATGTATTTTTCGCCATCTTCGGTTTCGGCTAAAAATTTGCATTCGAACCAACCACTTTTCTGGACAGTTTTTGATGGTCCTTCTCCTGGTTTTCTCAGCAATGGTCTGATGATTCGTTTTAGAGGTGTCATTAAAACAAGGCCAAAGAGTGCCATCGATATTAGTGATAGATATGCGGGAAGTCTGCCCTTAAAAAAACCATTCTCCTGGTAGATAAAATTCGGTCCGTAGGGTTCTTGCCTCAGGGATAGGAGGGCCTCACTCCTGCGGACTATTCTCGTGTTTACTGGAGCCATGATAAAAGGACCTGACCAGGCACCTAATGCCTCATTTCTAGAAACTGCTATTTGGTCAGCGCTCCGAGTCCTTTGTTCTTCTGAAAAAGATCCTTCCGGGTTAAGTAGAAAAGGATTAGAAAGGTCAGGTTTAGAGACTGTTTCACCCATAGAGAAAACGGTTTCGAGAGTTCCACCCGAGGCCTCACCTTTCCAGGCATGAAAGGATTCGATTTTCTTTACGGGTTTCCCGATATTCCTGATCCCGAAGTATGTTCCCAGATCCGAAGGAATCGAGTCAAAACCGCACGAAGGAATAATCCGTACTCCTTTTCTCGACGCCTCTTCGTGATGTTTCTCGATGAGTTCTTTTATCCAGAAAGTCTCGCCTGTTATATCTACGTAATGGGTAGAATTTTTTACACAGGATGCTACCAGTTCTGAACCGCAGCGATGAAAAGGACCAGCTGTCGATAAGACTACCTTGGTGCTGCTGGTGAGCAGGTCGAGAGAATCAGGGTCACTAGGATCAGCTACTAGAATTTCTAACTTTTTATCGAGATTTGCGGCAATAGCATCAAGTTTTTCCAGGTTTCTTCCGGCTATCGCCCAATTGATCTTCGTATCAATCGAGTCTAAATATTCTGCGCATAAATGCCCGGTAAAACCTGTTGCACCGTAAATAACAATGTCAAAAGTTCTACTCATGTCCGTATTTCCTTCTTCTGTGCTACTTTTCCGGTTGTCGCTGCTTTAAGCGAAAGCTCCATTTGAACTCGTTGATGGTGTTTTTTATCAATTTTATATCCACTGTACAGTATAGCTGCTATCAGTCCCCAAAAAGCTGCAAAGGGGCCATCTATTATGCCCAGCGCATATATTTTTTCTGGTTGTATCTGACTTGCTGCAACACCTCTCGGGAATTCAATAATATCAAGCGCAACGCCTGCTATGACGTGCCCAATTCCATTGGTGACTTTGGCAAAGAAAGTTCTTGCAGAATAAAAAATTCCTTCCTGTCTTCTCCCCGTATTAAGTTCGTGGTCGTCGGTAATATCGGCCAAGGCGGACATCACGCTGATGTTAAGTATTGATCCGAAGGCTGATGCAATGGTTCCGAAAAAGATGATGAAGCTCACTAGGGTCATGGTAGTATTTTCCGGAGCTAGATCAAATAGACGCAAAGTTACTGCGGTTGACCAGGAGACACTGAGTCCTATTGTAGACCAGACTATAGCCCATCGTTTTTCGATCAACTGGTGGATTTTCGCGGTTACAGCAAACCCAATGGTATACCCGAAGACATTGCCGAGTATTAGCCAGCCTATCTGGTAGTCGGAAAATTCCCAATAAAATGTAGCCATATAAAGCCCGAGTGTTTCATGGGTTCCGATTGTGATAGAAAGAAAGAAGAGACCAAGCAAAAGAAAAAGATAATTACGGTTCTGCATAGCGGACCAAATTTCCATTACCAGTTGCCGCAAACTAAATCTCGGGAGATCTTCAGGAACCTTTTTCATGGCCGGAATCTGGCTACGAGTAGTGAACGCCGAACCCAGCATACAGACCAAAATGAGGCTGGCGCAGAAGAAAACTATCGGGTTATAGGCGGACTGGGTCATGCGGCCGTTATCGAATGATGGAAAAATAACAAACCACACCGCAAGGTGCATGATGATGACTCCGATATAGGTAAAAATGTTGTTGTAACTCATGATTCTGGTTCTTTCTATGTAGTTGTCACTCAGTTCGGCTCCCATGGCCAGGTGAGGGACAGCGAACATAGTAGAGCAAATTCGCATTAGTACAGTGAAAATAGCGAACCAAGCGAAGAGGGTTATTCCAGTAAGTTCATGAGGAGGATTAAATATCAGGTAAATGCAGATAACGAGAGGCATTGGCGCGAGAAACATAAAGGGGTGCCGTCGCCCCAGCCTTGAACGCCATCTATCTGATATTGATCCTATCATCGGGTCGGTTATTGCATCCGCAGCTATGCCAATAGTGACGGCTGCAGCCGTCAGAGTGCCAGAGAGTTCGAGAATCTGGTTATAGTAGAAAAACGTTAAGGCGTTGAATATCCAGTTAGTAGCTGCCTCTCCCGTCGCACCGATACCAAAAGCAAGCTTCGTCGGCATTGAAACACCGGATTTAGTCATTCCATTTCACTCGGTAACTTAGATTAAGGCTATCGTGATGCCAGTAGCACCAGAAGCTGGAATAGGCTCTCCACTCCATCATCTACTCCGGGGACAAAGAGAACGCTTAGGATTGTCAGCGCCGTCATTATGGCTAAAGTTCGATAGAAGTTTATCATCGGTCACTCTCCCGAACCGAGAGCTCAGAGGATCCGGGTCTAGGTTCTGCCTCGAAAATCCAGACGTCCTCCCGTTCAATTGCACCGATGGTTAACCGGGAAGGATATTTTCTGCTGACAGTTTCACTGAGCTGCGCAAAGACCGGGTCTTGAGTGATTCGGCGCAGGTGGCGCTCATACAGTTTACCGTCTATCCGGATGATTGCTCTTCCATTGGCCTCGGCTTGAGCGGGCCACCTTTTCCAGAGTTTTCCTGCTAACGAGTTCATATATCCGGACCAGACAAACAATCTGCCCCCTGCTTCCGCGATCCAGATTCGTCGTGACTGCGGTGGTTCCAAAAGCTGCAACTCCACCGTGGGTATTTGATTTACAAATCTCCAGTCAGGCTCCTCACCTTCATACAAGGTTCCCGACACCAGGGGACCTCCAGCGAAGACTCTATTAGGCCCGTCCTCAAATCTTTGTTTAATTGCTGCTGTTACCACAGCGCTAACCGGAATAATCATTAAGCACAAAGTAATGCTTAAAACTTTCAATATGAATTTCATTTTTTGATTCCCCAGATTGTTTTCACGTCAGCGTTTCGTTCTTTATAGAAGCAAAAATTATTTGTCCATGCATGAACCAACTTCCGTATTCAAATCCATAGCTGCAACCATTCCATGATAAATGTCAGTATTGTCCAGAGTTCCGGAAAAATTTTCTGAGCCGGGTCCGTAAGCGTATACCGGCACCGGGACACCAGTATGAGAGCCTCGTCCGATAGCTGTATTGAAGGAGAATTTGACTTTATTACCAGTGTAGTCAGCGGGATTCGCTGGCTCTATCAGCAACCCTCCTGTTTCATGGTCTGCGGTTACAATTACTAACGTGTCCTGATTTTCCTTAGCATGTTCCAGCGCAAGCTGAATGGCTTCGTCTAGATCCTGCATTTCTGTTTTTAGATAATTAATATTGTTTGCGTGGCCTGCCCAATCAACCTGGGAACCTTCAACCATGATGAAGGAACCTCTGCACCCCTTTTCCATATACATAGCAGATCTTTCAAGGGCAAACCGCAGCATATCTTTCAGCGTCGGTTCAGAAGAATGATTTTCTGGCTCCTTCTCATTTCTCAGGTGTTCGTCAGCAAAGAGCCCTATTACTTTTCTGGTGTCGGTTTTATCAAAGCTATTCAACTGGTCTTTTTTCGTTAGCAGGGCGTGAGATTCTTTAATTTCTTCCAGCAGGTTCCTCCCGTCTTCTCTTTCCCCGCCCAAACGTTCGGGTAAAAAGAAGTGCCTTCCTCCTCCAAGGATCGTAGAAACATTTGATGCTAGCATCTGCCGGCTTATCTCATCTGTTTTCCATCTCAAATCCACGTGCGCGGCAAAAGCTGCCGGAGTAGCGTGCGTGACCTCCGAAGTTGCTATCAAAGCACTAACTAGTCCATATCTATCAATTCTTTCAGTCAGGTTTTCTAGGAGATTTTTGTCTTTGTCCAGTCCAAGGTAGGAGTTGTTTGTTTTCGAACCGGTGCTATAAGCAGTCGCTGAAGAGGCGGAGTCAGTAATGATTGCATTGGCTGAATGGGTAAGAACAATTCCGGAGACCGGGAATCTATCAACTGCCAATCTTTCGTTCGGACCACCTTTAAGTAATCTGTATGACGCGATCTGACTGATACTCATTCCATCCCCTATAAGGAGAATCACGTTTTTCGCTTTTCTATTAACGGGGTGTAATTTCTTTCTCGGAACTGTGCCGGCTTCCGGGAGGGATTCGAAAAAGACGTCCTTGTCATCGATTGTTCCTTTGGGAACGGGCAGATTAGCCATAATGTATTCTCTGCCTAGCAATTCCATCACCTTCGCACCAATAAATCCTCCGACGACTAGTGAAACGATAGTGATGATTATAAGATTTTTCATACGGATCCTTGGAGTTCTGTTATGGTCAGAAGCGGTTCTATTCGTGTTTCCGGATAGATTTTTATCAAAGATCTTTCAGGAGACCAAATTTTCATTGTCTTCTCGCAGAGGCTTTGCGGTTCCGGAAGGCTCCCTTATAAGCGGGTTTCATCTTGATTCCACGATCGGTCCTAGCGCTGAATATCATCCCCTCTTTATTGCATTTCCTGATAAGATCCAGAGTATTCCCAGTCAGCATACAGAAACCGCCAAGCTGAATATTTGTTGAGGAACTCATTCCCATCTTGGTTTCGGCAACCCCGGCCACAAGTTTTCTGGGTTTTGGATCTTTCTTGTGCCCGCGGACGCTTCTTCGTTGCTTGATTAGATCATGCAGTGTTCCAGGTTCCATAGAGTTATTCTCTGATAACATTAGAGCAGACTCTAGAGTACTCTACTTCAGGGCATGTGTCTGGGTAAAAATTTACTTCGGTAGGGTATGTTTTAAGGAATGGGTGTTAGATGATTTATAAGGGATCTTGTCATTGCAACAGAGTCCAGTTTCAGATCGAGACTGATGATCTTTTCCAGGACCTCTATCGGTGCAATTGTTCGCTATGTAAAAAGAAATCGATAGTGATGAAAGCGGTCCACAGAGACCATTTTTTTTTAATCAGGGGAAGAGACTATTTGGGTTCTTATAAATGGAATAAGAACATCGCCGAACATTTCTTTTGCCGGTTTTGCGGGGTTTATACCCATCACAAAAGGAGGCGATATCCTGAACAGATGGTATCTAATTTCGCCTGCCTGGACGGTATGGAATTGCCTCCTGCAGAAGAAATAGCGACGGTAGATGGCGCTAGTCACGATTAGTAACGTTGACAACTATTTGCTTAATGCTGCTTGGAGAGATTGGAGTTCATCGAAACGCCTTGCTGCTGCATCTGGTTCTGGATTAACCAGCAATGGCACGATCCGATCTACACCCATATCTTCGTAGATTTTGATTTCATCCGGTGTAATCGATGCCGGGGTAATTATGATTTCGAAATCGTTGATACTTCTGCCCTCTTCGGAGAGTGCTTTTTCTATCATGCCTATTAGTGGTCTGGAGTGCTCTGGGTTAAGACCGAAGCCCGGCCACCCGGACCCGTATCTCGCGCATCGTCGCATTGCGGCCTCACTAAATCCGCCAATAATTAAAGGGATATGGGGTTTCTGAGCAGGCTTGGGATCCATCCGTCACTTCTTTTGTTCTCAAGGAAGACTCCGTTCAGTATAGTGCTTTCTCTATCGCGGTTCTTTTAGAGGGTAGGGCAGCACTAAGTTTAAAAATTCTTGGACTCGGTAGCTGTCGGCCATAGTGAATTCGGATTACTATCACCCTTGGTAAAGAAAAGGATTTTTTATGGATACATTAGCGTTACCGAATATGCTCGACGCAGATCCGAAGACGATTCCGTTAGAAGATATTGATATCAGCTATATCGGTTTGTGGAAGAATGATTTGAAGTGGCCGTTTTTTAAACGAATGCGTGATGAAGCGCCAGTGCATTATTGCAGTAAGAGTGAATATGGATCCTTCTGGTCAATTACCCGTTTCGAAGATATTCTGGAGGTCGAGAAAAACTGGGAAGTTTTTTCCTCTTTTCCCCGAATTTCCATCGCGGATCCGGTTGAGGATACTAGTTTCTCGGCGCCAACATTTATTGCTATGGATCCCCCTAGGCACGATGAGCAACGGAAAACAGTGCAGGATGTTGTTGCTCCTCCGAACCTTAAAGAGCTGGAATCTACCATACGAGCTCGTGCCGGAAGAATCCTTGATGACTTGCCGGTTAATGAGGTATTTAACTGGGTTGACGCAGTCTCAATCGAATTGACTACACAAATGCTGGCTACTCTATTTGATTTTCCATTTAATGACAGGGGCAAGCTCACCCGCTGGTCGGACGTAGTTTTTGCTCGCCTTGGCGAGGGCATCATAGATAGTAACGAGCAACGTTATGAGGAATTAATGGAGTGCCTGGATTATTTCACTCGTCTCTGGCAAGAGAGGGAGCAGAATCCGGTGGGTAATGATTTTATCTCCATGATGATTCGTGGAGAGGCTACCCGAAATCTTTCATCTCAAGAGTATCTGGGAAACATTCTTCTGCTGATAGTGGGCGGCAATGATACTACCCGGAACTCTATTTCGGGAGGCGTTCTCGCGCTTAACGAGCACCCTGATGAATACAAGAAACTTCGGGAAAACCCATCGGTGATTCCAAATATGGTATCGGAAATTATTCGTTGGGTGACACCTCTTGCTCACATGCGTCGAACGGTTACGCGAGATTTTGAATTTCGCGGAAAGCAGATGAAAGCAGGTGACAAAGTGATTATGTGGTATGCCTCTGCTAACCGTGATGAGCGCAACATTCATGAACCGGAGCTGTTCAAAATAGATCGGGAACGTGCCCGAAATCATATATCGTTCGGTTTCGGGCTGCATCGATGTATGGGTAACCGGATGGCCGAGATGCAGTTGCGTGTGCTTTGGGAAGAGATTCACAAAAGATTTCATTACGTTGAGGTAGTGGGTCCAGGAATACGAACTCCGTCCTGCTTTGTGCATGGCTACACCCACTTGCCGGTCCGTTTGCATCCGTTGATGTAGGTCACCTGTTTTTCCGATTCGCGAGAATAAGCAAGAAGAGCTATTATTCACTTAACGGGATAAGGAAAGACTATGAAAACGCGTGCCGCGATAGCCTTTAAGGCAGGTCAACCACTTGAAATCAGAGATGTTGAGCTAGCGGGGCCTAGGTCGGGCGAGGTTCTCGTTGAAATTATGGCGACCGGTGTTTGTCATACTGATGCCTTTACGCTTTCGGGCGATGATCCCGAGGGTGTTTTCCCTGCAATACTCGGGCACGAGGGCGCGGGGATTGTTCGTGATGTTGGTGAAGGAGTAACTTCGGTTAAACCCGGAGACCACGTTATCCCTCTTTATACTCCTGAGTGTAGGGAATGTAATTTCTGTTTGCACCCTAAGACAAACCTTTGCCAGGCTGTTAGGGAAACTCAGGGGAAGGGCGTTATGCCGGATGGCTCAAGCCGTTTTAGTCATGAAGGTGAAAATATTCTTCATTATATGGGTTGCTCTACTTTCTCTAATTTTACGGTTCTGCCAGAAATATCTGTAGCGAAAGTTCGTGAAGATGCACCTTTTGAAAAGATCTGCTATATCGGCTGTGGGGTCACCACCGGTGTCGGTGCAGTAGTTTATCGAGCGAAGGTAGAGCCGGGGTCAGACGTTGTTGTTTTTGGTCTGGGAGGCATTGGCCTAAACGTTGTTCAGGGCGCCCGAATGGTGGGCGCAGATAAAATCATAGGAGTGGATCTGAACCGCGGGAAAGAAAAATTGGCCCAGGAGTTCGGTATGACCCACTTCATCAATCCTCACGAAGTGGATGACGTTGTAGAGGCGATTCTTGATGTTACGGGCGGTGGTGCTGACTACAGCTTCGAATGTATTGGTAATGTCGAGGTTATGCGCCAGGCCCTGGAATGTTGTCACAAGGGGTGGGGTGAGTCTTATATTATTGGGGTAGCGGGAGCGGGAAAGGAAATCTCTACACGCCCATTTCAGCTGGTCACAGGTCGGAGCTGGCATGGGGTAGCTTTTGGGGGTGCTCGTGGGCGAACCGATGTGCCAGCGATCGTTGACTGGTACATGGACGGAAGAATCAATATAGATGATC
Source organism: Gammaproteobacteria bacterium (assembly GCA_002708765.1). Classification (GTDB taxonomy): domain Bacteria; phylum Pseudomonadota; class Gammaproteobacteria; order Pseudomonadales; family Azotimanducaceae; genus UBA9659. The sequence goes on along the minus strand of PAPD01000028.1, from coordinate 2,447 downwards.
TCATTACTCACACTATGCCTCTGAATGATATAAATACGGCCTTTGATCTTATGCTCTCTGGGGAAAGTATTCGTTCGGTAGTGGTTTACTAGATGGTTCTTGATAAAATCTCGGAATACCTCTGCTTCGAAGGTCAGCAGCAGCGATTCTCCCATTACTCAGAGACGTTGAAGTGCAAAATGCATTTTTCTATCTATCTGCCGCCGGAAGCGAACTTGGGTTCGGTACCAGTAGTTTACTGGTTATCGGGGTTGACTTGCACTGATGAAAACTTTGTCCAAAAGGCGGGAGCGCAGCGCTATGCATCCGAGCTCGGAATTGCATTGGTAGCGCCTGATACTAGTCCGCGAGGAGACAATGTCCCGGACGATCCCCTAGGCGAGTATGACTTCGGTTTGGGCGCCGGTTTCTATGTTAATGCCACCGAGACCCCCTGGTCAGAAAACTACCAGATGTATGATTATGTATCGATTGAGCTTCCCCGAATAATACAGGAGAACTTCCACGTCGATCCTGGGAGGGAGTCGATTATGGGCCATTCGATGGGAGGTCATGGTGCACTGATCACTGCCCTTAAAAACCCTGGCCAGTATAATTCAGTATCCGCGTTTTCGCCGATTGTGGCCCCTGTTCAGGTCCCTTGGGGCGAGAAAGCCTTTAGCCAGTATCTTGGCCAAGACAAAGAGAGGTGGAAAGAATATGATGCCTGCGAATTAATCATGGCTGGTAGTAGACACTTGCCGATGTTGGTCGATCAGGGCGAAGCCGACGAATTTCTTGGGGTTCAACTGCGTACCGAACTGTTGGAACTTGCCTGCAAAGAAATGAATTTCGAGGCGACCATCCGGTATCAGTCCGGCTATGATCATAGCTATTTTTTTATCAGCAGCCTTGTCGGTTGTCACTTGAGATTTCATCAGCGATGGCTTGGCTAGCCCGCGCTCTAGGCAGGTTCCTGATATCTGCCAGCACCTGATTTATTCAACCACCTATACTCTTTTGTCTGAAATTCATTTGGCGTAAGGATATCTATTTTTCATTGCGCTCTCGCTCCGATCGTTGGTTTCTAGAGAAAATCTTGCTGCTAGAACTTATTTTTAATGCCATAGTTGTTTCCCCTTTGTTGAAACTATTGCCTCCCTAAAAAAATGAATTTGAATCATTTACGGAATTCGCTTATTCTCCTTTTTCTTTTTTTTTGGACGTTCTGGCTTTGAGATCTCGGACAACCGCTTTTTCTCTGATTTTGCTGGTGGGGCTTTTTGTTGGAGCATCCTCCTACGAGCTAGTATCTCACCACGCTCATGAAGAAATAGTAGATACTCAATGTCAGTTCTGTCAGAACGACATAAATGATCTGGAGGCATCTGTATTTCCAGAAAGATTTCCAGTAGAAAAAGATCTTTCCGCCTCTACCAGATTGCATTCTTCAGTTCTCTTCATAGTAGGTAACTACAACGCAAGAGCTCCTCCCGGGAATTAGATTTTTCATATTTTAAAAAATCTAAATTTTTTCAGGAGCTTTTTAATGAAAAAGGTATTTTATTTGCTGCTAGCGTTTAGTTTGGCAGCCGTAACACAAATACAAGCAGATGACTCGACGATTGAAGAGGTTGCAGTAACTGCATCTTTAATTGATGAATTATCCACCCACGCAGAAAACCCCATTCATGTTGTCAGTGGAGATGATCTCTCCAACGAAGCGACTCAGAGCCTTGGCGAGGCACTTGACGGATTGTTAGGAGTACAGTCCGCTGATTTCGGGGCCGCTGTGGGACAACCAATTATCCGAGGATTGTCAGGCAACAGGGTAAAAATTCTCAATAACGGAATGGTCGTTAGAGATGTTGGCGGTATTGGAGCTGATCATACTTTGGAAGTTGATCTAAACAACGTTCAACAAATCGAAATCATCAGAGGTCCATCCTCGCTACTCTATACTAACGGCTCTATTGGCGGTATTGTCAACGTGGTTGACAATACCATTGCCCGTAGCGATTTCGATCAAATGGAATTTAAGTTCGGTGCAGAGGGCCAGTCGGTAAATGATGGAGAAGCCTATGACTTTAGTTACCAGAACAATATTGGTGGTTTAAATATAAGTCTAATACACAAAACTCATAATTTCGGAAACTTTGACACTCCAGCGGGAGCCATCCTTCACTCAGACGAGGAGCACGAGGGCGAAGAGGAGCACGAAGATGAAGAAGAACACGGGCACGAAGAGGATCGAGGTTTCGTAGCGAATTCCGATTTTGAATCGAAAGCAACCCGATTCGGCGTTTCAAAGGTAGGCGACTGGGGCTACTTCGGCGTCTCTGTCAACAAAAGCGACAGTGTCTATGGAATTCCATTCCACCAAGAACCCGCAGGCGCTCACGGTCATGGTGACGAGCACGATGACGAACATGGTGATGAGCATGGTGACGAGCACGATGACGAACATG
>PAPD01000027.1 GCA_002708765.1 Gammaproteobacteria bacterium | reverse complement strand
GTCCAGCAGCTTTCTCGTATGAACCTAGAACCTCTTTTACGGAATAACCCTTGCCTATTCCCAGGTTAAATGCTTTCCACCCTCTAAGGAATGGTATTTTTCTTACTGCAGCGACGTGCGCTTCGGCTAAGTCTTGGATGTGAAGGTAGTCTCTAATGCATGTTCCATCGTGCGTCAGATAATCATCTCCGTAGATAACTAGCTCAGGTTGCTCTCCTGCGGCTACCCTCGAAAGAATTGGAATAAGGTTGTTTGGTGCGCCTTTAGGCGATTCTCCGAGAAAGCCGCTAGGATGCGCGCCCGCTGGATTAAAATACCTGAGGGAAACGACTCTTAGATCTTTATTGGATGTCTGGAGGTCCATCAGCATTTGTTCGATAGCAACTTTTGTTCTTCCATAAGGACTTATGGCTTTGGAAGAACAACACTCTTCGTCTATCGGCAACCGCTCCGGTTTTCCGTAAACCGTTGCAGAAGAACTAAAAATGAAGTTTCTGATTCCGAGTTGAGACACTGTCTTGCAGAGATTGATTGATGAAAGGATATTATTTTCGTAGTAAGGAAGTGGTTCTTTCACTGATTCGCCTACAGATTTTAGCCCGGCTAGATGGACGATTACATCAATCTTGGTTCTAGCACAAAACTTAACTACCCTTCGGTAGTTTCGGAGGTCCATTTCTTCGAAAATGAAGTCCTTCCCTGATAGAGATTTGATGGTTTCCAGCACTGAGATCCTGCTATTACTCAGATTGTCGAGAATAAACAACTTATATCCGGCCTTTAATAGCGCTACGGCCGTATGAGATCCTATATATCCAGCACCGCCCGCGAGCAGAACGTTCATGCCAGTCTGATGCTCAGGTGATGCTCTAGCTCGGAAATCGCCTGTTCTGCTGATATGACTTTAATTGTAATCATGCCAAGAGCTCTCGCAGGTTTGAGATTTATTCCGAGGTCGTCAAGATAAATACATTCCTTTGGAGAAACACGCATTTTCTCGCACGCGAGTTGATAAATTCTTGGATCGGGTTTTCTCATCCCAACCTTGCTGGACTCGATTATAGTTCCAAAAGAAGACATAACCTCTTGAATTTGATTTGCTTTTTTTTCCGTTTTTGCCATTCCGGGACCCTGGCCCGAATTGACATTGTTTGTTATGCATCCCACCGCATATTTTTCCGCGATTTTCTGCAGTGCTTTAACCATGCTTGGTCTGATGTCCCCAGACAAAAGATCGATTACTTCCTTCCCGGAAATTTCGTAGCCTTTCAGTTTGGTCTCTTGCCTGAATAACACATCAAACTCATCTAACGTAACCTCGCTACTTTCCAGCTGCGCCCATGCGTTTCGTTCGTGATTTTCTGCATTAACTAGCCGAATAAAGTCTAGTGGTATGTTGTTTTCTGATTCAAACTTGTTAAAGGCTTCAAAGGGGCTGCTAGTAATAACCCCACCAAAGTCCCAGAGAACCGCATTAATGAGGGGTTTCACAAGCCGAACTCAAACGTCTGCTACGTTAATTTCGTACGTAGCCGATTCAGGTCTTGCTAGGCCCCTTTGGGAAGCCCTAACAGCGTCAATCATTAGCTTGATGCTATCTGATTTAGGGAAAGATTCCTCGACCTGCACGACGGCATCTTCTAGGCGTAGTTCTCTCATGAAAAGAACACGAAAGGCTTTTCGCACCTCGGATATTTCGGCCACACTGTATCCTGCTCTTTCCATACCTACTTTGTTTATTACTCGCATGTGGGCTGGAGTGCCCTCGGCTATTGTAAAAGGCAGAACATCCTGGATTGTTCTAGCCATTCCTGCAATCATTGCAGCCTTACCAACCTGACAAAACTGATGTATTGCGGATAGTCCCCCAATATTAGCGTGGTCCCCGATAACGACATGGCCGCCAAGCGTCGCGCCGTGGCTCATTACAACGTTATTTCCTACATAACAGTTGTGCGCTACATGTGAGTGAGAAAGAAGGGCACAGTCGTTTCCAATACTTGTAAATGATCCTGGCTCCGTTCCGCTATGCACACTAACGAATTCCCGAATAATGTTCCTGTCGCCGATTTCAGTATAGGTAGTAGATCCTTGAATGTATTTTAGATCTTGCGATTGCATTCCTAGGGTTACGTAAGGAAAGATATCGCAGTTGTCTCCAATTTTTGTAAATGGCTCGACTACGACATGGGAACGAAGTTTTGTGTTGGCCCCGATCTTGGTGTTTGCGGCTACTGTGCAGAAAGGACCTATCTCGGAGTTTTCTCCTAGCTCTGCCGTTTTATCTACTACTGCATGTTTATGGATTTGGATCATTTTGCTAGTTCTTACCAGATCGAGAGTAGAAATCAATGTTTATTTTTTTATGGAGCATCACTAATCTAGCAGGTTATAGCGTTTTGGGCACCCGGTGATATAATTTAATTTTTGGAGTTAGGTGCCTCAGTATAAAATACTGTTGTGAACACATATCAAAATGGCTGAATATGAACCCGCTGAAATCTTGCCGAAAGACGAATCCCTGATTGATCAACACAGCTTTTCGAAGAGCGAGTTGTTAGAATGTGGAATGGGCGTCTTGTTTGGTCCTGGAAGAGCTCAACTGCCTATTGACCGGATGCTGATGATTGACCGCATCATAACTATTAATCAGGATGGCGGCTTATACGGCAAAGGCGAGATAGTGGCTGAGATGGACATATCAGAAGATCTCTGGTTCTTTGATTGCCATTTTGTCGGCGACCCTGTAATGCCAGGTTGTCTAGGTCTGGACGCCCTTTGGCAACTTGTAGGGTTTTTCTTGGCCTGGAAAGGAAATCGAGGACGAGGAAGGGCTTTAGGCTGTGGAAGGGTAAACTTTCGCGGTCAAGTCCTTCCCCAGTCAAGGTTGCTCAAGTACGTCATTGATTTGAAAAGAGTCCGCGAAGGTAAAGCCGTCGTAGGGATAGCAGATTGTCGAGTCCTTGTTGACGAGAAACAGATCTATACAGCCGAGGAAGTGAAAGTGGGACTCTTCACTAACCTTGAAGGTTTTGGGTGATCACATGAGAAGAGCAGTCATATCTGGTATGGGGATTGTTTCCCCTCTGGGAAATAACGTTAGCGATACGTTGGATTCCTTAAAGAAATCTCGTTCAGGAATTAAATTTCAGGAAGCATACCGGGACATGGGGTTGAAGAGCCATATAGCAGGTGGTATCGAAATTGATGTGGAGTCGCTGATTGATCGTAAGCTTCGAAGATTTATGGGCGATGCTGCTGCATATGCCTATGTATCTATGGCGGAAGCGATTAAGGATGCGAATTTAAAAGACGACGAGGTCTCTAATGATAGAACCGGGATCGTAGCTGGTTCGGGTGGTGCTTCGTCCTCAAATCTAACCGAAGCAGCAGATATTCTTAGAGAAAAAGGCCTTAAGAGAGTTGGACCTTATAGGGTTACTAGGACCATGAGTTCTACGATATCGGCCTGTTTGGCTACGCCTTACAAGATCAAGGGAGTGAATTACTCTATTACGTCGGCGTGCTCCACTAGTGCCCACTGCATCGGGCATGCCCTTGAGCTTATCCAGCTTGGCAAGCAGGACATAGTTTTTGCGGGTGGTGGTGAAGAGGAGCATTGGTCGATGTCAGCTCTGTTCGATGCTATGGGAGCCCTTTCTACTCGTAACGAAAGTCCCGAAACTGCCTCTCGGCCGTATGATCAAGACAGAGATGGTTTTGTTATAGCTGGAGGTGGAGGTTTTGTGGTTGTAGAAGAATTGAGCCATGCCTTGGAACGAGGGGCCCATATTTATGCCGAAATCGTTGGTTACGGAGCAACGTCCGATGGGTATGATATGGTCGCGCCTTCCGGTGAAGGAGGAGAAAGAGCTATTCGTGCTGCCCTGGCTGGGGTTGACTCGAAGGTAGATTACATAAACGCTCATGGAACAAGTACTCCAGCAGGTGATCCGCCTGAAATAGCTGCGATAAGAAGGGTGTTTGGTCAGGACGTGCCCAAAATAAGTTCGACAAAATCCTTGTCGGGACATTCTTTAGGGGCTGCTGGTGTCCATGAAGCTATTTATTCCTTGCTTATGCTAGAAAATGATTTTATCTCGGGAAGTGCCAATATTTTTAACAAAGATCCTGGCATTGAAGAAGCCCCAATTGTTACTGAGAGAATCGATTCTGCTGGTTTGTCAACTGTCATGTCTAATAGCTTCGGTTTTGGTGGAACCAACGCGGTGTTGGTATTCAAAAAACTTCAATGACTATAGAACAGTGATATTTTCTCGGTTATTTACATTGCTTTTCTGCTTTTTGGTTATAAAAAAGGTCCCCTCGTGCTTTGGAGTTCGATGTGATTAATGGTAAAAATGTTGTAGTTGTTGAGGATGAGCCTGATATCGTCGAAGTCGTCAGTTATAACCTTAAGCGTGAAGGTTACACTGTAACCTCGAAGAATAGGGGGGATGAGGGGCTGAATCTTATAAGAAACCAGCTCCCTGATATCGTGATTCTCGATCTGATGTTACCAGGTCTGGATGGGCTATCGATATGCCAGCAAATGAAATCTGATCCCTCCACTCGAGAGATACCAATTATTATTATTTCTGCAAAAGGAGAAGAGAGTGATGTGGTGATCGGTCTTGAGATGGGGGCAGATGATTATCTAGCAAAACCTTTTAGCCCAAGAGAGCTTTTAGCGAGAATCAAAGCCGTGCTTAGGAGAGGAACCGCTAGAAAAGAAAATGATTCCCAGCGCGTCGTTATTAGAGAGCTTGTAATAGACGTTGCAAGACATGAAGTAAAAATCGGAGATCTTTCTATCAATCTCACGTCGACGGAATTCAAAATCCTCTATGCACTTGCGTCGTCGCGCGGAAGAGCTTTTAGCAGAGAACAATTGCTTAACCAGGTGATCGGTCTTGGAGTAGTTGTCGTTGACCGGAATATAGATGTCCACATTCGCTCTGTGAGGAAAAAACTCGGAAAAGAATACAGTAGCATGATTGAAACTATTCGAGGTGTTGGTTATCGGTTCGTTGAAAATTGATAACTAACGCCCAAGAAAATAATGCTTAAATCACGATTTTTATGGAAAGTTTGGGGGAGCATGGCCCTTTTTATGGCTGTGAGTTCTATTATTTTTGGATTTTTCGTCGGGAGCCAGGTTGAACAGAGTGCTTTGAAGCGCATTCAAGGAGCTCTTTTCGACCAGAGCCTGTCGCTGGCAGATTCACTCTCTTCCTACCTAGACACAGAAGAATCGTTACCGATCAAATTACTTGAAGGAACAACCCCAGGTGTAATGGCACGTATAACTATTGTCGATTCTGAAGGCAAGGTGCTGGCTGATACCGACTCTGCCCCGGCAAAAATGATGAATCAGCTTGATCGGCCTGAGATAGTTGCTTCTAGTGCCTCTTCGTTCGGTTTTTCTCTAAGATATAGTGATGCCTTGAAAATGGACATGGTTTACGTTGCGATCAGGCTTACCTCCCCTTCTGGAAAGGCCGGGTTTCTTCGTCTAGCTCTGCCGTATAGAGTCGTAGATGATGAGGTGGGAACGCTAAGAAACATGATATATGCAAGCGGCGGTGCAATCGGGTTAGGTCTTTTGATGATAGCTTATTATTTGGCCTACCGGTTGCTTAATCCGATTGCGAAGGTTACGAGAAGAGCCTACGCGATTGCGCAACAGCAGTATCAGGTGAGATTGCCTAATAGGCGTTTCGATATTGGCCAACTGTCGGAAATTATTAACGAAATTGCGTTAGGTGGACAGCAAAGAATCGACGAGCTAACTAAAAACCGCAATCAACTTGCGGCAGTCTTATCTGGATTAACGGAGGGAGTGATCGCGTTTGATCTGGAACAGCGAGTTCTTCACATAAACGATGCCGCTTTATCTATGCTTTCATTGAATGTAGAGCAGGCGCTGAACAGAAATTTTTACGAGCTACCGGCGTCCCGTCAAATAAAGACAGCGGTAGAAAAATGCTTGAGCGAACAAAGTAATTTGACCGCTACCGTTAAATTTGGCGAGAGAACATTTGAATGTTGTTGTCTTCTGATGACATCAGACAAAGAAGAACCCAGCGGCGGGATTATGGTGCTAGAAGATATCACTGAAAAGATGCACCTGGAAAAGGTGCGTAGTGATTTTGTTGCCAATGCCTCTCATGAACTAAAGACCCCTATTTCTGCTATCAGGGGGCTAGTTGAAACGATAATCGATGACCCTAGAATGCCGGAAGAGGTAGTTAACCGTTTTATTAACCGAATAAATTCTCAGGCAATTCGTCTTGATGCAGTTGTCCAAGACCTTTTGCATCTATCAAGGTTTGACTCGGCAGAAGCAGATAGCAATCTTTCTAGAATTGATCTGGCTGAACTTGCAAGAAAAATCTATGTTACCAAGTCTTATGACGCTGGTGACGCAGGACTAGATATTAACTTAAAAATCGAATCTGAGCCTTTGGAAGTTGACGGAGATTCAGAAGCATTGAACCAGCTCATTGCTAACCTTGTAGACAATGCAATTAAGTATAATATTGAAGAGGGAAAAGTCGAAGTAAGACTTTATAAGAAAAGATCGAGCGCTTTTGTGGAGGTTGAAGATAGCGGGATAGGGATTTCTGCGGAAGAAACTCAACGGATATTCGAAAGATTTTACAGGGTTGATAAAGCGCGAGCGGGTTCTGTTGGAGGTACTGGTCTCGGCTGGGCAATAGTAAAGCATATTGCTCAGGCACATAAAGGCGGGGTTTCGGTCGATAGTCAATTGGGAAAAGGATCTGTTTTCTCTGTTAATATCCCCTTGGCTGAGCAAGAAATTGATCACGCGGTAAAAATTTCCTGATTAGCTGTTTCCGAATTATCTCGCCTGTCTTCACTACCTTATCGAGGAATCTTGGAACAATTCCCGATTGTCCACGCGATAATAATTTCGAGGATTAAATACTATTAAAGAATTAGACCTTGACGATAATAAAGAACACGGTGTCGATTTCGGTATATGGGAGCTTGCATGGCCTGCGATCCTCAATAATCTCTTGTTCTCGATTATCGGAATTGTCAGTATAAAAGTAGTGGGGACTCTGGGAGCTGATGCGGTAGCAGCAGTTGCCACAGGACAAAGAGTTTTTTTTGCTCTTTTTGCTGTTTTAATGGCTATTTCAGCAGGAACTACTGCCCTGGTTGCTCGAGCTTGGGGTGCCAAGGACTATGACGAGGCGGCTCGGGTTACCAGCGTCTCGTTATGGATAAGCAATGGGGTAGCCTTTTGTCTTATGGCGCCTTGCCTCATTTTTCCGTATGAGATAGCCAGTATTTTCGGTTTGCCTGAGGTTCCTACAAGGTTAGCTGCAGACTATATCCGCTACCTCAGTTTTTTTAACGTTATATTCTCCGTAAACCTAATCATATCTGCAGCGATGCGGGCTATCGGTGACGTCAAAACGCCGCTCTGGATCGGCATTATCACAAATATCCTTAATGTGTTTCTAGTAAATGGCTTAGTTCACGGAACCTCTTTTTCCCCTGGTTTTGGAGTTATAGGCGCGGCTCTAGCGGGCGGAGTTTCTTTTACTGTGGGAACTGTAATTTTTCTCTACTTATACTACGGAAATAAAGTCACTTTGCCGATAGCCAGTGCAGGAGCAGTTACGAGGAATAGAGTACGTCAGCTAGTACATATAGGTTATCCCGCTGGATTAGAGCAGTTTGTTTTCCAGATCGGGTTTGTCGCATTTTTGTGGTTTATAGCTTTTTTTGGGACGGCTCCTTATGCAGCCTATGGAGTTGGAGTGCAAGTGTTATCGTTTTCGTTTGTGGTAGGTTTTGGTTTTTCTGTAGCGGGGGCGACTCTGGTTGGCCAGAACCTAGGAGCCGGAGACAATAGAGGAGCCTTAACGAGTGGTTGGCAAGCTCTTTGGTTGTCGATTATTAGTATGGTTTTATTCGGGCTAGTTATTGCTCTTTTTGCCGAAGAAATAGCACGTTATCTCATAGACGATGATGAGGTAGTTCGTCTAACAGTGGTTTTCATATATATCATGGCTCTGGTTCAGCCGCTTATGGCGGTAGAATTTACCCTGGGAGGGTGCTTACGGGGCGCCGGAGATACTCGGTTCCCGTTAATAACCACTATGATTGGATTGTGCGGCGTCAGGGTAGGGCTCGCAGCACTATTTGTCCAGGCCCAGTTCTCAGTAGAATGGATATATGCAGCCTTGATCGGGGATTACGTAGTAAAAGCTTTTATGCTTGTTTATCGCTTTCGGAGTGGCAAATGGCAGCAGGTCTTTATCGAAACCGAGAGTCGCTTTAATCAAAATCCCAGCGAGGACAAACTAAAAGGCGAGAGAGCTCAATGAACGCCTATAGCCGGATGTTGCACTCCAGGCACCTCAGAAGTATCTGAGGGCTATCCATTGTATTTAATATTTTTTCACTCTCTTTAATGGCTTCTCTTAACCGCATGCCCGGAAAGGCACGCCCGTCGCCTGCTGCCTGATTGATTATTTCTTCAATTACTTTTTCGGCGCTGGTTTTTTCTTTTTCAAGGTAGATCCTGTCCCAATTCTCGATACCGGCCAACTCACCTGCGGCTGCTACGGCATCCTCTAGATCGCCTATCTCATCGATCAAATTGTGGGTTAATGCGTCACTTGCAGACCAAACTCGACCTTGAGCTAGCGAATCAACTTGCTCGATAGGCATATTTCGGCCGTCTGCTACGAGGGAGATGAATTTCCTGTAAACCTCGTTAACTGATAGTTCTGCAAGTCTTATTATAGAAGGGTTGGGCGCCCTTAGTGGATTGTAAGGATCGGCAAAATCTGTGGATCCCACGCCATCGACGTTTAAGCCGAGAAACTCTAGAGAGTTTTCAAGTGTAGCGATCATAGTGATAACCCCTATAGAGCCGGTGATTGTTGTGCTCTCAGCAAAAATCTTATCCGCTGTGGCCGATATCCAATAACCTCCGGAAGCTGAGACCTGACCCATCGAAATCACCACTGGAATTCCTTTTCTTTGAAGCTCCGACAGCGCAACTCTAATTTGCTCTGAGGCTTCCGCCGATCCGCCTCCTGAGTCTATCCGAAGAACTACTGCTTTTATGGACGAGTCTTCTTTGGCCTGTTTAATCAATTTTGATAGAGAGGCTCCCCCGATAGTTCCTGCGGGATGATCGCCGGTAAGAATTTCACCTTTGGCGATAATAACCGCTATTTTATCTGAGTAATTATCTGGGGTTTCGGGTCCTCGAGCTCTCAGATAATCTCGGTAGCTGACTAAACGATCTTCTTTCTCTTTCCCGCTAATTTTCTCCAGTTTCTTTTTCCAGTCTTGATTTGAAAGGACTGCGTCCAATAGACCGGTTTCGATTAGTAACTGGCTAGGCGAATACGGCTCCGTATCCACCAGTTTAGGCATTTCGTTAACAAATTTTTCGAGGCTGGCTAAGCTCATTTTTCTGTTGGCCGCTATGACCTTGAGAAATTCTTTCCATAGATCATCAACAAATTTCTGGTTCGCCTCTTTGGCGAAATCGGACATTTGATCTCTTACGAAGGTTTCTCCGGCGCTTTTGTAATCACCCGCTTTAATAATAATAGCGTTGATCTTCAGCTTTTCTAGAGCAGACTTCATATAGAGCGGGTATACCCCTAAGCCGTCTAAGGAAAGCCCACCAGAAAAATGAAAACTGCTGGAGTTCAGGTAGATTTTGTCTGCAAAACTGGCCAAAAAATACTGGCTCTGACTATATCCCAGTCCATAGGCGTATACTGGTTTCTGGGTTTCCCTGAATTTTTCTAACGCCTTACCAATGGAGTTGAGAAGTGGCATGCTACCCCCTTCCATTCCCGAAAGGTCCAGGAAAATTCCCTTTATGTCATCATCTGTTTTTGCAGTATTGATAGCTTTCACCACATCTCTTGCAAGGGTCTCGGTGTTTTGCTGACCTCCTCCAGTTAGCTGGTTCAGGGGAGAAATAGCGGTTTTTTGCTCTACAATAATGCCATCAGGATTAATTCGGAGGATAGATGAGTCTTCAATCTCTGATGACCCGCCACTGAAGCCAAGCACGCCAATAAAAATTACAAATACTAATAGAAACAATATGTTTGATAGGCCGATTCTAAAGGCGGTCAGATAATCCCAGAATTTTTGCACAGTCTTGCCTCCTCTATAGCGCCCTAGAATATAACATAATTTTTAGTCCGAACTGATTTTGAAGGAGTATTTTATACTATGGGCTTTCATCGACTTAGAGAAAAAGTTGATGGTCTATAAAGATTTCGGAAGACTGTTAAACTAAACGCACACAAAAAAGCGAATTAGACTCTCGTCAACAGGATAAGAAAATGAGCAATATTTATGAAAAGGGATTAGATAAGAATCCAGCTAATTATGAAACCCTGACCCCGATTTCATTTCTCTTGCGAGCAGCTCAGTTATACCCTGACAAAACGGCAATAATCTACGCAGATGAGCTCTGGACATGGAAAGAGTTTTTTCTTCTCTGTAAAAAAGTAGCTTCTGCGTTAAAAAAAAGCGGAGTGAAACGGGGGGACACTGTTGCTGCGGTTCTTCCAAACGTTCCTGCAATGATGGTGCTTCATTTTGCTGTACCTATGATTGGTGCGGTCTTTAATGCGATAAATATAAGACTGGATTCGAAAACAATACGGTTTATCCTCGAGCACGGCGAATCTAAGGTTTTGTTTACAGACAGAGAATTTTCAGGTGCTGTTAAGTTGGCTATTGAGGGGCTTGATGATCTTCTCGTTATCGATGTAGAAGATAATAACTTCCACTCAGGAGAAAATATTGGCTCGATAAGTTATGAAACTTTTTCTGATCAAGGGAGCGCTGATTTCCGGTTTTCTCTTCCTTCAGACGAGTGGGATGCCATGAGTCTGAATTATACATCTGGCACTACTGGTGATCCTAAGGGGGTTGTATACCATCATCGCGGCGCCTATCTAAATGCAGCTAATAATGCGCTTACTTGGGAAATGGGTTTATATCCCAGATATCTCTGGACTTTGCCTATGTTCCATTGCAATGGCTGGTGCTTTCCTTGGACTCTTGCCGCCGTCGGTGGGGCAGCAATTTGTATTAGACAAGTTCGTGACAAAGATATATTTGAAGCGTTTAAAAAGCATGATGTCACTCATTTTTGTGGTGCGCCTGTTGTGCTGAATACCCTGTTGAATGCATCAGAAGCTGACAGAAGCGATCTCAAAAAAGGAATAAGGGTAATGACTGCCGGCGCAGCGCCACCAGCTTCGGTCATTCAAGGAATGGAAAATCTTGGTTTTGATGTGATCCAGGTCTATGGATTAACCGAAACCTATGGTCCGATGATCGTTTCGGAATGGAGGGAAGAGTGGAACTGCCTTTCAGCCGAAGAGAGAAGCAAACTAAAGGCACGTCAGGGGATACAGTCGGTCATGGCGGGCTCAATGATTGTTGCCGATCCGGAGACACTTGAGCCAATTCCTTGGGATGGAGAAACAAAAGGGGAGGTCTTCATGCGAGGGAATATTGTCATGAAAGGTTATCTTAAAAATCTGAAAACAACAAAAAAAGCGTTTGCTGGTGGTTGGTTTCATTCTGGAGATATTGCCGTATGTCACCCCGATGGATATATCGAAATTAAGGATCGTTCGAAAGATATCATCATTTCTGGCGGGGAAAATATATCTAGCATCGAGATAGAAGCAATCCTTTTCGGACACCCAAAGATTCTGGAAGCTGCCGTCGTTGCCAAGTCTGACGAGAAGTGGGGTGAGCATCCATGCGCATTTATCAGTTTGAAGGATGGTGAGAGCCTTACAAAAGAAGATATAACTGATTTTTGTCGAGAACGAATGGCGGGGTTTAAGGTACCAAAGACTGTAATATTCCAGGAGTTAGAAAAAACATCCACTGGGAAGGTGCAGAAATTTCGTCTCCGAGAAATAGCTGAGAAATATTTGTCAAATTGAGTAATATCGGAAACTAGCAGACATGTTATCGTCAAAAAAGAGATGTTGTTTTATCGGGAGGTCGGTTGAAGAGGTCACTTTGGTCTTCGGACGAAATTAATCGTATATTCGGTAGCACTATAACCAGAGACGTGATGGGGGTGAGCATAGATTCCAGGACTCTTCGACCCGGAGACTTGTTCATAGCCCTCTCAGGCAACTCGGGCTCAAATTTCGCTGAGGCAGGAAATGTTTTCCGGGATGGACACGATTTCATAGGTGACGCGATAAACTCGGGTGCGGCTGCAGTAATGTCTAGTAGAGGTGAGCCAGACCAGTATGAAAGCATTCAGGTAAGCGACACTTTTTCGGGCCTATGGGATCTCGGTCGGGCTGGCCGAGCTCGCATGCAGGCCCCTGTAATTGCGATTACGGGTAGTAATGGCAAGACTACGGCGAGGGGGTGGCTGCAGTCCCTACTTGAAAAGACTACCAATGTTCACGGATCACAAAACTCTTTAAATAATCACTGGGGGGTACCTCTTTCTCTGTCGAGAACGCCTAGACAGAGTGAAGCAGCGGTTTTCGAGATCGGAACCAACCACTCGGGTGAGATTGCTGTTCTTTCGGATTTAGTTGCTCCGGATGTAGCTATCTTGCTGAATGTCGACAGCGCTCACATAGGTAATTTTGAGAATATGGAAGCACTGGAAAGGGAAAAGCTATCTATTGCTTCGGGCTTAAAAAGCGGAGTTTTTGTTCTGCCTGCGAATCTAGCGAACAAGACCCGGTATTCGAATACCCTGACTTTTGGAGAGGGGGGAGATGCTTTTGTGTCGGGGATCAACCCTGAGACTTCTGGAGTTGCTTTTTCAATATGCGGGAAAGTCTATGATTGTGAGTTTCCTTATCCGGCTTGGCCTAGGCTTCATTCTCTGTTAGCGATTTTTTGTGGCTTGCATGCCGCAGGTTTTGACATTGAAAAATTCATGGAATCGGCAGCGACCCTAGTACTGCCTGCGGGTAGAGGAAACATTATAGAACGCTCAGGAGTTAAACTAATAGATGATAGTTATAACGCGAACGAGCAGAGCATGAGTTTAGCGATAGAAGATTTAAAGGCTCGAAACGGAAGAAAAATTGCGATTTTGGGAGAAATGCTAGAGTTAGGGAAATTTTCGGATGACTCTCATCAGAGAATCGCCACTTCAGCTGAGAAAGATATTGATTTGGTTTATACGTTTGGAAAGGGGTTCAGGAATAGCGTATTCTCTAGTGATCGAAAGCATTACAATTTAGTTGAAGATTTCGACCTTGAAACTTTTGCTGCAAGTCTTCGGCCAAATGATGTGATACTTGTGAAAGGATCTAACTGTGTATTCTGGAAAAACGAGTTTGTGAATAGGTTAGTTTCTCTAATTGAGAAAGAAAGCTAACTAGCCTAGAAGCCTATAGAACTTTAGGGAATTCAGAAAATTGATTGTCGATAAAATTGGAAGAAAATTTAACAGTTTGAGAGTTAGCCTTACGGCCGCCTGCAATTACGCTTGTAGTTATTGTGTTCCGAATGGAAAACGCCTCTCGAAAGCCAGCAATGAGCTATCGGCGAGAGAGTTATTGAAAATTGTTAGGCTGCTTCAAGATGCTGCCGGCATAGAAAAACTTAGAATAACTGGAGGCGAGCCTCTTATTTCTCCGAAGTTTGATGAATTTCTAGAGGGCGTCATGCAGATGGATCTTCGTGATGTAAGCCTTACTACCAACGGACAATTTTTAGGCAAAAAAGTAGAATTGTTAAGAGACAGTGGTATTGAGCGTATCAATGTCTCACTGGACACACTTAATCCGATGCGGTTTCGTCAAATTGCAAGGGGCGGTTCTCTGGATTCAGTTCTAAAGGCTATGGATAAGGTCCTAGAGGCAGGGATTAAAATAAAGGTCAATATGGTTCCGCTGCGAACTAGTAACTTTTCGGAAATCGTTGAGTTGCTTGATTACTGCCTTGATAGAGATATTGAGTTGAGATATATCGAATTAATGCGAATGGGACACTTGCTTAAGGGAAACCAATTTCTTCAGGATTATGTTTCAATGGCCGCTATCCTGGAGAAAATCGGTGAAAAATATCCCTTCGAGAGGACAGATGCTCCTCATGACTCTACCGCTCAGAGATTTCTGGTAGGAAAAAAAGGCAGTTTCGGGATAATTGCTAATGAAAGCGAACCTTTTTGCAGATCGTGCACTCGTTTGAGAGTTTCTTCGGATGGATATCTTTATGGGTGTCTATCTAATTCGAAAAGACACGACCTTAAAGCTCTTCTTTCTCTGTCTCCAGAGAAGGCTCTGGTATCATTTCAGAGTGTTCTTGCTAATGCTCTTCTAGATAAGAAGCTTTCCTTTCAGGGTGAAACCACTGTTATGAAATTCATTGGTGGTTAGTAAATCAGTAAGCCGCATGACAGACTATAAGAAATTGACATATGTGTTACCTTTTACCTATGTCTAGGTAGTATGAACCAAGGAACATTTTAACTGGCGTAATAATAGAGGAATAATTACATGATGGATCTGGATATACCCGAGAAGCTGGTACCAGTGAGGGACAAGATAGATAAGTTTGTGAGAACTAAAATTGATCCCCTGACAGACGAATACTACGACGAAATATCGGTCGGAGATCGCTGGCAGTTGACCAGTAGGCAATTTGAAATCCTTGATGGTCTGAAGGCTGAGGCAAAGGAGGCGGGGCTATGGAATTTTTTTCTTCCCGATTCCCTAGGCGGAGCCGGAGTATCTAATCTCGAATATGCTCACCTGGCGGAGGTAATGGCACGAAATCCGATGGCTTCTGAGATATTCAATTGCGCTGCTCCCGATACAGGAAATATGGAAGTGATAGAGAGATATGGGTCGGAAGAACAAAAAAGAGAATGGCTTGAGCCACTGCTAGAGGGAAAGATCAGGTCAGCCTTTGCCATGACTGAGCCTGAAGTGGCTTCCTCAGACGCCACTAATATATGCACTAGCGCTGTTCTCGAGGGAGATGAATGGGTCATTAATGGAGAAAAGCACTATATTTCGGGTGCTGGCGATCCTAGATGTAGAATCATGATCACGATGGTGGTGACTAACCCGGATGCTCCTAAGCATCTCCGGCAATCCCAGATTTTAGTTCCGCTTCCTCATCCTGGGGTCGAGGTAATTAGGCCTATGTTCGTCTTTGGCAAAGATGATGCGCCTCATGGTCATATGCATATAAAATTTGATAATGTCCGTGTGCCAAAAGAAAGCATTATTCTTGGAGAGGGCAGAGGGTTTGAAATTTCGCAGGGAAGATTGGGTCCGGGCAGAATCCATCATTGCATGAGATCTATCGGGGTCGCCGAGAGAGCATTGGATCTTCTATGTAAAAGGGCCACCTCCAGGACGGCTTTTGGCAAGCCGCTGGCTGAGTTAGGCGGAAACTATGACGTTATCGCGGATTCAAGAATTGAACTTGATATGTGTCGTCTCGCAGTTCTTAGAGCTGCATATATGATGGATACTATTGGAAACAAAGAAGCCCGGAAATACATATCTCAAATCAAAGTATCGGTTCCTAACATGGCTTTGAGAATAATCGATCGTGCGATCCAGATTCATGGGGCTCTAGGAGTTTCTCAAGATACGCCATTGGCAGCGATGTGGACTTCGCAAAGAACATTGCGCCTAGCAGACGGACCTGATGAAGTTCATAGAAGGTTAATTGCGAGAGAAGAACTTAAAAACTATCAATAATAGGCCTAAAGAGGCCAAGTTGTTGTTTGGGAGTATAAAAAATGGGGCTTTAGGCTGCGGAGGGACAGCGCTCCAGAAAAGGTTCTATAAATCGGAGTTAAAAGGTGGAAATCAGGCATTACTTATCTAAGAGAACAATAAAGCCTGTAATTCGATGCCTTTTTCTTTTTGTAGTGGTTCTCTGGAGTGTCAGACTTTTAGCTGAGAAGGAGGGCTCGATAGCAGGTTTATCGAAGGGGCAGCTCCCGTCGGCTTACAGCACTTTTCTAGTTAGAGATCCGGCTATGAGAAGAGTTCTAGAGCTGAGCAAAAATAAAGCCGCGGTTCAAAAAACCCTTGCGTTTCTTCAGAGCACTGAGGCGGTTCTAGGGAGCTCCAGAACAATTATATCAGGAGTTGCAGAGGCAGGAGAAATTGCCGATGTAGTGGTGAGTTATATATTACCATTCGACCTTAACCGATTTGATTTAATAACTATTCGTCAGCATTGGATAAAAAAACAAAAACTTCAGATCGATGAGCCTTCCTCTCCGGGATATGTTTCGTTATTAGATAACTCTGATTTTAAATTGAGTTATTTTAATAGATCCGGAGTATACGGTGGGCTTGACTCAGTCGCTCGGGTAGTAGGATTTCGAGTAGCTGAGGATATCGTTCCGGCAGGCACGGAAGTAAAATTTCTTGTCTCGGCTCTGGAACTGCCTCACCAGGCTCTAACGAGATTCGAGTTGCCGTTATTCCTGGAGAAGGACGGATTGGTTGAGATAAAAATACCCGGGAAAGCCATAGTGATAGCCCCTGGTAAAACTAGGAAGATGTCACTGTCTGTGCCTTCGCTCTCCAAATCAGATGAAGAAGTAGACGTCTGGGTAAGGTTCGAAGACGGTTTTGGTAATCTCACAAAGGCTAGGGCGTATAGCCTCGATTTGAGAATTAATGGTGTTTTTGACAGGCAAGTTCAATCCACTGAGAATCCCCATAAAGTCAATGGTATAAAGATTAAATCTAATGGAGTTTATACCTTAGATATCCGAACTGCTGGGGGCGGGTTGAGGGCAAAATCGAATACAATGTCCATAGGACAACACAAGCAAAAAATTGCCTGGTTAAATTTTGCTCCTCGCACAATATTGTCTGAAGGTGTCCTTACGGCATCGGAGCTTGTCCGGACTGGCCAAGGGCTTTTCGATTTGATTTTACCAGTGGATCATGAATTGTACGGTGGTGAAATAGGTTTCGCTAGCAATGAGCTAGGAAATAGATTTGTTCAGAGGGGAAGTATTGAGAACAGTTTTATTGGTTTCTCAGGTTTCAATGGAGAACGACGGGAGATAGCGGTACCGGAACGGCTCACAAAAATAAGACAGCACAAGTCTGAATCCTTGAGATTAGTTCAGGTGATTAGCGGTAACTCCTTTCATCCCTGGTTAATGCATAGGCTTGCTGAGAGGGGCTATCAGATAGGGGTTCTGGGTTCAAATTTCTCGTTGAAGGGCAAAGACCCAGATACGAAAGTTTATTCGGCTATTGTGCAAGAAAATAATGAGTCTTGGCTTGAGGCTCTTTCGAGAGGGAATACCTATGTGAGCCTGAACTCGAAGATAATAATGTTAAATCGATCTAAGAAACTTGTTTTTGATAGAGAACGGGACCTAGAGCTAGAAGTAATTGGGGGAAGATCTATTGAAAGAGTCGAACTTTTCAAGAATGGAAATATCTTGGATATCTACGAGAATTCGCTCTCCAACAGGAATGTTTTCGATATTGTCCTTTACAGTAGCAGTGAGCCCTTTAGCCCTATAAACACGCGCCCAAGAAATCAAAGGGAATGGTTAGGTAGCATGAGACTAGTTAATGGGTCGGTTTCTGTCAGCGAGGGTAGCGGCTGGAAAGTGAAACAACGAGATAGTAATAGGGTTGATTTCCTTACTTACACTCATGGCTTGAAAAAGAAACTCTCTTTTTCTGTAGAGGATTGGGATGAAGATACGGAAATTGAGTTGGTTGTAGGAGCTGGCGTTGAGAGCCTCAACTGGTTACCTAGAGATCGATTGCCTAGCGAGACCCCTGCTGAGAGATACATAGTGCCACTTGCTGAGGCTAGAGACGGTGCTTTGCGTATTTCCAGGGTTAAAGGTTATGAAGACACGATCGAAATAAAACCGGCAACAAAAGTATTGGGAAATCGTGTGACGTACTCGTTTCGGGATAGCTCAAAAGCGAAGATAGGTGACTATTACTATTTCATTGCCTACGAAGAGGGAGGCGCTGTAGCCATTTCTTCTCCTTCATTTGTCGGTTTTTAGAACAGCTGATAGGCAATAGAATAAAAAGACTAAATTCACATAAGAAGAAAAAAAGGGAAATATGAAATATCTGCATTCAATGCTAAGAATCACGAATATTGAGGAGTCTCTGGACTTCTTCTGCAATAAATTCGGCCTTGTTGAGAGGCGCCGGCACGATTACGAGGAGGGCAGGTTCACGCTGATTTTTCTATCAGCTCAAGATGACGAGGGACCGGAAGTAGAACTGACTTATAATTGGGACGGTGATTCTATAGGCGAAAGTAGTCGAAACTTTGGACATCTTGCATATGAAGTTTCTAATATCTATGAGATCTGTGATCGATTAATGAAAAAAGGAGTAACCATAAATAGACCTCCTAGGGATGGACGAATGGCTTTTATAAAGTCGCCCGACAATATTTCTATAGAGCTGCTCCAGAGGGGTGAATCTTTGCCATTGGCTGAACCCTGGCTTTCTATGAGTAATTCAGGTAGCTGGTAGAGGAGATCGGGAAATTTAATTTAGATATATGAATTCGTGGTGATTGAGAATTAATCCCCGCGTAATAATCTGAATTACAAATCTTTTTTCTGGTGTGCATTTTGAGAGGTAGTGCTTGGTCGAGTTAGGGTGGTTAGAAAAGGTAAGCGAGAAAATCATAGAACCGGAGCGAGAGATCTGTGATCCACACCATCACCTTTGGCAAAAGCCAGGGTCAAAGTATCTGTTGGAAGAGTTTCTGGAGGATATAGCGGGTGGTCATAACGTAAGAAGCACTGTTTTTGTCGAATGTGCTTCCATGTTTAACTCGGATGCTCGGCCTGAGCTCGCCCCGATCGGAGAAACCGAGTTTGTTCAGGGACTTGCTGCGATGAGCGCTTCTGGAGGCTTTGGGAATTGCAGGGTTGCCCAAGGAATAGTCGGTTTTGCTGACCTCAGTCTTGGGAAGAGTGTCAAATCTACCTTAGAAGGCCACCTAGGCGTCGCCCCGAAAAGATTCAAGGGGATAAGGCATGCCACTGGATGGCAGAGTAGTCAGGAGATCAAGAATTCCCATTCAAATCCATCAAAAGGGCTGATGTCGAGCGAGAAATTTCTTGAGGGATTTGAAATTTTGGCTGAACTTGATCTTAGCTTTGATGCATGGTGCTATCATGAACAACTGCCTGAGTTTGCTCAGCTTGCTAGCGCAAATCCGGATGTGACGATTATCCTAGATCATTTCGGAGGCCCTATGGGTATTGGTCCATACCAGGGGAAAATGGATGAAGTATTCCGACGATGGCGGGAAGAGGTTCTGAAGCTAGCACCGCTTGAGAATGTGTTCTTTAAGTTAGGTGGGATCAACATGAAAGTTAACGGGTTTGATTGGCATAAAAGAGCGCTTCCTCCATCTTCGGATGAGTTGGTGGAGGCGACAGCTCGGTATTATGAAGTCTGTATAAAAGAATTTGGGAGCGAGCGGTGCATGTTTGAAAGCAATTTTCCTGTAGACAAAGCATCTGTTTCGTATAACGTTTTGTGGAATGCTTTCAAGAAAATTGCTTGGAACCTTGAAGAAAGCGATAAAGATAACTTGTTCAGGAAGACGGCGATGCGGGTATATAGACTTGAATAAGAGCGGGAAACTTCTTCGGAAGAATAGCATTTTCATAGCAAGTTGAAGGTATTACAATCAACGAAATGATGTCGAGGTAGAGCATAAGAAGAGGCACCTAAGCTCAAAAGGTGTCTCTTTGTAACAATCCGCCATGGATTTTAAACGAAGAAAATTCCTCCTTAATATTGTCTCCGGTTTTGTGACCGTGGGTGCTTTAGCGTATTTATTTCCTTTTTTCCGAGGATTGATTCCTGATTTTGAAATCAACACTGCATTAGATATAGATTTGAGCGACATGAAAGAGGGTGAATCAAGAATAGTTAGATGGCTAGGACGAAATGTTTTAGTTGTTAAGAGGGATCCGGCGAAGGTTGGTCTGGAAGAAAAAAAAGATCATGGTTTGCGAGATCCGTTTTCTCTGTATTCAAAGCAGCCTAGTTTTGCAAAAAATAAACGTCGGTCGCGCAGACCCGAGCACCTTCTTGTATATTCTGCATGTACGTTCTTCAGTTGTGAGGTAAAACTGGTAAGAGATGTTTTTTTTGAAGGGTTTGAGTGCCCTTGCGATGGCAGCTGCTTTGATATTGCGGGTAGGGTAAAAGAAGGATCGGTTGCTCAGTTTAATCTAGTTGTTCCATATTACGAGTACTTGTCAGAAAACATAATCCGTCTGATGGACAAATCTTATTAGAAAGGAGATCAAGAAATGCAAGTATTACTTTTCCCGAATCTGATATCTCCATCGTTTTCGGGGGCCGTTAGATGAAGCGGTTAGTAATGATATACCACAGCCAGTCTGGCAGAACAGAGGATATCGCCAACTCTATTATAAGAGGGATTGGCTCAGAAGATCTCGGTATTGATTTTGAATCCTGCCGTGCTCTCGAAGCCGGTTGTGAACAAATACTCCGTGCTGACGGAGTGATATTCGGGACTCCCGCTAATTTCGGATATATGTCAGGGATTCTAAAGGATTTCTTTGACCGGTGTTTTTATGGGCTGGAGGGCAAAGTGGACGCAATGCCCTATTCGATATTTGTAGGCGCTAGCACCGACGGTGTGGGCGCGATAGAATCGGTGAGAAAAATTTGTTCTGGTTTGAGATTAAAAGAAGTCCAGGAACCTCTAATAATAATGAGGCACGTGAAAGAAAAAGAACACAAGCTTTGTAGAGATTTCGGGTTGGCGATGGCCATGGGACTAGAAACAGGAATATTTTAAGGGCCTTTAACGGTTCGCTGGGCTACGAGTCTGATGGTTAAAAAGGGAAACATTATTCCAGGGTCGTTTCCAAGAATAGAAACCGATCGTCTGGTTTGCAGGATTTTAGAACCTCATGAAGCTGCGCTTATGTGTCGATTTCGAATACAAAATCGAGAACATCTGGAGAAATGGGAGCCTTTGCGGAGACCCGCTTTTTTTACTGAATCCTTCTGGCAATCACAGCTTCTTAATCAGATAAGATATTTCCGAGAGGGTATTAGCGCAAATTTCTCTATTCTAGATAAAAAAGAACGATCGATATTAGGTGTTTGCAACTACACAAATATTGTGAGGGGAACATTTCAGTCCTGCCAGCTGGGCTACGCAGCAGGGGAAGATGCTCAAGGGCAGGGATTTATGGAAGAAGCTATTAGTAGCACTAACACATTTGTTTTCAATGAGCTAGGATTGCATCGTATTATGGCGGCTTACATGCCCAACAACAATCGTAGTGGTGCCCTGCTAAAAAAACTGGGCTTTAGAAAGGAGGGTTATGCGAAGAAATACCTAAAGATTAATGGTCGATGGGAAGACCACATTCTTACTTCAGTCCTAAACCCGGCACATTAGTCTAGTTTTAACTGAATTACTGCTCTTTGCTTTATCTTTCCCGAAATACCTGAGAAGAAGTCCAATATTTTCATCTGCCAACCATATTTATTGTTGAGAGCTTGGTAGGCAATTAACTGTTCCTGTTCATTAGAAACCAGATATGCTTTACACTTGGTCCAGGAATCGGTCCCATTTCCTTTCCAGTCACACGGTGAGATTTCAGATTCGGGACTATTTCTAATCCGTTTAACTTTCCCAGCGTTTCCAGCCGAAAAAACGTAAAGGGTTTTCGCGTTTGTCGCCGCAAACCAGACCGGAGTATCAACTGGTTCGTTCGATTTTCTAAATGTTCTTAAAGAAACGTAGGGTGTGTTTAGGTCCATTTTTTCTGTTCTTTTTTAAGGGTTATCTAATCTTAAAAACTAAAACTAGTAGAATTGGTGTCAGAATAGCCTGAAGAAGCATGAACCGCACCAGGACTTGAGTGTTTGACCAACCCATATTATGTCTCACGTGATCATGCAAAGGATATCTTATGTTAGCAAATATCCCGATTTTTAAGAATCTCAACAAAGCAACTTTTATCAAGCCAGTGGCTCCGTTTAACAGGACAACAAAGGCGACCACAAAAATAATAAAGGGATTCCCAGACGCTAGAACAAGCACGCCAAGCAATAGACCTACTGGCCTAGAACCCGAATCGCCCATAAGGACCGCGCTGGGATAGCTGTTGTGCCATAAATAGCCGGCAAGGCAACCCACCATAATGAATGACATTATCGCCCAGTCTGCGCCCAGCGAATAGTGAGGCACTAGCAAATAGGACGAAATTTCCTTGTGTCCCACGACTCCGTATAAGATTAGTCCTAAAAAAAGGATTGCCATACTGGATAGACTTGCTGACAAGCCGTCTACTCCATCTGTGCAGTTGGTAGCATTTATTGAAATCCAGATCAGGATAGTTGATCCGATTAAAAACAGTGAAGGGGCAATCACAATAGAATCTTTGTACAAGGGTAGCCAGATAGTTGAAGATTGAAGGTTATAAATAAGGACCGAGGCGCTGAAAGCCAGAACCAGATCTATCAATCCTAGATGATATTCAGACCATCCGTTTTTAGAGCGATCATCAAGATAACCGACTAGCATCGCCGTAAGGATGCAGAGCATAAGCCCCATAAAGTTTGGATTAAATGGTATCAGGAGAGCGCAAAGGAGAACAAAAACGGGAATGAAGATTATGCCAGCAGAAATCGGTTTGCCTACACTTTGTTTAGCATCTACGGCAAATGCGCGCCCCTTATCTCTGGGCAGGAAGTTCCAGAACCTAGGTAACATGAACCAGGTAAAAAGATAGCCCATTGCTCCGCCTAAGCTGGCAAGAAAGAGATAAGAAGTAAGGAGCCGAAACGGGCCGGATAGGTCAGCTAATAATTGCCCTAGATAATGAAGCACTTCGTCCCTTAATTTTTTTGGCCCAATTATAGACGCATGTCGATGTTAAATCATGAGTTAATTAGTTTCGTTCATTTAGTTCGCGGAGCCAGTCTCGAGGTCGCAGATAGTTGTCATAAAGGTCGGCTTCCGGAGAACCTTTTTCGGGCTTCCAGTTATAATTCCAGGAAGCAATAGGGGGCATGCTCGCAAGAACAGACTCAATTCTACGACCAGACTGTATTCCATATTTTGTCCCCCTATCAATGGAGAGATTGAATTCCACGTACCTGCCTCTCCGATAAAGCTGAAATTCTCTTTGTTTGCTTGTGTAAGTTAGCCCTATTCTTTTATCAAATATTGGGAGGTACGCTTCTAATATGGCATCCCCGATGTTTTTTACTAATCCGAAGCATTGGGCAAAATCTCCGTGATTCCAGTCATCAAAAAAAAGCCCTCCAACTCCTCTTTGTTCTTTTCTATGAGGCAGAAAAAAATACTCATCGCACCATGCTTTAAATTTTTCATATAGATCATAGCCATAGGGATCGCAGGCTCTTTTTGCGGTTCTGTGCCAATGCAATACATCCTCAGGAAATGGATAAAAAGGTGTCAAATCAAATCCTCCTCCGAAGTGCCAATTTTCGGTGTCTATCAAAAAGAATCTAAGGTTTGCATGAAAAGTTGGTACGTAAGGGTTGCGAGGGTGGATAATCATTGAAATCGAAACGGCTTCGTAGGGTCTTTCCGCCAATCCAGGATTTCTCTCAGTTGCCGCAGCAGGCAGTTTCATTCCTTTAGCATATGTGTACTGCACTGCTCCGCGTTCGATGTGATCGCCGTCATTAAGAACTCTCGGTATGCTATAACCACCGGCATCGGACTCTATTCGCTCTGAGCTAAATAGGGTTTTGCCATCCCTGGTTTCTAGTGCCTCGCAAATCTCTTTCTGGAGACTTTCAAAGTAACATTTCACCTCTGAGATTCTTCTGTCGGTTGCCAACTCATTTACCTCAAAGGATTAAAAAAAACATCATACCCCGAAAGATATTCTTTCAAAGCTATATCTTATGGATTTGTCCAGGAGCAAAGGAGGAACTTTTGGTGAATTTTGTCTAATATACCCAGAGTTTTCTAGGCTTTAATTTTCTTTATATGGAAATCAGGAATAGCAGTCGAAGTATATAATAATACGAAGGGATGTATAGAAGGTTATGACCGGAACCAACGCTAGTTATATGGAAATATTACTGAGCTTCGAGAAAACTCTTAATCAGTCTCTTTCTTTTTTGAAGGAAGTCTGCTCGGATAATGGTCAGTTAACTACAGAAAAACTTGACAAGATGCAGCAACCCACCGCTGATCTCTCTTTATCAATTGCGGAACTCAGGTGTGCCAAGATTTACCTAGATTATTCAGATAACAAAGGTGACCTCGAACAAGATATGGCTCAGACCTTTGCGATGCAAGTGATCCAGAACATCAAGTCAAGAATTGCGAAGTGCCCTGGTGATTATGGGCTAGATTCAAGATCAATGGAGGAGCCGGTTCACTCTTTCGAGGATAATAAATTGAGCGCTTCTAGTCTTGAAGAATTGGGGAAATCCATAGTTCGAGGGGGTGGGCATATAGGCGATCGTGGCCTTGAAGAGGATAAAGCCTTGATTGCGGATACTTTCTTCCAGTTTTCTGAAGAGGTTGTAAAACCTTGGGCCGAAGATATCCATAGAAAAGATCTTATTATTCCAGATGAGATATTAGATGGAGTTAGAAGGTTAGGTTGCTTTGGGCTCAGCATTCCTGAGAAATATGGTGGTCTACTACCCAATGACCGAGAAGATAGTCTAGGAATGATTGTGGTCACTGAGGAATTGACCCGAGGATCGTTAGGAGGCGCAGGAAGTTTAATTACTAGGCCCGAGATAATGGCAAGAAGCCTACTCGAAGGGGGCACAGAGGATCAAAAAGGTTTCTGGTTGCCTAAGATAGCGGAAGGTAAACCATTGTGCGCCATCGCTATAACGGAACCCGATTTCGGATCAGATGTAGGCTCTATGAAATTGAAGGCTAGCCCCACTCAAAATGGGTGGTTGTTAAATGGAGCAAAAGCGTGGAGTACGTTTGCTGGCAAATCGGAGGTTTTATTAACTTTGGCCAGAACTGATCCTGATCTTTCCTTGGGTCATCGCGGTCTCAGCTTGTTTATTGTCGAGAAACCTGAATTCGATGGTGAAGAATTTGAGTTTAATCAATCTGATGGAGGCAAGTTGACCGGGAAATCTATTCCCACTCTAGGATATAGAGGGATGCATTCGTTTAATCTTTTTTTTGACGATTTTTTTGTTCCTCAAGGAAATTTAATTGGAGAAGAACAGGGGTTAGGCAAAGGATTTTATTTCACAATGAGAGGTTTCATGGGAGGCAGAATCCAGACAGCGGCGCGAGCTTGCGGGTTAATGCAGGCTTCGATGGAAACTGCTTTGTCATATGCAGAGGATAGAAAAGTGTTTGGTAAATCGGTGGCCTCTTATCAGCTTACGCTGATAAAATTTGCAAAAATGGCTATTTACTTAGGCGCATCCCGCCAATTTACGTATCAAGTGGGTCGTCTTATGGATCAAGGTGGTGGTCAAATGGAAGCGAGTTTGGTTAAACTTCTTGCGTGCAAACTCGCGGAATGGGTTAGCAGAGAGGCAATGCAGATACACGGGGGGATGGGCTACGCCGAGGAAACAGAAGCGTCCCGCCTTTGGGTTGATTCACGGGTTCTGTCTATCTTTGAGGGAACTGAAGAAACTCTTGCTCTAAAAGTGGTAGGAAGAGCTCTAATTGATCGCGCGTCATAAGCAAAGAGGAAGGCACATGGATTTAGTTTTCAGTGAAGAAGATCTAAAGTTTCAGCAGGAGGTAAAGAGCTGGATTGAAGAGAATTATCCTAGGGAGATGAGGGAAAGAAGTTCTCTGACAGGTGGGACGCTAACAAAGGAGGACTATATATATTGGCAGCAAGCCTTGTTTGAAAAAGGTTGGGCTGGCGTCAACTGGCCAGAGGAGTTCGGCGGACCCTGTTTTACTCCAACACAACGTTATCTGTTTGACCTAGAGATGGCTTCGGCTGGAACGCCCGGCGTTATCCCTTTTGGCATAAGCATGGTGGCGCCGGTCATCATGAAATTCGGAACAGAAGCTCAGAAAGAAAAATACCTGCCGGACATACTATCGGGGAAGGTATGGTGGTGTCAGGGGTATTCTGAGCCCGGCTCGGGATCAGATCTTGCTTCGTTGCGGACAAAGGCTGTAAGAGATGGAGACCACTATATCGTAAATGGGACAAAAACATGGACTACGATGGCTCAGCACGCTGATATGATATTTTGTCTGGTTCGAACTCAAGAGGAAGAAATCCCTCAAAAAGGGATTTCGTTTCTGCTGATTGACATGAAAAGCGCGGGAATTGATGTGAAACCGATCGTAACCATTGATGGTCCACCGCCCGGTTTTCAGGAAATCAATATGGTCTATTTCGAAGACGTAAAGGTTCCGGCTCATAATCTTATTGGTGAGGAAGGTAAAGGTTGGACCTATGCTAAATATCTACTGGAATTTGAAAGAGGGAATGCATATAGCCATGGACTGAAGGCAGGGCTTAACAGGATTAAAAATATCGCTTCTAGTACTGCAAACAGCGCTGATTCGGAAATTCTGATTGACTCGACAGATTTTTCAAACAAAATCGCGGAAACGGAAATAGCTATATCTGCGATGGAATTCACAGAACTAAGAATTCTTTCGAGCCTTTCAGCCGGAAAAAATGTTGGTCCAGAATCCTCTCTTCTGAAATGTAAAGGAACCGAGCTTCAACAGAGGCTAACGGAACTAGCGGCGGAGGCTGCGGGTAATTATCTCTTTCCTTTTTGCCATCCGGCGCCTACGAAGGGGCTTAATTGGGAGCCTATTGGTTCTATAGAATCGAATAAAGCCGGACCCGCCTATTTTAATACCAGGAAGGTTTCTATTTACGCTGGCTCTAACGAAATACAGAGAAATATAATGGCTAAATTGGTGCTTGGGCTCTAGGGAGCGGAGAAATTTAAGTCTTAAACGACGATGAGTACTCACTAATAGATGTTACTGGAGCTAGGCCACTATTTTGTGTCTTTTCGTGTTTGTTTCGCTTAGAAGCAGCAATAGGTGGTAGCGGAGTTTGCGTTAGTGCTTTAGAAACCAGTTCTGGCAATCCAAGCATTTGAAGTATCGATCTTATAGCGTAATCAATTGCTTTTCTGTCTGCCTTTTGATCTCTAATAGAGCAGACAACGTGTCTTACCATCCCAGTTATTAGAGATCGGGTGAATTCCGAATCGTCTACTCGAAACCTTCCCCCCTTTATTCCGTCTTCTATGTCCGATAGCGCTTGTTCCTCGGATTGACTTAGAATTACCTCGTTTTCAAGTCTCGTACGGGATATAAAATCCTTCCAATCTTGATTTGTGATAGCTTGGTTAAAATAATAGCGTAAAGTCATAGTAACCCTCATGGCGGGGTCTTTGATTTTTATTCTGATTGGCTCCAGGTCATCTGCCATTTCTTCGCGGATACTATCCGCTACTGCTAGGAATATCTGGTGCTTGTTATCGAAATAATTGTAGTAGGTTCCAGTAGCGACCTCCGCTCTTTGAGTTATTTCTTGGATGGAGATGCGATCGCTGCCGCGCTCTTCTACGAGCGCTCTTGCAGACGCTAGAAGGCTTCTCTTTGTGTTGTTTCGACGTTCTGATTCTCGATCATCCATCAAGCTTTGTCCTGAACACTTCTCTAATTTGTAGAATAAGTAGCTGATTCTACACTATTATGTTGGAATTTAAAGCAGAATATAATTCGCTAAGAGCAGCACGGCTCCAACAAGGATTCTACCGGATAATTAACTGACCCATCCGTTTAGAATCGGGCAAGAACAAATTTTCTTTAGGTGATACTATCTGAAAAAACAGATGCAACGATCTGTTATACCAAATTTATTTGAATTAGTTAAAAGATAACAGAGGTGCTCAGAGCTAAGAGCTATTTCGAATAACAAAGAGCGGGGGTTAGGCGATTGGAAGACATACAATATCACTTGTCCGATACGGTAACTGGGATAGTCTTGCTACTATTACTGGCGGCTCTAACCACTATAGCTAGCAAGAAACTAGACAAGCTCCCGTTAACGATCCTACTCGTATTCGTAGGGATTTCTATATCTAATTTCGGTGACGGAATCGATATATTTTCGACTTTGCAAGGTTTCGAGCTTACCCCAGAGTTAGTTCTGTTTGTTTTTATCCCAACACTTATTTTTGAGTCCGCCTTTAATCTTGATGCCAAAAAAGTATCGAGGAACCTTGGACCAATTCTGACCTTAGCCGTTCCGGGCTTGTTGATCTCCACAGCTATTATAGGTTCGATATTTTACAGTTTTACCGAGTTCGGGTTTTTGGTTTCCTTGCTTTTAGGGGCTATATTGAGTGCGACTGACCCGGTTGCGGTAATATCAATTTTCAAACAGCTAGGTGTTCCGGAAAGGTTGACTGTATTGGTTGAAGGGGAAAGCCTTTTCAATGACGCTACGGCCCTAGTGTTAGCCACAATATTGTCGGGACTAGTGGTAAGTGGAGTTTTTTCATCGCAAGTTCTTTTTGCGGGTGCTTCCGAATTTTTTGTTGTTTTCCTTGGAGGAGTTCTAGTCGGATTACTCTTCGCATGGGCGACTGGCACCTTGATAGGAATGGTTGAGGAAGACGCAGATATAGAGATCACCCTGACAACTATTCTTGCCTATTTTGCTTTTATAGTTGCCGAGCATATTTTCCATGTCAGTGGAATTATGGCTGTGGTAGCCGCAGCCATGACGATGGGTTCCTGGGGGAAATCAAAAATTTCTCCCTCCAGCGCAGGTTTTATGGAGCACTTTTGGGAGTATCTGGCGTACGTTGCCAATGTATTGATCTTCCTTCTAGTCGGACTTCAGATAGATTTAAACGCGCTATGGCAGTCAATAGATGAGATCTTGTTGGTAGCCGGTTCAATGCTTTTGGCAAGAGGTTTAGTTGTGTTCTTAGGAGTGCCTTTGGTTGGACGAATTCCGGGAAGTGAGTCGATTGGTATGCCTTTTAAACTGGTTATGTATTGGGGTGGGTTACGAGGGGCAATTGCGCTTGCTATTGTTCTTTCGCTCCCTGAATTTGAATACAAGGAGACCCTAGAAACAATTGTAATGGGCGCTGTTCTATTTACTTTGATCGTCCAGGGCTTAACGATTGAATTGCTCGTTAAATATTTGGGTTTAGATGCGTTAAGTAAAGCTGACTCCATCGCAAAGCTCGAAGGCAACAAGCAGGCGCGAAAGGCGGGTAGAAATCGCCTGAACGAAGTGGTTGAGGGGGGATATTTTTCAGAACGTATTGCAAGGAATATGCGAGGGAAATTTGAGCAGGATCTGACGACATTGGACGGTCAAATAAATAAGATAGCTAGTGAGTTGTCTTCAGAAGAGGCCATCTCGGTGCTTTCGCTGAGGTGTTTGGCACGTGAAAAGACAGTAGTTTATGATTTGTTTGCGCAAGGGTTGATAGACGAATGGGCATATAGAGAATTAGACAGCTGGCTCGAAATGCAGATCGATGGTGTTAGATATAGAGGAGAAATGCCTACATCGAATGTTGCCAGAACAATGGTTAGGACGATGGATGATTTTTTTTCCAAAATATTGGAAATTTTGGGATTCAAGTCCTGGGTGGAGAGAAGGGCTGCTTCGAGAGTAGTTCGAGACTATACCGTTAGCTGGGGGAGATACCGGTCAACTAGTGCTGTTATTAAAGAATTTTCTGTCATTTCTGGTAAACAAGACGCGGAGATCTTTAGTGAAGACAAGGTTAGAAAATCATACGAGGAGATAGTTAACGTAATCCGGCAGCAAATTGATGACGTTGGTTCTCAATACCCTGAATTTATCGAAGCGGTCCAAGAGCAATTGGGTCAGAGGCTGATTCTGATTGCTGAACATGAATCCATCGGAACGGCCTCTAGGTTGGGACTCTTAAAAGGGGGTATTGCTTCGAAGATTAGAGATGAACAGAACGAGCAATTAAAAATATTAAAAAACAATAATTTATCAGGTAGTCTGGAGATAAAAGTTGAGGAGCTAGTTGGAAAGGTTCCTATGTTTCGAGGCCTGAATGAGGAAGATAGAAATAGGCTTGCAGGTCTTTTAAGGCCGAAAATTATTCCGCGAGGGAAAACAATTATAAGACAGGGTGATAAAGGAAACTCTTTGTTTCTCATAGCTCGTGGTGTAGCTAAAGTGGAAATAGAGCATTCTGGCTCGATTGAAAAATTAGCTGTTCTGTACGCAGGAGACTTTTTTGGTGAAGCAGCGCTTTTGAGAGAAGAACCAAGAAATGCAACCGCGGTCGCCGCAACTCCTTGCTCACTTTATGAGCTTTCGCGGGGGGATCTAGAGCTTCTTCTTGAGAAACATCCGGAGATAAAGTTCCAGATAATGAAGACGGACGAGCAGCGTTAGTTAATAGAGGCTACTTACGATAAAAATCTGATAGCCAGTGCCTGATCTCTAATGCATCCCCAGTGAAAATGACTCTTCTTTGCTTTTGGCGCAGCTGATATTCGTACATGGGGTCATAATAAAGCTCGAGTAATTTTCTAATCCATATCTTGTGGTCTTCTTGTTTTCCTTGGGTCAGGGCAGAAGACATGACGCCTTTAAGTTCAAGGTAGAGAACATTTCCAAGTTTTTTCTTAATATTCTCGAGAGAAGCTTGCAAGTAACTAGAAAACTCATGGTTCGCTGCTTCGCCAAAAAAAGATTCATATTCAGAAAGTTGATTAACAATGTATTCGTGCCAGATATTTTCTACTCTGCTCTCAGTAGGCTCATCTAGGAGAACTAAGGGAGATAATGACATCGAAGCACGAAAAGGTTTTGGTAAATAGTTTCTGCCAATTAATTTTCCCTCGTCTTCTATCAGAATGGCAGTGCTGTCGCGTTTTATGTATAGTTTAATTGCCAGGGCATTTTCAAAGTTGATCTGAGTGGGTTGTTCTCGGGTGGTCCTGCCAAAAGCGCTCCCTCGATGACACGCGAGACCCTCTAGGTCAACTGATTCTTCAAACTCTTTTATAATCGCTGTTTTACCCGCACCAGTCTTTCCTCCGAGAACCAGCAGACCTGGCTGGTTCTCAAATACTTCAAGTAGTTCAGTTCGGATTTTCTTGTAACCTTGCGGAATAATCTCTGGTTTAAAACCAGCTTCTTCGATCCATTGGGAGGCAATTTTGGAGCGCAATCCACCGCGGAAACAAAAGAGAAGCGAATCTGGATTAGTCGCAAGGAAATCTATCCATTCCTGAGTCCTTTTTTGACGTTTCGGACCAGACACTAGCTTTAGTCCTAACGCAAGAGCCGCAGTATTTCCTTTTTGCTTATATTCTATTCCTACTAACTCGCGCTCTTCATCCAAGAGTATTGGGAGATTTCGGGCGCCAGGGAAAGAACCTCTTGCGAACTCGATGGGAGCTCTCAAGTCCACAAGGGAAAGTCCTGAATCGAATACTCTCGAAAGGAGAGGATTAGTTTTTACCTGGTTTGTCTTGATAGGGCTATCCAGCATCCCGGCTAGGATTGATACCGACCTTTATAATTTAACATAATATATATTATACGCACTTATTGTTTCTCCGTTGGAAATCAGACGAATTGAAAGCCAGGACCGCATTCAAGGAGCAACTGGCCCTCAAGCCCAGCTTCGCGGTGAATCTGTATCTCCTGATAGGATTGATTGCGAAACATATCTAACATTACGTCGGTAGATGGGTATTTAATTAAAGCTACAGAGTCCCAGTCGCCTTCTCCAAAACCAATAAGGAACCCTCTGATTTCTCCAGAGTAGATAATTTCAGTACCAAGAGGTTTCATCACCTGATCAAAACCTGCTCCGTATAAGGCATAAGCCTCTCTACCTGTAAGATCTGTCGCTCGCTGGTCCTTGTATTCCGCCTTTGCTTTGAATTTTAAGAGATTCAACATGTAGATAGGTTTTCCTGTTTTTCTGTCCCGAAAAGCTCGTACTTGATCTCCACTTGGTTGCAGATTGATTCGGTTCATTCTAGTTACCTTTACGTTTCACGATCTTTAAAAATTAATAGCGATTTGCCATTGTTGAATGGTAAAGATGTTGTGCTCAGCAGTCTAGCTAGGCATTAAAGGGTCTTCAATTAGAATTGCGACTAATGTATTAGAGAGTTATCTCTTTTTGCGCCAGACATTGCTAGATTATGCCAATGAACCCCAAGTCTTCTCCCCAGATCTCTCAAAACGCCCGACTGGCAATCGGGATGGTTTTGTAATATCGAAAAGTGATCACTAATAATGTTGGCTAGATGTGAAGACGGGTTTTCAGCATGACGTGACATAAGATAACAAATTGTAGCTAGCAATGTTTGAACGTCTGTAGCTGGAGAACTACCTGGGCTTTTATTAATCATTCTGGTCAGAGGATTATTTCGTCAGAAACGGATACCAGCTCACGGCATATAGAGAAGTTAGAGTTCCGAGAATCGTGAACCAGTACTTGAATTCCGCTATTACTAGGGATATCACTGATTTAGTGTCATTCGGAACCATTGGCGCTCCTTCTTCTCTGTTAAGTCTATAGTGCTTCAAAGGACGTGGACGGAGGGAAGTTAGGCGATATATCTAGACTCGACCCACGTCCTTAAGAAGCAAAGATATAGTAACAGAAAAAAACAATAATGCAAATGATAATCATTATTATTTACAGAATTTTCTTTTTTTTTTCGCGTTTTAGAAGAAAAAATGGATATAGATTGATTGGGT
>PAPD01000026.1 GCA_002708765.1 Gammaproteobacteria bacterium | reverse complement strand
GTTTTGATTTTAAAGAAATTAGGGAAATCAAAGTTAGCCGATCTATCTTGTTTCTTTAAGCATCCTTGATTTATCTCTATTCCAGTCCCGCTCTTTTACCGCCTGTCTCTTATCATGTGTTTTTTTTCCGGAAGCTAGTGCAACTTCACACTTCACTTTATTGTTTTTCCAGTATAAGGCGGTTGCAACACAGGTCTTTCCTTTTTTCTGTATTGCCCCGATCAGTTGATCTATTTCTTTGCGATGCATTAGTAGTTTTCTGGTTCGTTGTGGCTCGGGATTGATGTGAGTCGAAACTGATTTAGTTGGTGTTATGTTACAGCCCGAAAGAAAAGCTTCTCCTTTCTGCACGAACACATATGAATCTACTAACTGAACTTTTTTTCCCCTTAGCGCCTTTACTTCCCATCCTTGTAACGCAAGACCTGCCTCAATTCGTTCGTGTAGGTGGTAATCGAATCGGGCTCGCTTGTTTAGGACGATAGTATTGGATTGTGTTTTTGGTTTCTTTGCAGCCAAAACAAATTCTTTTAAGATATATTGAGAGTCATTATAGGCTCACTTCTGAAAATATAAATTGTCGAGTAGTTGTTAATTTATCAGGGATCAAAATGCTCTCAAATATGATTGAATAGAGGTTCTTGTTTATGGCAAATCCTAATGAATAATTCTTCTGGTATGTGGTCCTCTCGATTAATTTTTGTTCTGGCGGCTGCTGGTTCTGCGGTAGGGCTGGGAAATATCTGGCGATTCCCGTATGTAACCGGAGAAAATGGCGGCGGCGTCTTTGTTATCGCCTACCTGCTTTGCATAGCTGTTATCGGTCTACCAATAATGATTGCGGAAATTGTTCTAGGGCGAGCTGGCCGCAGCAGCCCGATTAGTTCTATGCAAATTCTAGCAAGACGTTCTTATGCTAATTCAGGATGGCAGTTGATTGGTTGGATGGGCGTTATCGCGGGGTTTATGATTTTATCTTTTTATTCTGTGATTGCTGGCTGGGCTTTAGCCTATTTGATTAAGATGATGCAAGGTCTATTTGTAGAGATTGATTCTGTTGCTGCCGAGAGCCTGTTCGAAAACTTTATAGGCAGTCCCCAAAGGTTGATATTCTGGCATACGGCATTCATGTCTCTAACCATAATCATTACGGCAAGAGGCGTTGGTCGGGGGCTCGAGAAAGCAGTCAAATTTCTTATGCCCGGTCTATTTTTTCTATTGGTTCTCCTGGTATTTTGGGCGGCGGCTACTTCAGGTCACTTTTTAGAGGGTCTGGATTTTATGTTTTCTCCCAAACCAGAGGATTTCTCGGGAGACTCTGTTTTCCTTGCCATGGGGCAGGCATTTTTTACCCTGAGTCTAGGCATGGGAGCGATTATGGCTTATGGAGCATATTTGCCCCAATCTTCAGGAATTGCCAGCTCTGCGCTGACAATCGGAGTCTTGGATACAATCGTAGCGCTGCTTTCCGGGATGATTATCTTTCCAATAGTATTTGCAAATCAATTGGAGCCATCAGCCGGCCCCGGTTTGATGTTTGTCTCACTTCCTTTGGCTTTCGGGAATATGCTGGGAGGTCAGATTTTTGGTTCTCTCTTTTTCTTGCTCGTGACATTTGCTGCGATTACTTCAGCGATCTCCATCAGCGAGCCAGCGATAGCATGGCTCTCGGAGAAAAGGAGATTGAGTCGGGCTGCAAGCGCATATCTTATAGGTTTTCTAGCCTGGATTTTGGGCCTTGGAAGCGCGCTTTCCTTTAATATTATGAACGAGTTCACGCTTCTTCCTGATAAAACATTTTTCGATTCTATGGATTTTCTTTCCAACAATATCCTCTTACCTTTTGGCGGAATATTGATAAGTTTGTTTGTAGGATGGAGGCTAGATAAAGAAATCTTAAGTAGCCAACTTAGCGAGGTTCCTTCTTGGTTGCTGAAATCGCTCGTTTTTTCTCTTCGTTTCGTTGCGCCAGGTGGAATTTTTCTTGTCATCGCAATGACTTTCGTCAGCTAGATGCAGCAAATTAGTCGTTCTATATTATTGCCATATTCCAAGCAAAATTTGTTTGATCTCGTGAATGATATTTCGAGATACCCTGAATTTCTTCCGGGGTGTTCCGGGTCTTCTATTCTCCAGGAAACTGATGGCGGAGTGTTGGCTAGATTATCCTTAAAAAAAGCCGGAATTAATTATGAGTTGACGACTAATAATTCCATTTATCCGCCAGACAGAATAGAAATGGAACTGGTGGAGGGTCCTCTAGATAAGCTCGAAGGAAGCTGGTTTTTCTCCTCTCTTGGTGCCTCAGGATGTAAGGTAGAGATGACATTAAATTATGAACTTAAAGGAAAGTTGTTTAATAAAACTCTTGGGAAAATTCTTACGGGTTCAGTGGAAATGGTGGTAGATGCATTTAGCCGGCGAGCAGATGTTCTTTACGGTAAAAAAAAAGAAAATGAGCTGGCTGAAATTAGATAGGTATCGTGTTGTTTTTAACCATATTTGGATCGATCTAATTTGGCTTCCTTACTAAGAATTCTTTTCTGTTTCGTTACCTTCAGCTTGTTCGCTAGGAAGATAATTACCTACGAAGTAAGTTAGTCTGTTTTCCTCAAAAAAAACGGAAAGCATCTGTTTATTCAGCTCTCCTCCCGATATTTGAATGGTATAAATGTAATCCCATCGCTCAATTTCGAGTGGATCGCTGATTAAAGGATTCCCAAGAACGAATTTTACCTGACTTTTCGACATTCCGGGCTTTAGTCGATCTATCATTTGCTGCGTGATAACATTTCCCTGCTGAATACGAAGTTTATATACGCCAGGGAAATTAAAAGATGAGCAAGCTCCTAAACAAAGCGTAACTAACAAGATTGCTATATATGGCCTAAACAAAGTGCCCTCTTTCTTATACTAATTTTAAAAATAGTAGTGTATCTTTCTTTAAGAAAGTATTAAATCTAAGAAAGAGAGCTAAAGAGGAAAAAATGCCGGAAAGAGGCAAGGAACTTAAAGAAGCTGGATTAAAGATTACTCTTCCTCGCATAAAGATCTTGCAGGTGCTCGAGGATACTGAAACCCAGCATGTTAGTGCGGAAGATGTATACAAGATGCTGATTTCTGCTGATGAAGAAATTGGATTGGCGACCGTGTATCGAGTGCTGACACAGTTCGAACAGGCCGGATTGGTAACAAGGCACAACTTTGAAGGAGGTCACGCAGTCTTTGAATTATCGTCCGAGGAGCACCACGATCATATTGTCTGTCAAAGGTGCGGCAAAGTAGAAGAGTTCTCGGACGATAAGATCGAAACGCGTCAAAAGGAGATAGCAATCGAGCTGGGCTTTGAATTGACTGATCACCATCTGAATATGTACGGATTATGTGCTAATTGTAAGTGAATTAAGGTTTTGACTTGTTCAGTATTGCCTTAGCGTGCAAAAGCGACTGAGCTGTTTCCTCTATACCCCCTATCATTCTAGATATTTCTTTGATGCGGTTTTCTTCATCTAGCTCGGTTACGCTGGTATAAAGATCTCCGTTCCGGAAATCTTTTGAGACCAAGTATTGGGTCTCGCCTTTTGCGGCGACTTGGGCAAGATGAGTAACACATATTACCTGTGTGCGAAGACCAAGTTGTTGGAGTAAATTGCCTACCACTTCAGCGGTGGGGCCGCCGATCCCCGCGTCTATTTCATCGAAAACGATTGTTGGGGTATCTTTACCTGAAGTCGTTGCGACCTGAATTGCGAGACTAATTCTAGACAACTCTCCGCCTGAGGCAATTTTATGGAGTGGTTTGGGCTCTTCCTTTGGTAAAGTTGAAATTAAAAACTCTAGGTCATCGGTCCCGTGAGCCGAGACGTTTTTTTCTTGAGTTATATTGACCTTAAATATTGCTCCCTCCATTCCTAGACTTCGTAAGCTTTGAGTGACTTTCTTTTCTAGTCTGTGTCCTGCTTTCACTCGGGCCGTTGACAGGAGTTTGGAATTTGCAAAAAAAGTAGTTTTTGCTGTTTCCAACGAGTTTGAAAGTTCCTGATAACCTGTTTCCAAAGAGTCTATCTTTAAAACAGCTTTTTCTAAGGAATCGGAAAGTTCGACTAGCTCTTCCGGTTGTACCTTATGTTTTCTGGAAATTTCGTAAATTTTTCCTAGACGATCTTCAATTTCTTCTAGCCTTCCAATATTTGTGTCGAAATTATCTAGGAACAGAGATAGATCGCTAGATGCTTCCTCTATCTGGATATAAGCCGACTTTAGCATTTCCTTGGATTGTAGTAAGCGTTCACTATCAACGCTCTCCAGGTCTTTAATTGACTTGTTCAGCAGTGACCCTAGATTTCTATCTTGCTCGCCACTGAGTATCGCTATAGCTTCCTTTATCTTTTCCTTATTTTTAGAGGCGGTTTCGAGTTCTTTGTAGGTGGATTCCAGTGATTCGGTTTCTCCTTCTTGGATATCGAGCTTTGCAAGTTCTTCTAATTGATAGCGCAACAATTGTTCGTTGGCTTGGTGCGTTTCTTGGTTCGTGAGAAATTCTTCGAGAGCTATTTCAATTTCCCGCATTTTTTTGAAATTCTCAGAGGTTTTGGCTAGAAGATTTTCGAGGTCTCCAAATTTATCGATCAGTTTTAGTTGATGATTCTTTTTAAGGAGCAATTGATGCTCGTGCTGGGAATGCACATCAAGTAGCATCTGGCTAAATGTCTTTAGCTCCGAAAGCGTTGTGGGGCTTCCGTTAATAAATGCTTTAGACGAGCCTTGCTTGGGTATTATTCGACGAAGTATACAAAGAGTCCCGTCATCCAGGGCTTTATTCTGCAGCCACTTTAAAGCAGTGGGTTGCTGCTCGAGTTCAAATCTAGCGCTAATCTCCGTTTTTTCCTCGTTGGTTTGAATTAGAGATGCATCAGCTCTTTCGCCTAGCGCCAAGCCAAGTGCTCCTAGCAGAATCGATTTCCCTGCTCCCGTTTCTCCAGTAATAACATTCATCCCTTCTCTTATTTCAAGAGAAATGTGATCAACCAGCTTAAGCGATTTGATGTCAAGGTTAGTTAACAAACTCTAATGTTCCTTTTGCGTAGCGCTTTTTTCTTGATAGATATTAATTCATTGAGTACTTTCTAGCAGTTAGTTTACTATGAATCTGCAGAAAAATGTGATTTGGTAATAGGTTTGTCAGATCCTTTAAACGAAAAGGCTAAGATTCTACTGAACTCTCTCGTTGAAAAGTATATAGAGGGAGGCCAGCCTGTCGCCTCCAAAATTTTAGCTGGATCTTCTGAAGTGCAGGTAAGCTCAGCTACTGTGCGCAATATCATGGCTGACTTGGAAGAGTTGGGCTATGTTAGCTCTCCTCATGCGTCGGCTGGGAAAGTTCCAACTTCCTTGGGCTATAGATTTTTTGTGGACAGCCTAATTAATGTTAATCCTCTTGCTGAGTATGATCTGGCTAGTCTTAATAGAACGCTAGACCCCGATTTATCTTCTAAAGAGTTAGTTGAGTCAGCGTCAGTAATGTTATCAGAGTTTTCAAGAATGGCAGGGTTGGTGACTTTGCCGAAAAAAAATCAGGCAACCTTGCGTCAGGTAGATTTTTTGAGTCTGGAGGGGAACAGAGTCCTTATAATCTTGGTCCTTGATGACCATGAAGTCCAGAACAGGGTCATTTATACCAAAGAATGTTATACCGAATCCCAACTTCGGGAAGCTTCTAATTATATGAATTCAAATTTTTCTGGAGCACCGTTAAGCGATATCCAGGGGCGGTTGGTAGGCTCGATGAAAATTGATCGGGATAATATCAGTAGCTTAATGCAGGCGACCATAGAAATTGCTGATAAAGCGTTTGATCCCGATTTTTCAAATGACTACGTAATAAATGGCCAGGAAAATTTGTTGACGACAAATCAAGCGCTAGAGGATGTTCGTCTGCTTTTCCAGGCTATTTCCATGAAAGGGGATATTTTGCATTTGCTTGATCGATGCATGAATTCTGATGGAGTTCAGCTCTTCATTGGCAATGAGTCCGGTTATGATGTCCTTGGGGAATGTTCCGTTGTTACTTCTCCCTATCGCGTTGACGGTGATTTGGTGGGCGTATTGGGGGTCATTGGCCCCACTCGTATGCAATACGATAGAGTAATCTCTATTGTTGATGCTACCTCAAAAATTCTTAGTGCCGCCTTGGAGGCCCATAAAAAATAACGATATTTGATCATAAGTACTTGAATGCTCTGATTTGGTCCCCATATAAAGATCATAAGTGATATGTATTACGGAAATAATTCGATGGTAGATTCAGATGAAGATCAGGTAGAAAAAGAAGACTCAGAAAAAGAAGCGCTAGAGGGAGAGTCTGTTGAAATCAACCAGACCACTTCCGAATCAGATGAAGAAGTCAGTGGAGAAGATGAAACTCCCGAGAGTATAGCCTCTGAACTTGAAAATGTGCTTTTGGAGATAGAAAAGCACAAAGATGCGGCCCTAAGAGCTGAGGCTGAAATGCAAAACATGCGAAAAAGGACTGCTAGGGAGATTGAAAGCGCTCACAAATATGGACTAGAGAAATTCCTCCAGAATCTGCTTCCCGTCATTGACAGTTTGGAAAAAGCATCCGAGATAGGGGTCGCTGAACAGGATCTTAATTCCGATGCGATAAGTGAAGGTGTCAGCCTTTGTCATAAGTTGTTGGTCGATGTGCTAGGTAAAGAAGGGGTTACTTCGATTGATCCCCTAGGGGAGCCCTTTAATCCCTCTGAACACCAGGCCATGTCTATGGTAGAAAATAGTGATATGGAACCCAATTCGGTGGCGGCTGTAGTCCAGAAAGGCTGGAAGATACAAGATCGTTTGCTTCGAGCCGCCATGGTGATGGTTGTTAAAGGCAGCGACGACGAATAATTAATTGTTAACCGATACTCTTAAACTGCGAATTGATTAAGTAAGGTCTTTAGTCGGTTTTGTATCGAGAATAAATGGAGAAAAAAATGGGAAAGATTATTGGCATAGATCTCGGAACAACAAACTCTTGTGTTGCTGTTCTCGAAGGAACTGAATCCAGGATTATAGAGAATTCGGAGGGTGATAGAACAACGCCCTCAGTCGTAGGGTATGCAGAAGAGGGTGAAATTCTGGTAGGGCAATCGGCTAAACGGCAGTCGGTCACTAACCCCATAAACACCCTGTATGCTGTAAAGCGTCTTATAGGAAGGCAATTCGATGATGAGGTCGTTCAAAGAGATATAAAAATGGTGCCCTATAGTATTTCCAAGGCAGAGAACGGTGACGCCTGGGTGGAGGTTAAGGGAGAAAAAATAGCTCCACCTCAGGTATCGGCACAAGTTTTAGCAAAAATGAAAAAAACCGCTGAAGATTATCTGGGAGAAGGAGTTGAGGAAGCGGTTATCACCGTTCCAGCATATTTCAATGATTCTCAGAGGCAGGCGACTAAAGATGCTGGAAAAATCGCAGGGCTGGATGTTAAGCGAATTATTAATGAACCAACCGCGGCAGCTCTAGCCTATGGGATGGATAAGGCTACCGGCGATTCCACAATAGCGGTTTATGATTTGGGAGGTGGTACGTTTGATATTTCGATAATAGAAATTGCAGACGTGGATGGAGAAAAACAATTTGAGGTTCTTTCTACTAATGGAGATACCTTTTTGGGGGGAGAGGATTTCGATCTTCGTTTAATTGATTATCTGGCCGATGAGTTTAAGAAGGACCATGGAATGGACCTCCATAGCGATCCTTTAGCTCTTCAGCGTTTAAAAGAAGCAGCTGAGAAAGCCAAGATCGAGTTGTCTAGTAGTGGGCAGACAGAAGTTAATCTTCCTTATATAACTGCAGATAATGCTGGACCAAAACACCTAGTGATTAAGGTTACTCAATCGAAGTTGGAATCTCTTGTCGAGGATCTTGTAGAGCGAACTTTGGAGCCTTTAAGGATTGCTTTGAAAGATGCTGATTTAGGAGTCTCCCAAATTGATGACATTATTTTGGTAGGCGGGCAGACCCGGATGCCTCTAGTCCAAGCCAGGGTGAAGGAATTTTTCGGAAAAGAACCCCGAAAAGATGTAAATCCTGATGAAGCTGTGGCATTGGGAGCATCAATTCAAGGGGCGGTGCTTTCAGGAGATGTCAAAGATGTCTTGTTGCTCGATGTTACCCCCTTATCCTTGGGCATTGAAACCATGGGAGGGGTTATGAGTTCTCTCATAGACAAGAATACAACTATTCCGACACAAAAGTCGCAGGTGTTTTCGACCGCAGAGGACAATCAGCCGGCAGTAACTATTCATGTGTTGCAGGGAGAAAGGAAACAAGCCGGACAAAATAAATCACTAGGTCAGTTTGATCTGGCAGAAATTCCTCCGGCGCCGCGCGGAACTCCGCAAATCGAAGTTAGTTTCGATCTGGATGCCAATGGTATTCTGAACGTGTCTGCGAAAGATAAAGCCACTGGGAAAGAGCAATCGATTGTCATAAAAGCGTCTAGCGGACTTTCTGATGAGGAGATAGAGAATATGGTTCGAGATGCAGAATCTCATGCTGAAGAGGACCAGAAATTCGAAGAACTTGTGACTGTCAGAAATACTGCAGATGGGATTATTCATGCTACCAGGAAAACTTTGGAGGAAGCGGGTGAAAAAGTAGACTCCGAAGAAAAAGCTGCTATAGAAAATGCCATTTCTCGACTTGAAGAAGCTCTTAAGTCTGGCGATAAAGATGAAATAGAAACCAAGACTAAGGAATTAACTGATTTGAG
Organism: Gammaproteobacteria bacterium; assembly: GCA_002708765.1. GTDB lineage: Bacteria > Pseudomonadota > Gammaproteobacteria > Pseudomonadales > Azotimanducaceae > UBA9659. The sequence continues at coordinate 23,457 of PAPD01000026.1, read as the reverse complement.
CTCTTCTTTGGCTCAGAAAATGTATACTGACGCGCAGCCGGATCCTGCACCTGATGAAGGAAGTTCGGAATCAAATCCTGATGCGGTGGATGCGGAATTCGAAGAAGTTAAAGACGAGAAAGAAGTTAAAGACGAGAAATAGAATCGGTCGTTCGTATTCTGTTTAGATTGGTCAAAAGTCATTAACGAAAAGTTCGTTCATAAGATGGAAAAATGGCAAAACGAGATTACTACGAAGTATTAGGTGTTCAGAAATCGTCTTCTGAACAAGATATTAAGAAGGCTTATCGTCGTTTAGCTATGAAGTTCCATCCTGATCGCAATCCGGATGATGCTGAGGCGGAGAAGAGATTCAAAGAGGCAAGTGAGGCAGCTGAAGTATTATTAGACCAAGAGAAAAAGCAAGCCTACGACCAGTTTGGACATGCCGCAGTCGATGGCAGTGGTGGTTCAGGAGGTTTTGGCGGCTTTGGTAGCTCAGGAAGTTTTAGCTCTGTTTTTGAAGATGTTTTCGGAGACATATTCGGGGGAGCGGGCGCTCAGAGAGGGGGCGCTTCCAGAGGCTCTGACTTGCGTTATGTCCTGACCTTGGATTTGGAAGAAGCGGTGAAGGGCTGTAATCCAAATATAAAAATCCCGACCTTGGTTCAATGCAATGATTGCAAAGGCTCAGGGGCCAAGAAAGGAACCGCACCAATAGATTGTGTTCAGTGTGGTGGCGTAGGGCAAATCTCTGCTCGGCAGGGTATATTTTCTATTCAGCAAACCTGTCCGAGATGCAGAGGGCAGGGCAAAGTGATAAGTGACCCTTGTGGAAAGTGCAGAGGGCAGGGCCGTGTCGAGGAGCAGAAAACCCTCTCTGTGAAGATACCACCAGGTGTGGATTCCGGTGATAGGGTCAGACTATCTAGTCAAGGCGAAGCTGGAACCAATGGTGGGCCTTCAGGGGATTTGTACGTCCAGGTAGAAGTAAGAGAACACAATATATTTGCGAGACAAGGAGAGCATCTCTACTGCGATGTGCCCTTGAATTTTGTTGATGCGGCTTTGGGGGGTGAGCTTGAGGTCCCAACTTTGAATGGACGGGTTACGCTAAAGATTCCGCCGGAAACTCAAACAGGAAAACAGTTTAGGCTTCGTGGGAAAGGCGTTAACGTTAGCCAGGTTAGAAGTGGTGGGATAGGTGATTTATATTGCCGTGTAATCATAGAAACACCAGTTTCGCTGAATGAAAAGCAGAAGGATCTTTTGAGAGAATTTTCCAAACATGGTAGTGAGAAACAGCGACCGCAGGAGGCGGGCTGGTTTGATAAGGTAAAAGGGTTCGTCGATACTTTAAGAGATTAATGTTAGCTTAAAAACCCATGCTCGAGGAAAAATGAAATGACGAGAGTTGCAATTTTAGGTGCTGCAGGAAAGATGGGAGGAGCACTTATTCGGGGACTAGAAGATTTTGAAAATCTTGCCTTGGTTGCTGCCGTTGATCAGCCGGGAATTAAGTCCATAGGAGAGGATTCAGGGATTGTTTCTGGAACGGACTCTACGGGGGTAAAAATAACTGATTCTCTCCAAGCTGTATTGAGAGATATCGATGTGGCCATAGATTTTACGACATCTCAAGCGACATGCAAGAATGCTGAGTTTTGTTATCAAGCGAAAGTCCCTATGGTTATTGGGACGACTGGATTAGAAGTTTCGGGGGAGCAACGTCTAAGGGAAATCAGCAAGTCTGTCCCGATAGTTTACTCCAGCAATTATAGCCTCGGCGTTAATTTGATCATGAACCTTGTGGAATCTGCAGCCGAGGTTCTTGGAGACTCTGTAGATGTGGAGATTGTTGAGTACCATCACAGTAAAAAAATTGATTCTCCGTCTGGAACAGCGCTTTCTCTGGGGGAAAATATAGTGAAAATTCTTGGGAAGGAGCTCAAAAAAGTTGCTGAGCATGGACGATTCGGTTCTGATGTTCCGAGGAAGTCAGGGACCATAGGATTTCATGCTATCCGAGGTGGAGACATCGTGGGCGAACATAAAGTTATGTTTATTGCCAAGAATGAGTCTATAGAAATTACCCACAAGGCTAGAACCCGAGATAATTTCGCGTCCGGTGCTTTGCGCGCCGCGGAGTGGGTTTCTGGAATTGATTCAGGGTTTTATGGCATGGATGATGTCCTAGGAAAAAAGCTGTTGTGAAAGATTGAAGTCAATACTGGACCAGAAATTGTTGGTCGATTAAACTCTTGGCTTAACTTCAAAAGCGGGGTGGAACCTTTCCTCTCGCTTTTTTTTCGGGCTGCGATTTGCTCAAAGGGACTTAACAAAAGGAGTTTTTCTTGGAAAACAAAGCAGTACTTGCTCTCGAAAATGGGGTAATCTTCGAGGGAACTGCGATTGGAGTTGACGGACTTTGTGTTGGAGAGGTTGTCTTTAATACAGCGATTACCGGATACCAGGAAATCCTCACAGATCCTTCTTATACAAAACAGATCATTACTCTTACATACCCCCATATTGGCAACACTGGAATAAATCTCGAAGATAATGAGTCTCCGAGGATATGGGCCTCCGGATTAGTAATCAGAAATTTATGTGAGCTAGCAAGTAACTGGCGAAGTCAGATGACCTTGAGTGAATTCCTGATTCAGAACAAGACTGTTGCAATTGCTGATATTGATACTCGTAAGCTAACTCGTATTCTAAGAGAAAGCGGTTCGCAAAAAGGTGCAATAATATCTGGGTCTTTATTGAATGATTCTGGCCTAGAAAGAGCGATTTCTGCGGCGAGAGAATTTTCCGGTCTAAAAGGGATGGACCTAGTTAAGCAAGTAAGCAGTCAGGAATCTTATGTCTGGAATGAAGGCAGCTGGCATATTGATAAAGAGTATCAAATGATTTCAGAGAAGAAATACAAAGTTGTAGCATTGGATTTTGGGGTCAAAAGCAATATTTTGCGGCTTCTAGTTGATAGGGGTTGTGAGGTCTTGGTGGTTCCTGCAAAAACATCTTTCGAGGAAATAATGGCATTGACCCCTGATGGTGTGTTTCTTTCAAATGGCCCGGGAGATCCTTATCCCTGCAAATATGCAATTGAAACCACTCGGGCTTTGTTGACGGAAAAATTACCTATCTTTGGGATATGTCTGGGTTTGCAAATTCTCGGACTTGCTTCAGGAATGCGTACAAAAAAAATGTTACATGGTCATCACGGTGCAAATCACCCGGTTCAGAACCTTGTGACAGGAGAGGTAATGATCACAAGTCAAAATCACGGATTTTGTCTTGATGAAAACGATCTTCCGTCGACCGTTACCGTTAGTCATAGATCTTTATTTGATAACAGTATTCAAGGAATCCGTCATAAAAGCTTACCGGCCTTTGGTTTTCAAGGGCACCCCGAAGCTAGCCCGGGGCCTCATGATGTTCAGTATTTGTTTGATGATTTTGTGAAGCTCATGAAGGAAAGACATGCCTAAGAGAGAAGACCTATCGAGTATATTGATTATTGGTGCTGGCCCGATAGTTATTGGCCAGGCTTGCGAGTTCGACTATTCCGGTGCTCAGGCTTGCAAGGCACTGAGGGAAGAAGGTTACAGAGTCATTCTCGTTAACTCTAACCCGGCTACGATAATGACTGACCCGGAGATGGCAGACGCGACGTATATTGAACCAATTCATTGGAGGAACGTAGCAAACATCATTGAAAAAGAGAGACCTCAAGCAATATTGCCTACGATGGGCGGGCAAACCGCACTTAATTGTGCTCTAGATTTAACTAGAGAAGGGGTGCTTCAAAAGTTTAACGTTGAACTTATAGGCGCATCAAAAGAATCGATTGATAAAGCTGAAGACAGACAGCAGTTTGATCAAGTAATTAAATCTATAGGACTTGAAACCCCTAGAAGCGCTATAGCACATTCTTTGGAAGAGGCAAGACAGGTTCAAGCAGCTCTAGGATTTCCTTGCGTGATTAGGCCTTCTTTCACTTTAGGTGGTTCAGGAGGAGGCGTCGCATATAACCAGGAAGATTTTGAGACGATTTGTTCTCGTGGCCTAGAGCTTTCTCCAACGAAAGAGTTGTTAATTGATGAGTCGTTACTGGGTTGGAAAGAATTTGAAATGGAAGTTATTCGGGACAAAGAAGATAACTGCATAATAGTTTGTTCAATAGAAAACCTTGATCCAATGGGTGTTCATACTGGTGATTCGATTACAGTAGCCCCTGCCCAGACGCTTACTGATAAAGAATATCAGCTTATGCGGAATGCGTCTTTGAAAGTCCTTAGAGCAATAGGAGTGGAAACCGGAGGTTCAAACGTTCAATTTGCGGTGGACCCTGATACAGGAAGGCTGGTCGTCATCGAGATGAATCCTAGAGTTTCCCGCTCTTCTGCGCTAGCTTCAAAGGCAACGGGGTTCCCTATAGCCAAAGTGGCCGCGAAATTGGCCATCGGTTATACGTTGGATGAAATATCTAACGACATTACGGGAGGGGTTACTCCGGCTTCGTTTGAACCAACTATAGACTACATAGTAACGAAGATTCCTCGTTTTACTTTCGAAAAATTTCCTCAGGCTGAAGATGTGCTAACCACCCAAATGAAATCGGTTGGAGAAGTAATGTCGATAGTGAGAACGTTCTCGGAGAGTCTTCAAAAAGCGCTCCGCAGCCTAGAGATAGGGATATCTGGATTGACACCGATTATCGATATAGAGGAAGAAGACCTGGAAGCAACTCTTTCCAGGGAGTTGCGGGTGCCTAGCTCCGATCGTATTCGTTATATTGGAGATGCTTTCCGAGCTGATTTTCCGTTAGAAAAGATTAGATCTCTCACTGGCATAGATGCCTGGTTCCTCGATCAGATCAGAAATTTGATTCAAATAGAAGAAAGCATCAAGGGAACGACGTTGAAGGAGATGGACAAGAATGCGATGGTTTCGCTGAAAAAGAATGGCTTCTCAGACTCGCGAATCGCTGCTTTGCTCGAGTGTCCTGAGTCGCAGATTAGAGACTACCGACAAAAAAATGGTATTTTCCCTGTATATAAGCGGGTGGATACTTGTGCGGCGGAATTTACATCTACTACCGCTTATATGTATTCCACTTATGAGGCTGAATGTGAGGCAAAACCTACTGACAAGCCTAAGATCATTATTCTTGGTGGTGGCCCCAATCGAATTGGTCAAGGCATAGAGTTTGATTACTGTTGTGTGCACGCATCCTTAGCAATTAAATCGGAAAAATATGAAGCCATCATGATTAACTGTAATCCTGAAACAGTTTCCACGGATTATGATACTTCTGATCGGCTTTATTTCGAGCCCTTAACCTTTGAGGACGTTATGTCCGTCATTGAGCTGGAGAAACCAAAAGGCGTTATTGTTCAATTTGGTGGACAGACTCCTTTAAAGCTGGCGAACGAATTAGAGGCTGCAGGTGTTCCGATAATCGGAACTTCGCCAGATGCTATTGATGAAGCCGAAGATCGCAAGCGCTTCCAGCAATTGATCAAAAAATTGGATTTGAAACAGCCTGCTAATGAAACTGTCCAAACAAAAGGAGAGGCCTTTGCTGTGGCCGAGAAATTGGGGTTCCCTTTAGTGGCAAGACCGTCATATGTCTTGGGTGGGAGAGCAATGGAAATAGTCTATGATCAACTGGAGTTAAAATCTTATATTGATAGGGTCGCCGCATTTGTGGGTGATAGTCCGGTCTTGCTTGATCGGTTTCTTGATCATGCAATCGAAGTTGATATTGATGCTGTATCTGATGGACAAGATGTAGTGATTGGTTCAGTAATGCAGCACATTGAGCAAGCAGGGATTCACTCTGGTGATTCAGCCTGTTCATTGCCTCCATATAGTCTTCCCGAGAAACTATTAGATAGGATGCGAGATCAAGTAGCTCGCATGGCTAAACATCTAAAGGTCTGTGGATTGATGAATGTGCAGTTAGCTGTTCAAGGGGAAGAAGTATTTGTTCTAGAGGTCAATCCAAGAGCTTCAAGAACTGTTCCTTTCGTATCGAAATGCATTGGAACCAGCCTAGCAAAAATAGCTGCTAAGTGCATGATAGGTATTTCCCTGAAAGAACAGAAGTTTACCCAAGAAATTGTGCCTGATTTTTATAGTGTTAAAGAGGCTGTTTTTCCCTTTGGTAAATTCCCTGGGGTTGATCCCATCCTCGGACCGGAGATGAAATCCACGGGTGAAGTGATGGGAATCGGCATAAATTTTGGGGAGGCCTATGGTAAGGCGCAAATGGCAGCAAACGAACCTATCCCTAGCGAAGGCAATGCATTTCTAAGCGTAAGAGATGCTGACAAAAGTGATTTGATTGAAATTGCCAAAATTCTCACAGAATTAGGATTTTCAATCGTAGCAACGCGAGGTACCAAAAAAACTCTTGAAACGTCAGGAATATCAGTCAAATTAGTTAACAAGGTCCAAGAAGGTCGTCCTCACATAGTTGATATGTTGAAGAACCAAGAGATAAATTTCATCGTTAATACGACTGAGGGTAAGCAAGCTATTGCAGATTCCTTCCAGATTCGGAGGACCGCGTTGCAGAATAAAGTATGTTACACAACAACTATTGCGGGAGGCAAAGCCTGTGTAGAAGCTTTGAAACATGGAGAGGATATAACGGTACGAAGTCTTCAGTCTTTGCAAAGACCTTCGTATTAATATTGTGATGCCGGTGAAACGAATTAGAATAGTATGTTTTAAAACCTATCCAGGGTAGATATTTAATATGGAAAAGATTCCTATGACATCCGCTGGAGAAAGTATGTTGCGACTGGAACTCGAGCGGTTAAAGGCTCAGGAGAGGCCTAGGATAGTCCAGGCTATTGCGGAAGCAAGAGAGCAGGGAGACCTAAGAGAAAATGCAGAGTATCAGTATGCAAAGGAAGAGCAAGGTTTTATAGAGGGACGAATATTAGATATAGAACGAAAATTAGCCCATTCAAACGTTATAGATGTAAAGGATATCCCCGCCACTGGGAAAGTTATATTTGGTGTGACGGTAAAGATTTTGAATTACGAAGACGATTCGGAAGTTGTCTATCAGATTGTAGGAGATGATGAAGCAGATATTAAAATCGGAAAGATATCGGTTTATTCTCCGATCGCTAGGGCGTTGATAGGGAAACAGATTGGTGACGTTGTTGTGGTGTCAACGCCGAAAGGTCAGGTAGAGTACGAGATATGCAGCGTAGAGCATTTGTAGATCACTGTTTTTCAGATCTGTAGATATTAGATAATTTCTGATTTGATTGGTTGCTTGGCCGATATACGAGCAAGACTCCACCTATGCTTTGCACTATAATCGTTTCTGGTAATTTCTCTATCACCAAAGAGATCTGACTTCGTTCTTCTTTTGCTGCTACTATTTTAATTTTAATAAGTTCGTGGTCATTCAAAGCCCGATTTAGTTCATTTAATATGCTCTCGGATAGTCCATTTTTGGATATTCTCAATAGAGGGCTGAGTTTGTGGCCTATAGATATTAGTTTCTTTAGGAATTTCTTGTCCATATTGAGCTATTATCTTTTTTTTGAATTTGTTTTCTTTCTATTAAGCATCATAAGGCAGCTAAAAAAAATGAGAAAGAGGAAATCTGGTCGATCCTGGATTGATAGACAGCAAAAAGATCAGTATGTTGAGAGCTCACGGCGGTCTGGTTTGAGATCAAGAGCGGCTTACAAGTTGGTACAAATTAATGAGAAATATAATATCCTGTCCAAAGGAATGACCGTTTTGGATTTGGGGTGTGCCCCTGGGAGTTGGTTGCAAATAGTTGGGCAAAGAGTGGGCAGGAATGGGTTGATCGTCGGAGTTGATTTGCAGGATATTCAAGCGGTTGACGGAGCTGAGTTTATCCAGGGTGATTTCGAGGACCCTACGATTGTTAAACAAATATTGAATGTTATTGGAGATAGAGATTTAGACCTTGTAATTTCGGATATGGCCCCAAACTTAACAGGTATTAGAATTACTGATCAGGCTAAGATCATGAGCTTAGTAGAAAATGTATGGCTCTTTTCTTGTAATAGATTAAGGGCAGGAGGAAGCCTTTTGCTTAAAGTTTTTGAAGGGGATGGTATTGAAAGCATAAGGTCTGATATCGAAGGCTCATTCGATCAAGTCAATACGATTAAGCCAGCGGCATCTAGAAAGGAGTCTAGAGAGTTTTATATCTTGGGTCGTGGGCATATTGTGGACACTCGATTAGTATAAAATATTTGGTTTTTTCAGTTGTGCAAAACGCATGTCATTGGCGTTAAAATGAGGAATAAGATTCTCCTTATTTGTTAGGGAATAGAGGATTTAATTTTGAATGATATGAGAAAAAATTTATTGCTCTGGCTAGTTATAGCGGCAGTATTGTTAATGGTCTTTCAGAACTTCAATACGCAGACAGCGAATGAGGAGATTGATTATTCAAGCTTTCTGGACTTGGTATCGCAAAACCAGGTTAGATCAGTTGAGGTGGAGGGGCTCACGATCCGAGGTCAGTATCAGGATGGAAGGAGATTTGAAACGATTCAACCGCAGATAGCTGATGACGCTTTGATAGGAGAGATGCTTGATCACAATGTTGATTTCAAGGGCAATAAACCTGAGAGACAGAGTATATGGACTCAGCTTTTAGTTGCCAGCTTTCCAATTCTGGTGATTATAGCAGTTTTCATGTTTTTTATGCGTCAGATGCAAGGAGGAGCTGGAGGTAGAGGAGGTCCGTTAACCTTTGGTAAAAGCAAGGCAAAACTATTGGGTGAAGACCAGATAAAAATAACTTTTAACGATGTGGCTGGGGTAGATGAAGCTAAAGAAGATGTTCAGGAGTTGGTTGAATTTCTTAGAGACCCTAGCAGGTTCCAGAAGTTGGGTGGTCGAATCCCTAGAGGAATTCTCATGGTGGGCCAGCCGGGGACAGGAAAAACTCTGCTGGCCAAGGCTATTGCAGGAGAGGCTCAGGTTCCCTTCTTTAGCATTTCGGGATCGGACTTTGTAGAAATGTTTGTGGGCGTGGGTGCATCGAGAGTTAGAGATATGTTCGATCAGGCAAAAAAACAAATTCCATGCATAATATTCATCGACGAAATCGATGCTGTAGGAAGGCACAGAGGCGCTGGTTTAGGAGGTGGTCATGATGAAAGAGAGCAGACTTTAAATCAGTTGCTTGTAGAGATGGACGGATTTGACGGTAATGAAGGGATAATTGTTATTGCCTCGACAAATAGACCGGATGTTCTTGATCCTGCCCTGCTCAGACCAGGAAGATTTGATCGGCAAGTAGTTGTCGCGCTTCCAGATATCCGTGGCAGAGAACAAATTCTTAAAGTTCACATGAGAAAAGTTCCTCTTGGGAAAGATGCAGATGCGGCGGTTATAGCGAGAGGAACGCCAGGGTTTTCGGGAGCTGATTTGGCCAATTTGGTTAATGAGGCGGCTTTGTTCGCGGCACGGCAAGACAAAAGAGCCGTGACGATGAGTCAGTTTGAGCAAGCCAAAGACAAAATAATGATGGGTGCTGAGCGCAAATCAATGGTTATGTCCGAAAAAGAAAAGAAAAATACCGCATATCATGAGGCAGGTCATTGCATAGTCGGATATCTCGTTCCTGAGCACGACCCGAGTTATAAAGTGTCAATAATCCCGCGAGGAAGGGCCTTGGGTATTACGATGTTCTTGCCTGAAGAGGATCGATATTCGATGAGTAAGCAATCGATAGTGAGCCAGATCTGTTCATTATTCGGAGGCAGGGTGGCGGAAGAAATAACCCTTGGCTTGGACGGCATAACGACGGGTGCATCGAATGATATAGAGAGAGCGACCAAGATGGCTAGAGCTATGGTAACGAAGTGGGGTTTATCCGAAAATCTTGGCCCGTTAATGTACTATGAAGAAAATGAGGAAATCTTTTTGGGTAAATCAGCGGGCAATGCCAGCTCCCAGATTTCTAATGAAACTGCGAAAAGGATTGATCAAGAAGTCCGCTTAATTATCGATCAATGCTATCAACAAGCAAAAAAAATTCTAGAAGAGAATAGAGCAAAGCTCGAAATAATGGCGGAAGCGCTTCTAGAGTATGAAACTATAGATAGGAAACAGATAGATGAAATTATGGAGGGAAAGAAACCAAGCCCTCCTGAGAATTGGGATGATTCAGCTACTGGGGATAGTCCAGAACCGCCTAGTGGAGATCTTGATGGAGAGCCGCTAGGAGATCCTACTCCAGATCACTAGAAAAATTTATGGCTAGAATAGCCGCCTTACTGGAACAAAAACGTCCACTTGTGATGGGAATCCTCAACGTTACTCCTGATTCTTTTTCTGATGGCGGAGAGTTCTTTAGTCTTTCTCAAGCTATAGATCACGCGCTTTGCATGGAAGAATCTGGAGCTGACATAATCGATATAGGAGGAGAATCAACTAGGCCTGGGGCTTCTTCGATATCTGAGACAGAAGAGCTAAGTAGAGTTATTCCGGTTATTGAACAATTACGTTCTGTTTCTGACATCCCGATATCAGTTGATACAAGTAAATCGAAGGTTATGAAAGAGGCTCTATCCTGCGATATAGATTTAATAAACGATGTCACTGGTCTTCAGGATTTAGGCGCGATGGAGGTATTGGCTGGTTCTGATGCTTATGTCTGCCTTGTCCATATGAAAGGCACCCCTCAAAATATGCAAGCAAACCCTTTTTATGACGATTTGATCGGAGATATAAAGGATTTTTTCTGGGATCGAATACGAACTTGCCAAAAAAAAGGCATCACGTTAGATCGTTTGATAATTGACGTAGGTTTCGGGTTTGGCAAGACTCCTGAACATAATCTGAAATTAATCAATCGCCTAGAGGGATTTGGAGAATTCCGATTGCCTCTGATGGTAGGAATTTCTAGAAAGAATACCATAAAGAAAATAACTGAAGACGTTTTGCCTGGTAGTATAGCCGCAGGTCTTGCTGCCTTGAAGAATGGTGCTAAGATCCTTCGTGTTCATGATGTCGGGGAAACTTTGGCGGCGGTCAAGGTCTGGGAGTCAATATCCAGAGAAATGTTATTGGATTGGAGAAAAGTTCTGTGACTGAAAATTTCTTTGGTACCGATGGAATCAGAGGAAAAGTTGGGAGTTATCCGATAACACCGGATTTCATGCTCCGTCTTGGGTGGGCTATAGGTCATGTTTTTGGAAAGACTAGTTCAGGTATGGTCCTGATTGGCAAAGATACGCGTGTGTCCGGTTATATGTTTGAGTCCGCTCTTCAGGCAGGCTTAGTTTCTTCGGGAATTGATGTTGCTTTACTTGGTCCTATGCCCACTCCGGGCATTGCATATTTGACCCGCACTTTGAATGCCTCAGGAGGGATAGTAATTAGTGCTTCCCACAATCCTTATTACGATAATGGAGTAAAATTCTTTTCGGAATTTGGAACGAAATTGGATGCTGGGCTGGAGGCAGCCATTTCTAAAAGCCTAGAAATTAATATGGAAATAGTGGCGTCAGATAAAATAGGAAAGGTAACGCGAGTAAATGATGCGTCGGGACGCTATGTAGAATTTTGCAAGAGTTGTTTCCCAAGTGAACTCAATCTTAGAGGGTTGAAAATAGCTCTAGATTGCGCTCATGGTGCTGCGTATCAAGTCGCGCCGAAGGTTTTTGCTGAACTAGGTGCTGAGGTAACTTCTATAGGCGTTGAGCCAGATGGCTACAACATAAATTCGAGTGTAGGTTCGACTCGGCCCGAAGCTTTGTCAGCTCTCGTAATTGAATCAAAGTCAGATTTAGGGATTGCGCTGGATGGCGATGGCGATCGACTGATAATGATAGACCGTAATGGAGAGGTGGTTGATGGAGATGAAATACTCTATGTTATTGCGCTCTCAAAGTTAAAAAAAGGAACCTTAGAAGGAGGGGTTGTCGGGACTCAAATGACCAATTTCGGGATAGAGGAAGCTTTTAAGAGATTAGATGTCCCTTTTTTCAGGGCTCCTGTTGGGGATAGATATGTATTGGAACAATTGATGGATCACAAATGGAAGCTTGGAGGAGAGGCCTCGGGCCATATTCTCTGCCTGGACCTTGTTTCAACTGGTGATGCTATAGTTTCATCTCTGCAGGTCCTAGCTGGGTGTTTAAGCTTGGACAAGTCTCTTGATCAAATCATGAAAGGGCTTAATAAATTTCCTCAACATATTATCAACGTGCCGTATGACGGTGGTTTTAAAGTTGATCCTATGGAGACATTTTCAGGAGCAATTAGAGAAGTTGAAAGTAAAATAGGGGAAAAAGGGCGTGTAATACTCCGTCCATCAGGAACAGAACCTGTTATTCGGGTAATGGTGGAAGGACAAGACCAGTCCCAAGTCATTGATCTAGCAGAACAACTGGCAAAATTTGTAGAAAACGAGTGCAATAAGACAGTTTGAAATATGATCCTAAAGTAGCTAATATTTCGTCCCTTTTTTCAGGGCTTTGCGGGGGTACAAAATCAAAAGAAAGCCGCTTCTGGTCGCTAATTGGAAAATGAATGGCGAATCCGGAAGCATAATGCAGCTATTGGCGGATCTTAAATCGGAACTGGCGAAAATAACGCCGGAAGATTTAGTGGTGCTTATTTTACCGCCATTTGTTTACCTTCAAATGGCTTCCAATGCTATTGACGGAACCGGTTTTTGGTTAGGAGCGCAAGATCTTGATGAACGTGAAAATGGATCGGTTACTGGAGCCATTTCAGCAAAAATGTTGCAGGATGTGGGATGTCAATATGCTCTTATTGGTCATTCAGAGCGCAGGTTAATGTTCAAGGAAAGTAATGAGTCTATTGCAAGGAAACTTTCTCAGTGTTTAAAGGAAGCATTGGTGCCGATAGTATGTTTAGGAGAAAGCTTGGACCAGCGAGAAGCTGGAGCTGCTAAGGATGTTATTGGTAATCAGCTGGAATATATTATTGGGACAAATAGTTTTTCTGATCTGAGAAATTTAGTGATTGCGTATGAGCCGGTTTGGGCAATAGGAACAGGGAAAAGTGCTAGTATTCATCAGATAGAAGAAGTTCACTTCACAATTCGAGATCTATTGGGGAAACATGACCCGAATCTAGCGGCAGACACTAGGATTATTTATGGCGGAAGTGTTACACCAGCAAATGCCCAAGAAATATTGGAGATAGATGGTGTTGATGGAGCTCTGATTGGTGGAGCATCATTAGATGCGACCAGTTTTGGGGAAATATGTCAAATTGCGAACAAATTCTAATGGAGTGTTAATGGAAACTTTTGAATCATTTGTACTTTTTGCCCATGTTTTAATAGCTTTGGCGATTACGGGCCTTATTCTTATCCAGCACGGGAAAGGGGCAGATGCGGGAGCTGGTTTTGGAGGAGGTGCTAGCGCTACCGTTTTTGGAGCAGGCGGCCCCGGAAGTTTTCTTGTCCGCATGACTGCGCTTATAGCAGTACTATTTTTTGTTACAAGTTTTTCCTTGTCTTTTTTCGCTAAGCAGAAATCTTCAACTGCGGCGAACTTAGGAGTTCCCTTACTGGATGAAGGAGGGCAGAATGATAGTATGGAAATCGAAGAATCTCCTTCAGAGCTTGAAACGGGAAAAGAAACCGAAATTCCAGCAACATAGACTGGAGCAACCTTTGCCGAAGTGGTGGAATTGGTAGACACGCTACCTTGAGGGGGTAGTGGGGGAAACCCCGTGGAGGTTCAAGTCCTCTCTTCGGCACCAATTTAAATTGAAAGCCATTGATTGCTGGGTGGTTGACCCAAACCATAAGCACACCTATAATTTCGGCCCTTGTAGTGCGGGGTGGAGCAGTCTGGTAGCTCGACGGGCTCATAACCCGTAGGTCGTAGGTTCAAATCCTGCCCCCGCTACCAAGGTTAATTTTTCAAGAGCCCCCTTAGGGGCTTTTGTTTTTGTCCTGAATTGGATTAGATGGCGATAAAGTGATTTTTTCGCTTGTTTAGGAATGGGCTGTAGGCCCATTTTTTGTTTAGGGGATTATGGTAGATCGATTGAGAGAGTTAATTCTTCCGGTAGTTCATTCCTTCGGTATGGAGTTATGGGGTATCGAAAGAGCAACCTCCGGAAAATCGAAAATCCTTAGAATATATATAGATGGAAGCGCTGGAGTCACTATCGATGACTGCGTTAGAGTAAGTAGGCAGATAAGTAGTATGCTGGAAGTGGAAGATCCCTTGTCAGCTAAATATATTCTTGAAGTTTCTTCGCCTGGTCTGGAAAGAAGACTTTTTGAGGTTGATCAGTATTGCAAATATATCGGAGAGATGGTCAGGGTGAATTTGAGAAATTCTTTCGAAAATAGAAGAAATTATCTTGGCAGGTTGGTTAGAGTTGAAAATGAAGAAATTATTATTGTCTCAAAGGAAGAGGAATTTACTTTTCCTTTCGAGATGATTGAAAAAGGGCACCTCGTTTATGAGGGATAGGAAAAATTAGGTATAACGATGAGCAAAGAAATTTTGTTGGTTGTGGAATCAGTTTCGAACGAAAAAGGAGTAGCGGAAGAAATAATTTTTGAGGCTATAGAGTTAGCTCTTGCAACCGCTACTAAGAAACGCTACGTGGAAGAGGATGTTGAACTACGAGTATCGATAGACCAAGCCACGGGAGAGTATGAAACCTTTAGGGTCTGGGATGTAATAGAAGAAGAAACGGAGAAAGAATTTCCTGGTTCACAGCTCAATTTGGTCGAAGCTAAATCGAAAGATGCTACTCTGAAAGTAGGTGACAGATATGAAATTCCGGTAGATTCGGTAGATTTTGGCAGAATAGCCGCTCAGACAGCTAAGCAGGTTATTGTTCAGAAAGTTAGAGAAGCGGAACGTGCCCAGGTTGTGGATGCATATAGAGATCGAGTTGGCGAGTTAGTAAAGGGTCAGGTTAAAAAAGTAACCCGGGAAGCAGTTATAGTTGATCTAGGGAATAATGCGGAAGCCATACTTCCTAGGGAAGTATGGATCCCTAGAGAAAATTTCAGAGTAGGAGATCTGCTTCAGGGATTGTTAGAAGAAGTTCGACCCGAATCAAGAGGACCTCAGCTAGCTTTAACGAGGACTTCACCTGCTGTCTTGGTAGAGCTTTTCAAGATTGAAGTGCCAGAAATTTCAGATGGAGTAATAGAAATTTTAGGGTGTGCAAGAGATCCTGGTTCGAGGGCAAAGATAGCAGTTAAAACTAATGATGGGCGGATAGATCCGGTGGGTGCGTGCGTCGGCATGAGAGGCTCTCGGGTGCAGGCGGTATCGAATGAGCTTGGTAATGAGAGAATCGATATAGTCCCTTGGGACGATAATCTTGCCCAATTGGCCATTAATGCAATGGCGCCTGCAGAAGTTATATCGATTGTTCTGGATGAAGAAACGAAAAGTATGGATATTGCGGTTTCAGAAGAAAATCTAGCGCAGGCAATAGGGAGAGGGGGTCAAAATGTGAAGCTCGCTTGCGAACTTACGGGCTGGGACCTCAATATCATGACAGAAGAAGAGGCCGCAGAAAAGCAGGAAGCTGAGGCGGGTACAATAATCGAAGAATTTGTTCAAAAACTTGATGTCGAAGAAGAAGTCGCTATTGTGTTAGTTGAAGAGGGATTTGCGAGTATTGAGGAAGTAGCATACGTTCCTATTGAAGAAATGATGGCGGTAGAGGGGTTCGATCGGGAAATAGTGGAAGAACTTAGAGTAAGGGCCAAGAATGCCCTGACTACGATGGAACTGGCAAATGAAGAGGAGATTGGGCAGCTAGAGCCCGACGATGACCTCATAAATATGGAGGGTATGGATAGGAGGACAGCCTATCGCATGGCCGCAATAGGAATTAGATCTATGGAAGATCTTGCAGAGCAGGCAGTTGATGATATTTTAGATCTCGAAGAAATGACTGAGGAGAAAGCGGGAGCTTTAATAATGACTGCTCGTGCGCCTTGGTTTGCAGAAGAGAATCCGGATTGAGTGCTTTAGTCATGAGCACAGGGAATTTGTATGTCTGATGAATCGGTAAGGCAACTAGCTGAAGTTATTGGGACTCCAGTCGATCGGTTGCTGCTTCAGATTGAGGAAGCCGGTCTGGAGGAACGTTCAGCTGATGACTCTATAAAAAAGGAAGAAAAAGAAAAGTTGCTTTCTTTTCTAAAAGAGAGCCACGGAGAAGATTCTGAAAAGCCACGGAAAATTACTCTAAAAAGAAGAACATTGTCTACTTTGAAAACTGGCGGAGCAGCAGGAAGGGGTAGAACGGTAAATGTTGAAGTAAGAAAGAAACGAACCTATGTCCGAAGGGGACCCCAAAAAGATGATGTAGAAGGGAAGCAAGATGCTGAGAAAGCTCCTGAAGTATTACTGGAGGCATCTGAACAGAAGTTAGGGGCTAGCTCGGAAAATTTATTTGCTGGACCAGATAACTCTGAACAAGAAATATTAAACGAATCAGAGTTAGAAAAAAGTGCGCAAAAATCAAAGCAAGGTGCGAAAGAAAGAGAAGAAAAGGCCGGGAACTCCTCGGAGTCGCGGAATCAAATCATTGCTTCGGTTACGACAAATTTAGTTGATGAAGGGAAACTAGAAGAAGGCACTAGGGCCTCGAGTAAGAAAAATAGAAAGGGGAAAAGAGATCTTGATGATGATGAAGGGATTAAAAAGAAAAAAACTCGCCAAGGCGCTAGGAAGCGCAGAGTCGAGGAGCTAATTAGCGAAGATTTACTTGAGGAAGAAATTATCGAGACTACGGTTGTTCCCCAGGAAGCAGGGGATGGAGAAAAGTTGGGTTTGGCAGCACCTAGAGCGAAAAGACCACCTGGACCTAGATCAGGCAAAAGGCATACGTTTAATGTGCCTACAGAAGAAATAAAGCGAGAAGTGGAGATTGCCGAATCCGTAAGTATTCAGCAATTATCACAAAAAATGTCTGTAAAAGCGGCAGATCTAATAAAGTCATTATTTAACCTAGGGATAGTCAAAAACATAAACGATTTTATAGATCAAGATACGGCGCAGTTGCTCGCAGAGGAATTTGGGCATGAAGTTAGGTTGATTGATGCAGAAACTAAAGAAAAGGGGTTGGAAGATGATCTGGTTTATTTCTCAGAACCGGTGGCGAGAGCTCCAGTGGTTACCGTTATGGGACATGTTGATCATGGTAAGACTTCTTTGCTGGACTATATTAGAAAGTCACAAATAGTAGATGGTGAGGCTGGAGGCATTACCCAGCATATTGGAGCTTATCGTGTTGTAACCGAGCATGGAGAGATCTGTTTTATAGATACTCCCGGACACTCAGCTTTTAGCGCAATGAGAGCGAGGGGAGCTAGCGCAACCGATATAGTCATATTGGTGGTAGCTGCTGATGATGGAGTTATGCCTCAAACAGAGGAGGCTGTTCAACATGCCAAAGGGGCGGGAGCTCCGATAGTAGTGGCAGTTAACAAAATGGATAAAGATGGCGCTGATATTGAAAGGGTAAAAAATGAGCTAGCCGCTAGGGAGGTGATCCCAGAAGAGTGGGGTGGGGATACCCAATTCGTTCCTTGTAGTGCAATTAACGGAGAGGGAATAGAACAATTGTTGGAGGCAGTTTTGTTACAGTCCGAATTGTTGGAGCTTTCAGCTGTCAAAGATGGGCCAGGTCAGGGAGTAGTAATAGAGTCTGAACTAGACAAAGGCAAGGGACCGATAGTTACACTTCTGGTTCAAAACGGACAGATAGAGCAGGGTGATGTTGTAGTAGCTGGACAGTTTTTTGGAAAGGCAAGGGCTTTGAGCGATGAAAATCGCGAAAAAATCAAATTGGCAGGGCCTGCTACTCCTGTCTCAGTGCTTGGTTTCAATGGAACTCCGAATGCTGGAGATAGGTTTCGAGTAACAAAGGATGAAAAGCAGGCGAGAGAAATTGCGAGCTATAGTATAGAGAAGGCAAACCAGGGTCGGTTCGGGAATAATGCGTCGCTGGATAATCTGTTTGACAATTTTGTTGGCGGGCAAGTTAAACACCTTAATATAGTAGTGAAGGCTGACGTTCGTGGTTCGCTAGAAGCTATAACATCTTCATTAGATGAGATAGGAAATGAAGAAGTCAAAGTTAATATTGTTATGCAGGGAGTGGGTGCAATAACGGAGTCCGATGCAAACTATGCTATTACCTCGCAGGCGGTAGTCTTTGGTTTTAATGTCCGAGCTGATAATGCCGCTAAGAAAGTTATAGAAGGTGAATCGATAGACCTTCGTTACTATAAGGTTATTTACGATTTAGTTGATGATGTTAAGGCTGCGCTTACAGGAATGCTTTCACCAGAAGTTAGAGAAGAAGTAGTAGGCATCGCGGAGGTTAGAGATGTATTCAAGTCAAAGAAATTTGGGCCAATTGCAGGCTGTATGGTAGTTAATGGGTCTGTGCATCGATCAAAAAAAATCCGAGTATTGAGAGAAAATATAGTCATATATGAAGGAGAGCTGGAATCATTAAGGCGTTTCAAAGATGAGGTAGAACAAGTAACAAATGGCACTGAATGTGGAATTGGCGTAAAAAATTATAACGACGTTAAAGTGGGAGACCAAATAGAGGTCTTTGATTCTAAAGAAGTAGCTAGAGAGCTATGACGGAGTCAAAGAGTGGCTAAAGAAAATGGAAGAGCAAAGAAAATAGGAGAATTGGTCCAGAAGGAATTAGCTCAATTACTTCAAAGGGAATTGCGAGATCCTAGGTTAGGCATGATCACTATTAACGAAGTGACGGTGAGCAAGGATTATTCTTTCTCTGATATCTATTTTACTGTTCTTCCTGAGGAGAGTGCCTTCGAAGCAGAGTTTGTATTAAACGAAGCTGGAGGATTCCTAAGAACTAGGTTGGCATCTATGCTAGGGCTGAGGATTACGCCTAAACTTAGGTTCCATTATGACAACTCTTTGGAAAATGGTGCGCGAATTAATGACCTTATAAGCGAAGATATTTCGAAAAGCAGAAATCCTGAAATGAAACGAGATATTTAAATGTCTCGTCGTGGAAACGGACGGCGAATAAACGGAATATTTCTTTTGGATAAAGATAAAGGAATTACTTCTAATGATGCGCTTCAACGTGTTAAAAGATTGTTCGGGGCTGAAAAAGCAGGACATACAGGATCCTTAGACCCACTTGCTACAGGCGTCCTTCCAATATGTTTTGGTCAAGCCACCAAGTTTTCTCAATTTCTTTTGGATTCAGATAAATCCTATGAAACGACTATAAAACTCGGTGTCGTTACAGACTCTGGGGATGCTGATGGGGTTATTTTGTCGCAGCATCCAGTTCCAGCCTTAAACAAAGCCGAAATCAATAAAAAATTGTCTACTTTCCGAGGAAAAATAAAGCAGATACCTCCGATGTTTTCGGCGATCAAGATTGATGGAAAACCTTTATATAAGCTTGCAAGGAAAGGCATTACGATTGAAAGACCAGAGCGTCAAGTAGAAATATTTAAACTGGAGTTATTGTCCATTTGCGATAATGAAATAAAATTATTTATTCAATGTAGTAAGGGAACCTATATTCGTTCGTTAGCGGAAGATATAGGAACAGCTCTTGGTTGTGGTGGACATGTAAAGGAGTTGAAGCGTTTGTCTGTTGGACCGTTTAGTATAGGAAAATCTTTCTCTTATAGTTCATTGACACTGATCGAAAACGATTTTAAGAGACTTGACTCAAAACTTTTATCAATAAGTTCTGTTGTGTCTGACTGGCCGAAGATTTTGGTTGCAGAGCATTCGGGCAAAAGCCTTAGAAATGGCCGAACTATATTAATAGATGAGGTGCTTTCTCTGGGTATGGTTAGAATATTTTCGAGAGAATTAAAAGGAGTGAGTGATTTTCTGGGAGTGGGAGAAGTTTTTGCAGATGGAAGAGTGGTACCGAGAAAAATCCTAGTCAAATAGAATTACTTTTGTTCTCTGTAAGACTTGTATAACGTATAATAAAGCAGGAGCAGTAATGGTTTAAAAGCTCGTTTCAGCGAAGAAAAATGTTTGTCTGCAAATATGCGTGGACCGACCTGTTTAAAGAAGATAAATCAAGCATATTTAGGAGAAGTAAGTCATGGCTTTAAGTGTTGAGAGGAAAGCGGAGATTGTTAAGGAGTTCGGCCAATCTGAAACTGACACCGGTTCGCCGGAGGTTCAAATTGCGCTTTTGACCGCTAATATTGAGGAACTTCAGGTTCATTTTAAAGATCATTCGAATGATCATCACTCACGTGTGGGTTTGTTGAGGATGGTAAGCCAAAGAAGAAAACTATTGAATTATCTTAAAAGTAAAAAGCTAGAGAAATATGGGGCGCTTATTAAAAAGCTAGGGCTGCGAAGGTAGCGTAAATGCCTTTTTGGTATTAATGGCTGGTGATGGAGATTAATGTGGGTTATTTAAGTAAGAAATTTAATTATGGTGGACAAGAAGTTTTATTGGAAACGGGTCGGGTAGCTAGGCAGGCTACGTCATCAGTTCTAGTCACTATCGCTGATACTACAGTTTTGGTTGCAGTAGTTGCGAGGAAGGAGGTGAAGCCCGGGCAAGATTTTTTCCCTCTAACGGTTAATTACGAAGAAAAAACTTATGCGGCTGGAAAGATACCAGGAGGTTTTTTTAAGAGAGAAGGAAGGCCTTCTGAAAAAGAAACGCTTACATCAAGATTGATCGATAGACCCATAAGGCCACTTTTCCCAAAGGGGTTTATGAATGAAGTTCAAATCACGTGTCAGGTAGTATCTGCAACTAAGGATGTTGATCCTGACATTCCAGCATTAATAGGTGTGTCAGCCGCACTTAGTCTTTCGGGGCTTCCTTTTGCTGGTCCAGTAGGAGCAGCTCGAGTCGGGTTTAGTCCAGAGGGTTATATTCTGAATCCTGGACGAGAAGCTTTGACTTCTTCATCTCTTGATATGGTAGTTGCAGGTACCGAATCGGCCGTATTGATGGTTGAATCAGAGGCGGATGAGCTAACAGAGGATCAGATGCTAGGAGCAGTCCTTTATGCTCACCAGGAAATGCAATCCGTTATAAATGCTATAAAAGAATTTGTTTCGCAGTGCGGACAGGAAAAATGGTTGTGGGAGGCGGACGAGGTTGATGCTTCCTTAAATTCTGCGATGGAGAAATCTTTTTCTATGGCAATTCAGGATGCTTATAGAATTGTTGACAAGAAAGAAAGACAAGAGACACTTGCTAAGCAGCGAGAAGAAGCGAAAGAAGAGCTAGTTTCTGAGACTGTTTCTGAAGATGAGGTCCTTGAAATTTTTTCTTCTCTTGAAAAAAAGATTGTTCGAAAATCGATCGTTGATGGGAATCCGCGAATAGATGGTCGGGATAATAAAACGGTAAGAGGAATTGAAGTGGAAGTCGGTGTTCTCGCAAGAGCTCATGGTTCGGCTTTGTTTACTAGAGGAGAAACACAGGCATTGGTTGCTACCACGCTGGGATCTACCAGAGATGCTGCGATTATTGATGCTTTGCATGGCTCCTATAAGGATACGTTTTTCTTGCATTATAATTTCCCGCATTACAGCGTTGGAGAAACAGGGTTTTCTGGAGGACCCAAACGCAGGGAAATTGGACATGGTCGTCTAGCAAGGAGAGGGATTTCTGCAGTACTTCCGAATTCAGAGGAATGGCCATATACGACGAGAGTTGTCTCTGAAATTACGGAATCGAATGGTTCTTCATCTATGGCTAGTGTTTGTGGAGCAAGTCTTTCTCTAATGGATGCGGGAGTTCCTCTTAAGGCACCTGTTGCTGGAGTTGCAATGGGATTGGTTCTCGAAGACGAAGGTTTTGCGGTTTTGACTGATATTTTAGGAGATGAAGATCATCTGGGTGACATGGATTTTAAAGTTGCTGGAACAGAAACCGGGGTAACTGCTCTTCAGATGGATATTAAAATCCAAGGAATTACGGAAGAAATAATGGAAACCGCGCTTGCTCAGGCAAGAGATGCGAGGTTACATATTTTAGAAGAAATGAATAAGGTAATAGGTAAGTCTCGTGAAGAAGTTTCCGAAAACGCTCCTGCTATGGTGACTATAAAAGTTGATGCTGAAAAAGTGCGTGATGTAATCGGAAAAGGTGGTGCAACCATTAGATCTATAACTGAGAATACCGGAGCTTCTATTGAAATAGAAGATGATGGGACCATAGTAATTTTCGGTGAAGACCTTGAATCAAGAGATGCGGCAGTTAAAGCTATAGAGGAAATTACTGCCGAATCAGAAGTCGGCATGATCTATACGGGTAAGGTGGCTAAGATCGCTGATTTTGGAGCGTTTGTGAATATTTTGCCAGGCAAAGATGGCTTAGTCCACATATCTCAAATAGCTCAAGAGAGAGTTGAAAAAGTTAGAGATTATTTATCTGAAGGTCAGGAAGTTAAAGTAAAAGTGCTTGATGTCGATAGAGGTAGAATCAAGCTTTCTATGAAAGAAATAGCAGAAGAAGGATCTGACTCAGGAGAAAATGATACTGAGGAAGCGCAATAGTAGGGTTATCAATTTAATAGTTTCCCGATTAACTAGAGTTGAATGCTATCAAGATGTCTGATTTCTGTTTGATATTAGCTCTTTAACAGCCTCCGGATCGGCAAGAGTGCTAACGTCTCCGAGATTCTTCAAGTCCTTCTCAGCGATTTTTCTGAGGATCCTTCTCATAATTTTTCCTGAGCGGGTTTTAGGAAGGTTGGGTGCCCATTGAATAATATCTGGTTTAGCTATAGCACCAATTTCTGAGGAAACTAAATCTTTTAGATCTTGTTTTATTGCTTCGTCTCCATTGTTTCCTTGCATAAGTGTGACGTAAGCGTATATGCCTTGGCCTTTAATGTCATGGGGATAACCAACCACGGCGGCTTCAGCGACTAGCTCATGCTCTACCAGTGCGCTTTCAATCTCGGCAGTCCCGAGCCTATGTCCTGAAACGTTCAAGGTATCATCTCCCCTGCCAGTGATCCAAAAGTACCCATCCTCATCTCTTCGAGCTCCATCTCCGGTAAAATAATAGCCATCAAATGCTGAAAAATAAGTTTCTAAAAATCTTTGGTGATCACCCCAAACAGAACGTATCTGCCCAGGCCAAGATCTTTTGATAACCAGATTTCCCGAAGCTGCTCCTTCAAGCTCAGTTCCATCATCATCCAGTATCTTTGGTTCTATACCAAAGAAAGGTTTTGTCGCCGATCCGGGTTTCAACGGGAAAGCTCCTGGTAGCGGCGCTATCATGATTCCGCCTGTTTCAGTTTGCCACCATGTGTCAACAATCGGACATCTGCTTTCTCCGACTATCCTATAATACCATTCCCAAGCTTCCGGATTTATTGGTTCTCCAACACTACCGAGAAGTCTTAAGCTTTTTCTTGAAGTTTTTTCTATCGGTTTGTTTCCAAGGCTCATTAAGGAACGAATGGCAGTG
>PAPD01000025.1 GCA_002708765.1 Gammaproteobacteria bacterium | reverse complement strand
TTGCCTCTGTTGTAGATATTGATTTTGATGCTGACAAGGAAACGGTTTTAGGTAACATGATCATGTTTCTTATGGCTTGCCTTGGTGCCGGGGTCAACCTGCTAGCGAGACCTTATCTGAAAAGATATAACAAGCTATACGCGACCACCTGGTTCATGTTCTGGGGATGGCTCGCGATGTTTGTGGCTTTAGTGTGTTCAGGCCAGCTGGAATTCTCGGTACCACCAAGAGATATCTGGGTTACCATATTTATTCTGGGGTCGATCGGTGGCGCTTTGCCGATTTTTCTCTTTAACTGGGCGCTAGGGCATATCGAATCTACCCGGGTTTCATTGAGCATCGGGTTTAATCCTCTGGTCGCTGCTATCGCAGGGGCTGTAGTTCTTTCCGAGCCGTTCACCGTTTTTAATTTTCTAGGGTTGATGCTGGTTGTGGTCGGTATTTCCATCGCCAACTGGCGACCACTCGTGGATACGAACTGATTTAAATCCGGATGCTCTATCTTCACAGGACAGTCTTTTTTTGGTGCAGGTCGCTGCATAAGCTGATTCTCGTTTATATTCCGAAGTTTCATTCGTGGTCGATCTGTAGCTTAATGGTATTCCGAATATGGGAGGGCAATCGATGGTTTATGAATACAATACACTGAAGGTGATAGCAGACAGCGAGGTTCTTGAGGTTACAATAAATAATCCACCGGTAAACGTTATGTCGCTTGAGCTTTATTCCGAATTAGTAGATCTCACCGCTAAAGTGGAGAAGGACGATTCTGTGAAAGTAGTTATCTTCCAGAGCGCTAATCCCGATTTTTTTATCGCACATTTTGATGTGGAGGCCATTCTTCAGTTTCCAGTGGATTCACCGGCCGAGAGAGACTCTAAACTTTCTGACTTTCATCTTATGTGTGAAAGAGTCAGGACCATGCCTAAGGCAACTCTGGTCAAGATGGCGGGCCGGGCTGGCGGAGGAGGGAACGAATTCGCCGCTTCCTGTGACATGCGATTTGGTCTGGCTAACAAAACTGTAATCAATCAGATGGAAGTTGCGCTGGGTATTTTGCCTGGCGGAACCGGAACGCAAAGGTTGCCGAGGCTGGTTGGGCGAGGCAGAGCAATGGAAGTTTGTCTCGGGTGTGACGATATTGACGCAAAAACTGCTGAGAGTTGGGGGTATTTGAATCGGGTATTTGATTCAGTGACTGAGCTTGATGAGTTTGTAGCGTCCTTAGCATACAGGATCTCCTTGTGGCCGCTTGAAGCAATTTCTCGGTGTAAGTCTTCGATTAATAATGCGGAGATGCCCTGGCAGGAGGGTCTGGTAGAAGAAGCTTTCCTTTTTCAGGAAACGTTGCGCACCAGCTCAGCTCAGAAGAATATGCGGGTCGCCCTGGATTCCGGCCTTCAGACCACCGAAGGTGAGATGAATATGGGCCAGCTCTGTGTGGAGTTTGGGGAGTCAGCGAGACAAAAATAACGGGAAGAATTTTTCCGGCGAGTGTTTCCCTATAAATACCTTATATGCGGAGAACTTTGAGAGAAGAGGATTTCTCGATTAGACTTGCTAGAGATCAATGATATTAATGGAGACCGAAAGTGGCTGATAAAATATCCAAAGAAATCAGGTCAACTGTTACTGCAGAAGGCGAGATAGAGATTTCGATAGCCCATGCTGAAAAGCCTCAACCTGGAGAAAACGAAGTTTTGATCAGAGTCGAGGCGTCGCCTGTTAATCCTTCTGATTTAGGGCTGCTTATAAGTTTCGCAGCTGACCTGGATAGTCTGAGTGTTTCGGGTTCTGGTGAGAGCACGGTAGCGAAAATGAAAATCCACAAAGGTCTTATGAAAGCGGTGAAGCCCAGAATTGGACAATCGATGAAAGTTGGTAACGAAGGTGGCGGTGTCATTGAAGACGCTGGTTCGAGTGCAAAAGACCTAATAGGGAAGACCGTTGGGCTTGCAGGTGGTGCAATGTATTCCCAATACAGGTGTGTTCCGGCAACGAATTGTCTTGTAATGAATGATGATACGACTTCCAGGGAGGCGGCTTCTTCATTTGTTAATCCTTTGACGGCGCTAGGGTTTATCGAAACAATGAAGCTGGAAAATCACAGCGCTCTGATAAATACCGCGGCCGCATCCGCGCTAGGTCAGATGCTGATAAAGATCTGTCGTGCGGATTCCATTCCTCTGGTTAATATCGTCAGAAAGTCCGAGCATGTGGATTTGCTTGAGAGTATAAATGCGGAATACATATGCAATTCCAGTGCTCCTGGGTTTATGGATGAGCTGGTGAATGCGGTCGTCGCAACCGGTGCTACCCTGGGTTTTGATGCTACTGGCGGAGGTAACGAAGGGAAGTTGGCAGGGCAGATCCTCTCTGCCATGGAGATAGCGGCCAATAAAACCGCAAAAGAATATAGCCGATATGGCTCGGATACCTTTAAGCAGGTCTATATCTACGGAGGTCTGGATCAAACGCCCACCATTTTGAACCGTTCTTTCGGTATGCAGTGGGCGCTTGGGGGTTGGCTCCTGACCCCATGGATAGGGAAATTCGGTATGGAGATATTCCAGAAGATGCGAGAGCGGGTTGCTAACGAAATTAAAACAACGTTTGCGACTCATTATACTCGCGAAATTTCCTTCGAAGAGATGTTGCAACCAGAGACGATTAGGGCCTATGCGAAACAGGCTACTGGAGAAAAGTACCTGGTTACCCCGCACAAGGAATAAGCAGCTCTAGAAATCTACCGCTCTTATCTAGCGTAAAATTTCATCTCGACTTTATTGGTTTTTAAATTCATTTCGGTAATGCAGAGATACTGGTTTCCGTCGCTGACATCATCTAGAGACAGGAATGAGTATGTATACCCTTTCCTGGTCCAGACCCCCTGACGGACGGCGCTTGCTCTTGATCCATCACTGTTGATAGCGGTAGCTCTTCCATGAAAAGTTCCCTGATCAGGAGATTCCGGATTGCTCAATCTGACGTTATAGGTTAGCCAGGTTTTTCCATATTCCTGGTTATCCGCCTCTACATTTATTACACCGCTACTCTCTCCAAGTGTTACGTCGGTAATCACGCCTTTAAGGTCTAGTTCCTCTCCAGTTATGTCGAAGCTGAACGAGGCGCTGGAAAAAAAAGCGAAAGAGATAATGCATCCGAATTTGAACAGTAACTTCACGAAGAATTCCTTTTTTTCTTTATAAGAGAAAATATTCTACCTTAGGTAATGCCCAACTCCTAAAAAAGACCTGAACTTGTAAAGTTTTTCCCGGTATGGCCTGATTCCACCGATTTTGGAATGAAAGGGAACTGACATGCGAGCGATTTTCATTATATTGATCGGGGCTTTTTTTAGCTCTGCGTACGCGGACGATAAGGTATCTGGCGCGAGTCAGAATGTCGCTAATGCGAAAAAATTCATGGCGAGCGTACTGACGGAACCCGATGTGGCAAAGTCCTTGGTTGCCGATGACTTCGAATTTGTCTTTATGGGAAGAACCCGAATATCAAATATTCCCTACGATAGGGACAGTTATTTTTCTGTGTGGCTTGGCGAGGTAGTTCCCTCGCTGGTTCCGGGAGGTTTCAGGAAGCTCGAGGTTGTGGATGCTATGGGCGATGAACATGGTGTTGCTCTTGTAATGGAGGGCGACGCTGATGGCATAAACGGTCTATATGACAATAAATATGTCTTTGTTTTTACGTTCAGCAATGGAAAAATAAGCAACTTAAACGAATATAATAGTGATCTCTTGGTGGCTACTAGGTTATACAAACAGAAGCTTGTAGCCGAGGATTAAGAGCTCTACAAAACCTTCAGGAGGCGATGTTGGTTATGCCAGGAAACGAGCTGCCGGGTAACAGGAAGTCCACTTATTCGGTATGCACTATCTGTGACATTGGTTGTCAGTTTAGAAGTGAGTCGGACGGAGGTCGGGTAACCAGGATAGTAGCCCATGACAATCCGATGTTGGCCAGAAATATCTGCTACAAAGGAACCGCTGCCCCGCACATCCACAATCACTCGGACAGGCTTCGTGTTCCCTTAAAACGCATCGGAGCGCGAGGAGAAGATCGATGGGAAGAAATTTCCTATGGTCAGGCGATCGATGAAATAGCCCAGCGCCTGGGCACGATTACTAATCAGTATGGACCAGAATCTCTGGCGGTTTCTACCTCAGGGTGGAATACCCAGACAACGCATAGCATGGACCGGCGATTTTTGAACCTGCTCGGTTCTCCTAACTGGATTAGCGGAGTGGCCTTGTGTGCAGGTAATACCGCCGCTGTAAATCGCCTTACCTATGGCTGGTTTCCGATGCCGGACTGGGGCAATACGAGTTGCATTGTACTGTTTGGCCACAATCCGCGGAAGCATTCCTGGACACCCATATATAACTCCATCAGATCGGCGAGGGCGAGGGGTGCAAAAGTGATCGTGCTGGACCCGAGGATCTCGGATCAGGCCGAGCAGGCAGATCTTCATTTGCGGCTTCGGGCTGGTACGGACGCTGCCATGTGTCTTGGCTGGCTCAATGTCATTATTGAGGAGAGGCTTTATGACTCCGATTTTGTCGAGAACTGGTGCGAGGGTTTTCAAGAACTTTGCCAGCGAGTAAATGATTATCCGTTGGAGCGAGTTGAACAGATTACGGGTGTTGATCGTGAACTGATTGCGCAGGCAGCCAGGGTCTATGCTAACGCAGATGGTGCTGTTATTCCCTGGACGCCTATCACTGACCAGCAAATATCATCTACCTCGGCGATCCGACTTCATTCAATTCTAAGAGCAATTACAGGTAACCTAGACGTGGTGGGCGGAGAGACTCTGGGTGGTTTTAATCCCAACTATATTCCGGAGAGCGAGTTGGGGCTGCATGAAATGCTGTCTGATGAACAAAAAGCTAAGCAGCTTGGCTATGCAGATCATCCGGTATTCACCTATCGTGTAGCTGAGATGCTTAAGCAGCCAACTCACAGAGTATGGGGTTACCCCTACGCCGATCTTGTTATGGGTTGCCATATGGCAAACCCTACAAATGTTTTTAGGGCTATGGCAAAGGGAGACCCTTATCCTGTCAAAGCTCTCATTACTCTTGGCAATAATACCTTGCTA
The DNA here is from genome assembly GCA_002708765.1 of Gammaproteobacteria bacterium. Classification (GTDB taxonomy): domain Bacteria; phylum Pseudomonadota; class Gammaproteobacteria; order Pseudomonadales; family Azotimanducaceae; genus UBA9659. The sequence continues at coordinate 9,966 of PAPD01000025.1, read as the reverse complement.
AGTTATGCGAATCAGCATCAGATTTTCGAAGGTCTTATGAATCAGGATCTGATCGTTGCTCATGAGATTTTCATGACGCCCACCGCTATGCTGGCTGACTATGTTCTGCCAGGGGACGTATTTACGGAGCGCAATCACGTGGCAGATTCATGGAGCTGGACTAATCGACTTAGTTTGTCGCAGAAAGCGGTGGAGCCGCCTGAGGAAGCCTCGAGCACTTTTCAGTTCTGGACCGATCTGGGTCGGCGTATGGGTTTTGAAGAGCATTTCCCCTGGGATACGGTTGAAGATATTCTCGATTATCGCTTGTCACGCTCGAATCGAACCTTTGCCGATTTCGAGGAGTCAACATACATGGAAATGCCAGCTCCGAAATTCCGCAAGTACCGGAAGACCGGTTTTGCCACCCCATCGGGCAAGGTAGAGCTTTATTCAAATATTCTTTCTGAGCTAGGATTTGATCCCTTGCCTTATTATCGAGAGGGTCCGACTCTCGACGAGGAGTACCCTTATACCGTTTTTACCGGAGTGCGAGAAGATCCCTTTTTTCAGACCGGGCAGAGAAATATTGAGGTGTTAAGGGCCCGTTGTCCTGAACCAAAGCTGTTCATGCACCCTTCTGATGCGAGGCGAGAGGGGGTTGATGACGCTGATTGGGTTTGTCTCGAAACCCGTGCCGGTCAGGTTACCGCAAAATTATCTGTACAGCATTCTATGAAAGAAGGCCACATAAGAGTCCCTCATGGCTGGTGGTATCCGGAGATGCGAGGTCGCGAGAAACTTTCGGGTGCGTTTATTTCTAGTGACGCAGTTCTGTGTTCCGATGACGACGAATTTCTCGATTATGAGCAGGGCGTTCCCCACTTCAAAGGTTTCCCTGGCCGAATTGTCAAAGTTACGGCTCCTGTCATGGACAAAGGCAGCGAAGCGGGGAGGTAATAGTGACTCGTCGGAGCCATTTACACCAGATTAAACTTGAAGCTCGAGCCAGACTAAAAGCAGCTCTTTCCTCTGGGCTTTTCGCAAACAGGGAGACTCTATATAGTCGGTTGGTAAAGAAAATGCTAGGGATCAACGGAGTTTCTGTTAATGAAGATCCGGAGTTAGAGCATCCGGATAGACTTCAATAACCCGATTTTTAAGTTTGCTAAGGTCAGCTAAAGTAATCATTGTAGAAACTTTGAAAATTAGGCAAGAAAACTTATGCTTTGCTAGCTTAATTCCTATAATAGCGAAAGCTGTTAGACGTCTGATTGGAAGAAGTAGTTAAGGTCTTCTTTTTCTATTTTGTGATTCATAAAGTTATCGAAGTCTATATTGTTCTCTGGGACAATCATGTGAGTTCGACCGTTACTTCTGGCCATATAAAGCTTGAGAGAGTGAACCAATTGGCTCTTGGTGCTTTTTGGCATGCCATGAACTTCGTTTATAAGCTTTTTGATGCCTTTCGGAATAAAGTTTGCGGGAGTGTTTCTTGTGGTGTGCCATCCAGGAGCTAGTATTTCCGTTTCATTTTCAACTCTGTAAATTTTTTCTAGTGCTTTCTTATATTTCTCTTCGGAGAAAACCCCGAAATTTTTTTTGAAGAGGTATTTTGCAATATCCTTAGTAAGTTGGAGGTAATAAGGAAAGGTATAGATCTCGATATTCTGTTTTTGGAAGGCATCTTTCTTCCTTTCATCTCTGTCCATCTTAAAATGATCGGTATAATGATGCCAACCATTATACTCGAACACGATTTTCCTCTTTTCAAAATTGAAGAAAAGATCCGCTCGAAATGATGACTTTCGATTAGCTTCTTTATAAAAGTGGGAGATTTTTTTTTCCTTTATGATAGCTTCATCGTCATGTGGATCGTTTTCGGTTTTGACGTCTTTGTCAAAAAAAATCGATAACAATTGAGGGAAAGATTCCTTATTTTGACCGAAGGTGTCTATCATTCCTCTAGTTTTCGGATAACGTAAGGGCTTTGTAAAGCCTGTTACGTCGACTCTTCTAGTCATATCTACACGGTTCTCACCATTCTTCGAAATCGTCATCTGATTCGAGTTCTACTGGAACATCGTCCGTCATTTCGTATAAATGTTCTTGGTAGCCGTCCTCGTCAACAATGGGTTTGCCATCTTTCTTGAATTGAATCCTTGCAAAGATTTGGTTATCAGCTTTTTCTAGTGCTTCCTGGAAAGTCGGATGGTTATCTAGGTCAATGCTTACAAGTGCGTTAAAACACAGTATGTATTCATTTTCATCATTACCGTCTACCGCTTCGAAATCATTTAGTTGAATAGTTTTGAAATCATCTTGTCCATCTGCTTCAGGCCATTCAGCATTTATTAGCTCGTGAAAATCTTCACCATCGTCACATTGAATTGCGTAGATGTACGGTTCTAGTGCCTTGATATCATAATCATCTGATTCCCATATTATTGAGCACGCATCTCGCGGTTTATCGCAGTTGATAAAATATTCCTTTGCGTTTTCATCATCTTGGACATCGTTAATGGGCGGATCTTGGTTGGGACCGGTTTCGTCAATATCACTATCATTCTGGGCTTCCCCGCTGTCTTGGTTTCTATCATTTTGGGTAGCTGCTTTGAGTGTTTTGCGATCAAGTTTCTTCATGTCTGCTTGCTGAGCTGCATTAAGGGTGAGGTTGTTATCACAAAGATAGCTGTCATCTGAGCCCGCTACTTGAACCTTGAGACCAAACTCTTCCTCAAATTTTTCTTCGAGTGTCCCTACCTTCATGTTCTTTGCAACGGAGAGGCCTTTACCACTGCCTTTTTTTTTCCGAACCTGAGATAGAGAAACGTTCGGGTCTGCAAACGCCCGTCCATCATAAACTCTTAAAGTTAGTCCAAATTCCTTAATGAACCCTGTTTGAAGTGTTTGTACCTTCATTTGTCCAGTTATAGATAATCCCGCCATTTGATTTCTCCATTTGTCCAGTTATAGATAATCCCGTCATTTGATTTCTCCATTTGTTTGTATATACCATTCTAGAATCTGGCTAGCAAACTTTTCTAAATTACTGGAATCCTGGTGCTCTTGCCGCTAGCGATTGCTTCTTGGGCTGCAATGCCGACAGCTACTGACCGTAAACCCTGGATACAATCAACGATCGGGTCAGATCCATTTAGCACCGCCTTAATAAAGGCTAATAGTTCCATATAACTAGCTCCATGATGAAGCCCCATATATTTTATTCTTGGATTTGGAGGAATCTTGAGTGCGCTATTATTTCCGTCTCTAAAGGATATCTTTACGAGATCCTCTGGGATAAATGCCTCGATTTTTCCGAGCTGGCCCGTAGCCACAAGTTCCTGTTCATTTCTTGATCCCTCCGCAAACATGCACAAATCCAGGCAGCCCCTAACTCCGTTATCGAACTCAACGATGACAAAAGCATTATCCAGAATATCGGGTACTCCCCCGTCATATTTTTCATCAAGATGATTAACGTTCTGCCCTCCCGAAGCATGGACACGAACTGGAGTTGCCTGAACCATCAGTGTCATTAAATCAAAGAAATGGCAACATTTTTCGACCAGAGTTCCACCGGAATACTTGTTGAACCGATTCCAGTTGTTGACTTTCTCGAGAAAAGGTCCTCGGTGCTCTCGTATAAAAACCATTTTCAGATCACCGATTTCCGGAATTTTTGATAGAAAATGACTCGTTGTAGACATGAATCTATACTCAAGTGCGATCCAGATCATAGGGTCACGACCCTTATCAATTGCGATCATTTCTTTGCAATCGCGCAGGTTAGTGCACATGGGTTTTTCAACAAGTAAATGAAACGGAGTGGAGGCTAGTTCTTTCACTACCTCGATATGGGTGAAATTCGGGGTAGCGATTATTACCGCATCCAGGTCAAATTCCCGAAGCTGTCGATAGTCGGTTAAATAGTAGGGTGGCATGTCTTCGGAAAAAAGTTTCTTCGCAGACTTCAATGATCCGTCGTCAGGATCTGCGATAGCTACGATCTCTGCTTTTTTGATGGCCTGAAGATTGCGGATGTGTTCTCTGCCCATCATCCCTGCCCCTATAAGTCCGAATTTAGTGCTCAAGTTCTTTTTTGCTCCTAATATCCCGAATCGCGATTGAACAATTAAATCGACGAAGAGATTTCTCTTGGATAATAAATTCAATACCTGTCGGATTTTCTCAAAAAGGGCCCGTTCTCGGTAAGTTTTATCTGGGTTAACGTCTGTTCTTCATGATTCATGCGCCACGAAAGCATTTTCTGAGAGTATTGCAGTATCTCGGCTGAGTATTCTGGATTTTTACTCTGATCGGTAAACTCATTAGGGTCTTTTTTCAGATCAAAGAAAAGAGGGGGGAGGTTTGTGAAATGGACATATTTGAAGTCGTCATCCCGTATTACGTTCAGAGCACATTGATGTTGAGTTAATCCGAGTTTTTCCTCCATGGGTTCGCCATCCACCACATCCCTGAAATCATATTCCCAATGCGCAGCGTTTCTCCAGTATTCGGGTGCTCTACGATTTCTGATGACTGGCAATAATGACCGGCCATCACATTGAATGGGGATAGGAGCGCCAACCCAATCGAGAATTGTCGGCATGATATCCACGTTCTCTGTATAGTTATCTATTATCTGGCCTCTTCCCGAGGGCGCAAGAGGATCTCTTATTATTAAAGGAATGTGATAGCTTTCATCAAAATAACCAAGCTTTCCGAGTAGCCAGTGGTCTCCCATCTGTTCTCCATGATCAGAGGTAAAAATAATGAGTGTATTCTCCCATTGGTCCGTTTCTTTCAGGTAATCGAAGAGCATGCCTAGATAGTGGTCTACTTCGGTCATCAAGCCATAATATGATGATTTGAGTCTTGCAAGTTTCCGATTATCTTCAGGTGCCTGGTAACCGGTCTTTTTTAAGAATTCCTTTAAAAAAGGGTGCTGCCGTGATTCCTCGGCAGGAGTTTGTCTTCTGTTAAAATCCATTAGCTCCGAGGGCTCGTACATTTTGTTATAGGGGTCCGGAGCTACCCAGGGTGGGTGAGGCCGGAGAAGAGACAGATGAACGCACCAGGCGTCATGCTGTTCTCGAATATGCTCTATTACTTTTTCTATCATGAAGGGTGTATCGTTTAGTTCTGTGGGAAGTGCCAGGGCTCTGGGGTTAGGGCCGCCGTCTTCATATTCAGGCATGTCTTCTTTTTCCGTATACAGCCTAAATGGTGGTTCAGGTACATCTATCCCTTTTTTTCTTAACCATTCAGCCCACGCGTGCGGTTCGGTGCCCATTTGCAGTACTGGATTTATGCCTGGAAGCACGCCTTCGTATGTATTGAGAATCTCATTACCCTTGTTAAATTCTCTAGGGTCATTAGAAGTGTCTGTATATCCAAACAAAGCAGATTCGTAGCCCATTCCCTTTAATTCTTTTGCCCAGTTTGTGTGTCTTGCATCCAGCGGGGTTCCGTTAGTCCCAGATCGATGATTCTGAAGATACATGCCCGTATGTAAGCACGCTCTCGATGGACCGCAAGGAACAGCGTTAGCATAGTGTTTCCTGAAAAGAATCCCTTCCTTCGAAAGAGAGTCAAGATTAGGAGTATTTACGCTGTGTCCTAGTCTAGAAAGACATTCTCCTCTCCATTGATCCGCGGTAATGAATAGAATATTTTGCATAGCTTCCCTCTGGAATTGATAAAGCTAATCTAAAAGCTGAGTTCGTTCAGGTCAATCTAAAAGGTTATCGTGATAAACTTCCCGCTTCTTCATAGTGGTAAAGATGTTGATTCCTGTTTCCTGGCCGTTTGATCCCAAGAAAACTCCTTTTTTTTACGGGTGGGTTATCTGGATCTTTTCTACCCTCGGTTTCCTGCTGAGTGTTCCGGGGCAGACCATGGGCATGGCAGTCTTCACAGATCAGTTTATCGAGATTTTTTCGCTTTCCCGGACCGAACTTTCGATGGCTTACTTGTTCGGAACAATTGGCTCAGCTTTTTTTCTGACCAGAGCGGGGCGTTGGTTTGATCTGTATGGTGGCCGGATAATGATTCCGTTGTCTGCCTTTGCTCTCGGCGTGATGGTTTTTTATTTTAGCACAGTAGACGAAGTCCTTTCTGTTATCCAGGGACCTTCCTGGGTTACATTTTGTCTAGTGCTTTTTGGCTTCTTTGGTGTTCGCTTTTTTGGGCAGGGTGTTCTCACTAGCTGTTCTCGTAACCTTTTGCTGCCTTGGTTTGTTAAGCGCAGAGGGTTGGTTAGCGGGATCCGCAATGTATTCACATCATTTGGTTTTTCCATAGCACCGCTAGGTATCGCTGGACTAATAGCTTTTTTTGGGTGGCGTGAGACTTTGTGGTTTATGGCCATCGTAGTTGGGTTGGTCTTCCCCGCCCTGGCGTTGATATTTATAAGAGATGATCCGGCTAGTTGTGGTCTCTTGCCAGACGGTGAAAATCCTAGTGAATCAGAAAATTCACCCCGAGAGTTGATATCACTAGGGCTTAGCGAAGCCAGACGATCACCAGTTTTTTGGATCTATTCCCTAAGTCTAGGAATGCACGCGCTTTTTGGAACCGCCCTTACATTTCATGTGGTGGCAATATTTTCCGAATCTGGTCTTTCGAGGGATGTGGCGCTCGGGTATTTTCTTCCGGTTGCAGTCTTTTCTACTTCCGCCAATCTTTTAGCGAGCTGGTTCGTCGATAATGCGAAGTTAAAGCCGTTTTTAATTCTAATGCTGGGAAGTTTTATTCTTGGATCGTTTGGGTTTATCAATCTGGATGCTGGGTCGGGTTACTGGATACTGGCAGCGGGTTTTGGAATGGGCGGCGGTCTCTGGGGCGTGGTTTCAAATCTTGCGTTCATCAGGTTCTTCGGGCCTGGGCATGTAGGGGAAGTCAGCGGTTTTAGCACCTCTATATCAGTTTTCGCGAGTGCTCTGGGTCCTTTTGTTTTCTCCCTGGCCGTGGATGTTTTGGGGAGTTATGTTGCGGCCGCTAAAATATGTCTGCTGGTTTTATTTTTACTCCTTTTTTTGGCGTTAATAATTCCTCAGAGGGAATTAAAGCTTTCTTCGAAGTGAGTTTCTAATGATTGTCCAGCCCAAGTTTCTCCTTAAGCTTCGTCGCAGAACGGCTTTGCGATTTAACTCCATCTAGAATCTCCTGCGCAAGTATTTTCCCGTGCTCCACTCCCCATTGATCAAAGGGATTGATATTCCAGATAGCTGCTTGAGTAAAAATCTTGTGTTCGTAAAGGGCAACCAGCATTCCTAAATTCCGAGGTGTTAATTCATCCAATACAATAACGGAGCTGGGTTGGTCTCCTGGGTAATTCAGGTGCTGCTTATCATGATTTTCTCCGTTTGCCAGAATTTCGGCTTGTGAAACGAGATTGGATAACAAGAATTTGTTGTGTTTCTCCGGGCTCATGTTGTCCTTTTTTACCGCAATAAAGTCGACAGGAATTTTTTTCTGCCCCTGATGCAGTAACTGGAAAAAAGCGTGCTGGCTGGCTGTTCCTGGTTTTCCCCATACGATGGGTCCTGTATCCATTTTGGTTGATATCGAGTCCAGATAAGCAGTTTTTCCGCTACTTTCCATGTCCAGTTGCTGCACATAATCGATAAAAATGGATAATCGTTGAAAATAAGGTATAACCGCATAGCTCTGGCAGCCTAAAAAATTGTTGTACCAGATTCCGATTAAGGCGAGAAGTATGGGCATATTTTGTTCGTATTCTGCTTCAATGAAGTGCTTATCCATTAAGGCTCCCCCATCCAGGAATTCTTGGAATTTCTTGATGCCAATGGATATGCAGATGGGTAGACCTATTGTGGACCATATGGAATACCTTCCTCCTATAGATTCATCCAGAGTCAGTATCTGTTCCGAAGGGATGCCATAATCCAGAGCTTTTCTCTTTTGAGATGTCACAGCAATGCAATGCTGAGTGGAGATCGGGTCTTCGATATCGAGATTCTTGCTTAGCCATTCTATGACAATCTCCGCATTGAGCATGGTTTCAGCCGTTTCGAAACTTTTGCTTGAAAGAATCACAAGCGTTCTTTCTGGATCAAGTGAGTTTAGAAGCGAGAGGATTCCTGCTCCATCGGGATTGGATATAAAATGTAGCCTCGGCCCATTGGCATATTCCTGAAGTGCTGCACTCACCATTCTGGGACCCAAATCCGAGCCCCCGATCCCGATATTAATAATGTCTGTAAAGTTCTTGCCCGTGCATGATTTCCATTTCCCGCTTCTTATGGCTTCGGACAATGCGGCCATTCTCTGTTTCTCTTCATCACATTTTTTCTGTAGATGGTCTTTGGGTTCGTTTAACCGCAGCGTCATGTGTCGGGCCGATCGGGATTCACTTTGGTTAACCTTGGCTCCTTGAATCATGTTTTGGAGTGCCTTTTTTATATCAGTCTCCCGAGCAAGTTCTAAAAGTGCTTCGAATATCTCGAGGTCAATCAGGTGTCGGGAGAAATCCAGATATAATCCGGAGCAGTCGACAGAAAACCGGGAAAGTCTCTCGGGATCGTTGGTCAGACGACCGATCGATATTTTACTTGAACTCGTCGCCAGCTCAGAAAGACGAGTCCAGATGTGATTTTTTCTGCTCATAGCTAATAAAGGTAAAAACTGTGAGAATAATACAAGTTAATATTACACCTTGGCCACTACCTAAGCGGGAGTTTTTCCAAAAGAGGCGTTTTAGCTTTTTTATGGGATACTGAGTATCCTTTTACGATGCCTTTAAGAATTTAAAGAATCAGTGGCCGAATTCCAAAAAAGGTGGCCGGCCTTAGCTTTGATAGAGAGATATCTATGACCCTTTACCGTTGGATAGTGCTCGCTGCGGTGGTAGCAATCGTAGTTTTTGTGAATTTGTCTGGCCTGGATAGTGTTTTATCTCTCGATACTGTTATCCAGCAGAAAGATCGATTAAAAGGTATCTTTGAAGAAAGCCCTGTCCGCTTAGGACTGGCGTTTTTCTTTTCATACGTGATGATTACGGCTTTATCTATCCCGGGAGCAGCTCTTCTAACTCTAGCGGCGGGGGCTATTTTCGGTTTTGGTTGGGGGGTAGTGATTGCCTCTTTTGCGTCTACTTTGGGAGCGACCCTTGCCATGTTAATGGTTCGCTGGTTGTTTAGAGATATTTTTGAAAACAGGTTCTCTGACCAGCTGGAAACAATAAACTCGGGGATTGAAAAAGACGGTTCCTATTATCTCTTTTCTCTTCGAATGGTTCCGATTTTCCCTTTTTTTATAATCAATGCGCTGATGGGATTAACTAAATTAAGCGCGATATCATTTTTTTTGGTGTCTCAAATCGGGATGCTAGCCGGCACTTTAGTTTACGTTAATGCGGGCACTCAGCTGGGTAGCGTAGAAACCGTGAGCCAGATTTTTTCGACAAAGCTTCTTCTTTCCTTTGCCCTACTAGGTCTTTTCCCACTCTTTGCCAAATTCTTTGTAGAAAAACTGAATTCAAAACATTTGTACGAAGCCTTTTCAGAGCCTGAAATATTCGAGAGAGATATAGTGGTTATCGGAGCAGGCTCCGGGGGGTTGGTAGCAGCTTTGATCGGAACCACACTCAAGGCAAAGGTGACGTTAATTGAAAAAGAGCTAATGGGCGGAGATTGCTTGAATACGGGGTGTGTACCAAGCAAAGCACTTATTCGTTCTGCCAGACATGTCTATGAAAACGGTCGCGCTGCAAGCTTGGGTTTTAAGGACACTGTTACGAGAGTAAATTTCGGTAAGCTAATGGATAGGGTTGTCCGGATAATCGAAACAATCGAACCAAAGGATTCTGTGGAGCGTTATCAATCTCTAGGGGTGGAGGTTCTAGTCGGAGAGGCAAGAATCATATCTCCTTGGCATGTGCGCGTAAACGGAAGAACAATATCCACGAGAAGAATTATTTTGGCTACCGGTGCGACACCGGTGATTCCGGATATTGAAGGG
>PAPD01000024.1 GCA_002708765.1 Gammaproteobacteria bacterium | reverse complement strand
TTTCTTGGATTTTATTCAAGACCTCCAGCCTGTTTGAAATTATATCGTCATGTGGTGAAAAACTGTCGTAAATAAGGGTTTCCCAGTCTGGCAGATATACAACATTTTCTGATTTTTTCAGAAAAAACTTTAGCTCGGAGAAAATTTTTTCGGCGCTCAGCGAGTTTTGCGCGATTATGAGGAAAGGGCCCGCTAGCCCGGTTACTGCTTCTGCAATGGCATGGCTTGCAGCTGAATCAGATTGAAGGGGCTGATTTTTTTCCTCGCTAGAGTTAATTGGTAATCTTGTTCGGTCCATTCATATTCAATTTAATGAAGCATTCGATCGAGCGATAGGATTCTAAGGAAGTCTCGTTGTTATAGCTAGAAGGATTTGCTTCTACGAAAGAGTGCTTTCTATGCCATGATCGATTGCGTAATTTATCTCATAAAGTGATAATCGCGTTTCTGATTTTCCGGATTATACGGAACAAGAATTGCGCAGGGTGACTAAAGCGGAGGATTACAAGTGGCTAAACCAAGATTAGAAAGCGCGTTTGCTGATTTTAAGGAGCGAGAAGCTTTGGCGGAAGCGATGATTCCAATGATAGGTTCTCTCTACAGGCGCAATGTAGTGATCTATATCCACGGAGTGCCGTTATACAATCAGTCGGTCTTGGATCTTATGAAGGCACATCGTTTTGTTAGACAAATTGAAAAAAACGAGATGTCAGAATTTGAGACCCATCCTTTGTTGAAGATCATATGTGATCTAGAGTTGGGTCCGGCTCACATAGATATAGGAAAGCTTACTTCTAACTATATGGCCGACGACGCTGGATTTTCCGCGGTGGATTACGTCAGGGAAGAATGCAAACAGATCCTAGGGAGATCGGATACGGTTGATCATGCGCCGAGGGATGTTGTGGTTTATGGTTTCGGAAGAATAGGGCGCTTGGTTACTCGGCTTTTGGTTGAAAAGGCGGGTGGAGGACAGAATCTGGTTCAGCGAGCGGTTGTTCTGAGGCCGCCAAAAGAATTTGTTGACGATTTGAATAAAAGAGCCAGTCTTTTGAGGCGAGATTCGGTTCATGGTTCTTTTAACGGCACTATTAGAGTTGACGAAGAAAATCATGCCCTGATCTGCAATGGCAACGTTATCCGGGTCATTTATGCGAATGATCCTGGAGATATTGATTATACGAACTACGGAATTTCTGATGCCTTAATTATTGATTCTACTGGTGCCTGGAGAGATAGGTCTGGGCTGGAACAGCATCTATCTTCACCGGGAGTTTCCAAGGTTCTTTTGACTACATCTGGAAAAGGCGACGTAAAAAATATCGTTTCTGGAGCCAACTCTGACCAGCTTTTTCCAGAGGATAATATTATTGCGGCTGCTTCATGCACTACCAACGCTATAGTTCCTGTTCTCAAATGCATGAATGACCACTTCGGTATCAGTAGTGGTCACATGGAAACTGTTCATGCTTATACTGACGATCAAAACTTGCATGACAATACCCATAGCAAGGAAAGGAGGGGAAGAAGCGCGCCTCTTAATATGGTTTTGACCGAGACAAATGCCACGAAGTCAATTGGAAAGCTATTACCCGAGCTTGATGGGAAGCTCACTGGTAATTCTATCAGGGTTCCGGTCCCCAATGTTTCGATGGCTATTTTGAATCTTTCTCTGGAAAGAGAGACTAGCGTTGATGAAGTCAATGAGTTTCTTCGGAATATAGCTTTGGATAGCTCCATGAATAGACAAATCGACTTTACGATTTCAAGCGAAGTGGTTTCCACAGACTTCATAGGTAACAGACACGCAGGTATAATTGATTCTCATGCAACAATTGTAAATGGATCCCAGGTCATCCTTTATGTTTGGTATGACAATGAGTTTGGATATTCCTGTCAAGTTGTGAGGGTAGGACAGAAGATGGCGGGAATTAAATATCCAATAGTGCCAGCGAAACCTTTTACGGGAGAGTCGCCAAAGTTGGGACCAGCCTCGATTAAAAGAGTGTAAGACCTTTCTCTTTTGGGAATGAACTAACTGCGTGTTTTAGTGGAGAGATCTAGCTTTTCTAAGTAGAAAGTTTTGGTTTTGCCCTTTATAATTAGGGCCAGATAGATTAAGCATGTTTTTGGAGGGTTAGGCCATTCTGGCTTGTTCCTTCAGGTTCCTGGTTTTTTAGGCGATTCCCAGTTATCAAGCGTCCAATTTTACCGAACCTTTAAACTTTTAATTCGGGAAAAGGTATTTTTACTTAGAGATGATAAGAACCAAGCGCGGACTCGACTTGCCGATTGCCGGAACTCCCAAACAGGAAATTATAGACGGTCCCGAGATTTCTCGGGTGGCATTAGTAGGATATGATTTTCCTGGGCTCAAGCCAACTATGCACGTCAGGGAAGGCGACAGAGTTTGCGCGGGAGATGTTCTTTTCACCGATAAAAAGATAGAACATGTCAAATTTACTTCGCCCATTAGCGGCATGGTTTCTGAAATAAACCGTGGTGAGAAAAGAATATTGGAGTCCGTGGTAGTAGAGACTGAACCACAAGTTCAAAGTCTAGCGAAATATCCTCTTCAAGAAAGGTCTGCGATAGCTAAACTTGATAGGTCATTGGTTATAGAGCAGCTGGTGGATAGTGGCCATTGGCTTGCAATTAGAAGCCGTCCTTATGGAAAAGTAGTAGCGCCGGCTGACACTCCCCCTGAGGCAATATTTGTTACTGCTACTGACACTCGACCTCATTGTCCAAATCCGGCCCTCGTTATAGGCGAGAGTCCCGAGGAGTATTTGGCAGGAATAGAAGTGCTTTCAGTTTTGACCCCTGGAACGGTTTTTGTCTGTTCAAATCATGGAGATGATGTTCCGCTCTCCGAAAACCCGAACGTTCGAAACGAGAGTTTTTCTGGGCCTCACCCGGCAGGAAATGCTGGGACGCACATTCACTTTCTCCATCCGGTCCATCTTAATCGGTCTGTATGGCAGGTGGGCTATCAGGATGTTATCGCAATAGGTTGTATGTTTTTGAATGGATTTATTGATTCGAGCCGAATTGTTTCGGTGGCTGGACCCCGAGTAAAAGAGCCAAGACTATACAGGACAATTTTAGGTGCCAGTATTGATCAGTTGATAGAAGGAAAGATCAAGGAAGGACAGAATAGAATTATTAGTGGCTCTGTGCTCGATGGTAGGAAAAGTTTTGGTCCCACTGCATTCTTGGGAAGGTACCACAACCAGATATCTGTTTTGAGGGAAGGAACCGAAAGAGAATTGTTGGAGTTCGTAAGCCCGGGGTTCCGCAAATTTTCACTGACGAATTTATTTCTTGGTTCGTTTAGGAATACGGATTTCGACATGTCAACCTCAACGGAAGGTTCTCCTCGTTCCATTATCCCTTTGGGCACTTATGAGAGAATTATGCCACTAGACATATTGGCAACACCTCTATTGAAAGCGCTGGTAGTTGATGATTTGGAAGCTTGCATAGATCTTGGAGTCTTAGAGCTCGAAGAAGAGGATATTGCGCTTTGCACTTATGCCTGCCCCGGTAAATATGAGTATGGTCCATATTTGAGAAGAATGCTTACCCGTATCCAGGAAGAGAGCTGAATTATGGGCCTAAGAAAAACACTGGATAGTGTTGCTCCATACTTTGAAAAGGGAGGAAAGTACCAACGTTTATATCCGCTCTACGAAATGATTGATACGATATTCTACTCTCCTGGGATTGTTACTAAAACGGGTTCGCATGTCAGAGATTCCGTTGACATGAAAAGGATCATGACTACCGTCTGGATCTGCGCATTTTTTCCGATGTTTGCGGGGATGTATTACTGTGGCCTACAAGCGAATACTGCCATGGTTGCAATGGGCATATCCGGCCTGGAAGGTTGGCGTGGTGATCTCCTGGGCCTAGTAGCCGGTCATGACCCTGAAGATGTCTGGGATTGCCTTGTTTACGGCGCTGTTCATTATCTGCCCATTTACATCACTGTTTTTATTGTTGGAGGGTTGTGGGAAGCTCTTTTTGCCATAGTCAGAGGACATGAGATTAATGAAGGGTTCTTTGTTACGAGTATATTGTTTTCCCTAACTTTGCCTGCGACTATCCCTCTTTGGCATGCAGCTCTGGGTATAAGTTTTGGAGTGGTTATTGGGAAAGAGATTTTTGGGGGAACCGGTAAGAATTTTCTTAACCCTGCTCTTACGGGTAGGGCATTCCTTTATTTCGCTTATCCAGCTCAAATCTCTGGTGACTCGGTTTGGACGGCTGTTGATGGGTTCAGCGGTGCCACTGCCTTGGGGTTGGCGGCTTCCGAAGGAGTGGCTGGATTGTCCACGGCAGGAATTTCCTGGTCTGATGCCTTTTTTGGTAATATGCAGGGATCGATCGGTGAAACGTCTACTTTGGCCATATTCATCGGGGGCGCGATACTTCTTGTTACTAAAACTGCATCCTGGCGGATTATGGTCGGTGTGATGGTTGGTATGGTGATAACATCTCTTCTCTTTAATTTAATTGGCTCGGAGTCAAATCCGATGTTTGGGATGCCTTGGCATTGGCATCTCGTTTTAGGGGGGTTTGCTTTCGGTATGGTATATATGGCTACTGATCCGGTCTCCGCGTCTATGACAGACTTGGGTAAGTTCTGGTACGGAATACTGATAGGGCTGATGTGTGTACTTATTCGCGTTGTAAATCCAGCTTTCCCTGAAGGAATGATGCTGGCGATATTGTTTGCGAATCTGTTTGCCCCTTTATTTGACTGGTCGGTTATCCGGTCAAATGTTAAGCGGAGGTTGTCTCGTGTCCAAGCCTAGGAATAAGGATTCGATGTCCAATATTATGACGGTTGCCTTGTCAGTGTGTTTTGTCTGTTCTGTGATGGTGGCTAGCGCGGCTGTTTTTCTGAAGCCTCAACGCATGGCTAATAAGAACCTTGATAGGGTTTCGAATATTCTTATGGCTGCTGGGCTGCGAAATATTGGTTCGGAAGAGATAATGGCTGAGTTTAAAAAATTTGAGGTTAGGTTGGTCGATCTTGAGGAAGATAGATTCCTTAGTTCTCTGGAAATATCTGATCTTGGAATTGATTTGCAGACATATGATCAGCGAAGGGCATCTAGGGATCCGGAGTTTTCAAGGCAACTCCTGGATGAGGAAGACATTGCTTCGATCACAAGAAGAGCAAGATATAGCATTGTATATATGCAAAGAGATGAAGGAGCGATTACCAAAATCATCCTACCAATTCACGGTTATGGACTATGGTCAACCTTATATGGTTTTATCTCTTTAAGCGGTGATATGAACACCGTCTCTGGGATTACTTTCTATGAGCATGGAGAGACCGCCGGGTTGGGAGGTGAAGTAGATAACATGACATGGAAGGCGTCATGGAATGATAAGCAAATATATGATGGACAATCTGTAGCTTTGCGAGTGGTTAAGGGTAAGGCATTGGAAAATTCGCCATCTTTCAAATACGAAATCGATGGGCTTTCAGGCGCCACTTTAACTAGTCGTGGAGTTGAGAATCTAATTGCCTTTTGGTTGGGAGAGGACGGTTTTGGTCCTTTGCTTAAAACTTTGGGAAGCTAGGAAGGGAAATGACGAACAGAGAAATTTTATTCAATCCGCTTTTTAACAATAATCCTATTGGTCTTCAGATTCTAGGTATATGCTCCGCTCTGGCAGTTACTACCAAGATGAGTGTGGCTCTTGTTATGTGTATAGCCCTTACCGTTGTAGTGGCTTTTTCTAACCTGTTTATTTCTATCATAAGAGACAGAATTCCGAGCAGTGTAAGGATAATTGTTCAGATGACTATTATTGCTTCCTTGGTCATAGTGGTGGATCAGATATTGGGAGCTGTAGCCTATGAATTGAGTAAGCAGCTAAGCGTTTTTGTTGGATTAATTATTACAAATTGCATCGTTATGGGACGGGCGGAAGCTTTTGCAATGCAAAATCCGCCATGGCCCAGCTTTGTCGATGGTATAGGTAACGGACTTGGGTATAGCCTAATCTTGATGCTGGTAGCTACTGTAAGGGAATTATTCGGGTCAGGTAGCATGTTTGGGTATGAGATTATGCCGTTAGTAACCAATGGCGGTTGGTATTCGCCTGTGGGGCTTATGCTCCTTCCACCAAGTGCTTTTTTTATAATCGGTTTCTTGATATGGGTTTTGAGGGAGTGGAAACCGGAGCAGGTAGAATCTTCAGAACATGAAATTGGTGAGCAAACCGCGTTTTCTAAGGTCTAAAAAATTTTATGATGGAATATTACTTAGGGTTGTTTGTTCGGGCTGTCTTTATCGAGAACATGGCACTTGTTTTTTTTCTCGGGATGTGTACTTTCATTGCGATTTCCAAAAAAATAGAAACATCCCTTGGGCTAGGCATAGCAGTAGTGGTTGTTCTGACGATCACGGTGCCAGTTAACAACCTAATATATCAATACTTATTGGCAGACGGAGCTCTGGCTTGGGCGGGCCTCCCAGATGTCGACTTAAGTTTTCTTGGGTTTCTGTCATACATAGGTGTTATTGCTGCAATTGTCCAGATTCTTGAGATGTTTCTGGATAAATATGTCCCTGTTCTTTACAACGCCCTGGGAGTCTTTTTACCTCTTATAACAGTAAACTGCGCAATTCTAGGAGCGGCTTTGTTTATGGTGAATAGGGACTATACGTTTTCCGAAAGCGTAGTTTATGGCTTCGGGTCTGGGGTTGGCTGGGCGCTAGCTATAGTTGTTCTAGCGGGTATTCGGGAAAAGATGAAATATAGTGATGTTCCTGAAGGTTTGCGAGGACTTGGTATTACCTTCGTGACGGTGGGGTTGATGTCTCTAGGATTTATGTCTTTTGGAGGCATAGCGCTATGAGATCGAGGGTTAAGGCATGAATATTTTAGAGGTGATCGTCAGCGTTTGCATGTTTACAGGCGTAATAATGCTGCTTGTTTTCCTTATCCTCTTTGCACGACGTTCGCTTGTTAGTTCAGGTGAGGTCTCAATAGAAATCAATGGAGATCCGGAGAAGACCATAACTTGTGTCTCGGGTGGGAAATTACTGAGCACCTTGGCTGACGCTGGAATATTTCTATCATCCGCTTGCGGAGGCGGAGGTACTTGTGCGCAGTGTCGGTGCAAAGTTCTAGATGGCGGAGGGTCTATGCTATCGACTGAAGCAGGGCACTTTACTAGAGGGGAAGCAAAAGATGGTTGGAGGTTGTCCTGTCAGACAGCGGTCAAGCAAGATCTAAAGATCGAAGTACCGGCGGAATTTTTCGGGGTCAAAAGGTGGGAATGCAAAGTGTTGTCGAATGACAACGTCGCAACCTTTATTAAGGAACTGGTGCTCGAATTGCCTGAAGGAGAAGAAGTAGATTTTCGAGCGGGTGGATATGTTCAATTCGAAATTCCTTCTTATAGCATCGATTATAAGGAAATTCAGGTAGCAGAAGAGTATGTAGGAGATTGGAATAAGTTTGGTGTTTTTGATCATAGCTCTAGGGTCGATGAACCAACTATTCGAGCGTATTCGATGGCAAATTATCCCGAAGAAAAAGGAATTATGAAGTTCAATATCAGGATAGCTTCGCCGCCCCCAGGTACAGATCATCCCCCGGGTAAAATGTCGTCCTACTTGTTTACTTTAAAGCCTGAAGATAAGGTCACTATATTCGGACCGTATGGAGAATTTTTCGCTAAAGATACTGATTCAGAGATGATATTTGTTGGTGGAGGGGCCGGAATGGCACCTATGAGGGCTCATATATTTGATCAGCTTTTACGGATCAAGTCCTCTAGAAAAATTACATTCTGGTACGGAGGCAGGAATGAGACCGAGCTCTTTTATGTCGATGAGTTTGATAAACTGGCACAGGAGAACGATAATTTTGAATGGCATGTCGCGTTGTCAGACCAGAATATAGAAGGATGGGAAGGGTTGACAGGTTTTATCCATAATGTGCTTTACGAAGAGTATCTAAAAGAACATGCCGCACCCGAGGATTGTGAATATTATATGTGTGGACCTCCTATGATGAATTCCGCTGTCATCGGAATGCTTGAAGATCTTGGTGTTGAGAGAGAAAACATTTTCTTGGACGATTTCGGCGGATAGGTAATAAGCCAATATCCTGGAAAAGGAAAAGGAAAAGGAAAAGGAAAAGGAAAAGGAAAAGGCTGTTCCTTAGTCTCTCTGATAAGGAATTTTTTCTTGAGTCGTTTTGTACCCAGAATTTCTTTTTATCATCACGTAAGCACCGTCTTCCTTCTGTTCTGTCCAGGGCAAAATGGTTATTATGTTCCGAGTGCGAGAGCTTTCCATTGCTTCCATTATTGAATGGTTTTCTCCGAGTAATTCGAGGTTCACTCTGGTAGGAAATATGATTGTGTATTTCCCATTTCTGTTCCCAGCTAGCGCTTTTTCTGGAGAGATCCAGACTGAGTCAATGGACTCTCCTCCATCATGGATAGCATTTTGATTAGGTGCCTTTGCTAGGAAAAAGTGCGTATCAAATCGTTTTGGCATCATCTCCGGAGTGATCCAGTGAGCAAAATGAATAAGTTCGCTGCAGGTAAGAATCAATCCCTCTCTTTCAAGAAAACTACGGAAAGAAATTTCGCCAGAGTGTAATTTTTCTCTGTAGTGAGAGAGTTCGGCTAGCCGGTCACCGGATACTATTTCGAGTGAGCTAGAATCCCGTGCGAATAATATCCCGCTTTCTTCAAAGGCCTCTCTTACTGCTGCTATTCTGTATGCTGGGTGGATTCCATCATCATGGTTGCCTAGTCCATTGCAAAGATTTTCCAACCCATAATCGGCCTGATCAACTTTCCCTCCTGGAAAAACCAGAGCTCCTGAAGCAAAATCGATTTGATGGTGCCTAATGACCATAAATGTTTCTAATGCCTCTTTGTTTTCTCGAAGCATGAGAATGGTGGCGGAGGGAATCGGACTTTTAGCTGAATTCACATTTTCTCCAAATTTTTTTTACCTTGATCTTTCGATTAGAATTTTCCAGGCGGAATCTTCTTTTCTCATCCTTAGAACCTTTGTCATCCGTAGAACTTTATCAGTAACGTCGCGATAGGTGTTTGAGGAATAAGTCTGCCTAAAGAAAACATCCACCACGTTTGTCTCAACAAGAACAAATCTTTGATAGTCCACATCAACTTTGATGTATTTTGGCTTACTTAGTCGTTGTCTCCTTAGATTTTCCCAATTTCTTCGGCTTTGCTTGCCTGGAACGCTAAAGTCGCTAGAGTAAGCAGACAAATATTCTCCGACATTCTTTCCAGACCAGGCTGCTGCCCAATGATCAATAGCTTCGACTAGCGATTCTTTAGTTTTGGCCGTAATTTTAGTAACTTCATTGGATATGACCTGATTTTCGCTTTGGGATGTTTTTCCAGCCCCCGTTGTCACGTCAGAATTATCTGCAGGTTCCTCAAGGGCGGCGATAACAGGGGCTGGAGACGGCAATTTTTCAGCAGGTTTCGTTGTCACGTCAGAATTATCTGCAGGTTCCTCAAGGGCGGCGATAACAGGGGCTGGAGACGGCAATTTTTCTCTGCGCTCAGAGTTTTGGGTTTTATCCGCATTTTCATCTGTTTTGGCAATAGTTTCACCCAAAACTACCCCATTTTGCCTGTTTGTTTTCTCAACCTGGGGCACTTCGTTAGGATCGCTGGCAGGTATACTGGTCTCTGTGTAAACCAATTTATCGTCTTTAAAGTAACCTCGGTATACGGTCCCATCAGGCAGTATCATCGTTCCAGGCCCGTTGCGCATATCATTTTCAAAATAACCGATGAATCTTGTTCCCTCTTGCCAGAATATTGTTCCTCTGCCTGCACGCTTGCCATCAATTACTCCGCCAACGTATCTAGTCCCATCTGGCCATAGTAACGTTTTTGTTGCAGGTTCTTGTATAGATTCTGGTTGTTCGGCGCCAGATTGAATGGATATCAGAATTAAACATGACAATATAATCTTGGCAATATTCATATTTTTTCCTGCTTTTTCCTTTTTCTTCTCAGCTAAATAAGGCCCTTCAGATGTTCATCTTAACAGTGTCCTTATGCATTAAAATAATTTATTAAAAAGATTCAATCTAGATGCTAGAGACATTGTCTTTTCTGGCTCGATGATTCTTGGTCCATCTCGCCTGATAGTACTGGAAATCATTTCTTCTTGTCCAAGTTTATAAACTCTGTCTCCGTCACAGGCCAATATTCCTGGCCCCCGTATAATAGAAACCTTTCCTAGTTCGATCTTTTCTGATGTTTTGATGCTTATGCTTCGGTGTAACCCTGGGGAAACCGCTACCTTAATTCTGTTCTCTGAATTTTTGTCGCACCTTATTAGAACCCCGAAATTGTCTTCATGTCCTGCCGGTATAGATGCTCCACCAATCGGAGAAATCCCAACCGCCGCTGGATCTGATCGGGCTAGAAAAATCTGGCAAATGTTTTCGGGAATGATCGGCAAAAGGTTCCCAAGAGAATCACCTTTTAGTAAGACAGCATCTACTAGAGCAATCTCGCTTAATCGATTGTTTTCCATATGAACCAATTTACATCGTTGACAAGAATTTTTTTCTATTTTGCCGGTAGCGATAAATCCAGCTGCCATGCCTGCAACCGAGGCCTCGATTCTATATGGAAAAACGTTGTTAGTTCCTGTAGATAGCGGGAGCAGAGTGCTGTCAGGAAAGTATTTTGCAACTATACGACAGGTGCCATCACCGCCCAGAACTAGAAAGATTTTACATCCTTTTTCCCACATCTTTTCAGCTATTCTCACTGTATCTTTAGCTGAATGGGAAAATTTATAATCCAGCATTTCGACCATGTTTCGTTCCGGAAGATTTTTTGTTGCTTTTTCCCCTATTCGAAAAGGGTCGTCCCCAACAAATATTTGTTGAACGCCTACCGAGAGCGCTCCTAGAACCAGTCTAGTAACTTGCTGGCTTTTTTCATGATGTTCGCTTAGGCTGGCTTTGGCTGCTATCCGCCTGACATCTCTGCCCGCAAACGGATTAACAATAATTCCCAGACTATTCGACATTAACTATTTTTTCGAGTAAAGATCCAATCTGTTTCGCTGGATAAGGATTCGTTATATCTATAGCCGTCTTCAGAGAATTTCTTTATCTGACTGGGAGTGGATATCCTGTTTCGGACGATAAAAGAAGCCATGCAACCCCTGGCTTTTTTGGCATAAAAGCTAATTATCTTGAATGAGCCCTTATTATGATCTTTGAATATGGGGTTTATTATTTTCGCTCCAAAGCTTTTATCACTAACTGCTTTGAAGTACTCGTTCGACGCTAGATTAATTATCGTTTGGTTCTTGTGAGAGAGTAATTCTTTTTGGATGGCTCTTGAGATCTGGTTATTCCAGAACTCGTAAAGAGATTCACCACGTTCTGTCTTTAACTTCGTTCCCATTTCGAGCCGATAAGGTTGAATTAAATCCAGAGGTTTTAGCACTCCATAAAGTCCAGAGAGTATTCTTATATGTTTTTGAGCAAAAGAAAAATCTCGTTCATTGTAATTCTGAACGTTAATTCCCTGGTAGACATCCCCTTTGAAAGCAAAGATAGCTTGTCTTGCTATTTTCGTATTTGTGTCTTTGGTGACAAAACTGTTAAATCTTTCTGCATTTAGCTCGGCTAGGTTTTTGCTTATACCCATGAGTTTTGAGAGGTCGCTTGCACTCTGCTGCCTCATTATTTTTACCAGCTTATTCGCAGTGGTTCCAAATATCGGCTTAGATGCTTTTTTTGTCTTTGGAACAGTTTCGAAATCCAGAGTTTTTGCGGGAGAGATTAAGATCAACATGGCCGTAGTTAAATTCCAATGAAAAAAAAGAATACTAAATTTATTCTTTCGATGAAACTGGAAATAGGTAACATATATTTGAGGTTGAGTTATGATGGACAAGAATTGCATTTTTTTCCCAATTTTCAAAGGGTTTAGGGTGCAGAGTTATTTTGCTTAATGGAAAAAACTTTGTGATAACGTCAAAAATCGATGAAATTGTATTAAAGTTGGAAAATAAGGAACGAGAGGCGAAAGCAAATCGCAGCATGGTATGGAAACAGACCAGATCAAATTTTTTGAAGAGGCAAACTCGGAGAGAACTATGAATGAGAAAATCATCGGCGCTTTAATTGGGACCACTTTGTTAATGTTTAGTAGTCAGTTAATTTCCAGTGAGCCCCCAATATCTAAATTGGTAGAGCCTGAAGGAAAAGTGGAATATCGTCGAGTCGATTCCGAATGGAAGTTAGTTAAGAGAACGAAATATCTTTTTGAAGGATACGCAGTCCGAACCGGTGAAAATGGAAGTGCTCGATTGGTTAATCAGTTGAATGGCGAATCTAAGACTATAAAAGCTAACACCGAAGTAGAGGTTGTTTCATCGGCTATAAAGGTTGTTTCAGGCTCAGTCTCTGAACCAATTCCTGGGGATGCTAGTTTTTACCAGAGTTTGACGAACAAATTTGCAAAGGCGCAACGTTATACGACGGTGCGAAGAAGTGCTGGAATAGGTGAAACAGAAAATTGTGACAGTAAAGTAAGAACTATTCGGAAAATCACGATATCAGCTTCTTTTGGAGATCTTGCCTGGAGAAATGCCTGCCCCGAATACTCGTATAGGCTGGTTATAGATGGTGGCATACCAATTGAAGTGGCCGCTCAGTCAACTTCGGAGATGATTCGATATAGCGTTAGCAATCTGGTGCCGGGAGAGCATGCCTATAGAGTAGAGGTTCTCGATAATGACGGCATTGTTTACATTCCGAAACGGGATAGCGTTTTAATAGTCTTGAATGAAAATGAAGAGGCAGCGCTATTGAGAGAGCTTAGTGAGATAGGAGACGATATTATTCTTCGAACAAGTTTTCTTGAGGAAAGGGGCCTTTTCGTAGCCATGATGGATTCGTTTCGTCAGTATTTCGGAGAAAATCCTGATGATAACGGTTTGAGACCGCTATTGATTCAGGCTTACCAGAACTTAAAATTGAGTGATCTTCGAGAACGGGAAGCAAGATTATATAACGCCTCTCTTGGAGCTGAATCCTAGAAGTAAATATAAATCCTCAGGCATTTTCTATAGCCAGAATGGAGTTCCGAAAAATGGAATTTTTAAGAAAAAACTATGATTTGATAGCTATAGGGATCTTTTTTTGCGGAGCCGCGCTCTTGGAATATCAGGAGAGCTTTTCATTGTTTGAGGATGAAACTCTCTCTTATCGTCAGATATTAAGAACACATTTGGGGGATTCGGATGATACAGCTCCTGCTCGAGATGTAGTCATTGTATATACAGACGAGGAGTTCTATTCGGAATACGATATGTACCCTCTGCGCCGGACTGATCTTGCAAAAATTGTGAGAAGATTGAATCAAATGGGCGCTAGTGTAGTCGGAATAGATATGTTGCTTGATTTTAATAGTGCCTATGGAGAGGACCCATTTTTGGAAGAGGCATTAAAAGATGCGGGAAATGTTTTAATGGTGTCTCAGGCGGAGATTGAAGGTTCAGATTTTCTGGGACTCAATGAGCCGATAGAGAGATTTGCAGAAGTTTCAGAGAACGGTTACTCGAATATCAGTCCATCTAGCGTAATTTCAGAGAGCATTACCCGACTTAGGATCTATGAAGAAGTCTATAGCCAGGCTGGTGCATGGCCGTTCGCGGTAAAGGCTGTGTCCATGTATCTGAATAGTGAACCTGTTTTAAAAGAAGATAGTCTGGAAGTAGGACCAGAAGTATCGGTTCAGCTAGACCAATTTGGAGAAATGTATATCGAATATCCTTTGCTTCCTGCGGCGGGCGATAATGTTGCTCGGCTTCATGATGTTATAGGGGTATCAGCCCTGGATATACTTTTCTCGGAGGAGGATGAATTAGGTGATCTAAGTTTTCTTTTTGGTGAGAAAATCGTTCTTATCGGAGAAGTTGCCGAAGTTGCGCACGATGAATTCGAGACTCCGGTTGGTAATGTTTATGGGGTGGAAATTATAGCTAATACTATAAATACAATTATCCAATCCGGTCCATTAAAACCAGCTTCCCAATTATCGGAAATAGCTGTTCTTCTTATTTTGGCGATTCTCCTTGTTGCCACTAGAATTATTCAGAACCCGTTTGGTCGAAATGCAGTCAATGTTTTGATTCTGGGGATTTACATACTTGTATCGGTCGTGTTTTATGTTTATCAAGGCCTTATCTTTTCTATGAGTTATGGGTTGATCGCTTTCGCCTTATCTATCATAGCTATTAATGCGAAGTTCTATCTTTCCGAAATGGGGCAGAAGACAGTAATCAGAGAAATGTTCGGACAATACCTATCGCCCCAGGTGGTCGAAGAACTAGTCGAAGATCCTAGCAAAGTGAGGCTCGGTGGAGAAGAACGAGAGATGACGGCGTATTTTTCGGATATTGCGGGTTTTTCTTCTATATCCGAAAAATTAACACCATCGCAGCTGGTTCAAGCATTAAATCAGTATCTTACGGAAATGTGTAACATCATAGTTTCTTATGATGGAACCGTAGATAAATATGAAGGTGATGCCATCATCGCGTTCTGGGGAGCCCCTATTGCTCAGAAAGATCACCCACGCCTTGCTTGCCATGCCAGTGTGGAGATGAATCGTCGAATCTCTGAACTAGAAGATACTTGGGCTGAGGCGGGAATTCCTGATTTAAGGGTTCGTATGGGTGTAAATTCCGGGCCTATGGTAGTAGGAAACATGGGCTCGGCGCAACGAATGAATTATACCATTATGGGTGATTCGGTGAACCTTGCGGCGAGGCTTGAGGGCGCCAATAAGGCTTATGGTTCTAATATGATGATATCGGAAAGAACCTATTTAGCTTGTGCTGAACAAGTAGATGTAAGGGAGCTGGATACAATAAGAGTGGTGGGTAAAAAAGAGGCAGTAAAAGTATATGAATTATTGGAAAAAAAGAACGAAACTCCATCTCTTCTTGGCGATGTAGTATCCAAGTTCTCGGTAGGACTGGATTGCTATAAGAATAAAGATTTTTTGAGTGCCAAGGATCTTTTTGAAGAATGTCTGATGATAATTCCAGCCGATGGTCCTAGTCGGGTATATATTGAAAGATGTGCATTATTTCTTGAGAACCCGCCAGATGATGATTGGGACGGCGTTTTTACGTTGACGGACAAAGGTTGATTCATGGTTATTCAGAATCGGATAGAAAAAAAACTAAGTGAAGCTTTTCAACTAGAATATTTCGAGGTGCTAAACGAGAGCTACCAGCACAATGTTCCCGAAAATTCCGAATCTCATTTCAAGGTTGTTTTAATTTCACCTCAGTTTGAAGGACTTAGATTGATTGTTCGGCATAAGAAGGTAAACCAGGTTTTAGCTGCAGAGCTTCGGGATGAGATTCATGCACTAGCGATTCATACTTTTACGCCTGACGAGTGGAAAAAAAAGCATGGGGAATATCCTGAATCTCCTTTATGTCTCGGAGGCAAGGTTACTGAAGGTCATCAAAATGACTAAGGCATCGGTTAATAAGTTAGAGTGCTGTTAGATAAGAGAGGAAAATCAAGTTTTTCTACCATTGATATAGGCCCTGATCATCGTTGTTTTTCTATCAGAATTACTCGGTCAAAAAGGAGATCTATCGTCCTTTCTTTGGGGCAAGATGGTGTTCCCCAGTTAAAAATCCCTTTTCAGCTAACTTCGGACGAAGCCAAGGGGTTTTTAAAGAAAAATATTGATTGGTTGGAGAAAAGTATTGCTGAGCAAAAGGTGCTTTTTTCTCAGCAGAACAAATATTATGATGGTGGTCAGATAAGATATTTAGGAAAACTCTACAGGTTAGAATTCGTTAAAGCTCGCTGTCCGATTATTGAAATCAGTGGGGACACTTTTTTCCTTCGGTGTTCCGAGAAGATGATGGAATTTGCCGAGAAGCAAATCGTGGAATGGTATCGAAACAGAATAAGATTAATATTGCCCTATCGGTTAAGAATGATAAACGAGAGGTTTTCCGATTCGTTGGTTCCCAGAGCTATCAAATACAGAAAAATGAAAAGTTCGCTTGGGAACTGTTCTAGGTATGGAGATCTGACTTTTAATGTAATGCTAATGAGGTCGGAATTTTCTCAGATCGATTATGTAATCGCGCATGAGCTATGCCACCTAAGGTGTTGGGCCCATGACAACAGTTTTTATTCCCTTCTAGAAGTTATCATGCCTGATTGGCGCAACAGGGAAGAGAGATTGGCTGTTGATTTCTAGAGAATATGTTCTAAAACAGAAAATACTCTTTCAAAAATAACTCGATGTCCTTTTTCATTTGGATGAATTCCATCATTCTGCAATAAGTTTTTGTTTGCTAAAGTATCGTCTAGGTTGACGGGGACAAATGGCAGCTGATGTTTTGAAGCTAGTTGGAGAAAAATATCAGTGAATGCTTTGGTATACCTCTCCCCGTAGTTTGGCGGTATAACCATACCTATTAGCATGACCTCCGTCTCGTTTTCTGAACAATCAGAAATGATAGCATCCAGGTTGGATAGGATTACCGAGATTGGGTAACCTCGAAGGCCATCGTTTCCGCCTAGTTCTAATATTAGAAGGTCTGGCTGGTGGTTTTTGAGGACATTCGAGATTCTTGATAATCCCCCTTTACTAGTTTCCCCCGAGACGCTCGCATTGATTATTGAGATTTCTTCCGTATGATTTGCCAGATGTTTTTTAAGAAGGTTTACCCACCCCTTTGAAGGGTCTACCCCGTATGCGGCGCTTATGCTGTCCCCATAAATGACCACGGTTTTTCCTAGGCAAAAGGCCTGGCTAGACAGAATTGAAATTAAGAGACAAAACGTGAAGCGCAATATCATAGAGGCAGTAAGACTAGAGAAAAAAATCAGTTTACATGAGCGTGAGTTGTCCATTTTGAAAGGAATTGATTTGGATATCAAGCGGTCAGAATCTTTGGCTATTTTGGGGGTGTCGGGTTCGGGAAAGACTACACTTCTAAGTCTGTTGGCTGGCCTTGATGTTCCTACTAGCGGAAATATCTGGGTTTACGGCTCCGAAATCACTGCTATGAGTGAGGAAGATCGGGCAGCGATTCGCCTAAAGCATATTGGATTTGTTTTCCAGACATTTCAGCTTTTAAATAATTTATCTGCCTTGGAAAATGTAATGCTTCCTTCAGAACTGGTCGGAGATAAGAATTCCGAAGAGCGGGCTATGGACCTCTTGGCTCGAGTGGGACTTGATCGAAGAATACACCATCAGCCTAATCAGCTTTCAGGCGGTGAGCAGCAGAGGGTAGCTATTGCTAGAGCTTTTGCTTCCTCAGCTGATTTGCTGTTTGCGGATGAGCCAACTGGGAATCTGGATTCGGGAACGGGGGAAAAAATAATCGAGCTAATGTTTGATCTAAATCGTGAGCGTGGGACAACCCTAGTTTTGGTTACTCATGATAAAAGATTGTCGCAATATTGTGATCGAAGCGTGATCCTTGATTCGGGGATAATCGTTTCCTAAGAAAGAAACGATGGCTGGGATATAGGAGTTTATTTGAATAATTTAAGAGCGGGCCTTAGGTTTATCTATCGGGATTTGCGTAGCGGTGAGCTAAACCTGTTGTTAGCTTCTCTAATAATTTCCGTTGGATCTGTTTCAACCATTACTCTTTTTTCAGACCGGCTCGATCGAGCTCTAAAAAAGGAATCTTCCTCTTTTCTGGCTGCGGATCTGGTTGTTTCTTCTGACCAGCCGATTAAAGAAACTGAGGCCTTGTTCAAGCGAGCGAAGACTAGCGACATCAAATCTTCCAATATCTTAAGTTTTATGACGATGATGTTTTATGGTGAAAAAATGCAACTTGTTTCAGTTAAGGCTGTGGATGATTTTTATCCGCTTAGAGGTAAGTTGCTATCGGGTAACCAGCCTTTTGGTGCTGGGATGGAGACAAGGACAGGGCCGATGCCTGGAGAAATATGGCTAGAGAGCCGCTTGTTCCCTGCATTAGGTTTGAAGATAAATGAAACTGTTGAGCTGGGTTCGGGTGTTTTTAAAATATCTAAAGTTCTTGTCAGACAACCCGACAGCGTAGGTGGATATGGCAACGTGGCACCTCGGGTTTTAATCCATTCCTCTGACGTAGAACGAACCCGAGTGATTCAACCTGGTAGCAGGGTAAATTATAGATACCTCTTCTCTGGAGAACCTTCGAAGATAGAAAAATTCCAAGAAGATCTGGGTTTGATTTTTTCTGGCTCGGCACGGGTGCTTAATCCGAAAAATGTTGCTGAAGGTCTTGGCGACGCTATCGAAAGAGGCGAAAAGATTCTGCTTTTGGGCAGCCTTCTCACCGTCATGTTGAGCGGATTAGCGACCTTTCTGTCGGCTAACAGGTACGTTAACCGACATAATGATCATATAGCTATACTTAAGACATTGGGCGCGTCACCGAGATTTGTTAAATGTGTCTTCTTCGCTGAATTTTCCTTGGTGGCTCTTATAGTAGGTATTTTCGGGTGCTTGTTAGGCTATTTTGTTCAGGATATTATTTTCGAAGTGGCTTCCCCGGTGTTTTCGATTGATCTGCCCGAGCCGGGTCCGGGTCCATTGATGCTTGCTTTTATAATGGGTTTTTTCTGTTTATTCAGCTTCGCTTTTTTCCCCATTATGGAACTTTCTTCCACTGAACCTGTTCGCGTTTTAAGAAGAAATACAGAACTTTATCATGGAGACTGGCGCAGCTATTTTCTGGGAGCAATTGGTATTTTTGGCCTTATGTGGACGTTTTCCTCCGACCTGCGATTGACCATGATCCTCTATTTCGGAGTGGCCTTCGCGATAACAATCTTTCTTGGAATAGTTATCTTTATGGTCAGGAGTAGCACTATGATAGGTATTCGTGCTGGGAATTTGTGGCGACTCGCCTTGTCGGGCATGCGAAAGAGGCTCTCTCAGACTTGCACTCAGATTTTAGTTTTCGGGTTGGCTATGATGATGTTCTTGGTTCTTTATCTTCTTAGGACGAGTCTTTTAGAAGATTGGGAAACTAAAATTCCTAATAGCGCTCCGAATCACTTTGTTATAAATATCTCGGAGGACGAGATTAATTCTATAGTAAGAAAATTAGCTGATTCCAATATAAAGAGCCGGGAATTTTACCCTCTTATCAGAGGTTCGGTTACTCACATAAACGGCGTATCGACAAAGTCAGATAAAGAAATGATAGGCGACGAAAGAGGTGACGTGCCGAGAGCAGAAGAAGCAAGGAATTTGACATGGACCTCAGTTCTCCCCGAAGGAAACGCTCTTATTCTGGGGGAGTGGTGGCCAGAGGACTATGATGGACCTCCGCTCGTCTCTATCGAGGAAGACTTCGCGAATCGAAATAATTTGACTTTGCAAGACGAGCTTACGCTAGAAGTCCAGGGTTCGGTCGTGCGTGCCCATATTTCAAATATCAGATCAGTTGACTGGAATAATTTCCAACCCAATTTTTTCGTAATTTTTTCGCCCGGAACGCTGGAAAAGTTTTCTCCAACGTATATGACCAGTTTTTTCCTAAAACCAGAACAAAAGATTTTTCTGAATGCCTTGCTAAGTCTCTTCCCAACGCTGACAGTATTGGAGGCTGATAAGTTTCTGGAGAATATAAAGCAGATAGTCAAATACGTTGCATTGGCGATCGAATTTTTGCTGGCATTACTGCTTGCAGCAGCGCTCGCTGTTCTGGTTTCCAGTCTTTATTCTTCAATGGATGAAAGAATAAGACAGCACTCGATTCTCAGAGCTCTGGGGGCTAGTCGAAAAACGATAATCGGGAGTCTTTTATTAGAGTTTCAGCTGATAGGCTTTCTGTCGGGGTTGATCGCTTGTGTTGGTGCACAATCCATAGTTTATTTTCTGGATACTCAGCTGTTCGAGGTTACACATTACTTAGACCCTTATGTCTGGGTAACTTCGCCTCTCTTGGGATCCATACTAGTTTCTGTTTTAGGTATTTTTATTGTCCGGCACATTGTTTTCCTCCCACCCTCGATGGTTCTGACCCGACAATAGTTTCTTTTAAAAGAGTAGTGAATTATTCCTGATACCAGGACCCGTCGACTTGCTTTCTAATCCATAACTGGGAGAACCAGAAATAGCGATTTTTGTATGGGAGCGTACAATTGTATCGTGAGCGACCTACAGGTAGTTCTTTTTTTGGAGTTACAACAAAGGAGTTGGGAGAAATTTTATTCAGGTTCATTAGTCCACCTGGACCGAAACAGTTAAGGTTTTGAAAGGCCAGATCGGGCCAGGTGAATTCTAGAGTCATGGGTGGAAAAAAATCATCAGTGATCAACGGATTCCGTGAGTTAGGCTTTAAAGGCATAGCGAGACTTCCGGCTTTGTCTTTTAAAGCCCTGATGCCGGTATAGGCACCCGCTAATGGGAATCTCGGAAGTATTAGCTGGTTTGATCCGGGTCCAATGGCTCCGCTCTGTTGCCCGAACCCAATCAGGTCCATCTCACTTATGATTTTAAGTATTTCGGGGTTGTATTCTCCATAGGGGTAGGCAAAAGATCTGGATAGGTAGCCCTTCGATTCCAATATTCTTTGTGCCGTTAGAATTTCTGATTTAATCCGATTTTTCCATTCTTCATGGGTTTCCTGATCCTTCTTTCTGACAAGGTGAGTGTGAGTGTGAGTATGGTTACTTATGGTCGCGCCGTTTTCTTTTAGATAAGCAAGATCTGCCCAGGTAAGATAGCTTTTACTGATACCTATATATTTTGTCGAAACAAATACGGTAAAAGGCCAGCCTCGTTTCTTTAAAAGAGGAAAAGCGTTAGTTATTATGTCCTTGTAACCGTCGTCAAATGTTATGGCTAATTGTTTGTCGAGAGAAAATCTTTGAATTGAGTTTCGGGTCAGTTCCTCAAGAGAAAGGACTTCAAAGCCTTGTTCCTCAATGGTCTTCAAGTGCATTTCAAACTGTTCGATTTTGATGCTGGTTATCGCGGGGGTGTTGTTTGCAACATGATGATAAAGCAGTACGACTCCTCCTAGAGATTTCCCTGGTAGAACAAGGATAAAAAGGAATACGATTTTTCCTGATAGAGATCTCATTGGAGCATAAAAGCATGAAAATTTATTGGTCAGGTAAATAATGGCTAGTTCAAGAACTGAAAAAATCAAACTACAGAAAAAACTTAAACGAAGTGTGGCTAGAGCCATCTCTGATTTTGATATGATCAAAGACGGTGACCGTGTAATGGTTTGTGTTTCTGGAGGGAAGGATTCATTTACCATGCTCGATATTCTACTTGGTCTTCGGCAACATGCACCGATAAATTTCGAGATATTTGCTTTTAATCTGGATCAAAAACAGCCCGGATTCCCTGCAGATGTTTTGCCGGAATACTTTAAACAGAAAAATGTTGAATATGTGGTGGTTGAAGAAGATACCTACTCTTTGGTAAAGAATATGGTTCCTTCGGGAAAAACTTATTGCGGTTGGTGCTCGAGATTCAGAAGAGGAATAATCTATCGTTACGCTAGAGAGCAGGGTTTTTCGAAGATAGCACTGGGACACCATCGGGACGATATTTTAGAGACTCTGTTTCTTAACATGTTCTACGGCGGAAAGATGAAGGCGATGCCACCCAAACTTTTGAGCGATGATGGCGAAAATATTTTGATAAGGCCGTTGGCATACTGTCGTGAGAAAGATATCGCCAGATATGCTGAAATCATTGAATTTCCGATTATCCCCTGCAATCTGTGTGGATCCCAAGATAATTTGCAACGAGTAGCGTTAAAAAAAATGTTGCAGTCTTGGGACAGGGAGCATCCCGGAAGAATCGAATCAATTTTTCGATCGATTCAGTCGATAGTTCCTTCTCATCTTATGGATGAAGCGATGTTCGATTTCAAGGCAGTTTCGAATAGTAAAGAAAAAATATCATTACTGGAATTAAATGAAGAGGGTTTACCAGATGTATGAACGGTTAGATTTTCGAAGAAGTTTTCAGGGAATCCGGACAGAATGTTTGTAACGATATCGTTTGGATCTGTTTCGTGAAAAAGCTAGTTCTTGTGATTAATAGCCGGACAATTAGTGCAAGTAAGGTATGGCGATGATTATCCCATGGGAACAGCTCTCTGAGGCTGCATTAGATGGTATTATCGAAGAGTATGTTCTGAGAGAAGGTACGGAATATGGTTTGCATGAGGTTTCTCTTGAACAAAAAAAAGAGGATGTTCTTAGGCAGCTTAGGTCGGCAGAAGTAGAAATAACCTTTGATGATGAAGGCGGAACCTGTTCAATTGTTCCCATTGTCTGAAGGCTGTTGCTGGAGTAGGATTTGGTCAGGGAAGATCTGATGGTGTGTCAAAAATGAGGACTTTTTTTCTTTTTATCCTAACTTTGGGTTTAGGTTATTTTCTAGGTTCTTGGTTTTTTTTCGGCGAGCAATATACCGAGTTTTCGGATGTTAATAAGGTCGCGGTTAAAAACAAAGGGGTAGCGTTTGTCGATGGCGAGCGAATAGTGAATGCTGACAAGGAACCCGGTAGCTGGCTTTCTCATGCAAGGACGTATGATGAACAGCGTTTCAGTCCGCTAATGCAGGTAAATGCGGAGAACGCGAATCAGCTTGGATTAGCATGGTTTTATGATACGGGAACAGACAGAGGTCTTGAGGCCTCGCCTATAGTAGTAGACGGGGTTATGTATACTTCCGGCTCCTGGAGCATTGTGTTTGCCAATGATGCTAGAACCGGGGAACTAATCTGGAAATACGATCCCAAAGTTCCCAAGAGTTGGGGCGCGAATGCCTGTTGCGATGTGGTCAATCGTGGAGTCGCTGTCTGGAAAGGCCGTGTCTTCGTAGGAACAATAGATGGACGTTTGATTGCGATTGATGCTTTAACGGGCGAAGAGTCATGGTCAGTGAATACGATTGATCGCTCCAAACCTTACACTATTACAGG
Source organism: Gammaproteobacteria bacterium (assembly GCA_002708765.1). Taxonomy (GTDB): domain Bacteria; phylum Pseudomonadota; class Gammaproteobacteria; order Pseudomonadales; family Azotimanducaceae; genus UBA9659. Next base: position 24,180 of record PAPD01000024.1, on the reverse strand, counting down.
TGCTCCTAGAGTTATAAAAGATAAGGTGATCATCGGAAACGGTGGTGCAGAGTATGGAGTTCGAGGCTATGTTACTGCATATGACCATGCTACCGGAGAGGAGCTATGGAGGTTTTTCACAGTCCCCGGAGATCCGGCTAATCCTCCCGAATCAAAAACTATGGAAGACGCGGCCAAGACCTGGACGGGAAGGTGGTGGACGATGGGTGGTGGCGGTACAGTATGGGATTCGATGGCCTATGATCCGGAGCTGAATTATCTATACATTGGTGTAGGGAATGGTTCACCCTGGAATCAGACTGTTCGCAGCCCTGGCGGCGGAGATAATCTTTTTCTTTCGTCGATTGTTGCCCTTAATCCGGATACCGGAGAATACATATGGCACTACCAGACGACTCCAGGTGATACTTGGGATTACACTGCGACGCAGCACATGATTCTGGCCGAACTCGAAATTGATGGTGAGTTGAGAAAGGTCATTCTGCAAGCCCCAAAAAATGGGTTCTTCTACGTCCTAGATAGAGTTACGGGTGAATTTATCTCCGCGAAAAAATATGTTCCTGTAACCTGGGCGAGTCACGTTGATCCTGAAAGTGGCAGGCCTGTTGAAACCGAGAATGCTCGTTATCAGGTTAGTAATCCTCTGGTGGATTTGCCGCTGGAGGAACAAATCGCCGCCCTTAAAGGCATGTCGGCAGGTGAAATCGAGGCTGCCTATCATAAACCGGGGCCTTTGGGGGGGCACAATTGGCACCCTATGTCATATAGCCCCGACACTGGTTATGTTTACATTCCTGCCCTGGATATGCCCTTTGGCTATGGAAATGAACCTGGTTTTACATATGAAGAAGGACGATGGAATCTCGCCAATGATTGGCGGCTCGGAATGCCTACTGGTGATAAGGATGTAGATTCTAAGGTAGATGGATTACTGCGTGGCTTTGTTTCTGCCTGGGACCCTGTTGAACAAAAAGAAATATGGCGAATACAACATGCTGGAACCTGGAATGGTGGAATGTTATCAACTGCAGGTAACTTGATATTTCAAGGTAATTCGGCGGGTTATTTTGTAGCGTATAGAGCGGATACGGGGGAACAACTTTGGTCTTCGGAAACGCAGACAGGTGCTATTGCTCCGCCTATTTCTTACGAAATAGATGGAGAACAGTATATTGCGATCGTAGCGGGTTGGGGAGGAGCTTTTGCTCTTACAGCCGGCGCTGCGGAGGATTATAAATTGAAACCCAGGGGCCGGATTCTCACTTATAAGCTAGATGGGAATGTGAATCTTCCTCCTGTCATGGATTCGGTCGCTATTGTTCCTCAGTTACCAGAGATCGAAGCGGGCGATGAAGAAATAGCGCACGGAAAGTTCATGTATCACAAATATTGTGGTGTTTGTCATGGACCGGGGGTTCGTTCAGGAGGTGTAATTCCTGATTTGAGATACCTTGTCCCCGGGAAGCATCTGGTTTTTGAAGATATTGTTTTAGGTGGCATCCTGAAAGATCGCGGTATGGTAAGTTTCGCTGGTTCGCTTACTAAAGAAGATAGTCGAGCAGTTCATCAGTACGTTATTACCGAAGCCCATCGGCTCAAAAAGAGTCAATTTGAATACAAATAGAAATAGAGTTCATATTACTAGATGTTAATATGGTACTTTAGCTAGGTGTGCTGAAAGGAAAATTTCGCAAGGGAGAAGCAGCTTGAGTGAAGTATTAGAGCAAGAGTGGAAAACTATGGACCCCGACACGATTGCGCTTTCGGATATCGATCTTGTGGATCCACATTTGTTTCATAACGATTTCCACGTAAAAATATTCGAACGCCTCAGAAAAGAGGCCCCCGTTCATTATCAGCGAGATCATGAGGTGGTCGGTTCTTTTTGGAATGTTACTCGCTATGATGACATCATGGCAGTAGACACTGATCCGCAGACTTATTCTTCAGAAGGATCTATTACTGCGAACGACCAGGACGAAGAATTTCCTCTTCCGATGTTTATAGCAATGGATCCGCCAAAACATGATCGCCAGCGTAAAGAAGTTAGTTCAGTAGTAGGGCCCTCTAACCTGGCAACAATGGAAAGCACCATTCGCAAAAGAGTCTCAGATATCCTGGATTCTTTGCCAAGAAACCAGGAATTTAACTGGGCCGACAAGGTCAGTATCGAGCTGACTACCCAGATGTTGGCGACCTTGTTTGATTTTCCGTTCGAAGACAGACGAAAGCTTACACGGTGGTCAGATGTGGCGACTGCAGATGAGCAATCAGGAATTATCGAGAGCGAAGACCAAAGGCGCGCTGAGTTGATAGAGTGTCTGGAGTATTTTACTGGATTATGGAACGAAAGAGTGAACTCTCCACCGAAGAATGATCTTGTTTCCATGCTAGCCCACGGAGAATCAACCAAAAACATGGATCCGGTCGAGTATTTGGGAAACCTTATTCTATTGATTGTGGGAGGGAATGACACTACTCGGAACTCTATTTCTGGTGGAATAAAGTTTCTGAATGAGAATCCTGCTGAGTACCAGAAATTAAGAGATAACCACAAATTAATTCCCAATATGGTGTCCGAAATAATCCGTTATCAGACCCCGCTCGCCTATATGCGAAGAACGGCACTGAAAGATACTCTTCTCAGCGGACAAAAAATAAAGAAGGGAGATAAGGTTTTGATGTGGTATGTGTCTGGTAACAGAGATAGTTCTGCCATCTCAAACGCGGATAGTTTTCTTATAGACAGAAAAGATGCACGAAAGCATCTTTCATTCGGTTTCGGAATTCATCGTTGTATGGGAAACCGTCTGGCAGAAATGCAGCTCAGGGTTTTATGGGAGGAGATTCTAAAGCGGTTCAATAAAATAGAAATGGTAGGAGAAGTGACGATGGTTAACTCCAGCTTTGTTAAAGGCTATTCGCACCTGCCAGTTATTATTAGAAATTAGCCAAGGGATTGTCTGTGGGTTGCTATAGTTGATAAAGGTGAGCTTTTATATGGAGATTTCTTAAACCAATAGCTCTTTGATTACTCTTATTACTCGGCTGAATATTCCTGTCCTAATTAATTCAGCTCTTTTGTCGTTTTCTACTGATTCGGGATCTCGCATATCGGGATTTCCTAGTCCACCCCCTCCGGCAGTTTCTAGGACAAGCGTCATTCCTCCTTCAATCAATTCTCTTCCCATTCCATTTATTGGTTTGCCATGTTTCAAGTACACTTTCGCATTCTCGCCGTCATGGCCACCACGCCGACCTCTGGGGGGATGTTTTATCCGGTCAAACATTTTAGAAACGAAGAATGATTCCTTGTTTAGGTGAGTGAATTCGATTATCTGTCCTAGACCCCCTCGATATTTTCCAATGCCTCCCGAACCTGTCCTGTATTCTTTTTTCAAAATCAACATTGGCGAAGTATTTTCAGTGATCTCCACCGGCGTGCCTCTAACACCGGATGGGAATGCAGTACAGGATAACCCATCCTTTTCTGGGCGAGCGCCAGTTCCTCCAGTATAAAATGCATTCATCACAAAGGATTTACTTGAGCTGTTTAAAATAAAATCTTTACCTCCATAAAACACTGGTCCATATAGACAAGCGGCGCCCTCGGCAATTACTCCTGATTTTACTACTGTGTCTAGAGCGCCGAGAACGACATCTGGAAGCATTTGACCAATAGTATGCCTTGCTGATACCGCGGCGGGTCTGGGCGCATTTAAGATACACCCGTAGGGAGCGTTCACTGTGATCGGGCTTAGTGAACCGCTGTTATTAGGTATGTCGTTTCCTACAACACACCTGACTCCAAAAGATGAATAAGCTTGGGCATAGGTCAGGGGAACGTTGATGCCCTTCGGTTTTTTGCTAGAAGTCCCTTTCCAGTCGATCGTGATTCCTCTGTGAGATATGGAAACTTCGCAATTAAGGTCGATGGGATCATCATAGCCGTCTATGCGCATCGAATTTTTCCATGATCCTTCGGGAAGCTGACGAATTTCTGCTAGCATCGCATTCTCTGATCTGTTGATTATGATATCGGCTATTTCTTCGAGATTCTCCAAGGAAAACTCTTTCATTGTTTCAAGAAGCCGATCGGTTGCTAACTTGTTGCATGAAGCGAGCGAGTAAAGATCTCCTTCCGCAGCATCCGGATCACGTACATTAGTTCTCAGGATCGATATAAGGGTCTCGTTTATTTTCCCCTCTTCGAACAGATAACCGATCGGAAGATTAATGCCTTCTTCATACACTTGTTTTCCGTCTGCACCGAACCCGAGACCCCCGACGTCGGCGATGTGGGATGTCGCTGCAAAAACACCGATTGCAGTATTGTCATTGAATACCGGAGTCACCACTGTAAAGTCGTTTAAGTGCCCGGTGCCTAGCCACGGATCATTTGTTAGTAATACATCTCCTTTTCTTAGCGATTCGAGCGGAAATTTATCCAGAAAAAATGTTACGCTTGCTGCCATCGCGTTGACGTGACCTGGGGTGCCGGTGATTGCCTGAGCTAGCATTCTTCCCTTACTATCGAACAGCCCCGCGGAAAGATCCCCAGCCTCTCTTACGGTTGTTGAAAAAGCTGTTCTAACAAGAGCTTGGGCTTGATCTTCGACTATAGCTATCAGACGATCCCAGATTATCTGGTTCTTTAGTGAAAAAGGTAATTCAGGCATTTTTCTTTTCCATCACTATATTTCCCAGCTTATCTACATGGAGATTAAAGCCGGTTGGCAATACGGTAGTGGTTTGTTTTTCTGTCACGAGCGCAGGTCCCTCAATAATATTACTGGGATCGATTAGTTCGCGCTCATAGACAGGAATATCTATAAATTCTTTGTTGTCGATATCGAAGAATCTTTGATGAAATGAGGGTTCAGGAAGAGATGTCTTTTCTCTAGCCTTATATTCCGGGAGCAAAAGATCGATATCCTCCATAAGCGTGAGACTCCAGGAGAGTACCTCAATATTTACCCTTTCAATACCGTACCCGTATAGTTTCATATACTCCGATTCAAATAAGTTTCTGAGTTCTTTGCTATTTTCTCTAGTTAGGATTTTATTAGGTATGGTGATGTTCAGTTCGTGACCCTGACCACAGTAGCGCATACTTGCTTGTCTGGTTTCTCGAAGTTTTGCCCCGGGCGCAGCTTGATCGATTATTGAAAAAGCTTCCTTTCTCATATCCTTATAAACCTTGTTGATTTCGTCGGAATCAAAATTTTCAAGGTTCATTCGTCTGCTGCGAACAACTTCATAGGAGGAAGAAGCGAGCAGAAACCCTAAAGCCGACCCAACAGCGGCATTTTTTGGAATCAATATACGCTTTGCATTTAATTTCTCACCCAGCCGCGCTGCATGCATTGGCGCGGAGCCACCAAATGCTACCAGGTCTCTTAGGCTTATATCTAATCCATATTCGGTCGCGTGTGCCCGAGCGGCATTAGCCATATTCTCATCAACCACCTCCGTAATGCCGTAGGCCGCGTCGACCTCTGAAATGTTTAACTTCTCGCAAATATTTTTGGCTATCGAATTCTCAGAGTTTTTTATGCTAAGATCGAAAGGAAACTTGCTCGAAACGATCTTGCCAAGCAGTAAATCTGCATCGGTAACTGCCGGGTTCTTTCCGCCTAGGTCATAGCAAGAGGGCCCGGGATCTGAACCGGCGCTTTCAGGCCCTACTTTTATTCGATTCATTTTGTCAACCCTGGCAATTGAACCTCCTCCTGCCCCAATTTCGACCATTTCGACCACAGGAATTTTAAGTGGAAGACCACTTCCTTTTTTGAAACGGTAGCTTCTGTCTATTTCGAATTGTCTAGAAATTCTCGGTTTGCCTCTGTCAATCAGACATAATTTCGCGGTGGTACCTCCCATATCGAATGAGAGAATAGAATCCTGAGATAGCTGTTTGGCGATCTTGCTGGCTAATATAGCTCCTCCTGCCGGACCTGACTCGACCAGTCTAATAGGAAATTTGCTTGCTGTTTCTAAAGTAGTCAGACCCCCACCGGAAGTCATAAGTAAAAATGGGCAAGTGAGTCCCTTTTTTTGAAGGTCCTCGTGCATTTTGTTGAGATAGGTCGATATAAGAGGTCGAACATATGCATTGCATGCAGTAGTTGAAAATCTCTCATATTCTCTAATTTCTGGAGCAACCTCGGAGCTCAATGAAACGGTTAGTTCAGGTCTGTAGCTAGTCAGAAGTTTTCTGGTCATTTCTTCCTGGCTCGGGTTCACATATGAGTGCAGGTATCCGACCGCGACACTCTCGATTTTATAGGTATCTATCGTTTTTATTGCGTCGATAATGCTGGATGGATTGAGCGGTATCAAAACATTTCCATCTCGGTCTATTCTTTCTTCTATCGGGATGCGAAGATGTCTAGGCACCAGTGGTTTTGCACGTTCAATATCTATGTCGTACTGTTCGAATCTTTCTTCATGCGCTATCTCGAGAGTGTCTCGGTGCCCTCTTGTGGTAAGGAAAGCGGTCCTGGCACCGCGCCTCTCAATAAGTGCGTTGGTTGCCAAGGTTGTGCCATGGATTATTACTCCGACCTCCTCTGGTACGTGCCCTCCTTTATCTAAAAGTAGTTCGATCCCTAGCAGGACGCTATCTTCCGGATTATCGTGATTTGTTAATAGTTTATGTGAAATTGTTTCCTTATCAGGTTTTTCGAGCACCACATCGGTAAAAGTTCCACCAATGTCTACGGCAAGTCTTAGAGGGTTGTTTTTGTTCATGGTGTTTGGAGACGGTTTATTAGTATATTAAACTATTTACGGGAGTCTATATCCATGCTCATACTCTCTTATTTTAGGTTTGGGAGGTTTCTCGTATGCTAATAAACCGCAACCGTCTAGTTCCTTGCCTCCTAAAAGAGTTGTTGATTACGTGACGATTTATGACTTTCTAAGACCGCTTATTTTTTCTTTGGAGCCTGAGTTCGCCCATCGGCTGACTATCAGGAGTCTATTGATAGGAGGGCGATGGTTTCGTCATGTCGAGCAGGATGATCCAAAGTTAGCTGTTTCTGCAATGGGTTTGAGGTTTTCAAATCCGCTTGGGATGGCAGCGGGGTTCGATAAAGATGGAGAGGTTCCTGATTCGATCCTTGATTTAGGGTTTGGTTTTACAGAGATTGGTACAGTAACACCTCTCCCTCAAATGGGAAATCCTAGACCAAGAGTCTTCAGGTTGCCCGGGAATCGGGCCTTGATAAATAGGCTCGGTTTCAATAACAAAGGCCAGGAAATGCTGGCTGCGCGATTGACAAAAAGATCGAAAAAGGAGAAAAATTCTTTGGGCAGCGGTGTTCTGGGGATAAATATTGGTGCCAATAAGAATTCTTCTGACAGGATTCGTGATTACGGAACGGGAGCACGAAACTTGTCGCATTTGGCAGATTATCTGACTATCAACGTGTCTTCTCCTAATACACCTAATTTGAGACGACTACAGTCTCGTGAAGCCTTAACCGATATCATTGATCAGGTAAGTTCCGCTGCTCCTAATGTCCCGCTCTTAGTCAAAATTGCGCCCGATCTGTCAGATCAAGATCTGGAGAATGTTGCAGAAGTTGGCCTTGATTCTGGCCTGGCAGGCATTATCGTATCGAATACCACGTTAGATCGACCTCCATCGCTGGACAAAAAATATGGTCGGGAACAGGGAGGACTATCCGGTAGCCCTTTGTTTAAAAAGTCGACCAGAATTCTTGGTAAGATGTATAGGCTGACAAAAGGCCAGATAACGCTAGTGGGAGCGGGAGGTGTAAGTAGCGGGGAAGATGTTCTCGAGAAAGTTCGTGCAGGAGCATCTTTGATCCAGCTGTACACGGCTTTAGTTTATGAAGGGCCTTCTCTAATTAAGAAAATAAAACATGATTTACTGCATTTATTAGAAAGAGAAGGGTTTGAAACTATTACTGACGCACTAGGCACTGATGATGGCAAGAAATAGAGTTCCCGGCTTATTCATATTCTGATGATGAAAGAAATCAGTTCTGGAGAAACTGGTAGCAGGGGAACAAATGAGGGTGAATTATGGTGTTACGCATATTTGCAACAATATTTTTGTCTCATTTGCTTGTTTCCTGTGATTCGCGCCTCAGCGATGAAGGACAGACAAATCAGAATAAGCCTTTCTACGAGCCTTGGGGGGTAGATCTGGAGGCGAGAAATGAAGCTGTCAATCCAGGGGATGACTTTTTCGGGTATGCAAATGGTAACTGGATCGCAAATAATCAAATTCCTTCTGATCGATCACGTCATGGCGTTTGGCTAGACCTTAGAGAAAGAGTTGAGAAACGGCTTCTAGATATAATCCAGGACCTTGAGAATTCAAACGCCCAAAAAGGTAGCTCCGAGCAGAAGATTGCAGATTATTATCGAAGCTGGATGAATTCGGAGAGACTCAACGAGCTTGGATTAACACCGTTATATGAAGACATAAAACGAATCAGGTCCATTTCTAGTTTGGAAGGCCTCGCAAGCGAGTTTGGCAGGCAATATCTGATCTCTGGAGGCAGTCCGTTTTACGCCCATGTATCGCTAAATCCATTAAAGCCGGATCAATACCAGCTTCATCTGGGGTTATCTGGACTAGGGTTACCGGATAGGGATTATTACCTTGAAGAGGATGAAATATTTGAAACCATTCGTTATGACTATATCTCCCATATTCGAAATTTACTTGAGGTGGCAGGAGCAGATAGTCCAGAGAAAAATGCTGACCTGGTTTTTAAACTAGAAGCGAAGATTGCCCAAATTCAATGGCCAAGAGCTCAGAGACGGGATAGAGATAGAACAAATAATCCGATTTCATTGGAAAGCCTGAAATTAGACTTTCCCGACTTTAACTGGGATATGTTCCTATCAGGAATCGGTGTCGATTTTATCGAAGAATTAAACCTGAATCAGCCTGATACCATAACACCACTTATCGCTCTTGTTCGTGATCAACCGATTGAGACTTGGAGAAATTACCTTGTTTTTCACCTGATCATGAATAATGCGAGTATTCTCTCCGATAAAATCGACAAATTGAATTTTGACTTCCGTAAAACATTGACTGGCCAGCAAAAGCAGCTCCCGAGATGGAAGCGAGGCATTGATAGAGTGGGAGCGAGATATGGGTTGGGGGAATTGTTAGGAAAGATATACGTGGAGCGTCATTTCCCCTCAAGTTCAAAAAAACAAATGGAGGACCTAGTTGAAAACCTTCGAAAAGCATTCCGTAACCGTATTGAAACAATTACATGGATGAGTGAGGAAACCAAGCAGGAGGCTTATAAGAAACTAAGCTCATTTGAACCCAAAATTGGTTACCCTGAAAAATGGCTAGATCTGAATGCCATCGAAATAGATGAGAGCGATCTTTTTGGTAATGCTAGAAGAATACAAGCTTATTTTGAGCATAGAGATATTGAAAAACTTGATAAACCAGCGGACAAAGATGAGTGGTTCATGACTGCCCATAATGTTAATGCCTACTACATGGCCAGTTTTAATCAGATCGTTTTTCCGGCAGGAATTCTGGAATCTCCATTTTTTGATCCCTTTGCCGACCCAGCAGTTAACTATGGCGCGATCGGCGCTGTAATAGGGCACGAAATGGGACATGGTTTTGATGACCAGGGCTCCAAGTATGATTCGAGGGGTGTAAAACGAGATTGGTGGCGGTCGGATGATCGAAAGAACTTCGAAAACCAAACGTTCCAGCTTCAAAAACAGTATGACAATTTCGAAGTATTGTCAGGCCAATACATTGATGGTGCGTTTACGCTTGGAGAAAATATAGGTGATCTAGGTGGTTTGGAAATAGCTTTTGAGGCCTACCAGATAAGTATTCGTGGCGAAAGAGATCGGGTACTAGACGGGTTAACCGGCAAACAGAGATTTTTTCTCGCTTGGGCGCAAGCATGGAGAGGAGAGAGTAGAGAAGAATTTTTGGTCAGACAGTTGAAGTCAGATCCCCATTCTCCGTCAATGTATCGGGTTAATGGAGTTGTCCGAAACATTTCAGCGTGGTATGACGCGTTCGATATCAGCGAAGCGGATCAGCTCTATCTTCCAGAAGACGAGCGAGTATCCATATGGTAACGTCGGGACGAAGCGTTGTTTATTTGGGTACCCTGTTACCGTCAAAATGAAAGATTTTTGGGAGATATAAAAGAAAATGATAACAATAGATACGGGTACTACTGAGCTTCTTTGCGAGATTCGCGATAGAGTAGCTGTTGTTACCTTGAACAATCCGGATAAACGTAACGCTTTGGGAGATAAGATTACGCCTGCACTGAGAGATGTCCTTGTTGCGTTAGAAGAGGATCAGAGGGTCGGTGTCGTCCTTATTACTGGAGCAGGTGATGCTTTTTGTTCGGGTGGTGATGTGTCGGGAATGGCTAGTGCTTCAAAGGAGCTTCTTAGCCAGGAAGATCGATTAGATAGTCTGATACGAAAACAGGAAAACCTGACCCTCCGTTTGCATGAATTGAAAAAAGTTACTATTGCGGCTTTGCCAGGACCAGCGGCGGGAGCAGGATTGTCTATAGCGCTTGCTTGCGATCTCAGGGTTGCTAGTGAAAACGCCTTCATCACCACGGCCTTTAGAAACATCGGCTTGTCCGGTGATTATGGTGGCAGCTGGTTCTTGACTAGGTTGGTTGGTCTAGGAAAAGCCAAAGAGCTTTTCTATACTAGCCCCAGAATCTATGCCGAAGAAGGGCTGTCGTTGGGTATTTTTAACAAGGTTTTTGACCAGGAAAGTTTCTTAGAACAGTCAGTAGAATTCGCTAAGACAATCTCGTCGGGTCCTACGGCAGCTCTGGCCAGAATGAAAATCAATCTAAACCTTGGCTTGAATAAAAGTCTTAAAGAACCTCTGGCTCTCGAAGCATCCCATATGCTGGAATGCGCTGCTTCGGAAGAATCAAAAACTGCTATAAAAGCTTTTAATGAAAGAAGGCAACCGGTTTTCCATTCAGAGGAATAAAGACAGATGAAATCCATAGTTGTATTTTTTTTAATAGGTCTTGTATCCGCATCAACTTGGGCTGAGGATTCTCAAAATATAAAAGAGTTGTACAAGAGATGGGCAGAGGCGGTGGAGGAAGCTGACATCGACTCCTATGTTTCCGTTCTTCACCCTCAAGTCAAACTTATGCCTCCCCAAAGTGACCCTTTTGAAGGAAAAGAACAATATCGAAAATTTCTCGAACCGGTTTTTTCATCAGCTGTCTATCGTATCGATGTTGAAGTAGAGCCTGAGATTGAATTGATAGGTGATGTTGCTCTTGCGGAGTACGAGTACGTTATTCACATAGATTTAAAAGATGGAAAGGATTCAATTGATCAGGAGGGGGCACTAACGGCCTCCCGTAATCACAATGTTTATTTTGACGTGCTTGTGCGCGGGTCGTCAGGAAAGTGGGAAGTTTACCGGCATACCTGGCGTTCCAAGTAATTACCGGTCGGTTACCGCGCCTTCGGAGGCAGAGCTGACTAATCTCGCATACTTCGCCAGCAGCCCTTTTTTTGCGTACGGCTCTGGTTGAGTCCATGAAGCCAGCCTTGAAGCGAGTTCCTCGTCGCTTATTTCGACGTTTATACTTTTTGCTTCCGCATCTATAGTTATCGGGTCACCGTCTTTCAGCAGCCCAAGAGGTCCTCCTTCGAAAGCCTCAGGTGATATGTGACCAATTACAAAGCCGTGTGATCCTCCAGAAAAACGGCCGTCGGTTATTAATGCAACGCTGTCGGATAGACCTCTACCGTTTAGAGCGCTGGTTGGAGATAGCATCTCTCTCATGCCCGGACCCCCTTTTGGGCCTTCGTATCTAACGACTACCACATCTCCGTTTACGATATGGCCCTCTAAAATAGCCTTCAATGCCGCCTCTTCTCCGTGGAAGCACTTGGCTTTTCCCTGGAATAACAAACCTTCATGTCCTGTAATTTTCGCGACAGCTCCGTCCGGCGCGATGTTTCCTCTAAGTACAACTAAATGAGAATCTTTTTTAATAGGATTCCCGAGAGGGCGAATGACATTTTGACCAGGCGGGTACGGTTTGACCTTGGACAGGTTTTCTTCGAGCGTATTTCCTGTGACTGTTAAACATTCTCCGTGCAGTAGGCCTTCATCCAAGAGAGTTTTCATAAGAGGCTGGATCCCTCCAATCTCGATGAGCTCACTCATCGCGTACTTTCCAGCGGGCCTCATATCCGCAAGTACCGGTACTCGCTTTCCAATTCTGCTGAAGTCATCAATAGTTAATGGAATGCCCGCGGCATATGCAATGGCTAACAAATGCAAGACTGCGTTGGTTGAACCTTCCAGGGCGATTACTGTGGTGATTGCGTTCTCGAAGGATTTTATGGTTAGGATATCAGATGGTTTAATATCTTCATTGATCAGTTTTACCACAGCTTCCCCTGCGGCATAGCTGTCTATTCTTTTATTCTCTGAGATTGCTTCTTGTGCCGAAGAGTTTGGGAGAGAAAGGCCTAATGCCTCTATTGCCGATGCCATAGTATTGGCGGTGTACATGCCTCCACAGGATCCTGGTCCGGGAATCGCTGTTGATTCGACTTCCTTTAACTGAATATCTGATATTTTTCCTGCTGCGTGCTGACCCACCGCTTCAAATACCGAGACTACATCTCTACGGTTCTTGCCGGGTTTGATCGTTCCTCCGTATACAAAAACACTGGGCCGGTCGATTCTTGCCATAGCCATAGCGCAGCCGGGCATGTTCTTGTCGCAACCTCCTATCGCCACGAATCCGTCAAAGCCCTCCGCACATACCACTGTTTCAATGGAGTCGGCGATTACTTCTCTGGACACAAGGGAGTAACGCATTCCTGGGGAGCCCATGCTTATTCCATCCGACACCGTAATCGTATTAAAGGTCACCGCTTTCCCCCCAGCTTCATCTGCCCCTAGGCCTGCTGCTTCGGCCAGCCCGTTAATATGCATATTGCAGGGAGTGAGGTTGCTCCAGGTTGAAGCGATGCCAACTTGAGATTTTTGGAAGTCCTGCTCTGTAAAACCTACCGCATGAAGCATAGCCCTCGCTGCTGCTTTTTCGTTTCCATCAACAACGAGAGAGGAGTATTTTCTGTTATTCTTCTTGTCTTTCGCCATTTTTCTTCCCTAGTCTCGCATCAGGAAGTTACACGATCCGCCGGATACATACCATAAAAAAGCTACTGTTTTTGTGTAGTTAGAAGATTGCATGGAACTCATCTATGGTCACCTGGTTCGCGATAAAGAAGGTTGAACTCTGTCAACTTACACGATTTGTGACTTGACACGGATTCTTTTTTTGACTTTGTCATCTCTATTTTAAAAGTGATTTCGTGGATCGAATTATAATCAGCAGGAAATAACTGATTAAGCTGCTTTGTTTCCTTCGTCCTTTACTATCGATATCATCTCGAGTCTTGAGGGACCTCGCTGGTAGCGTGCGCTACTATTCTTTTTTCGTCCTCTGAGCATGTACCTTAAAATTGTTCTCTTTATACGGTTATCTTTAAGAAAATAACCCGGTTTTTCCATCAAATTGAATGATTTCATAACACCACGAAATACATGCATGTTTTCTCTGGATGCGCTCGCAAGAGCATCACCAAATGATGCCCTCAGCCATTGCTTAATCCCTCTTTGCTCATCTATTTTCTTTCCCTGGAAAATCGCGCTAGCTCTTTTTTTCCCGAGTCTGTCTTCTTGCAGGCTCGCCTGGTAGATAGGTCTAAGCTCTTCTTCAGTCACTCTGTCAAATGCCAGTGCTCTTTCTTTTGGGTTCGAAATTTTATGCAGAACTTCTTCGAGTAGGTGGGCGTGCACTATTCCGGTAGAACATCCTCTTCCGTAAAGAGGGTTGGTTCTCACCGCGGCATCTCCAATAGCAAAATAGTTCAATGCCACGGGAGTGGATTTATTCACGAAGTGTCTCCAGACGGCTTTAATATTACCGAACCCGAAAGAGGAAGTGGTTGGTGAAGATTTGCCTATCTCGAGCCAGGGATATAGCCCGGGAATTGACCGGCAGATCTTGTCAAATAGCGCCGGATTTTTTACTGCTTCTCGCAGATCTGTCTCGTGATTCGGTAAACACAAAATAATTGCAAAGTGACCGTTGTCTCCCGGAAACACTCCATATTTTATGTAGCCTAGATCACCTGCAGACCTGTCTTTTCCAGTTCTGGAAGGTTCATCTTCGCCTGCATTTAGTTTGTAATGCCTTGTGTAGTAGACTATCTCGGCGTCTTCTTCTTCGACTGAGATACTGGCTCCAAGATCCGAAAACCATATAGGGAACTTACTGTTTCTTCCACTCGCATCGACGATTATGTCGTGTTCGCGAACTTCAACAGGACCTCTATTGGGTCGAACCTCTAATCCGTTTAACCTCACCCCTTTTTCATCTAACACTGCTGTAGGCCCGACAATGTCATGTCTGCTCAGAATATTGACGTTGTCTATTTCTTCGACATGTCTTCGCAGGACTGATTCCATTGTTGCTCGTCTGCACATCAGCAACCACATTTCTTCGTCATCCGGTTCCTGCTGATATTGGTCCCGAAGTTCTAAAGGAACCATGTCCTCGAAACTGATTTTTCTGGCTCCTGCGTCCCAGAGCTTTTCGATAAGAGACGGGTATTTTTTCTGAAGAAGGTTGCACATTACACCGAGAAATGCGTGGGGGTGGCGAAACTGGGCAGCTCCCTTTCTAGGCCAGTCAAAAAAAGCTTTTTCCGCGTTTCCCGGAGGAGGCGGAAGATCACGTTCATATATCGTGATTTCGTTTCCGTGTCTTGACAGTGCGAGAGCCGCACTTAGACCGCAAATACCAGCGCCTACTATTCCAATGTTTTCTTTCATGTCTCCGATATTACTACATCATAGCGAAGCTAAAAAGTTTAGCATGATATGGTTCACCTCATCGGGAGCTTCTTGCTGGGTCCAGTGTCCTATTTCGGGAATAAGTTCGTTTATGCGGAGGTCTTTAACAAAGTTGGGCATATTTTTTAGGGCATCTCCTGCAAGGGCAATGACGCCATCTTTTTCGCCTGCCGCAAACATGGCCGGTTGATGGATGGTGGTCGGTTGTCTTTCGGTAAGCTTCCAGGTCAGGTCATGATTTCGGTAATAGTTTAGCGGCCCTCTGAACCCGCTTCTTTGAAATTCGGCGCTATAAAAATCCAGGTCATCATCGGTACACCATTCTCCAAGAGAGAGGGGATCATCTATGTCTGAAAGCAGATCTTTCTTCTCTGATAAGGGTGCGACAAAATTGGTTCCCTTGTAGCTTCCCGATGCCAGGTAGAAGAATTTTCTGAGGTTGACCTTGATGTTTTTTTCCCACTCCCCTTCCGCTAATCCGGGCTCCTGGAAATAGAGCTGGTAGAAAAACAAGCCCTCGAATATTTCGCGCATTTTTTTTAGGGGTGGCTCATCAGATCGTGGAGAAAAGGGAACTGACAACACTCCTACAGCTGATATCACTTCCGGAAAATTAAGAGCGCATCCCCAAGCCGTTGGCGCGCCCCAATCGTGTCCAAAAACTACTGCCGACTCATAACCGAGCGACGGTATAAGTCCTGTTATATCTTTCATTACTTCAATTTGATTGTAGTCTTCAACTCGATCTGGCTTGTCAGTTTTACCATAACCCCTCATGTCTGGTGCGATTACGTGATATCCTGCGCTGGCTAGCACAGGAATTTGGTGTCTCCAGGAGTACCAGGACTCCGGAAATCCGTGAATCAATATAACCAGAGGGCCATTTCCTGCTTCTGCTATGTTTAGGTTTATTCCGTTAGCATGTACCTTTCTTTGCTCGATTTTCATTCTATCCGACTCTGACTATGTCACCGGTTTGGGCGTTGGTATAGGAACCCTTTCTATAGGCGATTGATCCCCCAATAATGACGGTATCGATACCAATTGCATCACGAATGTAGCGATGTCCGTCGCCAGGCACGTCGTCTATGTAATACTCTTTTCCTCGGTCTATTAGGGCTTCTTCGAAAATAGTGATATCTGCCATAAACCCTTCCTTCAAACATCCTCTTTCTTTCATGCCCCAGATGGAAGCGGTGTCCAGTGTTATTTTCTTCACTGCTTCTTCCAGGGACATAGACTGACAATTTCTGACGAACTGACTAAAAAGATATCCCGTATCACCGTAGGTAGAAAATGATAAAATATGTGCTCCGCCATCGCTGGCCCCGACATGGACGAAGGGATCCGATAATAGTTTACCTACCATTTCGGTATCTGTGTGTCCCATATTGGCAGCTAGGAAATGGGCCTGCAGGTCTTCCTCTAGAGAAAGGTCGATCATTGCATCGATCGGTGTGGTGTTTCTTGACTCCGCTATTTCTTTCAGTGTTTTACCCACAAATTTACTGTTTTGATCGCTACTGACTTGACGAAGTATCAAGTCATTCCAGAAAGGACCAAGCATGGATGCTTCCTTCACCATTTTTTTCCGTTTGCCTTCGTTATTGAAGTCCTTGACAATTTCCGCATGTGTTCCAAATCGCATTGTCTTGTACCAAGAGGGTAGCCGGATAAAGAGAAGGCTAGGCACTTCAAAACAGAAGCTGATATCTATAGGTCGGGTCTGGACCTGAGGCCATACCCTTGCACCTCGACTGAACTGTTCCTTTACTCGGTTCATTATCCGAACAACACCAACATCATCTGAAGTATTAACAAAAAGGGGAGAAAAAGTTGTTGGTATCCGGTACCGAAGACTAATATCTGCCAGCTGGTCTACTCTGGCTATAGTCACGTCAGGATCGAAAAATTCGTGAACGACCTGGAGTATTTTGTTTGATTCGCTTAATACTTCGCACAAGGCATTTAATTCCTTTTGACCCGCATAGCGACTAGGAACAGGTTCAAGAGCCTCGTTAACATCTACAAAGCTAGTACTCAGCCCTATTGCTCCGGCGGAAAGACATTCTCTCAGTAAAGACTGCATCTCCGATATTTCATTATCATTTGCTGATCTTTGTGCAGATTCCTCGCCCATTACCCAAAGTCTTAGCACGCTATGTCCGACCAGAGGGGCGACGTTGATGGCAAGTGATTTTTTAATCCGTGTGATAAATTCTTCGAAAGTCTCCCAGTCCCATTCGACTCCTTCCTCGAAAGCTTTTACAGGCATTTCTTCTATCTGGTTGAACATACCAACCAGTTTCATTCGATCTTTAGACTTCAACGGCGCCAGGGAGAGAGAGCAATTTCCAGGTACAATAGTGGTCACTCCATGCTCGATCGCCGGTTTAGCACACCCGTCCCATAGCAATTGCGCATCGAAATGAGTATGTGGATCAATGAACCCGGGCGATACTACCATCCCCGAGGCATCTAGCTCTTCCTTGCAAGCCTCCGTTACGTTTCCGGTTGCAGCTATCCTGCCTTCTTTGATGCCTATGTCGCCGACATACCCGGGAAGCCCGGTTCCATCTACGATTTTTCCGTTTTTAATAACAAGATCTAGCATATTTTCTGGTCCCGTCGGTTTGCTCGTTTCTATCGGTTATATGATGCTTGTATTGCGTCTCTTACTTTGTCCCAGCTTGCCCCAATTATGTCATCTATTGATTTAGCTTTACATGCCTCCATCAATGCTGCGGTAGCAGAGTAATCCAGTGTGACTTGCGATATTCCCCCGTTATCGTATTTCAAAACCAGCAATGTTTCCGCTATTCCATCGTGGGAGGCTGTAATTCTTATGTCGTTTACCTGCGCCGACATTCAGGTCTTCGGGTTTTCGACAAAAATTATGTCGCTCGGAAGGATCGGGTTGCCTTCTCTTGGGCTTCCCGGTCCAGGCAGTGTTCGCATGAACACATGCAGATTCCAGCTTTGAAGAAGACTCACCGCTTCTTCCGTTTTCATGCCTTGCATTTCTCGGTTAGCTATAGATTCCCAAGTGTCATCGGCCTCCGGGTAGATCGATTTCCTTATTTCGGATAAACCACTCATTTTGCTCGCCTAGATTCCATAATTCCTATGGTTATTCTGCATCACTCTTATACGGCAAGTCCATTTTTAGATTCCCTGGTTTTTTGTATGTCTCGCGCTTATCTGTTTGTCTGAAATAACCTCAACCGAACTTGTTTAATTCTTCCTAGATTTCTTTGATAACCTTCCGGTCAATTTTCTTAAGAATGTACCAGGAAACAAGTCCGATTATTACCGAAAACAGAGAGACTCGGATTAAGTCGAGCCAGATGAATGATTCACCATTGAGAAGGACATTCCTGTAACTGTTTAACAATAAGGCGACCGGGTTAAGCATTAGTATGTCTCTAACGCCCGACTCCATCTCCTCTATGCTGAAAAACACTCCAGATAGAAACATAAGTAAAAGCATACCATTTTCAATTACGTACCTGAGATCCGGCAAATAGGGAACAAGTGAAGCAAGAAGGGAGGCGCACGCAATGATCAAAAAAAACTGACAGAGAATAATGGGAATTAGTGCCAACCAGGTAGCCGAAGGTTCGAACTCCGAAAACCAAAAGAAAATTAACAAAATGGGAAATACCATCATGAATTTGAAGGTATTTATCGCCACGACCACAAGAGGAAAAAGATATTTAGGCAGATATACCTGATTGATCAGTCCGACATTAGCGGTGATGGATTTACTGCCGCTATTCAATGTGCTGGAAAACCATTTCCATGGAACGAGGCCGCAAAGCAGAAAAAACAAGTAGTTTTCGCCACCTTGACGAAGTCCTATTCCGAATATCAGGTAAAAAGCGGCCATGTAGAGCAAGGGTTCTATAAACCACCATAGAAAGCCAATATATGCCCGGCTAGCTTCTGATTTGATCTCTGCCCAGGCTTTCACAAATATTAGCTCTATATAATGCATAGACTCAGGGTTGCCTTATTTCTGCAGTTCGTTCAGCTGGAACCTCATTCGAACTTCCTTCGCTCCCACCAAGGAAAAAACTCGGGCATATTTTCAGATACCTTGTCCTTGAACTTGGGTGGTCTCTTTTCCAGAAAGGATTGCACGCCTTCATGCGCGTCTCCCGATTTGCCGGTAAAGTAAACACCTCTGCTATCAACTTTGTGCGCCTCCATCGGATGATCCGCCCCAAGCATTTTCCACATCATGTGACGAATCATTGAAACTGAAATAGAGCTCGTCTGTTCTGTAAATTCATGTGCTAGTTCCTTTGCTGCGGCCAGCAAGTCGGCTTCTTTATGAACGCTTCTTACGAATTTTCTTTCCATTGCTTCGCTTGCGTCGAATATACGGCCAGAATAAGTCCATTCCAGTGCTGTGCTGATGCCCACACACCTGGGCAGAAACCAGCTCGAACAGGCCTCAGGAACAATACCCCGCTTCGAAAAGACAAAACCATATCTGGCATTTTCCGATGCCATCCTAACGTCCATCGCACATTGCATCGTGGCTCCAACACCAACCGCTGGCCCATTGCACGCGCTAATTACCGGTTTCAGGCATTCGAAAAGCCTGAGCGTAAGAATTCCTCCTCCGTCCGGGTGAATCCCTCGCCCATCAGAATCGTAATCAAAGGTGGTGCTCCCTCCGGATAGGTCTGCGCCTGCACAAAATGCGCGTCCCTGTCCCGTGAAAATAATAGCTTTCACATTGTCGTCGCTATCCGCTCTGTCGAGAGCATGAAGTATTTCTGATGACATTTGGCCGTTGAGGGCATTCAATTTTTCTGGTCGGTTAAGTGTGATGATAAGAATATTTTCGGTTAAATTGTAGATGATAGTCTCGTAGTCCATAATTTCCGCCTCCCGGATTTTTCCTGGATTCTTTTTTAGCAATTTATCTAGTTGGAGTTCTTCTGAAGCTCTTCCTCGCTGAGTTCTAGATATCTGGTAAGGTAATTCACGCCTATATAAAACGGGATGGTGTCGGCCAGGGCGACGCAGAGCTTGAATAGATAGTTGCTGCCCATTAATGCTAGCATCCCTCCCCCTGAAATTGCTCCCCCGATAAACTGAGCGCCGAAGGTAACGCTAATTACCATGAACGAGTCTACGCCTTGGCTAATAATGGTGCTGCCATTGTTTCTAAGCCAAAGGTGTTTTCCTTTGGTGAGGTTTTTCCAGAAATGAAACATGTACACATCACAATATTGGGCAGCGATATAGGCCATCATCGATGCCACTACCGCTCCCGAGGTGGTCGCGTAGATCAGCGAAAACAACTCGATCTGGCCTTGCACACCGGTTCCGTCTGGCAGAGATATAGCTTCTGCGAGATGAAGCAATTGCCATGGAGGTTGCACTGCCAATGGTGTGGAGGGTAGCTGGTTAGCTAGCCACATAGTTCCGATAATAAAACAGTTGAGAATTAATCCTACCGTAACCATGAAATTAGCCCGTTTTCTGCCGTAGAGTTCACTAATTAGGTCAGTACATAAAAATGTTAACGGGTAGGGTAAAACACCCACAGCGAGAGCGAAGGGACCAAGTTGAACAAATCGCGTTATGCCGATGATGTTTAACATTGTCATTGCACACAAAAACAGGCCAGCGAGCACCAGAAAGACCCTTTCGCGTTTTTCTGTAAGATCGAACCCTACCTGTTTTTCTATTGAATCAGTCATTCAGCTCTCGATCTGTCCAAGATTAGCGTGAATGATTGTTCCGTTGAGGGCAGGGCTCTTTGATACGAAGCGTATGGTTTCAGCTATTTCTTCGGGTTCGACAAGCCGGCCATAGGCTGATAGATTTCCAACCATCTCTAGGGCCTCCTCGGACCCTCCTACATGCTCTCTGAGCATTTCAGTGTTGGTGAATCCCGGGCAGATGCACGCTGTATGGATATTTCTTCCTGCCAGATCCTGACACGTCGCACGCATCATTCCGACAACGGCGTGCTTCGAGGTCACGTAGCTGAACGAGTTTTTCACAGCTTTTTCAGATAATGTTGATCCTATATATATGATCGAGGAACCTCGATTCATTTTAGGAAGGAGACATAGATTCAATATTTGCGGAGCAATAACGTTGAGAGAAACAACCGCTTTAAACTGTTTGGTCTCAAGAGAGGCTATCTGATCACTTATCAGTAGAGCCGCGTTATGGATGAGATGAATCTCCTGGTTGCTTATACCCTCTGCAAATTCTGCGACCTGCTCGGGCGCGTCTTCTGCGCTCAGATCCAGTGAAATATTCCGCACACCCTTCAGGTCAGATGGGGTTCTGGAGATGTTTATTACTTCGTCTCCATTGTTTATGAACTGGCTAGCTGCCGCTTTCCCTATTCCTTTGCTAGCCCCCGTAATCAGAATTAAGCTCATCAGGGTCTCCAGATAGCTGACCCAGACTGGCCTGGGCTACTAGATACTTTTATTACTATTTCTCGGACATCTTGGTTCTTGATAGATTTGTTCTCCAGTAATTTTTCTAGGATATAGCGAGACAATTCTTCTACGCTGACATTAGATATAGGGAGTGTAATTACGTCCCTATGCAAAAATGGTATTCTTTCATCGTTGTATATTGCGAAAACATATAGATCATCACGTTCGATCAACAGATAAGGGGAGTTTTCAGGTAGTATAGTTTTTTCATCCAGTCGGCTGCAAAGAGATCTAAGTGCATCCTTCAGTAACGCATAATCAAAAACTAGTCCGTTCCTGCCTACTGGGGCCAGAACTTCGCATATTACCTGGAAGTTGTGACCATGCAGATCTTCTCTTTCGCTTGCTGAAAAAATTGTAAAATGCGCTGCGCTGAAGTTTGTTGCCTGCTTAGATAGTTCTATTCGGCTAAGAATCTCAGTGTTCAATGATATAAGTTCGATTTGAAAGAGAACATATATTACCAGAACCATTCCTCGGTGAAAGTTGCGAAGAACCTGTTTTATCAGGCACACTCTTTCCTTTTCGGGAGAACACTATGGCTTTGACCACTTTAAGTCGTTCGATCAAAGGCTCGGTTGCCGTGGTAACAGGGGCAGCCTCGGGCATGGGGAGGGCTACAGCACATCTTTTTGGTGACCAGGGCGCCAGGGTGGCGCTTGTTGACCTAAACAGGCAGTCACTAGATAGTGTTAATGCTGAGATGGAATTAGAGGGTTGCGACTCAAAAGCTTGGGGTCTGGACCTGTCCGAAGGCAGAGAGATTGAGAAGACATTTTCTCAAATCGCTGAGCATTTCGGTGGTATCGACATCCTTGTAAATAATGCTGGAATATCCAGATTTGCGCCTATTGATGATGATGAATATGAAAGTGCGTGGCATCAGAGTATTGCCGTTATGCTGACTGCGCACACGCTTACTGTCAGAGCTGCTTTGCCTCATTTAAGAAAAGCCCCGCATCCAAGGATAGTAAACATTGCATCTACGGAAGGCCTAGGTGCGACCCGGTATGGGTCACCCTATACGGCAGCGAAAACCGGAGTCATTGGATTAACCCGCTCTCTTGCGGTTGAGTTGGGGCCCGAACGTATTACAGTAAATTGTATCTGTCCGGGGCCAATCAATACGGGGATGACGGCATCGATTTCCAAAGAAGATAAGGAGGTGTTTGCAAGACGAAGGACCGCTTTGCGGCGCTACGCGGAACCAGAAGAAGTAGCGCACGGAACTTTAAGTCTGGTTCTTCCTGCTTCTCAATATATTACCGGGGTAGCTCTTCCGGTAGATGGTGGATTGACTATCCGTAATGCTTAGGGGCAGGAGTATATGTCTATGGCGATTGAAAAAGCCTTTGACCTGAAAAAAATCCTAAGCGGAAACAAAGCCCTCGATATAGATCATGATCGAGTCGGCGTAATTGCCAATAACCTGCTCTCCGAAATGTCCTTGATGGAGAAGATAAATCAGTTGCATGGGTCAAAGAACACCGGGGATATGGGTACTGAGAAAGGGCTATATTTTTCGGGGAACGATGAACGTCTAGGCATTCCGCCTTTTAAGATGGTGGATGGGCCCCGAGGTTTGCGATCAGGCCTGGCAACCGCTTTTCCCGTGCCCATGGCACGCGGAGCGACCTTTGATCCTGAGCTGGAGAAACGAGTTGGCATGGCTATTGGTCGAGAGGTTGCAGCGGCAGGGGGTAATGTGCTTTTGGCCCCTACAATTAATTTACTTAGGCACCCTGGCTGGGGTCGGGCGCAGGAGACCTACTCGGAAGACCCCTTTCATATGGGTCGCATGGGGCTCGCTTTTGTTTCGGGCGCACAGAATTTTGTACTTGCCAGCCCCAAGCATTTTGCTCTTAATAATCTCGAGATTACCAGATTCGAGCTAAGTTCTGATATAGCGAAAAGAACGCTTCATGAAGTTTACCTGCCCCACTTCAAGCGCTGCATTGTAGATGCTCAAGCAGCCTCGGTTATGAGCGCTTATAACAAAGTAAACGGGACCTATTGTGGCGAGCATTTCGAATTGCTAGAGAACGTTCTTCGAAAAGATTGGGGTTTTAAGGGTTTCGTAGAGTCGGACTGGCTGTTAGGAACGCGGTCCACGGCGGATGCATTGAATGCCGGAATGGATATTGAAATGCCATCCGCTTACTGGTTCAAGCCCGAAAAAATAATAGAGGCAATGGAGAATGGTCAGGTTCGTGAAGAAACGATTAATAGGAATGTCTTGCGAGTATTGCATCAGAAGATAGGGTTCGAACTGGAAAAAGAAGTCGCTTTCCCGGGGAAGGTGATCGAGTGTGAAGAGCACCTTTCTCTGGCACAGGAAGTGGCTGAAAAATCCTTTGTGCTGTTGAAAAATAACCAGACACTGCCGCTTCGAGGCACAGAAAAAATAGCTTTGTTTGGAGAATTGGCAGTTACCGAAAATCTGGGGGATCGCGGAAGTAGTATGGTTCGTTCAAGCAATGTTTTTGTTCCTTTCGACGGGATCCGAGACTGGAGCGATGGCGTTGATATTTCCTATTATGCAGAACTGCCTGAGGCAAAGGTTTTCGAAGCGTCTGATTTATCTATAGTTGTAGCTGGTCTTACATATCTTGACGAAGGAGAATACATTCCGACCCTGGATAGGGAGAGCAGTGGCGAAAATCTTGCGAGAGGAGGCGATCGAGCTTCTCTGGGATTGCCGCACCAGCAGGAGAAACTAATAAAAGAGGTAGCCACCAGATCGAAGAAGACCGTCGTTTTGCTCGAGGCCGGGAGCAGCGTAAA
>PAPD01000023.1 GCA_002708765.1 Gammaproteobacteria bacterium | reverse complement strand
TTACACCCGGAGTAATAATCAGTTTTTCCAACCTGAATCTAAAAGAAGTTGCCGAGTCAAGACGAAGGTAACCCATCTGGCTCACAGCTCTGCACACAAATGCCCTCCATCAACAACAATGGTAGAACCAGTCATGTATCTGGATGCATCTGAGCAAAGCATCAATAAAGGGCCATCCAAATCCGAAAATTCTCCGTAACGTCTCATCGGAATGCCTTTTACAAAGGTTTCTGATTTCTCACCTTCAAGCAGAAGACGACTAACGTCGGTAAGTATGTATCCGGGCGCAAGGGCATTTACCCTTATTCCAAATTTTGCCGATTCCAAGGCCATTATCTCCGTCGCTTTTACCAAGGCTGCCTTAGAAACGGCATACGGGAACTGGCCTTTTATTGTCCGGTATGCCGTGATCGATGCAACATTAACAATATTGCCTTCGGACTGCTCGGTCTCAAGATTCAATTCGGTGTAAATTTTTGAAAGTCTCCATACCGCTTTTAGATTGGTTTCAAAAACGTAATCCCAGTCTTCTTCATCTATCATGGCATAGGTCTTTGCTCCTGCCTCAACGCCGGCGTTATTTATCAGTACATCAATAGGCCCAAAAACTCTTCTGCTTTCCTCCAGAAAAAACTGGCATGACTTTATATCCCTTACATCAAGAGGTATCCCAACGGCTTTGCCACCAGCACCATTGATTTCTTGCACACGATGTTCGATCTTGTCTAGACGTCTTGCCCCAAGCGCAACTGACGCGCCTGATTCTGCAAGCACACCAGCAAAATGATGACCAAAACCGGAAGAAGCACCCGTAATCGCAATACTCTTTCCTTTAAGAGAGAAAAGATCCAATTTAAAACCTCGCATTTACCATCTAACCATTACAAACGGTATCCGGATTTGCAGGAGAAAACAAATCACTAGAGATAACTTCATAACAAAACGTTATTTGGCGATAACCAAAGATTATATAAAGATCTTTGAGAGAAACTGCGGGGTCAACTATACTGACTCATCATCCTAAAGAAGAAGATCAAATGCGCGATGAAACCAAATTAATACACTCGGGATATGAAACCGACCCTACCACCAAATCGGTGGCCACACCAATATACCAAACGGTATCGTACGAGTTTGATAACGCGCAGCACGGCGCCGATCTGTTTAATCTTGCGGTTCCCGGAAACATCTACACCCGAATCATGAATCCGACCACATCCGTGCTTGAAGAGCGGGTAGCAGATCTCGAAGGAGGGGTCGGCGCACTAGCGGTAAGTGCGGGAAGTGCGGCCATTACTTACGCTATTCAGAACATTACAAGCTCAGGTACTAATATTGTTGCTACACCTCAATTGTATGGCGGCACCTATACTTTATTTGCCTATACATTGCCCGGACAGGGCGTCGAAGTAAAATTTGCGGAATCCGACTCCCCCGAAGCAATCGAGGCGACCATAGACGACAATACTCGCGCTATCTTCTGCGAGTCTATTGGAAACCCTGCAGGGAATGTTGTTGATCTAGAAGGTTTGTCGAAAATAGCATCGAGCGCAGGAATTCCTTTAGTTGTAGATAATACGGTCGCTACTCCGATTCTTATCAAACCTATCGAATACGGCGCGGATATTGTTATTCACTCCCTGACCAAATACATGGGCGGTCACGGAAATTCACTTGGAGGAATTATAGTAGATGCCGGCAAGTTTCCATGGGATAAGCATTCCGATAAATTCCCCATGTTTTCAGAACCAGAACCGTCATACCATGGAGTAGTCTACAACGATGCCCTTGGACCGGCAGCTTTTATCGGGCGCGCTAGAACAGTTCCATTGCGGAACACTGGTTCAGCCATATCGCCCTTCAACGCGTTTTTGATTCTGCAGGGAATTGAAACGCTTTCTCTTCGAATGGAACGGCACTGCGAAAATGCCCATTCTGTAGCAAATTTTTTGCAAAACCACTCTAAAGTAACCTCGGTAAACTTCGCAGGCCTTGAAGGAGATCAAAGCTTTTCTCTTGCAAAGCAATACTGCAATGGAAATCCGGCATCTTTAATGACTTTCGAGGTAGAGGGCGGATTCGAAAATGCAGTGAAATTTTATGACGGACTAAAGCTTTTTAAACGCTTGGTAAATATTGGCGATGCAAAATCACTGGCGTGCCATCCTGCTTCAACAACTCATCGCCAAATGTCGGAAAGCGAGCAACTTAGCGCTGGCGTCACTCCGGGGATGATCAGGTTATGCGTAGGCATTGAACACGAAGAGGATATTCTGGCTGACCTGGTCCAAGCTCTCGATGGTCTATAACAAATTCAGCGTTTTGTAGCCTTGGTAAACCCTGAATAAGTAGGCTGGTCAATAGCAACCTGATTCACCACTGTGCTTCGGAGATGAGAAATGACTCGTTCATCATCCAATGGTATCTCCTTGTCTCGAAGAGCTTTAACGAGCTTTTTTCTTAGATAAGATAAATCCTCGGTCGAAGAAAAAAGTTCTCTTAACCGTTTTAACTCTCTTTTCTGCTGCGGTATAGATAGACTCAATTCACGATTTACAATATCAAGAGAGTTTGCGGCGACACGTGCCAAGAATTTATCTCTGCCTTCTGTCAAAGCCATCACCGAGTTTTTTAAAAAATCCCGGACACTGATAATCAGCTCATCTGCCCTAGGCATATCTAGACTCGAAAGACCTGTTTCTGGTTCCACCAGTTCCACTTGACCAGGAATCAAAAGATTAACACAATCGACCTGGCATTCAGAACTTCGACGGCCAATGATAGGGCGCTCCACAGTTTTATCAGGGCCGGAACGAAAATGCTCGGCCATGCCAAGGCAACCAATAGCCCACCAGAATGATCCAAAAACCTCCCAGAATTTTAAGTGCTCGGGCTTAACCTTCCGTCCACTTTCTTCTTCGTAGCCTCGGAAAAGATCTTCATATTCACCGAACCCGCCGACCGGAAGGTCTTTTCCGAAGCGCCATGAATTTGTACAAATCCACCCCAGATCTCTCATGGGATCTCCAATATGCGCTACCTCCCAGTCGAGAACAGCAACAATATGGGTAGGAGACAACATGAAATTTCCGTTACGAAAATCATTGTGGACCAAGGTTAATTCATAGTCTTCCGGAAGATGCTCCATTAACCATCGAGCTGTATAATCGATCATGGGATGAGGCGAATCGAGGAGCTTATACCTGTCCCAGGTTTGCTCTACAAACTCCCCAGGATGGATCTCCCACAACCGATCTCTTAATCCAGTACTTTCGAGGTCAATCGCATGAATTCTGGCCATAACCCGCCCGCATTCATAAGCTAAACCTTTTCGGACATCAGCGAGCTCTGGAATCTTAACAATACGTGCTCCCAGAGTTTCTCCTTCCAGCCACTCCATAATAAAACCATCACCTAAACAGTCGCTCTTTTTAAGCACATAATAAACTTCAGGCTCAGGCACGCCGGCTGCCTTTGCGCTTTTCATAAGCAATGCCTCGACATCTAAACCCGGATGCTGAGGTGTCCTTTCAACAAATTCCCCACCAGGGCTTCTTCGAAGCGCTAGTAGTTTGGTCCCATCACGCACCTTTACAACGAGTTGGTAGGTTTCTTGGCTTGCGCCTCCAGAAAGCCGATGGACGGAAATCAGATTCTCGCAATCAACAATATTTTCGCGAACGACAACATCAAGAGCTTGTTCGAAACTATCTCCCTGTAACACTTTTTACGCCTTTCGGAGCCTGCTGATTCATGTAACCGAACATATAACCCGCTACCCGAGGCATTTGAATCTCTTCAGCACCCTCAGTAATGCGATATCGTCGGTGATGTCTATAAATGTGTTCGAAAGGCTTGTGCCTTGAATAACCCAAACCTCCATGAACCTGCATAGCTCTATCAGCAGCTTCACAACAAAATCGATTCGACCAGTAGTTACACATGCTCACCTTATCCGAAACCGCGAAGGCGCCATATTTATCCATTTGCCATGCTGTTTTCTGAATCAATGCCCTCAGCATCTCGGCCTGAGTTTGCAGCTCGACTAGGGGAAACTGTATACCCTGATTAGTAGACAAGGCCTTTCCGAATGGTTTCCTCTTCCCAGCATATTTTATGGACTCATTAATACAATACTGGCCCGCTCCTAAGCTAGACGCAGCCTGCCTGATACGGTTTTCATTGAAAAAGTGTTGCACAATTTGAAGACCATGCCCTTCCTCTCCGAAAATAGCCGTGTCGTCCACATATACGTCTTTAAAAGACACTGTCCCATGATCCGTCGGCATATTAAAAGTCCAGAGAAATTCCTCGATCTTCGCACCTTCAGCATCTAAGGGGGTCAAAAAAGCGGTTATTCCTGTCCCATCACCAGGATCTCCTGAAGTTCGAGCCATCACCATATCGTATTGAGCTTTATGTATGCCGGTATTCCAAGTTTTTGCGCCGTTTATTTTCCAACCATCTCCATCTCTAGTCGCACGGGTTTCCATATGAGTAGCATCACTACCATGATCCGGCTCAGTAATACCGAAGGCAAAGCCACGTTTCCCAGCCAACATCAGCGGAAGCCACTCTTCTTTTTGCTCCGGAGAGCCATACTCCGCCATCAGAAGAACACCAACATTGTTTCCAACTATAGAATGCTCATTTTGTAGATCGTTATGAAGCCCTAATCCTTTTGTAGCCAGATGTTCTCGGATAACTGCCATCGCCAGGTTGCCCCCGTTTTTCCCTCCCAGATCTTCTGGCATGGCAAAACGATAATGACCCGCTTTATCCGCTCTCGTTCTGGCCTCGAATAACAAGGACTCCCAGTCTTCGTTTGGAAGCCCCCCTCTTTCCCAGTCAGTTCTGGCATCCTCTCTTCGATGATCAAAAAACCTGATATTATCGTTCTGATTCTCTAGAGGCTTGATTTCAGCCTCGATAAATCTATCTAATTCGTCAAGGTATGCGGCTATCTCTGCAGGAATATCGAAATCCATATTTCTTCTCTCTAAATTTGATTTGATTTGATTTTGTTTTCTTCTTTGTACCGCCAAAATTAAAGCCTAAGACTACAATCGTCAAATTTTGTTCTTTAAACTTCTCGTGATAAAAGATGTTTAACTATCAATTTTTTTAAAAGGGCTTCCATGGATCCGGTTACTCAGTCAGCACTTGGCAGCTCGCTCGCCCAAAGCCGGAGCTCCTCAGAAAAAATCTGGCCTGCCACGATACTTGGTTGCCTTGGAGGACTAGCACCGGACCTAGATATCATGATTTTTTCTCGCACTGATCCACTATTGTTCCTAGAGTACCATCGCCAGTTTACGCATTCCCTTTTATTTATCCCTGTCGGAGCTTTCATCGTCGCCCTTTTCTCTCAGTGGTTTTTTAGAAACCATCTGTCGTTCAAAGAAACATACGTTTTTTGTTTTCTTGGTTATCTGACGCATGGACTTCTCGACGCCTGCACCACCTACGGGACTCTGCTACTGTGGCCCTTTTCATACCATCGCTTTGCTTGGAACAATATCTCTATAATGGACCCCCTATTTACTATTCCGATATTAGGGTTAATCTTTCTATCAGCAAAAAGAAAAACCAGCCTGTTCGGTCGGATTGCCATAGCCTGGGCGCTCACTTATCTGACAATTGGCCTAATCCAACGAGACCGGGCGATAGAAGCCGGCCATAATATTGCAAGTAGCAGAGGTCACCAACCAACACGATTGGAAGCAAAACCGAGTTTCGGCAACCTGGTTCTGTGGAAAATTGTTTACCAAACCGAAGGTTTTTTTTACGTCGATGCGGTAAGGATGGGAACCCAAGAAACGATCTACTCGGGAACTAGAATCGAGAAACTGGATGTCAGAAAACATTTTCCCTGGTTGAATACAGACAGCCAGCAATTCAAAGATATCGAAAGATTCAGGTGGTTTTCTAATGATTATCTCGCAGTTGACAAGGTATCTCCCAAGAAAATAATTGATATACGTTACTCTATGATTCCAAATGAAATTGATCCTATGTGGGGCATCGTGCTATCTGATCATGCTGACCCGGCTGAACACGTGAGATGGACTGCAAGCAGAGAACTTAGCAAATCAGACCGCAGAAAATTCTGGGCAATGCTATTAAACTAGAACACAAACAAACATCATATGATGCAAAACTTTTCTATATTTCTGATTCGCACTCATCAACCAAATAGGAACGCATAAACCTCATGTCAAACAACTTTTCTTCGTCTTCCCGGATCTCTCTGGCAACATCGGGATGACTCAAAGCCTTTCCGCACTCTAAATAGGTCTCCTCGTCCGGGTACCAGATTTCAAGAAAAACATCGTACTCGGGCTCTCTAGTCTGTCCGTCCCTATCAACATTCGGGTTAGT
Organism: Gammaproteobacteria bacterium; assembly: GCA_002708765.1. GTDB lineage: Bacteria > Pseudomonadota > Gammaproteobacteria > Pseudomonadales > Azotimanducaceae > UBA9659. Next base: position 11,442 of record PAPD01000023.1, on the reverse strand, counting down.
GAAACGCCGCAGATATTTCGAGGCATAACCTCGCAGGTATTTTTCTCCCAGTTTCCGATGAACGTTCTCATAATATTCACGGAACTCGGCAACAGACATCCCCGGTCTCCTCTTCATGGGCATAATTAACTTGATCATGAGTATCTCCGTCATTTCTTTGTCCAATAACTGGAATTGACTGCCACCATACCCAGCAGTAGATAAAAGCTACACTTTCTCTTTATACTCCTACTGAACCTTATACTGAAGGAATAACTATGGAAAGCTCAGGCCGTTGTCTATGTGGAAGCATTCAATACCAGATCCCTGAAAAACCGCTTATGGAGGCAGTGTGTCACTGCAAGAACTGTCAGAGACAAGGAGGTTCGGCCTTCTCTACGCTGGCAGGAATTAACAAGCTGGATTTCCATATCGAAGGAAAACCAAAACGATATATTGACGAGGATACCGATAGTGGCTCTCCAGTCGAGCGCTATTTCTGTGGCGACTGCGGATCCCCCATTTATTCAGCCTTGCCTTCACAATCAGATGTCATATATCTAAAAACAGGGACCCTGAATGACACCTCGAGATTCAAACCCTCGGCGCATGTCTGGTGCTCCACTAAACAGGACTGGGTTCAGTTAGAAGAAAGCATTCCTCAACTTCAAAAACAAAGTTGACCGAAAAACTTCATTCGGGTCTGTAGATATTTAAGGTAAGAAAAATGAAAAACTTCGAAGATAAAACCAGTGTTATAACGGGTGGAGCTAGCGGAATAGGCTTTGCGCTAGCGAAACTCTGCAGCGAAAAAAAAATGAATGTTGTTCTTGCAGACATTGAGAAAGAAGCTTTAAAAACATCTGTAAAATACTTTGAAGAAAGACAAATCAATGTGCTCGGCGTACAAATAGACGCAAAAAACAAAAAATCTCTCGAGAACCTCTTCAAGGAGACAAAAGAACGTTTTGGAAAGATCCATTTACTGTTCAATAACGCTGGCGTTGTAAATGGAGGCTCACCACCGCCGATCTGGGAACTACCGAAACAGGATTGGGACTGGGTAATGGGTGTCAATTTGATGGGAGTTCTGAATGGAATCCAGATCTTTACCCCGCACATGATAGAACATGGAGAAGAAGGCCATATCGTAAATACTGCTTCCATCGCTGCGTTTATCCCTGGGGCCGGACCCTATGGAGTAAGTAAATCAGGCGTAGTGATGCTAAGCGAAACCCTGGCTCTAGATTTAAAAAAAATAAACGCGAAAATTGGAGCATCGGTTATTTGTCCAGGGTGGGTAAACACGAAAATCAGTGATGCTGAAAGAAATCGTCCCAAAGAACTAGATAGTCCTAGCAACCCGGATAGAATCGGACTGGGAATGAATAAAATACTCGAAGCTGGAAAAACCCCTGAAAAATTGGCAGAACAGGTTTTCAAGGCTATAGAAGGAGACAGCTTCTATATCTTCCCCCATCAGGGCTGGGATTATCTTCTTAGAGAACACACTGAAGCGATGCTTCGCCGAGAGGGACCATACATTTTTAACACCATGGCTCATCTCGCCACCCGGGCCGAAGGAAAAGATGTGTAGTCAAAAAAAAAAGAATATGAAAACCAGAGTTAGCCTAATAGCAATCGCGTTGCTCTTTTCGTTTCCTCTCCCGTTCATCAGCACTTCAATCGCGGAAGAGCAGATTTCTTTTCTGGGCCGGGCCTTTCTCATTACGACCAGCCAAAGCATTAATGATACGGTATTACATATCATTAACTCTTCCGACAAACCTCAAACATTCAGAGGCAATCTATATAATCAAGACGGAGACCAACTTGGACCAACTGACGTTATATTGAATCCAGATCCTATTATCAGCCAAGCTCGAATGAAACTTACGGCACAAGATCTCGAAATACTATTTTCAACCGCTCCATGGCTTGGCCCAGCGATGCTCGAAGTAAAGGCTTCCGAGAACTTCAAGCTCATGTCCAAACTAAAAAGCCCCAGTGGCCTAGTATCGAATACCAATTGCGTGCGTGAGCAAGTTGTACAAAACATTGAACCATTCAATTCTGATACTCTTACCTATATAAGATTTATCAATATCGGGACTGAAGATATAACCAATATTCGGGGAACAATGCGAAATAGCGAAGGTTCCCTGATCGGCTCGTCAGATATCCTTTTGGTTGATCGATTAAGACCTAAACAAGGGGTCTGGCTTTCGGGCCAAAAATTGCTGAATCGATTTGGAAGCGCATGGGGATCAGTAGCGAGTCTATCACTAGTCGAATCACCGGATAATCTAAGATTACTGAACCTGAATTTCGTCAATGGCGAAACCTTCTTCAATTTTTCATGCTTTGAAAATCAGGAAGAAGCCAGAATTTTCCTTTTTACCAACTCCGAAAGTAATAACACTACAGAAGCGCACCTCATAAATACGGGCAATAACTCGCTCACTTTTACCGCAAATCTCTACAACAGTAGCGGTCTTCAGCTAGGAGAAACAGACACCCGTATATCAAACACCGACGTATCACCTGGAGCCAGACTTATAATCAACGCAAAAACTCTGGAGTCCGCGTTTGATACACTCCCATGGAATGGTCCCGCTCTGCTCGAAATTACGAGCCAAGGCATGTTTGATCTCCTTACACGACTAGAAAGCCCGAGTGGGCTGATTAGCAACACAAACTGCGTCAGGAAAAACGCTGTTCATAACATCGAAGGGTTTAATAGCAGCACGCTGACCTATATTCGCCTCATAAATGTCGGTTCAGAAGAGATAACGGGTATTCGTGGGACACTTCATGACAAAGACGGATCGATTCTCGGAACTAGCGAGACATTATTAAAGGAAAAACTAAAAGCTAAGGAACAGGTATGGATAAGTAACCGACAACTGGAACGAATATTCGAAGTTAGCTGGATCGATGAAGCAAGCCTAGTAGTTATAGCAGATAACAATTCAGATCTTCGGCTTCTCAATTTGAATTTTGAAAACAGCGAGACTTTCTTCAATTTTTCCTGCTATCAATCCGCCGCCGAGATAAACTGAGAAACAATCCGGTTTGTCTGCCTTTGGTAAGAACTCCCAAAGAAAGGCCTCCACTCCAAAATACCGGCTCTAAACTTATCGAAACAGGAAATTTCTTATTTCTTCTCTCGCCGCTCCAATATCGGTGGCCTTGATTTTGTCAGTGTTACCGACTTCAGGTGGCACATAAAAATGTATTGGCTGACTATCTTCATAGGCCGACCATGCCGCCTCGGCAATAGAAATTGCCGGCATTAATCGATATGCGCCCTCCTGAGGAAGATTTTCCAGCATAGACTCGTCAAAGGGCCTTCCGGCACCTTTTGCTGTCTCTCGACGGAGCAATGGCGTATCAATGCACCCGGGCAATATATCTGCAGTACGAATTCCAAATCTTTCGAATTCCAAAGACAAAGCTTCAGTAAGGCCTTTCACAGCAAATTTAGAAGCCGTATAAACCGCTCTGCGAGCATGCCCAAAGGTTGCGCAAGATGAAGAAGTACTTAGACAAAGCGAATTAGGTGTGGCTTTCAATAAGGGTAAAGCCGCTCTGATGCTATTAAAAACCCCCATAACATTTACTTCTAGAATCTGCCTCATTTCATCCAGACTCATTTCATCAAACCAGCCACCAGGGGCTATTCCTGCATTGTTGAACATTATATCCATTCGCCCGCCCGTAAAGACCGAAAATTCTTCCATTGCGTTATTTAAATCCTCCGCCCGCGTTACATCTATTACCGCCGTAAAAACACTATTAATATCAAACGCTGTGGATACTTCTTTCAAGGTTGATTCGTCTCTATCCAGCAATCCCACTAGCCACCCCTTGCGAGAAAAATACCGCGCGGTTTCTAGTCCCATGCCATTAGCTCCACCAGTAATACAAATACTTTTTTTCTCTTTCATATCATTTACTCACTTGAATCATTCTATCCAAACGTTAAAGATAGAGTTCTACCATGTAAATGATAATCAGCGATTATCTTCTGAGAGAAAAAATGCAAGAAGATGGACTATCCAACCAGAAAATTAGAGATATCCTCCAAAAAACAAAGACCATAGCCATGGTCGGACTATCCGGGAACTGGTATCGACCAAGTTACTTTGCCGCCAAATATCTGCTGGAAAAAGGCTTCGAAGTTATTCCCATTAATCCGAACTATGACGAAATATTGGGTGAAAAAAGCTATCCCTCTCTAAAAGACATGAAAAGAAAAGTAGATGTCGTTAATTTATTCCAACGAGCAGATCAGGCCCCTAAATTTCTCGCCGATGCGAAAGAAGCAGGGGCGAAAATTTTCTGGATGCAACTGGGGATAGTTAACATGGAAGCCAGCAGAACCGCTTCGGAACTGGGCATGACCGCTGTGATGGACCGATGCATGAAAATTGAATATGCGCGTCTTTTCGGTGGCCTTACATGGTCAGGAGTTAATACGGGCATAATAAGCGCCAGCAGACCAAAAAAGATCCCCTAAAAAAGTTTAAGTGAGGGAAAAATGTCAGACCATAAATACCAATTCGAAACCCTTTGCCTTCACGCGGGCCAGATCCCCGACGCAACAACGGGATCAAGAGCAGCGCCCTTATATCAGACAGCTGCCTATGTCTTTGACGATACCGAGCACGCGGCAAGCCTTTTCAACGCTCAAACCTTCGGGAACATCTACACCCGTTTATCAAACCCGACAACCGCGATGTTCGAGGAAAGAATCGCTTCCCTAGAGGGAGGAAGAGCCGCTCTCGGTGTAGCGTCAGGGTTAGCTGCTCAAATGACAGCAATATTGACACTTCTGTCGAGTGGAGACGAAATTGTATCTGCCAGCACACTATACGGAGGTACTTACTCTCAATTCGATGTAAATTTCCGAAGGATGGGAATAAATACTCATTTCGTTTCTCCTGATGATCCGGAAAACTTCAGAGGTCCAATTAATGACAGAACACGCTGCATATTTATCGAAACGATCGGAAACCCCTCAAACAACCTCATCGATATAGAAGCGGTCGCCGCCATCGCGCATGATAATGATATTCCACTCATTGTTGACAACACATTCGCTTCTCCTTATCTGTGCCGACCCTTCGAATATGGAGCAGATATAGTTGTCCATTCTGCTACAAAATTTATATGTGGGCACGGAACATCAATAGGCGGCGTTATAGTCGAATCCGGGAACTTCCCCTGGGATAACGGAAAGTTCCCGGAAATGGTGGAACCATCCGAAGGCTATCACGGTATCAGATTCTATGAGACATTCGGGGATTTTGGATTCATCACGAAATGTCGACTGGAAACTCTTCGGACATTGGGTCCAAGCCTATCGCCTTTTAATGCATGGACTTTTCTTCAGGGCCTGGAAACATTGCACCTTCGTATGGAACGTCACGTAGAAAACGCTGTTAAAACAGCCGAATACTTGGAAATGCACCCCATGGTTAGCTGGGTAAATTATCCTGGCCTCAGCAGCAGCAGATATGCGGAACTGGCCAAAAAATACCTCCCGAGAGGCGCCGGCTCGATCCTGACCTTCGGTATAAAAGGAGGCAAGTCGGCAGGAGTTAAATTTATCGAAAATGCTAGCTTTATGAGCCATCTGGCAAATGTGGGGGATGCGAAAACGCTAATAATTCATCCGGCCTCTACAACTCACCGCCAACTTTCCGAAGAAAACCAGATAGCAGCTGGGGTAACCGAAGATATGATAAGAATATCAGTAGGGCTTGAATCCATAGACGACATACTATGGGATATCGATCAGGCCTTGAAGCGTTCACAATCGTGAAACAGGTCATCAGACAGCTGAGAAGATGTCAGCCCAGTCTTCGATAGCAGCCTCCTGACCAGGAACCAGTTGAACAACAAATTGGGCGTAGCCAGTTTCATTTAAGCTTCTAATTCTTTCTATCAATTCCTCCCTACTCCCACTCATAGTAGTAGATAGAACCAGCTCGGGAGAAATAATTTTTTTCTCTTCCTCTCGAAGAAACATGAGGTGCCCTCTATGATTCTCTATATGCCTCGCATCTGAAGGCTCGTATTTCTGATAAATCCGTCGGTATTTATCCAGGACACTTCGCAATGGATCAGGCAAATTTTTCCAGATCGCAGCCTTGCTCTCCACCAGATTATGAAACATTACGGCCGTCCAGGGCGCGGCCTGCAACATCAACTTCCTATTGTTGTCTTCCTTATCTTCTCCTAGAACAGCCCCGAGAAAAAAAAGACTAGTGTATAAAGAATCTGCTGACCGACCGAATATTTGCCATTTCGATTTCATATCGACCAAATCTTTTTGCATAGCATGGGGATCCGAGCCAAAATTTATCCACCCGGAACCGAGTTCGGCTACTAGTTCCCTTGATTTGGGTCCCATTGCCGAGACATGCAGACCTATTTCATCATCTAGATTAATCTGTCCCATCTGAGAATTCAGAAACGCCAGCTTTCTTGTTTTTTGCTCGAAATCCCATTCAACAGTTTCTCCAAGCAACAAGCTCTGAACCCGCCGAATGTATTGTTTCATCTTTTCCAGCGGAATAGCTTTCAATCCCATTGTTCTTCGCGCAGTGAACCCTGTGCCAACACCAAAATCCACTCTGCCCGGGGCCAATTTGTTGATTGTCGCAAGGGCATTGGCCGCCACCGGCTCGATGCGGTTACTCGGTATAAGCACTCCTGTCCCCAAACGGATTTTGGAGGTATTTACCGCCGCCAGTGCCATGCAGATAAAGACGTCAGGGTTTAAAAGCTGAGTGTCATAGAACCAGCTTGAGGAGAACCCTAACTCCTCGGCACGTTTAACGTGCTTCCAAGACTCGGTATCCGAAGCCAGGGCTACACCAAATTCCACAACTTTGGCTCGCTATCAACAATATCTATTTGTTGACATCAGGGGCCCAACGATGATTCTCTCCCTGACTGATTCTACTCGCGTATTTTTCTGTGGGCCGCGAGCCATTTTCATCATATAAATCATATTCCTCGATGAGATCTTCAACCCATTGGATAGTGCCAGTTCTAGACATTAGATCATCGTCCATCAACAGGGCTGTTGCTGCTCGCCCGACTAGGAGAGGAGTTTGAGATTCGGACAAGTCCATCTCTCTCTCTTTCGAAGCATCTACAATGAATTCTGTGGAAACCGCGCCTGGGTACAATACGCAAGCGGGAATACCTTTAGGTTGAAGCTCGATTGCCATGTCCGCGGTCAATCTGTCCAGACCGGCCTTCCCTGCACCATAAGAACAGGAAAAGTGATAGCTCTGGCCGCCCGGAGAAGAAACATTCAGCATCCGAGCAGATTTGCTCTTAAACATCAAACTGGCAGCGTGCCAGCTTGCGACGTAGTGTGCCCTAAGACCGATCCCCACCTGGTCGTCCCAAACCTGTATCGGATGATCCCAATACCCTCCACCCCATGCAGGGGGGTTCGGTATTTTGTAAACGTTATTAACCAGGATATCGATGGATCCAACTTCCTTACCTATCCGAACGAAGAGGGCTTCGATATCCCTATCATCACCATGATCACACCGAATCGACCGCCCTTCTCCACCCATTTCCGTAACCAGCCGAGCCGTTGTGTCGATCGTTCTGTCTCCATCACCAAGCGTTCGGCCTGTAACATATACCGTGCACCCTTTCTCTCCCAGCGCAAGAGCGACGCCTTTTCCAACCCCCCTACTTCCACCTGTAACGACCGCAATCTGATCCTTCAAATCTTCCACAACGTCCACCTCTATTTCGAGAAAGTTAAAGAATATCGGAGTCTTGACACGATATCTATCAAACCAGAACACTCTGCGGAAAAAATCTATCGAGAAATAATGTCCAAAAAAAAGTCTTATCGTCTCGATATAAACGCCTGTATCATCATTCCACTAACCAACAAAAAAATCATTATTAGCAAACGAGGGTCCGACAAATAGAGGTTAACTTCCACGGGGTAAGCTATCGTCTTGTCCATCGCCAAAACCTTAAAGTCATGGCTTGAGGAAAAGCTTGAATTGGAGACAATATCCAGCATATCGCGACGACTTCGATATCTCATTATCAGAGCCATATCCCATTCCTCAGCACCCTCGATCCCCGTGACATCTAAAGATCGGAAAACTGCGTTCCCCGCAAAGACTGGATGCGAAGCCCTGGAAAAGAGGGCAGGCCACATATAGTCCATGTATTTCTGCATCGCCTTATCGGAACTTCGGCTCGACAAGCCAGATGACGAAAGCTTAATATTGTTTACAATGAAGAATTGTTTGCCTGTATCGGCAATCATGAAGTTCTGCAACCTTTCGACCTGTTCTTTCTGAAAACCGGCTTCCTCCAGTTTTTTTGAGTAAACCTCAATTTCTCCTGGCCTGAGAGCCCCTCCAAGATCGGTGTACCAAACAAAAAAAACAGCGTACAGGGCCACCCAAACTAACCAGAAGATGTTTCTAGTACTCAACATTTCTCCTTCCTCAAATTTTCGTTAAACTATACCAGCGTTTTACCAGATAAATTGGTACGAATTTTCGATGCTTTATCTTCTTCTTTTAATTTCGGGTCTCGCTATTCTGCTTCTGGGAGGCGGAGGGCTTGTTCGTGGCTCGACAGGCCTAGCAAAATCTTATGGAGTTTCGCCTCTTCTGGTCGGTTTGACTATCGTGGCATTTGGAACCAGCGCCCCGGAACTCGTGGTAAATGTTGTTGGCGCCTTGAAAGAACAGACAGATATCGCTTTTGGGAACGTTGCAGGGTCAAATCTAGCTAACCTCGGCCTGGTGCTTGGCGGCACAGCAATAATGTCAAGGCTAAGGATAAACGATCAGATAGTGACTCGAGACTTACCATTTTTGCTGTTATCGAGCACCGCCATCATAATAATGATTCTTGACCCTACTCTTCGTGGCCAAAAGTCGTTGCTCGATTTTTCCGACGCGTTGATTCTTCTCCTTTTCTTCAGCATTTTCATGTATATGACCTTCGGAGATCTTGCTTCTAACCATCACAGCTCAGAAAACCTGGAGACCGGATCCTTCTGGTCAGGGCGAACATTCAACTGGCTAACGGTTTTACTTGGTTCTCTCGGACTAGCTGTAGGAGGCGAGATGGTAATTACAAATGGAGTAGCTCTCGCCAACATCCTTGGAATTTCTCCAACCATAGTCGGGATGGCTCTAGTGGCGATCGGAACCAGCCTGCCTGAACTCGTTACCTCGATAATCGCGGCAATGAGAAAAGAAGCAGATCTATGTGTTGGAAACATTATTGGCTCCAACATTTTTAATCTCTTGTTAGTACTGCCGGTAACGGCAATTATATATCCGATTTCAACCGACGTTAGAGGAGCACAAGACATCGGTGTTTCCCTCGCCTTGGCTGCTTCCATCATAATTATCTATCTTTCAAATAAAAAAAAGATGGGCAAGTTATGGGGGATCCTATTTCTTACCAGCTATATAAGCTATATGTGCTATCGGATATTTGGATAGAACTCCGAAAACCGGTTGCAGAATTTTTCAGGAACAAGACTAAACCCTGCTGATTATTGTTCCTGTCCCGAGGCCGCCGCCGCAACACATTGCAACAAGACCATATTTTCCTCCAGCTCTATGCAACTCGTGAACAGCTTTCGTTGTTAAGAAGCACCCAGTTGCTCCGAGCGGATGTCCTAATGCTATAGCACCCCCATTTGGATTAACTTTTGCCATATCGGCTCCCACGGATTTAGCCCATGAAATCACGACGGAAGCAAACGCCTCATTAATTTCAAAAACATCGATATCGTCAATATCCAGCCCCGTCTTCTTCAACATTTTTTCTGTAACGGGTATAGGCCCTTCCAGCATAAGGACCGGATCGCAACCTACCAATTCGGCATCCACAATTTTTGCCAGTGGGGTTACTCCCAATTCGCTCGCTCTTGATTCTGTCATCATGAGCAAAGCGGACGCCCCGTCCGCAATTTGGGAAGAAGTCCCCGCCGTATGAATACCATCCTCTCTCGCGACGGGTTTCAATTGAGCAAGCGCCTCCAGGCTCGTATCACGAGGAATTTCATCCTGATCAAAAATAAAGGTCTCATCTGTTCGATTCCCTGATTCATCAAATCTGGATACCTCAAGGGGTATTATCTGCGATTCGAAATATCCACCTTCAACAGCAACTTTCGCTCTTTCCTGGGACTGAAGACCGAAGGCATCGCTGTCTGCTCGTGTAATCTGATATTTCTCTGCCATACGCTCAGCTCCTTCGAACTGACTGGTAAACTCATATGTCTGGAAATATGAACGAGAAACAGGCTTCCCTAAACCTTTGTCTAATCCCATCGCATCTGATCCGACAGGCAAACGCGTCATATTTTCAACTCCACAGGCCACAATGCAGTCAGCCATACCTGAGCGCAACAAACTGGTCGCCAGATGAACCGCTTCCTGGGAAGATCCGCACTGTGAATCAATGGTAATACAAGGTGTACTTTCAGCACCGCCATGAGACAGCCAGGCAGTCCTCGATACATTCATCCCCTGCGCACCAAGCTTATTAATGCACCCACCAATCACCTGGTCTACGCAGTCAGAGGTCACACCAGAGCGTTCCAGCATCTTACCGATAATTTGGCCAAGGCTATCTGTCGGGTGAACGAGGCCCAAGGATCCCTTTTTTCTACCGACCGCTGACCGAGCAGCATCGACAATTACTACCTCTTCCATAATATTGTCCTATAAAGTTGTCTTCTACTGGAATTCATTTTGCCATAGCCAAAACCAACGGGAAATCCCTTTAAGCTATGTTTAGTTTTTCTTCCAGGAAGATCCGTCAAAGCGCCAGGTCTCGGAAAGCAACAGATCTTCAGAAGAAAATCCAAAAGAAAAGGTGTAAAGGCAAGGCTCAAGCTCCCAACCTGTTTCATCATCATAATATTTCAGGTCATCGTCAGCTATTTCAAATTCCAGATCTTTTTCTTCCTCTGGCTCAAGGGATAATCTTCCAAATCCCTTGAGCTCTTTCTGAGGCCGCTCTAATTTGGAATCGGAACAGGAAAGATATACCTGAATCAGACTATTCCCTTGCCTAAAACCGGAATTGGCTAACGACACGATAGCGCTGAAACCACTTCCGCTTCGATCAATACGGAGATTCCGAATAAGAAAATCTGTGTAACTGAGCCCGAAACCAAAAGGAAACAGCGGTTTTTCATTATTCATATCTAAGTAGCGATACCCGTGAAAGAGAGTATGCTCGACAGTCAGAGAGTTAACATCCCAGTCTCCTAACTGACTATCTGATTTTGGAAACAGCACAGGCAAGCGCCCGTATGGATCAACCTCTCCGAAAATAATTCGGGCGATCGCCTTTCCTCCTTCGCAGCCCGGATACCAGATCAGCAATAGAGCATCTACATCACCAATCCATGATGAAACATTTACG
>PAPD01000021.1 GCA_002708765.1 Gammaproteobacteria bacterium | reverse complement strand
GTAAGAGAAATGTCTAGCTAAATCTTTCAGAGCGACTGGGTCTTTAATATCGGAAATGAAATTTAAAATCTCTTTTCGACTAGCAATCGGATATTTGTATTCTTCTTTGTTTCTTTCAGCCATTAAAAAGTTTCTTGCTATTTTAGCCATCTCTGCGCTAATTTTAGCTTGATTGACANATNACCTGCCGAGGTGGTGAAATTGGTAGACACGCTAGCTTCAGGTGCTAGTGGGGGAAACCCCGTGGAGGTTCAAGTCCTCTCCTCGGCACCAAAAGATTGCTATGTCCGTTGCCGTCAGGAAAATACGTTGTGAAGTATAATAGTATTTTCTCTATCAGGACCAGTTGAGACAATATCAATCTTAATTCCACAAAGATTTTCTATTCTTTCCAAATAATTACGCGCTTCTGCCGGAAGATCATCCATAGATTTGGCTCCTGAAACAGAGCCTTCCCACCCTGGCAGTTCATCATATACGGGTTCAGTATTTCCATTAAGAGATTTTTTGTAATCCACACAAACCAGAATTTTTTCAAGGCCATCCAAGACATCCAGCTTAGTTATACAAAGCCCGCTCAGACTATTAAGTTGAGCAACTTCCTTTAGGGCGTGAGCATCCAACCAACCGCATCGCCTCGGCCTACCGGTCGTAGATCCAAATTCATTCCCTGCGACCGCCAGATGCTTTCCCTCGGCATCAAATAACTCGGTCGGGAAAGGACCTTCTCCCACTCTGGTAGTATATGCTTTTGTAATACCTAAAAAGTAATCTAAAGATCTTGGTCCAATACCGCAACCACTTGAAATTGCTCCAACATTTGTATTAGAACTCGTTACAAAAGGATAAGTTCCATGATCTATATCAAGCAACGCTCCTTGAGCTCCCTCAAAAATTGCGGATTCTCCTCTATTTCTCCTTTCCGAAAGCTCTCTACCAATGTCTTTGATCATGGGTTCCAGTTTATCTCTGTAGGGGAGAGTTGAATCTACGGCCGCACCATAAGAGACCGGAGGACATTCAAGGTATTTTTCCAGAACAAAATTATGATAATCCAAATTCAGTTCCAGTCGTTCCAAAAAACTTGGTTCATCAAACAAATCTCGAACGAGCAGGGCTCGCCTCGAAATTTTGTCTTCATAAGCAGGCCCAATGCCTCTGCCCGTAGTGCCAATTTTTTGTTTTCCAAGCTTTCTCTCCCTGGCCTTGTCTAATTCAACATGATAAGGGAGTATTAGGGCACAGTTGGGAGAAACGAACAAACGTCCGCTAATTGAAACTCCTGAATCTTGAATTTCACTTATTTCCGAGAAAAGATCCGGAAGAGACAATACCACTCCATTTCCGATCATACATGTCACTGCTTCATGGAGGATTCCTGAGGGGATCAAATGCAATACTCTCTTTTTACCTTCGACTACAAGTGTATGCCCGGCGTTATGACCACCTTGAAATCTCACTACTCCGGAAACATTTCTAGTAAGAAGGTCGACTATCTTACCCTTACCTTCATCGCCCCACTGAGTGCCTATTAGAACAACGTTCTTTCCCATTATATTTTTTTTCCGGAAATCATATTCCACTCACCAGCCTCATAACGAAGCAACCACTCATAATTCTCTGGTTCCCCCGATTCGACAACGATGTATCCTTTTGCTCTCAACTCCTCGGTTTTCTTCCAAAGGCCTTTGCCAAAACCTTCGAATGATGGGATAACCAAAACCGACTCCTTGCTTTTTTCTTCATTTGGTAGCAAATCAGAAAGATTAACCACATCGATAGAAAACCCAGTTGCTTCTCGTGAATCTCGGCCAAACACTCCACCTATATGATCGTAACGCCCGCCCTTTGCGATAAACTCGGAGTTTCCCTTCAAGTTAGCAGAAAAAACTACCCCAGTATGATAAGCAAACCCTCTCAACTCACTTAAATCAAAGTAAATATCTATTTCGCTATAGCGCTTGGAAATAATAGAGTAAAGCTTCTCTAGACTCTCAACACTTTCCAGAATATCAGGATAAGAACTGAACAATTTGTTCGCAGCAGTCAAGATCTCTGCATTTCCACAAAGATCAGGCAAGGACTGCAAAATTGACGATTCTCCCTCCGGCAACCGGATTTCTTTACAAATTTCCTGCAGTTCATTTATTGCTTTTTTCTGGACTGCCTGAAAAATTCTATCTCTATCCGATAAAGAAATCCCCAACCCACCGATCAACCTCCGAAAAATTTCAACGTTACCCAAATTTAACTGTATTGAAGAAAACCCGAATATTGTCAGCGATTCAATCATCAAACTGACTATTTCTGCATCGGCATTTTCACTAGCATCACCAAAGAACTCCGCTCCTGCGCTTATAGGGGTCCTGCTGGAAAATATCGAGGAAGCATGAGATCGAACCGTAGTCCCCGCGTAACATAGCCTCTGAATTCCCGGCTTGCCTAGACTATGAGCATCAATTCGAGCTACCTGCGGAGTCATATCAGCCCGAATCCCCATAGTCCGCCCGGAAAGCAGGTCAACCGTCTTAAATGTCAACAGATCCAGATCTTCGCCCGTACCCGTTAACAAAGATTCGAGGTATTCTACAATTGGAGGGATAACATAGTCATAGCCCCAACGCTCGAAAAGATCAAGTAGATTCCGTCTGACATTTTCAACCCTTTTTGCCTGAGGGGGCAACAAATCCTCCACCCCATCCGGCAAGAGCCAACGTTCATTATCCATGCATGCCTATCCGCTTTACCTAATCAAATATAGAAGAGTTGTTCCCAAAACCATACTCAGGAACCCCCCTAGTCTCATTTGGCTATCTTTTAAATTCGAAAGGCTCTCTGCAGCTATTCGCCACCTGGCAGGGTAAAGAAAAGGTATTATCCCTTCGATAATTAAAACCAGACAAAGAGCAACTCCTAATTCATTCCACACTGACTGCCCTCAACAGATTCTTCATGAATATCTGTCTCGTAACGCGACCGGAAAACTCAATCTTTAACCCCATACTACAAACCTATCGCTAATCCAGTCTAATGTTATTCATGTATTTAAAGAATTCACTATCCGGCTGAATAAGAAGGACGTCCCCTTTGCTCGAGAACGTCTTTCGATAAGCGGTCATGCTTCGATAAAACTCGTAGAATTTCTCGTCTTTTTGAAAAGCGGACGCATAAATCGAGGCTGCCAATGCATCCCCTTCACCTCTCGTTTTCTCCGCTTCACTGTATGCTTCAGCAAGGATTACTTCCCTTTGCTTATCGGCATCAGCTCGAATCCCAACAGCGAGTTCCTGCCCTTTAGCTCGGTGCTCCCTCGCCTCAATGTCTCGCTCCGTATTCATTCGATCATAAACAGACTGACTAACTTCGGGCGGAAGATCAATACGTTTAACTCTGACATCAATAACGGAAACTCCTAATTCATCGCTAGCTACTTTATTTAGATTTTCGGTAAGTACCAGCATCAGTTCATCTCTTTCCCCAGAAACAACTTCATGAAGTGACCGCTTACCAATCTCATTTCGAAGCCCATCATTAATTCTTTCTTTCAAAAGTTCCTCTGCTCTTCGCTCATCTCCCGAAGTAGATGTATAGAAGACTTGAACATTTTCAACTCTGAACTTAGCGAAGGAATCCACGATAACAGCCTTCTTCTCGAGAGTCAGATATCTTTCAGGAGGAGCATCAGAAGTTAATATTCGGGCATCAAACTTTCGGACCTCATTGATAACGGGTAGTTTAAAATGAAGCCCCGGGCTAATATCTGAACGAACAACCTTACCAAACTCTAGGAGGACGGCTCTCTCGAATTCGGATACCACAAAAACGGCATTAGTTCCTAGCAAAGATAGCAACGCTAAAACAATAATACCTACCAATGACTTTCCATTAATCATCTTCTGTCCCTCCTCGAATTTCTAGAATTTACATTGGTTCCGGAATTAGATTGGTTCCCGCTAATCCCTGAATTTGAAGACGTAGCTTCTTGAGTTTGCTGCATTATTTTGTCTAAGGGCAAGTAGAGCAGATTATTGCCGCCGTCTACGTCAATCATTACCTTGGTCGAGTTAGACATTACACTTTCGATGGTATCGATATACATCCTAGATTTAGTTACGCTTGGAGCCAGTCTATATTCCTCATAAAGCTTATTAAAACGTTCAGCCTCGCCTCTGGATTGGGCTATTACCGTCTCCTTATATGCTGTCGCCTGCTCGAGAAGTCTCTGGCCTTCTCCTCTAGCTTCGGGAACAATTTGATTTGCATACGCGTCCGCTTCGTTGCGCAATCGTACCTCGTCCTCTCTCGCTTTGATCACATCATCAAAGGCTTCTCTTACCGCATCCGGAGGTGCTGTTTCATCAATATTGACCTGGGTTACTTTGATACCAGTTCCATAGTTATTCATGTAGGACTGAATTCTATCTTTTACGTCTAATGCCAATGCAGCCCTGCCTTCGGTCAAAATCGCAGTTAGCTCCATACTTCCAACTACATGTCTTAACGCACTTTCGGTCGCTTGATAGAGACTTTTATCAGGATCACGAACGTTTAGCTTGTAGTCAATCACATTGTCAATGACATACTGCACCGTCATCTTTACCTTAACAATATTTTCATCCTCGGTTAGCATTTCCGAATCATGAGGTCTTGATCTAACTCTTGTTACGTTTTCTATAAGCACCCTATCAATTAAGGGCGGATTCCAATGAAGGCCTGGTAGTACTATTGAGTCAATTTTTTTGCCGAACCTCAATACAACCCCTCTTTCTTGCTGATCCACCGTATACACTCCCATAACGGCGTAAAGCAGAATCAATGCTATAAAAATAAGCGAAAAAATTGTGCCGCTAAATGGACCCAAAAAGCTCGTACTTCCGCCGCCTGCGCCACCACTTTGACCAAACATTTGCGAAAGATTCCGACGCAACTTTTTAAACGCTTCGTCCAGATCCGGCGGGCCATCATCATTCCGACCTCCCCAAGGATCTTTGCCCCCATTATTTCCACCACCAGGTTCATTCCAAGCCATTATTTATCTCCGAGATCTATGAGAAAGGTTCTATTGTCCCACTTTTATGTCTTAAAATCCTATTTCTAACAATATTGTCTAGAAAAAATTCTTCTTCTAGGCTAGAACTTTTATCAGCTTACTTCTCTCTCCACGAACCACCAAATTACTAGATCCATCGGACAGAAATTCTTCATCGACAACAGAAGACATACTATATAAATCCGCTCTAATTTTTGCCTGATGCGGGGACAAGTTAAATTTTTTTGTGACAAGATTATCAGCGACTCTTTCCGCTATGGCTTCCAGCAAACTTTCTCTGTCAGTCGAATTGAGGCTGGTTGTCCAGATCTTTTTTACTAACCCCGATTTATCTCGATCTACCTTAAAAGATTTTTTCCTCACATCTCTTTTATTATAAATCATCAGTTGAGGGATATGTGAGGCACCTATATCGGCTAGGATCTTATTCACATCACTAACTTTTTTCAGTTTATCCTCGCTGCTAGAATCGACTACATGTAAAATAAGGTCCGCTTTAGCTACTTCCTCGAGGGTCGCTTTAAATGCAGCAACAAGCTCTGGCGGCAGGGCCTTGATAAAACCAACCGTATCTACCAAAAGGCTTTCGCCGACAAAAGGCAATTTCATTCGTCTAATAGTAGTGTCCAATGTAGCGAATAGCTGATCTCTAACAAGCACGCCCTCCTCGCAGATCATATTAAACAGAGTTGATTTACCTGCATTTGTGTATCCTGCCAAAGCAATGATCTTGATTTCCGATTTCGCTCTAAAGCGCCTATTCTGCCTTCTTTGAGAGATAACTTTCTCAAGTTGGCGGGATATATGCTTTATTCTGCCGGAAAGTATTCTTTGATCTGCTTCTAGCTGAGTCTCTCCTGCCCCTCCGACACCTGAACCCGAAATTGCTCCACTACCGAATCCACGTCGTTGACGATCCAGGTGGGTCCAGCCGCCAACTAGGCGACTCGACTCATGCTTTAGTTTCGCAAGTTCAACCTGCAATTTGCCCTCATGGGTCCTAGCCCTCTTAGCGAAAATATCAAGGATCAGGCCGGTCCGGCCTATAACTCTTTTTTTTAAGTGCCGTTCCAGATTTCTTTCCTGGCTCGGGGTAAGAGAATCTTCAAGGACTATAACGTCACACGTATTTTTCTTTAGCCATAAATTGATTTCTTCTACCTTGCCTTTGCCTAAGAAAAATCTAGGATCGGCAAACTGTCTTAAATTTTTTAACACGAGCACAGGAGATAGGCCCGCAGCAAGAATCAGTTCCGAAAACTCAGATCGCTTCTCGTCAATCAGACTCTCTATAACTGAGTGGACCACTATAGCCTTAAGGCCTTCCTTCGGGCGCTCAAAGAACAAGATTAGTCTTGGTCCTCGCCAGCAAATTTTACCGTTCTAGATGGCACAACAGTAGATATCGCTGACTTATAAATCATCTGATTAACCGAATCTCGTAAAACTATTACAAATTGATCAAAGGATTCTATCTGGCCTTGGAGTTTAATGCCGTTTACCAAAAAGATGGAAACAGGTATTTTTTCTCTACGTAAAACATTTAAAAAAGGCTCCTGCAGCGATTGCCCTTTCGACATTTTTTTCTCCTGATAGATTAAAAGACAACAAATAAACTTTGCTAATCATCTCAAATAACAATCTTTATGTCCTCCAATTTGCAACAACAATATCAACTAGGAAATTTTGTCTCAATATTATCCAATACTTTGTTGTCATCAAGAATCGAAATAACTTTATCTTCATCCGGCTGATTGACAAAAAACATGTCATTCCAGCTTCTTAACCATGTCAACTGTCTTTTAGCTAGCTGCCGCGTCGAAGCCAGCGCCTTAGAGATCATAGTTTGTTTATCTAAATCGCCACTTAAGTAACTCCATATTTGACGATATCCAACAGCCTTTAATGCAGGCAAACTCGAGTTAAGATCAGCCCTTAGTTTCAGTCTGCGAACTTCATCAATAAACCCCGCAGCAAGCATTTTTTGAAACCGATCTTCAATTTTTTTATGCAAATCACTCCGGTCTTCCGGAAAAATCGCTATTTCAGTCAACTTAACCGGACAAGATTTTTGTTCTTTTAACAAGTGGTCTGATAAGGACATTCCCGATAATCGAAAAACCTCTATCGCTCGCTGTAAACGCTGAACATCATTAGGTTTAATCTTTTTTGCTGAAATTGGATCGATGCTTTTCAACTCCTCATGAAGCGAAGCCCAACCATATTGCTCTGCCTGAAACTCGATTTCTTTTCTAGTAGCTTTGCTCGCGGCCGGGAGCTCAGCAAGACCTAGCTTAAGCGCCTTAAGATAAAGCATAGTCCCCCCTGTAACTATGGGAAGCCTTCCCCTTCCTTTTATCTCCGAAATGATTCTTAGTGCATCAGTTCTAAAATCAGCTGCTGAATATGGCTGATTGGGCTCTCTAATATCAACCAAATGATGAGGCGTCCTTTGCCTCACTGCCTGGCTTGGCTTTGCGGTGCCTATATCCATCCCTCTATATACCTGGGCAGAATCGGCACTTATGATTTCGCCATTAAGCACATGAGCAAGCTTCAACGCCAGCTCACTTTTTCCACTAGCAGTAGGTCCAGTTATAACTAGCACCTCCAAAGAGCTATCGACCTCGAAGAAACATTTTATCAAGATCGGAAAGTGTGATCTGGTGCCAGGTAGGGCGGCCATGATTACACTGACCAGAGCGCTCAGTTTCTTCTATATCTCTTAAGAGAGAGTTCATTTCAATAATCGATAATTCTCGATTGGCTCGAATAGAAGAGTGACAAGCCATACTAGACAGCAACTCATCTTGATGATTTTCTACTAATCTAGTATTTTCAAACTCTGTAAACTCGCTTAAAAGATCTCTGATCAGCTGTTCGATATTACCCGTTGACAACAGCGACGGTATTGCCCTAACAAACAATGAATTGGGTCCGCTGCGAGCAACCTCCAGCCCCAGTTTGTGGAGGTCTGCTGAGACATCTTCAATCAAATTGGCTTCCGACTCTGAAACAGAAATCGTATGAGGTACGAGCAAAGGCTGGGTTTTAATTCCCTCCGCAGCAAAAGCTTTCTTCAACCGTTCGTAAGTTATTCGCTCATGGGCAGCATGCATATCAACTAATATCAAACCTTCCGCATTCTGACTTAGAACATATATGCCATGGACTTGCCCTATAGCATAGCCAAGTGGTGGAATATCAGATTCTTCATGGGAAGGGAAATGATCATGTCTCTTTTCAAACCGATTCAAGATATTCCCCTGCAGGGATCCAATACCACTAACTCCAAGATCAAGCTGGTCTGATAACTGCCGAGAGGGAAAGGCACCGGCATTAACCGATGGAGCTATAATCTCCGATGGGGAAATTTCCTCGATAGCTCGAGAAACTGTACGATAAACAAAATCATGGATATCTCGGCTGTTCCTAAATCGAACTTCATTTTTTGACGGATGAACGTTTACGTCAACTTCTCTCGGATCCATTTCAAGAAAAATTACATAGACCGGATTTCTCCCTTGATATATTACGTCCGCATATGCCTGCCTCACAGCATGGCTCAGGACTTTGTCCCTAACAAAACGTCCATTCACGAAAATAAATTGTTGATCGGGTTGGCTTCTAGTATGTGTGGGCAACCCGATCCATCCCTTCATACCCATATCTGAACGAGTTGCTTCAATTTCTATACAGCTAGAACTAAAATCTTTACCGAACATAGATTCGGTCCTTTCAAAAGCCTCAGACCGGGGATAATCCCGTACTACCTTGCCGTTATGACATAGGGAAAAAGAAATTGAAGGGGTTGCCAGGGCAATCCTGCGAACAATTTCCTCTATTTTCTGATATTCGGTTCTATCTGTTCGCAGGAATTTCTTTCGCGCGGGCGTGTTAAAGAAAAGATCTCTTACCTCTGCGGTAGTCCCCTTGTGATGAGATTTTGGTTCTGGGTAACATTCAGCAGAATCATTTTCATTCGGGCTGATCGAATATCCGTTTAAGGGTTCGCTATCAATATTACTTGTAAGAACAAATCGAGAAACAGCCGAAATACTTGCAAGTGCTTCTCCGCGAAAGCCTAAAGTCATTATCGAAAAAAGATCTTCGTGGTCTTTGATTTTACTAGTAGAGTGGCTAGCAAAAGCAAGAGACAAGTCATCACGATGAATTCCTTCGCCATTATCTCTGATCCTAATTAGCTTTTTCCCACCAGACTCTATTTCTATATCTATTTTTGAAGCGCTTGCATCGATAGAATTCTCAATTAGCTCTTTTACTACTGAGGCTGGGCGTTCAACGATTTCTCCGGCTGATATGAGATTATATAATTCCTCGCTCAACTGCCTTATTCGTTTTTTGTTCATAACTAATTTTTCTTCTTCAAGTCGTTGGAATTTTTAACTCTTGACCAATTTTAATAATATCGCCCTTAACCTGATTAAATCTCTTTATAGATTCTGTGCTCACTCTATACTTTAGGGCTAGCTCAGAAAGAGTATCTCCACTTTCTATGATATGTATAAGAACATTATTAGCATTTCCTCCATTTAGCCATGCAAGATAGGAACCGTCAGGAGGATTATCATAAAGATAGCTTTTTATGCCCAGAGAAATCGCTTCGGCGATCTTTTTCTGGTGCCCTGAACTAGACAATTTTCGGGCTTCCATTGGATTAGATATAAACCCCACCTCAATTAACAAACTTGGCACTTCAGGGGCCTTTAGAACTACAAATCCAGCTTGCTGTACTTTATTCTTATGAAGTTTGGTAACTTTTCCCATCTCTTTTAAAACGTGATTACCCATCTCAAGACTTCGTTGCTGACTATCTGTAAAAGCCAAATCCAAAAGAAGAGGTCTTACCTCTGGCTCAAATTCGGTTGGAATCTTCAGATAATCTCCCAGCCCTCCAATAAGGTCGGTCTGATTCTGACTGTCTGCCAACCATCGCGCTTCCTCGCTACTAGAGCCTTTATCCGATATAGCGAAAACAGAAGCGCCTTTGACCTTAGGCGTCTTGAAAGCGTCTGCATGAAGCGACAAAAGAACGTCGGCTTTATTCTTTCTAGCTATTTCAATTCGTTTTCTTAGCCCTACATAGTAGTCTCCACTTCTTACCAACTTCGCCCGGAATCCACTATCGCTTTCTATTGATTTCGCAAGCTTTTTAGCAATGGAAAGGACTATAGTCTTTTCCAATTCCTTTTTTGGGCCAATCGCTCCCGGATCTTCTCCTCCATGACCAGCATCTATTGCCACTATCGCGTCACGTAAATTTTTTGAAACTATATTTATTTTATCGGGCACCGCGCTTTCGGAGTCAGGTTTGTATAAATCAATTACCAGCCTATTTCCATATTGACCAAATGGGGAAAGCGTAAAGTCTTTGGGATTTACTTTGATCTTTAAGTCAAAAACAACTCGGACATCATTATTATTTCTTTTTGCCTTTCGAATTTTGATGACGGGCGTTTTTTTTAACTGAATCTCTCCTAGTTTCTGCCCAAACTCGGCATCCTTGAAATCGATGACAAAACGTTCAGGATTAGAAACCGAAAAAGCTTTATACTGCGGAGGTCCATCTAAGTCAAAAACAAAGCGGGTCTTTTCAGGAGAAGACCAGAGCCTTATTTCTTTGATAAAAACCTTTTCTCCCCAACAGTTAACAGAACAAAAAGTTATCGCTACAAATAGAATTATTCTTTTAAGGCACAAAAGCATCCTACTCAATTTCTTTAATCCTGGAAAAAATCCTCTCTCCGATTTCTGAATCAGGAGTTAGGGATATCTTTCGAGTCGCTCCATCGGTCTCGATAGAGACGGATAAATCAACTTTAGGCACCGCGCCGATTCCTTTTTCTGGCCATTCTACCAAGCACAGCATATCTGGCAAAAAATAGTCGTTTATCCCAATAAAATCTAATTCATAGGGATGTTTTATCCTAAAAAAATCGAAATGATTTATTTGACCAAATTCTATTTCATATGGCTCTACAATCGTATAAGTAGGGCTCTTGACAGCACCAGAATACCCAAAATGCCTCAGGACACCTCTACACAGGGTTGTTTTCCCAGAACCCAGATCTCCTTTTAGGAATATCACTACCCCTGCCGAGATAAACTGGCTAGCCGAATCTCCCAACCATCTTCCGAATTCGATAGTCTCTTTCTCAGTATGTGCGAAATAAATTGTCAACTATTGAGCAACCTCCTTATCTCAGGCAGGAGATCTGTTGCTAGCATTCCTCTAATACCTTGTTTCTTGAGCAGCTCATCCGCCGCGCAAGAATGTATGACAGCACCAAGCTGTGCCGATTCCGAAATAGTTATCCCCTGAGCAACTAATGCCCCTATGACTCCCGCGAGAACATCACCCATTCCTCCCACAGCCATGCCCGGATTGCCAAATGGACATAACCCTATTATTCCTTTTTCATCCGATATTAAAGTCCCCGCGCCCTTCAAAATTGTAGTGCTGCTGAAAGCTGCTGAAATTTTCCTTACAGCAGACAACCGGTCAAACTGCACATCCTTTGAGAGCAATTTTCTTGCTTCACCGGGGTGAGGTGTCAGAATCCAGTTTTTTCGTTTGCAGGGACTTGCAGCAAGACAATTAAGGCCATCAGCATCTAAGATTAGCGGTTTCTCAACGACTACTGTCTCTTTAAAAATCTGCTCTCCCCAAGAATCCGTCCCTAACCCCGGACCCAAAACAATAACCGTAGCGCGCTCAATTAATTCAGCGAATTCAGCTGGCCGCATTACTCCTTTAACCATAATCTCAGGCCTTCGACTTAAAACAGCGGATACATTAGTGGGATGTGTAGCTAAAGAAACTAAGCCGGCTCCAGAATATAAGGCAGCTTCTGCTGCCATCATAGCAGCACCCCCCATGCCCTCATCTCCACCCACAACAAGAACATGGCCATGAGAGCCTTTATGAGAGGTGGGTCCCCTTATAGGCAATCTGGAGATCATTGATTCTATTTCCAAGACCCTCGCAGCAAAACCAACCTTAGAATATATTGATTGTGGGACTGCTAAGGAATCAAACACTATTTCACCTGCTAAACTAGGTCCATCTCCAGTATACAATCCCAACTTCGCTCCAATATAAGTAATTGTTAAAGTAGCGCTAATGCATGAGCCTCTTCTTGCTCCTGTATCGGAACATAAACCTGAAGGAATATCTATGGAAAGTACTGGGGCATCTTTCTCGTTTACCTTTTCAATAATTTCAGCTAGCCTGCCTTCGACGGGCCTTGAAAGACCCGTGCCCAAAATTGCATCTACTACCACATCTGCTTCTTCAAGTGCGACTTCTATATTAGAAAATCCTACTTCGCGGTCCTTGCACATTATTAAGGCTTTCTCAAAGTCCGAGCCCTGTTGAAAAGTGGTATCAACTAGGCAAATCGCAGCATTTACTCCTCTATCAGCGAGAAGAGCTGCCAGAACAAGGCCGTCGGAGCCATTATTTCCCGATCCACAAATAACTGCCACATTCCGAGTTGTTGGCCAGCGATCGAGTAATAAATCAAGCGCCGACTTTGCCGCTCTGTTTATCAGTGCCAAGCTAGAGATACGCTCTTGATCCATAGCCAGTTTGTCTAATTTTCTGATCTCTTTAGCTAGGTATAATTTTTCCATTTACTTCTAGGCTATCCACCAATACTGGATTATACGTCAAGCTAAACGATAAACTCTCACTATGAAACAGTTAAATTTAAACCAATTACGAAATAACATATCAAATTGGGCATCTGATTTAGGATTTGCTGAGGTTGGTTTTTCTGATACTGACCTAAAAGCTGACGGCAAAAAACTAAGGAGTTGGCTGGCGAAAGGAATGCACGGGGAAATGGAATACATGACTAGTCATGGCGATATGCGATGGAATCCAGCTAAGCTCAAGTCGGGCACTCGCTCTATAATTTCTCTCCGGATCAACTACCTAGAAAAAACCCCCGCCCCTAGAGATACGATTAGAACAGAAAACAAGGGCTCAATATCAAAGTACGCTCAAGGAAGAGACTATCACAAGACCATTCGAGCAAAACTCAAAATATTGGAGAAAAAAATCAGGATTTTCTGTGAAGGAAACAACTATTACAATTTTGAATCTCGCCTGGTTACAGATAGTGCTCCTATTCTTGAAAAAGCAGTTGCACAAAAAGCGGGCTTAGGATGGATAGGAAAAAATACATTACTCATAAACAAAGAAGCAGGATCCTGGTTCTTCCTGGCGGAGATCCTTACCAATCTGCCGCTTGCAAAGAACAATCTTCCGGAGAAAAACCTTTGTGGCGACTGTAAAGCATGTCTTAAAATATGTCCGACAAAGGCAATAATAGAACCCTATGTCCTGGATGCCAAAAAATGTATTTCATACCTTACCATTGAAAACAAAGGTACGATTCCCGAGGAATACCGAAAACCCATGGGAAATCGCATATTTGGCTGTGATGATTGCCAGATATTCTGTCCTTGGAATAGATACGCAAATCAGAATAAAGAAAAGGATTTTAAACCTAGGCACGGCTTACAGAACGAAGAGCTGATAAATCTGTTTCAATGGAGTGAGAATGAATTTGAACGCAAAACTGCAGGATCAGCAATAAGAAGAACAGGATATCAAGGATGGTTGAGAAATATTGCAGTCGCTCTTGGAAATACCAAATCCTTACCGAATCTCACCCAAATCCTATTAGCTCGAAAAGGATATTCACAATTATTGGATGAACATATAAATTGGGCGCTTGAGCAACACACTAGGATTTGAGCTTAAAGAAGTTTTCCCTATAGAACTTTAACTCCGCCAAAGACTCCTTGATATCATCAAGAGCTCTGTGAGTACCATTTTTTTTGACTCCTCTCGCCACTTCGGGTACCCAACGCCTAGCCAGCTCCTTAATAGAACTAACATCGATATTTCGATAATGAAAAAACAAATTGAGCTGGGGCATATACTTTTCTAGAAACCTACGGTCATGCCATACACTATTTCCACAAAGAGGGGAGCTCCCTTCCTTAACATACGAATTAAGATAGCCCAAAACACGGAGCTCTGCTTCCTTCTCTTTTATTCCCTCTGATCTTACTCGGTCTAGCAATCCTGAATCTGTATGATGACGAGTATTCCAGTCGTCCATATTATTTAGGATTGCCTCAGGTTGACTAAGAAAAAAAGTTGGTCCTTCCGACAACAAGTTTAGATCTGAATCTGTTACTAAAACGGCAATCTCTAGAATTCTGTCTTTACTAGGATCAAGTCCGGTCATCTCCAGATCCATCCAAACCAGATTTTCTTGTTCTGCTTTCAAACTTGTCCCAATTGAATCTTTAACGATTTTTATTAATTCATATGTTAACTTAAAAAATCATGCTATCCGAAAAAAAAAGTGGCTTTTTAGATGTTCGTTACCTTCCAGAAAATCTTACCTAAACACGCTGCGAGCAGGCTCGCTGGGACACTCGCCGAAAGTAGAGTATTTTTCATCAAGCACATACTTATTAGTTTGTTTTGTCATTTCTATCCAGTAAAACTTGAAGAGGCAAAAAAGAGAAAGACAGAATACAAAACCTTTAATGATTTTTTTAGCAGGGAGCTCGCTGCCGAAGCTAGGAAAATATGCTCGGTCATATGCTGTCCTTGCGATGGAACAATCGCTGATCATGGGATCATAGATAAATCCCTAAAAATATCTGCTAAAGGTCACTCTTTCTCTATCAATAGCCTTCTAGCAAAGGATCAAATAGAAAACCTTGTCGGAGGCTCACATCTAACGATTTATCTGGCTCCATCAGATTACCATCGTGTTCATATGCCGGCTAATGGAAAAATTAAGTCGGCGACGTATGTGCCTGGCGAACTATTTTCAGTAAACCCAAATACAGTATCTAGAATACCAGGTCTCTACGCTAAAAACGAAAGGCTAATTTTTCACTTGGAAACGGACT
This sequence comes from Gammaproteobacteria bacterium, assembly GCA_002708765.1. GTDB lineage: Bacteria > Pseudomonadota > Gammaproteobacteria > Pseudomonadales > Azotimanducaceae > UBA9659. The sequence continues at coordinate 107,552 of PAPD01000021.1, read as the reverse complement.
TTGGGTATATAGCAATTGTTATGGTAGGGGCAGCAATTGTAGGGGGGATTAAACCATTCTGGAGAGTTACCCCCTATGAACCGAGAGAATTTAAAACTGAAGAAATAAATCAAAATTTGAATCAAGGGGACGAACTCGGTCTTTTCCAGCTAGGGTCAACCGTGATAATGCTAGCTTCGAAAAAATTGAATTTCGAGTTTGAAGAAAACGAAAAGGTCCTATTCGGGCAAAGTCTAAACTAGAAATTACGGATTTCACAAGAACCTGTTAAAAGCATCATTAATCGTTCAATTCCGATAGAAGCGCCAGCACATTTAGGCATACTAGGAAGGCACTCAATTAAATCCATATCATGGCCCATCTGGGGTTTCCCTTTTAAGAGTCTCAACGCATTGTTAGCTTCAAAACGCGCTTTCATTTCTTCTGGATCACGCAATTCCTGATAAGCATTCGCTAACTCAACACCTCTAATATAAAGTTCAAATCGATTAGCCACTTTCTCTCCTTCACTATTTGTAAGAAATTCCGCTTGAGCAGCCTGACAGACAGGAAAATCTATAACAAAGGTCGGGGCTATGATTTTCGGTTGTATATTCATAGCAAACAAGGCATCTAAACATTCTGATCGGGAAGAGTATTTATCAATAAAATCGATATCTTTTGACATTTCTCTAAGCCGCTTCATGGACACAGAATGAGGATTCACCGAGAAATTTTCAAGAAAGAATGACTTGTAGGATTTCTTCACAAATGGGAATTTGATTGCGATGATATCAAAATCTAGACTTAACTCGTCCACTAAAACAGATATTAGTTCTTCTAGTTCTTCAATTAAATCCGATAAACCAAACAAACTGCGATACCATTCAAGCATCTGGAATTCTTCTTTATGGAGAGGGCCAACCTCTCCAGCGCGAAATACAGAACAGATTTGAAAAATAGATTTCTGATATTTTGAAAGCAAGCATTTCATGGAATGTTCTGGTGAAGTCTGAAGATATCCCCGACCTTCGATATGGATACTGTCTATATAAACCTCATTCGAACCATGTTCTCGAAGAGCTGGTGTCATAACCTCTGTAACTGACTTCGAATAAAAAAAGGCCCTGATCGCCTTCAGCAGCTCCGATCTAAGCCGGATATTTGTCACATTCATTTACAAACCTAGGAGATTAGTTCTTTACGCGGCCTTGATATTCAGATGTTCGCGTATCAACGCGAACGACATCTCCTACATTAACAAAAAGAGGAACCTTAACAATAGCCCCAGTTCGCAAGGTAGCAGGTTTTGAGCCTCCGCTAGCGGTGTCCCCCTTAAGCCCAGGATCTGTTTCCACTACCTCCAATTCTACAAAATTCGAAGGTGCAACCAGAATAGGAGTTCCGTTCCACAGGGTAACCGTAGCTTTATCAGTCTCATTGAGCCATTTAGCACTATCTTCCACTGCCGTCTTATCAGCCGCAATCTGGTCATAACTGCCATCAGTTTTCATAAAGTGCCAATAATCTCAATCTGAATAAAGATATTCCATCTCGTACTCCATAACATCTGCACTTTCAAGAGATTCCCCTGATTTGAAAGTTCGCTCCCAGACACGGCCTGTTTTCAGATTTTTTAATCTAACCCGATTAAAAGCCTGCCCTTTCCCGGGCTTTACGAACTCATTTTCAACTATATTGCAAGGATCACCTTCCAGCATTACCTTAAGACCCGCCTTAAATTCATTGGTAGAATAGTTAGCCATTTAGTCACCTTTTTCTCGAGACACTAATGATAACCTCAACTAAGTTAAGATTGCATAACGAAGATTGGCATTGGCATTTAAAGAATGCTATTCGTGACATCAACAATCTAGGTCAGAAACTCAACATATCCCTAGAAAGTTTTAAGTCTGACTTTCCCTTGTTGGTTCCTTTGCCTTATTTAAACAGAATTAAGAAGGGTGATCTTAAAGATCCGCTTTTACTTCAGGTGCTCCCTAAGAGTGAAGAAAATTCTTCGCAAGAAGGATTCTATTTGGATCCACTACAGGAGCAGACACAAACAGATTCACCCGAAGGATTGATACAAAAATACAGTGGGAGAGCACTGATTATTGCTGCTGGAGCCTGCGGAATTAACTGTCGCTACTGCTTCCGTCGTCATTTTCCCTATCACAAGAACAAATTGAGTAGCACGAAGTGGGAGGAGCTCATTGATTACATTAAGTCCGATTCATCTTTGAAAGAAGTCATATTGAGTGGGGGGGACCCTCTACTGCTTTCCGATCAATTTCTTTACAAATTAGTAGTAAAACTTAACGGAATTAACCACTTAACGACAATAAGGATTCATACCCGTCTACCTATCGTAATACCAAATCGGATATGCCCAGATCTGATTGAATGGAAAAACAAATGTGAGAAAAACTTAGTTTTTGTTTTTCACATTAACCACCCTAATGAGATAGATGATCAACTAGTCTCGTATTTGAGTAAACTAAAATCAAATAACACTACTCTTCTAAACCAAAGCGTACTGCTTAAGAATATAAACAACGATCCAAATATTCTGTCTGCTCTTTCGGAGAAATTATTCAGCGCCGGAGTCCTGCCCTACTATCTTCATCTTCTTGATCCGGTAAAAGGCTCAGCACATTTTTTCGTGCCCCTAAGAGAAGCAAAGCAACTGATTGAAAAAATTAAGGCTGTCCTTCCAGGATACCTAGTACCGAAACTTGCGAGAGAAACAGCAGGCAAAAAATCAAAAGACATCATGTATTATTAAGATAAAAACGTGTTTAATTCATGGTCTCTAATGCCCATCAGATATAGCAGACTATCTAGTCCAAGAGTAGAAATAGATTGGTTAGCCGCTTTGCGAACCATGGGTTTCGCATTGAAGGCAATTCCCAAACCAGAAGCAGAAAGCATTGGCAAGTCATTCGCGCCATCGCCAACCGCTATGGTTTGTTCCAACGAGATATTTTCCCTAGCTGCAATCTGTTGCAGAATTTCTGATTTTTGTTGAGCTCCAATGATGGGGCCAAGCACTTGGCCAGTAAGACAGTTTTCTTTTATCTCGAGCTCATTAGCATAGACATGGTCAATACCGAGTCTTGACTTTAACTTATCTCCAAAAAAGGTAAATCCCCCTGAAATTATTGCGGTTTTATATCCCAGACGATTTAAAATTTTGAAGAGCTGTTCGACTCCTTCAGTCAATGGCATCATAGAAGCTACCTTTTCTAAACTGGACTCAGAAAGCCCCTGAAGAAGAGAAACTCGTCGACGGAGACTATCCGAGAAATCTAACTCCCCCGCCATTGCTCTAGCAGTAATCTTTTTAACCTGGGCTCCGACTCCCGCGAGATCACCTAACTCGTCAATTACCTCTGCTGCAATCAAAGTACTATCCATATCAAAGGCAACAAGTCTTCGGTGTCTCCGATAAATCCCGTCTTCCTGCAATGCAATGTCAACCTGTGATTTGCTGCTGATAGCGATCAAGTTTTCTCTAAATTTTTGCGTGGGTTTGCCTCTTATGGAAAATTCAAAACATGCTTTGGAAGAAGTATTCACCGAGTTTCTTGATACTCTTCCTGATAACCTTTTAATCCCATCGACCTTAAGATTATCGGTAGAAATTAACTCAGTGACTGCGGCCATATGTGAAGCTCTAATTTTTCTGGCTAGAAGGGTAAGAACATATCTTGGAGCCCCCTGTTTCTCTACCCATTTCTCATATCTTTCAGAGCTGACGCGAGCAAAAACAAATTTTTCGCTCACGGTGGCCAGTTTTTCTTCAATTTTCAACAGCGCGTCAGTTTTCTGGTTAGGGATATAAACGAGCATCGCTAGCGACAAATTGTTATGTATAACGGACTGCCCTATGTCAAGGATATCCGCTTCTACCTCGGCCAGTAAAGCAGACATTCTAGTGGTCAAAGATTTCCCGCCGTCGCCAAAAATTCGTATTAAAAACAGATCTTCCATAGACAGATTAGGTTAAAACGTTGACGCGTTATAAGCGACTAGATGAGTAGTATCGTCTATAATAGCCCTTGCACGTCAATTTATAGCACAGCTCCTGAATGAGTTCTCCAAATTATTATATAAGCTATAGGCTTCCACTGCTGCTCATTTTATTACCCTTGAGCCTATGTCTAATTATATCCATGATCTATGAAACCGAGCGAACAAAGCAAGGCGATCATGATAAGAAAATATATGCGGAAATAGCAGCTCAACAAATCTACAGGCAAATATCCCAGCATTTAATTGAAGAAGACTTAAACTCGGTCAACCTTCTTATAACTCAATTGATTGAAGAAGAAAAAATCACGTTCATTCAGGTCTGGAATGCAGAAGAAAGCGAAATCACTAAAGTAGGGAAACGCTTTGAAACGGACCTTATCTTTTCTTACATAATTAGATTTGAAGATGAAGATGAAGGGAAAATAATAATAGGGCTAGACAATTCCTCGCATTTGAGTAAATCCTTGTCAGGACAAATCTTTTTACTATTTTCGGTCTATGGGATAGCCATCTGGTTTTTTTCTCCTCAGATAATTCCCTGGTTGACGGTAGGGGGGCCATCATCAAGCGGTAAATTCAATAAGCTAGATCAAGAGACATCAAATTCTCGTGCCTGTATTCTTATATTTAGAATTCGACCAGCACACTATTTGGAAAGTTATTTTGAAAATTTCTATAAAGCTGCAGAAACCTATGGCGGTACTCTAGAACAGACTATGCGTGAAGAGATCTTGATTTCTTTCAAAGGGTCAGATCCAGTGTATGATGCAGCGAAGACAGGGTTTCTAATTAAAACCATTATCTATAAATTAGATAAAAGTATTTCTTTCGGAGGAGCTATCTGCTCTATAAAAAACGACGATATTGAAGCAAGAAAATCAACAAGCTATCTAGCTATGATGGCTTCCCAAGCGCTACTAATTGATAATTTGAACGAACCTATTTCTCAAGATATAGTAACGCAGCCATTTCATCATGCGCTTTTTGATTCTGAACGCGTATGCTCGATTAAAAGCTTGACAAACCATTCAGCTATTGAAGAAAAAGCTAGTCAGATAATTACTCAAAGCTAGTCTCAGGAGCCAATCCGTTCAATGATAATATTGTCAATCTTTTGAAATCCTCTTGGTAATTTAAGTCCACGCCGAGCTCTTTCACCCCGAAAATGTTGGATATCTTTTGGTGCTAAACTCAATTTTCTCTTACCAGATAAAACTTGAATAGTGTCACCAGGCGATAGCACTTCCAAATAGGTCATCATTTCTTCTCGGATCTTCAATTTATCAGAAGGTATGTTCATTATTTTAATACCCTTTCCTTTGCCAAGCCTAGGAAGATCTTTCAAATCGAAGACCAACAGCCTACCCTGATTGCTGAAAGCAGCCACCAAATCATATTTTATATCATGAACAAGCGCAGGCTTATTAACCAATGAATTTGCTGAAACCTTTAATATCGCCTTCCCGTTTTTATTTTTCGATTTAAACTCTTCGAAGGTTCCTATAAATCCATAACCAGCATCTGTAGAAAGCAGGAAGCTCGTATCATTCTTACCTAGCGCTAAACCAGCGTAGGTAGCTCCTGCAGGAGGACTGAATCTTCCTGTCAAAGGCTCTCCCTGACCTCGAGCGGCAGGCAAACTGTATATAGGAGCAGTATATGCTCTACCGAAGGAATCAAAGAAAACAACATCCTGGTCGCTCCTTCCTGCGAAAGATTGTAAAAAACAGTCGCCGGCTCGATAATTGAGATCGGAAGCATTAATCTCATGCCCTTTAGCCGAACGTACCCACCCTTTCATTGATAAAACAACAGTTACAGGCTCGGAAGGAATAAGATCTTTTTCGGAAAAAGCTTTCGCTTCATTTCTATTCACTATCGCAGATAATCGATCGTCCCCATGAATTTCTTTGTCTTCTTGGAGCTCGCTTTTTAAAAGGGTCTTTAGTCTGTTCTTAGATTTTAAGATTTTTTCTATGTCGCTTCGTTCTTCATCTAGTTTGACCTGCTCCATCGAGATTTTTTCCTCTTCAAGCTTAGCCAATTGTCTAAGACGCAAATTAAGGATCGCTTCAGATTGTTCGTCTGATAATCTTAGCTTGGTTATTAATTTTTCCTTTGGCTTATCTTCCGTTCTTATAATCTCTATCACCTGATCTAAGTTCAGATAAGCCACTAGCAAACCTTCCAATATATGCAGCCTTTCAAGAATCTTGGATAATCTGGATTCTAATCTCAAGGTAACCTTGTCAGCTCTGAATTTTAGCCACTCCTTTAAGAGTGGTACCAGACCTAAAACTCGAGGCTTACCGTTGATACCTATAATGTTGAGATTAATTCGGTGATTTTTCTCTAGATCGGTTGTAACAAAAAGGTGACTCATAACTTTTTCAGCATCAACACGATTCGATTTCAGAACCACCGCGACCCTGGTCGGATATTCATGATCAGATTCGTCACGGACATCTATCACCATGGGTAATTTCTTCGTCCGTATTTGATTGGCAATTTGTTCGAGAATTTTTGAACCTGAAACCTGGTAAGGTAAGGCAGTGATTATTATTTCGCTTTGCCCTATTTTATAGACAGCTCTGGTTTTGATTGCGCCTCTACCAGTTTCATATATTTCTTTAATGTCATCTTTATTCGAAATAATCTCAGCCCCACTAGGAAAATCAGGTCCCTTGACTAAGTTTAGGATCTGATCCAGATCTGCCTTCGGGCGATCCAAAAGATAAATGCAAGCGTCTACGATTTCGTTCAAATTATGAGGAGGAATATCAGTCGTCATTCCAACAGCGATACCCATGCCTCCGTTAAGAAGCACATTCGGCAATCGAGCCGGCAAGTGAACAGGCTCTTCTATAGTACCATCAAAATTTGGTATCCATTCAACTGTTCCCTGATGCAATTCCTCAAGCAAAATTCGCGAATAGGCGGTCAGTTTTGACTCCGTATATCGCATGGCTGCGTATGATTTCGGATCATCTGGTGACCCCCAATTACCCTGACCATCTATCAATGGATACCTATAGGAAAAAGTCTGTGCCATAAGAACCATGGCCTCATAACAAGCGCTGTCTCCATGAGGATGGAACTTCCCTATTACCTCTCCAATGGTTCTAGCGGATTTGGAAAATTTAGCATCGGGAGAGAGCCTTAGCGCATTCATAGCATGAATTATCCTTCTTTGAACTGGTTTCAATCCGTCTCCAATAAAGGGCAAGGCACGATCGTTAATAACGTACATAGCATAGTTCAGGTAAGCGCCTTCCGTATATTCCGCTATAGAAATAGTTTCAGTTTCAATATCCATTTTTTACCCTCTTATAGCTCAGCTAAATCACCTTTTCGTTCTAACCATTCTCTCCTCTCGCCTGAACGTTTTTTGGACAAAAGCATATCCATAAGTTCGTTCGTGCTTTTTCCCTTACCAAGAGTCAATTGAATCAAACGTCTAGTTTCCGGTGACATTGCCGTTTCTCTTAATTGTGACGGATTCATTTCTCCTAGTCCCTTGAAACGCTGAACAATGATCTTTTTCCCTGCGTTCTCTTTTTCTAACTTTTCTATAAAAGAATCTCGTTCACTATCGTCCAGGGCGTAATAGACCTCTTTCCCAAAATCTATCCTGTAAAGAGGCGGCATGGCCACATAGACATGACCATTCTCGACCAAAGTACGGAAATGCTTTACAAAGAGAGCAATTAGCAGGCTTGCAATATGAAGTCCGTCGGAATCCGCATCCGAAAGAATACAAATTTTTCCATATCTAAGCTTAGTAAGATCATCGGTTCCCGGATCCAGGCCCAGGGCGACCGAAATGTCATGAACTTCGTTAGAAGCTAAAATTGCGCCGGTTTCAATTTCCCAAGTATTTAGAATCTTTCCCTTAAGGGCCATAATCGCTTGTGTTTCTCGATCTCTCGCCTGCTTTGCTGATCCTCCAGCAGACTCCCCCTCAACCAAAAAAAGCTCTCCTCTCATCGGATCACCACAGGAGCAATCTGCTAGCTTGCCAGGCAAAGCCGGACCACTAACCGCTTTTTTTCTAGAGATTATTTTCCCTGCCTTAATTCTTTCTTGCGCGTTTGCAATCGCTAACTCCGCTATTAGTTCAGCTTCCTCTGTGTTCTGGTTTAACCAAAGCGAAAAAGAATCTTTTACCGCTGCTGAAACAAAAGAGAAAGCTTGCCTGCTATTAAGTCTTTCCTTAGTTTGTCCAGAGAACTGAGGATCAATCATCTTGGTCGAAAGAAGATAATTACATCTTTTCCAGATATCCTCGGGAGCAATTTTCACTCCTCGTCCTAATAAATTCCGAAATTCGCAAAATTCGCGCAACGCTTCCAGAAGCCCAGTTCGCAACCCATTAACATGGGTGCCTCCTTGGCCAGTTGGAATAAGATTAACGTAACTCTCGGAGACCACCTCCTCTCCCTCTTGCTGCCATTGAACAGACCAATGAACCTCTTCCTCGTTTCCTTGAGCGTGCCCTGAAAAAGGGCTCCCTGGAACTAGATCAATGTCGTTGAGCTCCGAAGTGAGATAACTCTCCAGTCCATTTTCGTAGAGCCACTCGAAGCTGTTCTCTTCCATAGCCGCCGCGGTTTCATTTTGAAATACTACCTTCAACCCTGGACATAAAACGGCTTTAGCACGAAGCAAGTGTTTAAGCCTGCTAACGGAAAATTTGGGCGAATCAAAGTAAGACGGATCTGGCATAAAATTAATGAGCGTACCCGTGTTTCTCTTTCCGACCGTATCCTTTATCGATAATTTCTTATGCCGTCTCCCTCCTCGATACGAAATGTGGTGAAGTTTCCCCTCGCGCTTTATAAATACTTCAAAAGATTTTGATAATGCGTTTACCACCGATACGCCTACACCATGAAGCCCCCCTGAAAATTTGTAACTGTCGCTATTGAATTTTGCTCCCGAGTGCAACCTGGTCAAAATTAATTCCACTCCGGGGATCTTCTCTTTTTTATGAACATCAACAGGCATTCCACGCCCATCATCGCTCACCGACATCGAGCCATCTTTTCTCAAAGTCACTCGGATTTCTGATGCGAAACCGGCAAGAGCTTCATCTACACTGTTATCAATAACTTCCTGGGCAAGGTGATTTGGTCTTGAAGTATCTGTATACATCCCCGGCCTTTTTCTAACCGGATCGAGCCCTTCCAGGACCTCTATAGCATCTGCACTGTAACTATCGATCATTGACTTCCACTATAACGAAACTATAAACATCGGCAGGGTTATCTGTATCTTCCTCAATTAAGAAAGATCACTCCTTCATCAAGGCTCCTCTCAATTATAAGCATTTAAATAAGTATTGCTAAAAAAGATAGGTTTAATTTATGAAAGCTCTAGGGCATTCAGAGAATACCCTCTGACCATAAAGTGTTCTAAAAGCTCTCCTAAATATCGATTTACCTGAGATTTTTCGTCGGGCTGAAAGAGTCGTTCATTACAAAAATCGTAAGGCTGATTAAATCTTTTGTATTTGTCGAAAGAAATTACTTCTGCCGATTTTGTATCTCGATAAACTCGCAACCGGAGCTTGGGCCATTTAACTATCTTGTGTTCTGGATATATCTGAACATTGAGTTCCAATATCGTGGTAAAGGGGCAACGCTCAAGAACTTCTATCTCAACGACCACTCGCTCATCATCCACGGTCTTTAAACCGAACTGCTTTTTTTCCAGTTCATCTATTTCCGGGAAAACCTTAAGAAGCCTATAGTAATTCACATCACACTGAGCAAGGTCTTTAACTAGGTCAGGGACATAGGGCCCTTGTCTTCGGTTTATATTCTTCTCGGTCAAAGTCACCTCGCCCGCAGTCCCTGTTGCTATTTTTATTATCTTAATTCAAGTAAATATGTTCAATAAAAAGCTAGAACATTTTTTTAACTAGATCTTATTTCTTCTCGTATTTCTCTCAACCTGTCTAATCTGCGACTAATACTGCCCTGAAATTTGACCGGGGTTTCTGACAGGCAAGGGAGCTTTTTAAGTCTAGTAAAAGCAACCTTATATAGGATGTAGTTTTAATTGAAACAGAAACCTTCAATAAGACTCGATTAATGGGAAGAAACATCTATAACAGTCTTCGCAATGATCTTAACAGCTCACTAATTCAACCCATCAGCAAAAAGCTAAGGCTCTACTTGGACCTTGTTATCTGAAAATCAATTCTCTCATCTATTCTTCTGCTATCTGAGAACAACAAGAATATGAAGAACACCAGAAAAGAATACTATCACCTATCTAAATGTTCCAATATCATCGATTCTGTCATTCGAAGCGCCCCGGAATTGGAAGTAAGAATATCTGAGGCAGCTGATACCAGATTTTCCCTTTTCTGCTGGTCATTCAAGATATTGTAAATTTCAGCTTCAAGCTCTAATTGATCTAGAACTAAGGACATAGCCCCGTTGGTTTCAAATTCGCGTGCAATATCTTCGATGTTCTCAACAAAAGGGCCCATAATTACGGCACAACCTGCTCTAACACCTTCCAGCAAATTGTGACCTCCGAGGGGCACCATACTGCCTCCGACAAAGGCCACTTGAGCACAACAGTAAAATGTTGGCAAAACTCCCATCTTGTCGATTAGCAACAAATCATCTGTGGGGACAATTCTGGATGTTTGACTCAAAATAGCTGGGTTCAATCTACAATCAGATATCAAGCTCACTATCTGTTCTAGCCGATTCAAATGTCGTGGAGCTAGTATTAGCAACAGATTCGGTAGTTTCTCACGGACTTTCTTGAACGCTTGCAACAACATCACTTCCTCTCCTTCGTGAGTGCTGGCCCCAAGCAAAACAGGACGTTCCCCTACCAAAGCTCTCGCTTCTTCAACACCTCCGCTATTAGTATCGGGAAGCGGGATGTCAAACTTCAAATTTCCTGTTATCTCAATTTGATCTTTGCGCACTCCCAAAGAAACAAATCGATTTCTGTGACGAACAGTCTGGACTCCACAAAAGTCTATTTTTTCAAACATGCTGGCGGTAAGAAAACTAACCTTATGATAGGTCTTAGCAGACGCTTTTGACATCCGTCCATTAACAAGAAATATTTTTACTCCTTTTTTTTTGCACTCCGCAATGATGTTCGGCCACAACTCAGTCTCAACCATAATTAAGGCAAGTGGCATATTGCTAGAAATGAATCGCTTCACCGCAATTGCTAAGTCTAGTGGAACGAAACATTTCTCTACCTCATCACCTAAAAGTTGTTCTATTCTCTGTTTTCCTGCCGGGGTAGCGCTAGTAACCAAACATGGGTAACCTCGATTTACGAGATTTCTTATTAAAGGAAAAGCCGCCACTACTTCTCCAACCGAAACAGCGTGAATCCATAAGTAACGCCCTGGTTTTTTTCCTTTAAAATATCCGAATCTTTCTCCGAAGCTGGAACGATATAATGGCTCTCCTTTCGATTTAAAGATGAGGCGCATTAAGACTATCGGCAAAATCAGGAGAAAACCTAGATTGTAAATTAACCTGAACAAAACATACGATCTCTTTTTTTATAGAATAACTATAGATCATTCAATGTTCCATAAACCAATTAAAATTATTTTGATTCTTTAAATATGTATACTTATTTTGGGCTCTTCAAGAATTTTACTATGGCCAACACAAAAAGAGTGGACTTCGCAATCATCGGGGGAGGCGTTGCTGGCCTTTGGCTTAACTCCTTACTTACAAATCAGGGATTTTCTTCTATGATTCTAGAGAAGGTAGCTCTAGGAGCAGGACAGACTTTAGCTTCACAAGGAATGATTCACGGCGGACTAAAATACTCTCTTGACGGATCTCCGAACAAAGCCCTTGAAACCATACAAGATATGCCCAGCCGATGGAACAAGTGTTTATCAGGGAATGATTCGGTAGATTTGAGGGGCGTGAAAATCCTGTCAGATCAATATTACATGTTTTCTGATAGCAGTTTTTCATCAAAATTAACAGCCTTCCTAGGAAGCAAAGTCCTAAGCGGAAAAATCTCTTCTCGGAATTTAGAAAATGGCCCAAAAATATTTAGAGCTCGCGAATTTAAGGGAAAACTTTACGCTTTGAAAGATATTGTCATTGATCCGAAATCCTTGATTGAGAAACTGGTAACAAACTCATCGGGCCAGATAATAAACGGCAATCCCAGACTGATTCATAAAGAAGGATATATATCGCGAGTCGAAATAGATAACGGAGATAAGATAAAAGCGGAAAGATACATCCTTGCCGCGGGAATAGGAAATGAAGAGCTAATTAAGCAACTTAACATTCCCGTAAAAATGCAGAGTAGACCATTGCATCAAGTAATTATAAAAGGTAACCACCTTCCAGATATTTTTGCGCATGCAATATCACTGAGAGGAGGCGCAAAACCGCGCATTACCTTCACCACACACTATGAAAAAGGGAACAAATATTGGTATCTCGGAGGAGAACTTGCAGAATCTGGGGTTAAACGGTCACAAAAGGAACAGATCAAATTTTGTCTAAGCGAACTAGCGCATATAATGCCATGGATCGATTTTTCAGGGTGCAAATTTTCAACGTTTAGAGCAAATAGAGCTGAAGCTAAAATGGGAAAATACAGAAAGCCCGATGGTCCGTTCGTAGGTTTATACGAGAATGTTGTCGTTTGCTGGCCCACAAAATTAACTCTCGTTCCTGTTCTTGGAGATATGGTTATAAATAGTATAAATCATCAAACAATTGGGGGTGGGCTATCCCAAAACATCCCCAAACCAAGAATTGGTGACACCCCATGGATATAATGCTCGGGGAAACTGGACTGAAAACTTCTAGGATATCTCTGGGCACTGTTAAGTTTGGTCGCAATACAGATGTTAAATACCCGAGCAGATTTCAGATTCCGGACGAAAAACAACTAGACCGATTGATAAATTCCGCGAACGATATTGGGATTAATCTTATAGACACGGCTCCTGCTTATGGAGATAGTGAAATCAAGGTTGGAAAATTACTCTCTAAGTCACGCCAAAAATGGATTATCTCTACAAAAGTAGGTGAGAGCTATGAAAACAATAAATCAGCTTTCAATTTTTCCAAGGAAGGGATAAAGGAAAGCGTCCACAAAAGCTTAAAAAGGCTGCGAACAGAAGCGATAGACATCTTGTTGATTCATTCGAATGGCAATGACCTAGAAATTATTGAGGAATCTGATGCCGTCGAAACCTTACTTAGAATAAAAAATGATGGTCTAGCAAGATACGTCGGCATGTCTACAAAAAGTGCAGAAGGAACAGAGGCTGCATCAGTTTTTAGTGATGTTATTATGGCTCCGCTTAATCTAACAGACAGATCCAATTTGTCTGCTATAGAGATAGCATCACGAGCGGGCTGCGGAATCTTGTTGAAGAAGATATTTGACAGCGGTAAAACCAGTATAAAAGAGAGCCTCGAATTCGTATTTAACCAGAAGGGTGTTCATTCAGCCGTAATCGGAACCATTAATGAAGACCATTTAAGAGAAAACGTTAAATTAGCAACAGAATTGAATTAGAGTTTTCGGATCTTCTCTACCATTGCGCTAGTTGAACAATCCTCGACAAAACTTAGCACTTTCACTTTGCCTCCATAGGCTTTAACTAAATCTGCTCCTACGATCTGGTCAACGGAGTAATCTCCACCTTTAACTAGGACATCCGGAGAAATCATCTCTATTATAGATTCCGGAGTATCTTCTTCGAAGATTACTACCCAATCCACAGCTTCAAGGCTAGAAAGAATCTTCATCCTGCGTTCTGCAGTGTTTATTGGTCTTCCTTCACCTTTCATTCGTGCAACAGATTCGTCAGCATTTATACCTACAATCAATACATCGCCTTCTTTTTTTGCTTCTTCCAGATAATCGACATGGCCAGCATGCAGTATATCGAAACAGCCATTCGTAAAGACAATACGCTCACCCAAAGATTTTGAATAACGAACCGCAGTTACAAGCTGCTCAGCTGACATTACACCCTTAATATAGGAATCTCCGGATGAAACTTCTGCACTAAGTTCGGGACCAGAAACACTAGTAACTCCAAAATGACTTACTACTATTCCTGCAGCAACATTCGAAAATGCTACCGAATCTTTCAACGTATAGCCTGAGGAAAGCGAAGCTGCGAGAACTGATATAACAGTATCTCCAGCGCCAGAGGTATCGTAAACACTTCTCGCTTTTGCGGGAAAATGAGACTCGTCTCCCGCCTCTATAAGTGTCATTCCATCTGAAGCTCTGGTTATAAGCATTGCTGACCAGGACATTTTATCTAACAAGATTCTTACCTTTTTTAGCAATTCCGATTCACTACCCCACCCACCAACGGCGTGCTCAAGTTCACTTAGGTTTGGTTTAATTATGGTCGCGCCTCGGTATACGGAAAAATCCTTATGCTTAGGGTCAACCAAAATCGGTTTCTTTTCGGCAACGTACTTCCCAATTAAGGGTTGAGGGTCTTCTAACAATCCCTTGTCATAGTCTGACAAAATAACAATATCTGCTTCATCAAATTTACTTACAGCGTTACCCAAAGTCTCCGAAGAAATTCCAGAATATTCTTCAAAATCAGCTCGCACCAACTGCTGATTTCGACTTACCAATCGGATTTTGGTAGTCGTTGATTTATCTGGCTGTTCTATTAATTCGGCTTCGACACTTGAAGCTTCAAGTTTAGCCCTTAATTCTCTAGCCATAGAATCCTTTCCTACAGCTGCTACCAGATATGACTTCGCTCCAAGAGTAGATATATTCAGTGCTACATTAGCCGCCCCTCCAAGCCTATCTTCTATCTCTTTTACATCGATTACTGGAATGGGAGCCTCAGCGGAAATTCTTGTTGTCTCCCCATGCCAATATCTATCCAGCATCGCATCCCCTACCGTAAGAATCTTTGCACCATCAAATCTCAGAGGTTTCATCATGCTATCCAAAAGTTGTTTCATCGTAATATATCATTTATTTTAATCCTCGAAAAAAAACTGATATCGTGATAACGGTGGACACTCCCCTTTTCCGAAATTTTCGCCTTATGTTTCCTAGGTACTGGTTACTGTGGATTACTATCGGATTCCTTAGTTTATTTTGTCTTTTCCCGCTGAAAGCTCGTTGGGCATTTGGTGAGACATTAGGAATATTAGGTTTCATTGTTGCTCGGAAAAGGCGAAGAATAGTAAGAGAAAATATCAGGGCCTGTTTTCCAAATCTGACAGAAAAGGAATTAGCCGAGAGGGTTTTTAAGAATTTCAAATCTAGCGGAATAGCCATATTGGAGACTTTTGAGGCCTGGTTTTTTCCAAAAAGAGATTTTGAATCATTAGTCAAATTCGAAGGCTTGGAGCTTCTAGAGTCCGCCAAGAATAAGGGACGAGGGGTAATACTCCTTGGAGTGCATTTATGTGCACTTGACCTTTGTGGTGCAGCGCTAAGCAGAAAAATACCTTTCCATGTCATGTATAAACGAAATAGAAATTTGCTTATAAACACTATTATGACTCAAGGAAGAGAACAGAATTTCGAATCTACCGTAGAACGAAGAAACATTCGCGACGTAATTAAAATACTAAAGTCGGGATCAATCCTCTGGTACGGACCCGATCAAGACTATGGAAATAAACACTCAATATTCGCTCCTTTCTTCGGTGTTCCAGCAGCAACCATTACAGCGACTTCTAGAATAGCTCATTCTACCAAGGCTCAGTTGATATTCATGAGCCAATATCGAGACAGAGAAAAAGGAAAATATTTAGTGAAACTAGAGAGAATATCAAGTGCTTTCCCTTCAAATGATATGCTCGTCGATTGCAAACTTGTAAACAAAAAAATAGAAGAAGCTATTTTGTTCGCTCCAGAACAATACTGGTGGCTCCACCGACGTTTTAAAACTCGTCCCTCGGAAGAACCAAGCCTGTACTAACTTTTAATCCTAATTTATTAAGATAGAGCATCCAATACAGGCGGAAGAGATCTCAGACTGTCGGCCATTTTCGAATGACCAAAATCAGTATCCAATTTTCGCAAGCCTCTTTGCGCAGCAGATCGAAGATCTTTATCTGACTTACGCCTAATTTCTGACATTTTCAGGAACAAATCTTCTGGATCATCACTACGAAACTGTTGGGCTACTCCGTCAACTATAGCGGAGGGACCAGGCGCATTAGAACAAACTATCGGTAGTTCCGAATTCATCGCTTCGAGCAGAACAACTCCAAACTCCTCTTCTGCTGACGAAGGAAAAACAAAACAGTCAAAGGCTTTAAGATATTTACTCGCCACATCTATATGACCAAGCAAATGTAATCGCTCAGCAATGCCCAGTCGTTCCGCTTGCAAGATCAAACGATCATACAATCTGCCTTCTCCAATAATTATTAACCTAGAGTTATCGTGAAACAATGAGAAAGCCTCTAAAAGCAATTTATGATTTTTTTTTTCTACCAGCCTGCCAATCGTTCCATAGTAGTAATTCCCTTCAGGTAGCCCCAATTCTCTGAGAGCAAGCCCTTTATCCAATTGCTCGGTTCTCTCGCTAGCCTGTTGCACCAAATGAACTCTTTTTTCTAGATAACTCCTTCCTTTTTTAATATGAGCACAAAGGGGTGGAGATATTCCAACAATATCAATATTATTTTTCCAAAATCGAGAAAAAAGCGACCGAGTTCTTCGTTTCAAAAAACCGTAATGATGAGAAACCCCCAAGACCTGAGGTATAGACATCAGATAGTTAAGCATGGTGACAATAAAAAAAGGCTTGTACCTGTGCGCGATAACGAGATCAGGGCCAAATTCTTTAACCAAACGCCCCACCTTAAAAATCGCCCTTAGTTTCAACCCAGATAAACTCGTGTCCGGAAGAGAAAGAAAACAAACTTCCCCGTTTATACTTTCGGAAAATCTCTCATTTAAAGAACCTTTTAAAATAATCGTTAAAACATCGCAATCAGTAAAACTTGCAGCATAGCTTTTAACAATCAACTCAAAGGGAGGAGATAAATCATGGCAAACTTGCAAGACCTTACATTTTTTATCCATAAATTTTGATCAGGAAATTTGGTACGAAAAAGCTAAATTCTATCCTAGTATCTCACTCGACTCTATTAGGTTAGAAAAACGCTTTTCAAGTTCTGGATATCCTCTCCAGTTCTTCATAAACCTAGCCATATCTTTTTTTTTCGCTCTATTATACGAGTTTAAGCTCCCCGCCTGAAACATTGCATCTAGATCTATAATGCTGGCAGATTTTTCCTCTATAAGAAAATTGGTCATTTTCAAATCACCGTGAATTAACAAATCCTTCGAAAGCCTTTCAAGCAGTTCAACTAACCATGCAGACTCTTTTTGAAAGCTCTTCTTATCGAGTAATTTCTCCGCTCCGAATCCTAAACAGTATTCTGAGATAAAATAAGAAACGCCTCTTAGAGGTCCCAGCCGGTTTTCAACCAAGGCAACTGGGGAAGGAGTGCGTATTCCCAGCAACCTCAGGAGATGAGAATTCCTCCAAGATTTCGAGGCTCGGGTATTACGGAAAATTCTTGAGGCCCAATGAAAAGCTCCCTTAATATTGTATCTCTTTATTACAAACGACCCAAAATCAGTTCTGACCAAAGCAACCGTAGTAGTATTGCCATCTTTTATAATTTTCCCTTTCGCTATTTTTGAATCGAGATCAATAAGGAAATTCTCTAATGAGGTTGTCCCTAAGCGCCGAACATTAACAGAGTAGCTTAGAAAACTTTTCCTTGAAGAGAATTCTGAGCAATCTCTGAATATTTTGGTTAGGAATTTACGTCTGTTTTTCTTTCGGGTTTTCTCCAGCTCGAAGAAAAAATAGTTGGTTAACGAAGCGGAAAAATCCCAGCCTCGAAGATCTAGATAAGTTTTTAAACAAAAATTAATCTTCCCATCATCCGATAAATTCAAATGGGAAATGAAAAGAGCTAGGTTTCGAAGGTCATTAGATTTTCTAAAAGAATGAGTTTTACTGAAAATAACGGTTTGACCATCAATACAATAAATTTTCTGGTCGTCCACAAGAAAATTTTCGGGATGAGGGTCTTCCTGACGAACCCCACCCTTGTGCAAGGTTGCCAAAATATTAACAACATCAGGTAAAACATCTTTTTCGGAAGACCGAATTTCATTAGCTCTAAGGACTTCAGACAAACTCGTAGCCCTATTCAAAAATTCGGTCCCAACAACCTGGGCGTTCCCGGATTCAAGCTCAGCTAAAAAAAACACCCTGGGACAACAGATTCCCGCGCGTTTAATGGCATTCAGTCCGTCTATCTCTTTTTTTGCTTTTCTATTTTTAGACAGGCCAAAAAACATTTTCAATATGACTATAGAATTTTCTACTTCACCTATTGCAACAATCCTTTTACGTGGAATTACTCTAAGAATCTTAGAAACTTTTACTATTTTCTTTCCTTTCCCAGGAATCAGAACTGAAAACGTAATCGGTGTAGAGACGTTTCTTCCTGTGTCAATAAAGGTCTGGAAATCAGTTGCCGCCGAAAATCTTAAAAGTCTATCTATTTTATGGGGCAATCGTCTTTCATGTTTGATATATAAATTTTTTGCTCTGGAAATCACCGCTTTCCAAAAGTCTTCATCTCTGAGCGAAATTCTCAGGGAGGAGTCAAAGTAGAAGCGCAAAAAACGCAAAAAATCTCTTTGTGTTAGTCCCTTATTTAGAGCTGAAAATAAAAGGCCGCCCAGGTCTTTTATTAACCATCTTCTCGGGACTTTGGTTCTTTTTTGAGCTCTGTGAAGATCTATAAGATGCAACAATGGACCTTTCGATAAATCTCGATCCATCAGAAAGTGACACAAGTAAAGATCCCGGTGATTTATTCCGCCACAATGCATCCCTCGAACAATCTCAGCAACTCTTTCTATTATCCGTCTTTTTAATTTTACATTGGTAGTTGAGAAATATTCCAAGGAAATCTTATTTTGGAGGGCCTTCGTTACAATAATGGAACGATGGCTCGCTGGAGTTTTTCCCATGGAAGCATAAAGGCATGGTTCTACAGTCGGAATCTGGAGGTGCCGGAATTCTTTTATTGCGTTCCACTCTACTTCAGCTCCTCTAATCAGTGTTCCCCTTTGAATTAATTCCCTAGTTACTTTCGACCAGCCTAACGGTTTGTGAGATTTGACAAAGAAGGTTTCTCCTCCCAATCTAACTCGAACAGTTTTTCTATTTTCAACTTCTCGGAGTATCGTTCCCTGAAGACTTTCACACCAAGAGATAGCATCTTGGTCACTCGACAGACGCAAGATATTATCATTGTTGAAGCCGGTGTTTTTTTCAGTTTTCATTAGGTTTTTTCATGGACCACTGATACCAAAAAGTATTTTTGAATTTAGACGAATTAAGGTATATAAGATCCCGACCTCATTCCGATTTCCTGTATTATTTTTACTGCCCTGTCGTGAAGAGAAAAGATATCTGCTTCTCGAACAAAGGCCTTGCTTTTTTCTAACATTAATTCTCGCTGGGAATTTTGCAGAAGGCACTCTAGCCTGTCATTTAAATCTTTCTGATTGAAAGGCGAGGAAATAACACTCCCCATTCCAGATTCGTTAATATAATGGGAATACCCACAATTATCTGATGCGAGAACGGGTGTGCCGGAAACTATTGATTCCAAGATGACGGTCCCAGTATTTTCATCTAAGGCAGGTAAAATTAATAAGTCTGCCGCAAAGAGATAACTAGGCACATCTTCTCTTCCACCAAGAAATTTAACCTTGTCAGATATTGATAAAAGGGTCGCAAGGCATCGATAAAAAAACTGGTTGTCTTCTCCTACGATAAAGAATCTAGTGCGATTTTTAAGCGAAGGAGATAATGAGCTGTAAGCCTTTAACGCTCTAGCAAGGCCTTTCTTTATAAACCCGGAGCCAACAAAAAGTAGCAATCTTTCATTCAACGATATTCCCTCTTTTAATCTAGTCGTATGTGCTAGGTCCTCTACATTCTCGGGGGCGACTCGATCTCGCGAAATTCCGGGAGGAAGAAAATCGATACGCTTTTCTTGGGTTTTGTAGTATTTTTTAAAATATTCTTGTTGAATTTTAGAAATCATTAGGATCTGGGTACTGCTATCTCTATCAAACACGGCAGCTTCATAATCCGAAAAATGACGATATCTAGGAAGATATCTATAAATTTTACTGCGTTGATTCCGTGCAACTTCTTCGAAGCAGGAATCCCCCGCATAATAAACATCCAAGCTGGGCATCTTATTGATCCCCACTACCAAGTCCACGGGGTTGACTAGCAGGTCAGCCTGAACCCATTTGCTATAACGCCTATATAATCTGTGGCGAGTGAAAGCTCTAACAGGAACAATAACAATGTCGAATCCCTCGGGCACGTCCCCTTCCCATTTCAACACATAGACTTTGATCTGATTGCCAGCTCTTCGACAGCGAAGAGCTATCTCTAGGAAATCACGTTGAATTCCACCATACGGAAAATACTTATACATACAGAAAGCTAACTTAAGCGATCGCTTTTTATTGGTTCCCGCCTTATTTGCTCTAATGCTGCCCAAACTTTCTCCGGGGTTATTTCCTCATAACAAGGAAGAACTACATCATCTACGTTGGATTTTTGCTGATATATGCATTTAGCACAAGAACATCGAAGATTTACACTTTGCCCATCGCCCTGCGAGGGGCTGATTAGACCGGTTAAGGCTGGATCAGTGAACCCGAATATCCCAACCGTTGAAATTGAGAAAGCGGTTGCTAGGTGCCCGAGACCCGTATCAACACTAATTGCCGCGGAACAACTGGCAAACTCGTTCATCAAAGCTTCCAGAGAAGATTTTTTGATGACACATCCAGTTTTTCCCGAAATTCGATGGGCTCTTTTCTTTTCCTCAAGGCTGCCCTCTGGTATTACTACGTTCCACCCATTCAAACTGGCCAAAGACACCAGCTGTCTCCAAAATTTTTCAGGCCACTCTTTTTCGCTGGAACTAGTTCCATGAAAAAAAATAATTCTGTTACTTCTCTCTCGACTGGTTTTCAGTCCATAGTCAACTTCACTGCCGCCTTCATAATTAAGCGCCTTAGCAAACAAGTCTTTTTGCCTAAAAATCGCATGTCTGCGCTTTTTAACTTTGTAAGAAGTTCTGTAAAAATAGGTCGCGATTTTCTCTCTAATACTACTAATGTCAAAGCCAACAGATTTTCCTTTGGCAATTAAACTTAGAAGGCCACTTTTTATCAAGCCTTGGGAATCTATAACCATGTCATAGTTCCTTTGTCGAAGCCTTTTAATGAAAAGAGGAATTTCGACCACTGCTTCTCTCGGATGGTTTCTCCATCTTCGTATAGCGACAGGAATCACATTAGCGACAGCCGGATGCAGCCCTGGAATCGACTGGAACGCTTCTTCGACTACCCAATCAAACTTGAGTCCAGAGATATTTTGACTAGCTTCAGTTATAGCAGGAAGTGCGTGCACAATGTCTCCCAGAGAAGATGTCTTTATCACTAAAACTTTCATAAGATCTTCCTTACCGTGATTTGGTGAGCCGAAAACATAATTGCGCGATCAAATACTTCCATTCAGAGTCTCTATTACCTCTTCGGGTGATATTTTAAAAAGAGAGCTATGATACCCGTCATGTCGATCTCCAACTCTTGTTTTGCTAAATCCTGAGTTCTTCTTTATAACTTTGCATAATGGACCAAGTGGAGGGGTGTATTCCGGACTAGTAGGACCATATAACGCGACCAAGGGCGTTCCAACTGCTGCCGCGACATGCATTAAGCCCGAATCATTGGTCAGGGCCAAATCCGAGACCGACAAGATATCTAGAGCATCTTGGATAGAGGTCTTTCCGGTCAAATCAAATAGACCGGAATGATTTTTAGCAAGAGGTTCCATTATCTCAACGGCTATATCTGAATCTTTTTTCGATCCAAGAAGAATAGCATTCCAGCCTAGGTTTAAATAATGCTGAACGACAACTGAAAAACGATATGTCGGCCATCGCTTTACCATTCCAAATTCGGCTCCAGGACAAAAAACGATGGTTTTATTAGCTCTATTTATGTTGTAAGCAGACAAAATCCTGTCGGTATTTTTCTCATCTGCTGTCAAACTAGGTAACGGTATATTGCCAACTGAAATGTCTCTTGGATCAAGGAACAGTGCAGAAAAACGTTCAATCATGAGTTGAGTATATTTTGAATTATCTTTTCGTACATCGTTTATCAGTCCGTACCTTGACTCTCCAATCCACCCGCTTCTCTCGGGTATTCTAGCGAAGAATGGAACTAGAGCTGATTTATATGAATTTGTCATCACAATAGCCCTATCAAACTCCTTTTTTCGGATAGCTATACCCAAATTATAACGGCCTTTTATATTCAGCTCGCCATGCTCAAAGGGAGACAATATGCTCGAATTAATTTCTTTCATCCTGCTAAAGAGCGGCAGGGGCCAACGGGGAGCCAGAACCTCTAATCTGCAATCTGGCTGCTCTTGCTTGATAATTTTAAAAAGACACTGAGCCATCACAGCATCGCCAATCCAAGAGGGACTAACTATGAGGATTTTCATCTAAGAACTAAACTCCTGCTTACCCAAAAGAAAAATTCGGATAGCTGGTTTCCTCTTAGCCATTGCCTCTCTAACAGAAACCCAGCGCTCTCATCAGTTTACAATCGTTGACCACTCCGGATGTAAATCGTTTTTTTTCATGACCTGATCAAAATACATACTCTGCAATTTTTCTGTTATCGGGCCTCGTCCTCCTTCCCCAATTTTCCTTCCGTCTAACTCTTTTATTGGTAAAACCTCAGCTGCGGTCCCAGTAAAAAAAGCTTCTTCAGCTACATAAACCTGATCACGAGTAATCCTCTTCTCCTTTATTTCAAGACCGAGTTCACTCGCGAGGGTAAAAACAGTAGCTCGAGTAATACCTTCTAAACAAGAAGTTAGTTCTGGAGTCACCAGCACACCATTTTCGACTATAAATACATTCTCTCCACTCCCCTCTGCGACATATCCTTCGTTATCTAGTAACAAAGCTTCATCACAACCACTATCTAAGGCCTCTTTAAGCGCCAACATCGAATTAATATAATTCCCGTTCGCTTTGGCCTTACACATCGTGATATTTACGTGGTGTCTTGTATATGATGAAGTCCTGACCGAAATCCCCTCAGTCCGTGCCTCCGGTGTCATATAGTTAGGCCATTCCCAGGCAGCAATTATGCAATGTGGTTTCAGATTGTCCGCTCTAAGTCCCATACCTTCAGAACCATAGAAACACATGGGACGAAGATAGGCTTCTTGTAATTTATTCACTCGAACCACATCTATCTGCGCCTGATTCAATTCTGCCTTGGCCCAAGGAATCTCAAAATTCAAAATATGCGCTGAACGGAATAATCTGTCGGTGTGATCTTTCAACCTAAATATTGCGGGTCCCAAACCAGTTGAATAAGCTCTGACCCCTTCAAAAACGCCTAGGCCATAGTGAAGTGTATGCGTAAGCACATGAACTTTCGCCTCTCTCCACGGGACAAGCTCTCCATCAAACCATATAAGACCATCGCGATCACTTAACGTCTCGGCCATTTCACTCCGCCTATATTTTATCGATACGTTGGGTTATTGCACCACAAAAAAGACAGGAACAATAGCCTTCCATTTCTAACTATTGATTTAATCTTCCTAATACTACTAGTAATGGAAGTTCTTAGTCCTTGTAGGTTATTTTGCTGCTATAATCGCCACCCTTTTATATCCAGAAATGAGAATATGATATTGCAGGATGAAAAAATAAAGTGGTTTCGAAACGCGGCAGGCTACATTGCTGCCCACAAGGACAAAAGCTTTGTAATATGTCTATGCAAAGGGGCAACTGAATCCTCAGCTCTTAGAGAAATTATATCCGATTGTATTCTCCTAACTAGCTTGGGAGTTCGTATCATCATCGTTTTCAATGGCGATGAGAAAATAGAAAAGCGGCTGCGCTCTGATTGGGATAGTCACAACAATAAGAATATAACAAGATTATCCCAGATCAATACTGTATCAGAAATAATAGGTTCTATAAGAAATGACCTGGAAGCTTTTTTTGCGTTTCACTCCTTCCATCTACCCGGGGGGAAACAAGACATTCTCCTGACCTCAGGAAATTTTGTTACAGCGAAACCGATCGGAATAATTAATGGTGTAAATTACGAATTCTCGGGAAAAGTGAGAAAAGTAAATTCAATTGCGATTCAGAAACAACTTGAGACGAACTCGATTTTGCTTATTTCCCCAATCGGATTCGCGCCAGAAGGTGATCTTTTTCACTTAGACTCTAACGAAGTTGCTACCGAAGTAGCCAGTTCAATAAAAGCTGATAAGCTTGTTTTTTTGAATGCGCTTCCAGGGCTGCTCGATGAAAATGGTGAAATTATTTCTGAGATTGATTTGAGCACGAAACACGAGACGAATGAAAAAAATCTCCTTTTAAAATTCTGCCAAAAAGCCTGCAACAATGGCGTTAGTCGCTGCCATATTCTGAGCTATGAACTTAATGGAGCGCTTCTCCAAGAGTTTTTTACTCCTTATGGATGCGGAACTCAGGTTACCGGTACTAGTTCAGAAAAGTTAAGACAAGCGAAAAACCAAGATCTTAATCAGATTTTAGATTTGATAGGTCCTTCAGAAAAGGAAGGTTCACTTATTCAAAGAACCAGGGATGGAGTAAAAGCCAAGCTATCTGAATTCTTTGTTATTGAAAGCGATGGATTTGTAGTCGCTTGCGCTGCATTGCACCCTTACCAGACTACTGCAGAAATTGCTTGCATGGTCACACACCCCAACTATCGAGGCAAAAAAAGAGGGAATAATTTGTTGGACTATATAGAAAAAAAAGGAAAGGAATTAGGTTTAAAGAGTCTGTTTGTATTAACAACCAAAAGTGAGCACTGGTTTAAAGAAAAAGGGTTTTCGAATGCGTCTTTGGATGAATTACCTCAAGCAAGGCAGGACGAATACAAACAAGAGCGTTCTTCTATTATTCTCAGCAAAAAATTGTAATGAGAAAAATTATCAATCAGTCTTTATTTCAGCACTATAGTCCTTGACAACTTGAACTAAAGCTTTGACATTCTTTACGGGAGTTCCAGGAAGAATCCCATGACCTAGGTTAAAAATATGTCCCGGCCTTGTTCCTACTTCTTCAAGTATTGATTTAGCAACCCTTACCACTGATTTTTCGCTGCCAAACAAACATACAGGATCCATATTTCCTTGAATCGCGCGACAACCCATCTCATTCCATGACTTCATCAGGGGGGCGCGCCAATCTATCGCCATAACATCTCCTCCGGCCTTAGCCATCAAAGGTAGAAGTGCAGGATTCCCAGTACCAAAATGAATAATCGGAATTCGCCCTATTATAGATTCAAAGAGCCTTTTGCTATGAGGATATACATGTCTTTCGTAGTCCTGAACGGATAGACACCCCACCCAGCTATCGAAGACCTGAATAGCATCTGCTCCTGCTTCTATTTGATAATCTAGGTAGTTAATAACGCAATCGGTAATCTTCACCATCAGATTGCTAAAAGCTTCAGGATGGGATCCCATAAGTCGCTTAATATGAATATAGTTTTTTGATCCTCCACCTTCTACAGCATAGGAAGCCAACGTAAACGGTGCCCCGGAAAACCCGATCAAGGGAATTCCCCTCGGAAGATTAGATTTTATCAACTTGATTGCTTCTCCTATATAGGGCATCGATTGATAACTACTTGTCAGAGTTATCGCATCAATTGCTGACAAAGTCCGAATAGGGTTTTCTATTTTTGGTCCAATATCGGGCAAATAATCAAGCTTAAATCCCATGGGCTCTAGAATGGGTAGCAGATCAGCAAACAAAATGGCAGCGTCTACATCCAAAATTCTTTGGGCATCACAGGTTACCTCAGCTGCTAAATGCGGTGTCTTAAAGAATTCAAGGCTAGGTGTATTGCCTTTCACACGATGATAATCTGGCATATATCTGCCAGCCTGCCTATTTAACCAAATGGGAGTATAAAGGGTTGGCTTACCACCACAGGCATCAAGGAAAGCAGAATGTTTTAATTCATTCATTACCAGTATCACCTTTCATCGAAGGATATAAACGAATACAAAGATGCTTAATTTGATTCAAGCAGACTGAGTTCATCACTAATTTTTTAAACCTAATCGAACTGGATTTCAGATTCGATAGAAACTTCTTCATCGTAATTAATTCCTTCCATGTCGAAGCCATAGATTTGCATGAAATCGCGCCTATAACCTTCAAAATCAGCAATTTCATTCATGGTTTCAGCATCAAACCTAGACCAATTTTCAGATATATATTCCTGGACAGATTCTCTTAGCTCTTTATCATCCATTCGAATTCTTCCGAGTTGATCTAAATTAATTACGGATCCACTATACAACTCCTCGTTAAAAAGCCTATGGACCTGTTCTACGCATCCCTCATGTAACCCCTGTTCTTTCATTATTTTGAATAAAAGAGACAGGTATACGGACATTCCTGGAATGGCTGATGCAGCCTGAGTAACTAAGCCTTTCATAACTGCTAAAAAAGCGGCACCGCCTATTTCTTGAAGTTTCTGGGAAATCGAGATAGATGCTCTCTCTAGGTCTTGCTTCGCCCTCCCAATAGTTCCTTGGCCGTATATAGGCCAAGTTATTTCACTCCCCAGATAAGTGTAATTCGTAGTAATACATCCCGGTGCAAGAAGATTTCTCTTCAACAATACATCTATCCATATCTCCCAGTCCTCTCCACCCATTACCTTTACAGTATCTCGTATTTCTGCTTCAGTCGCAGGGCCCAAAGAAATTTCACGAAGCTCTTTTGTATTCAGGTCAATGGTTAAGCCTTCATAATTAGATCCAATGGGCTTTAACGACGACCTAACTATTGATCCGTCAGGCATTTTTCTGGAAGGTGCCGCAAGAGAATAAACAACTAGATCGACTTGCCCCATATCTTTTGCTATCAAGTCACAAACGTTGTTTTTTACTTCAGCGGAAAAAGCATCTCCGTTAACATTACCACAATAAAATCCTTTTTCTTGAGCCCGTCTAGAAAAAGCTGCTGTTCTATACCATCCGGGAGAAGCTGGCTTTCCTTCTTGTGAAGGACGCTCAAGAAAAACTCCCATCGATTCAGCTCCATAACCAAAAACGGCGTTGATTCTAGATGCCAGACCATAGCCACCAGAAGCACCAATGACCAAAACCTTTTTTGGCCCTCCGTCCGACTTCCCCTTGCTTTCAACATAGTTGATCTGCCTATAGACGTCAGCTTCACAACCAGCTGGATGGGTCGTAGTGCATATAAAACCTCTTATTCGGGGACGTATAACCATAATTATCTTCGCCTGTAACTTGTCCAAATGAGAATGAAACCTAGCACCACCATCGGCGCTGAAAGAATTTGGCCCATGGTTGTTCCGTTAATAAGGAATCCGATGTGCTGGTCCGGTTCGCGGAACTGCTCCGAGAAGCCTCTAAGAATTCCATAGCATATGAGAAACAAAGCAGAGACTGCCCCTACAGGCGGGTGTTTTTTAGCAAAGCTCCATAGAATTATAAACAAAACCGGTCCTTCCAGAATGGCCTGGTATAAACTCGACGGATGCCTCCCGAAGGTTTCTCCCGGATAAATGAAAGCCCAGGGTACTTCCGCAATCCTTCCTGGTAACTCAGTATTGATAAAATTACCCAACCTACCGCAGCAAAGAGCAATTGGTATAGATGGAGCAATTAAATCCATAACGGAGAAAAACTCTTTTTTCTTTACCAAAGCAAAAATTCCAAGGCTGACCAAGACTCCTAGAAACCCTCCGTGGAAGGACATTCCTCCCTCCCAAACCCTGAAAATTACCAAGGGATCAGACATAAAGTAATCAACGTTATAGAAGAAGATATAACCAACCCTTCCTCCAATCAGTACCCCCAGTACCGCATAAAAAACAATGTCATTGATATCATCGGAGGTCCAAGGTAAGTTCTGGCTTAGATTCCGGTAACTTATATTTAACCAGACAAGAGAAATTCCTAATAAGTAACTGAGTCCATACCAGTGTATGTTGACCATGCCTATACTTAAAGCTATAGGATTAATCTCCGGATAATGCCACATTATCTTTTCACGCATTATAAAGGGCGTATTATCCGTTAAAGGTCCAATTTGATAAACTGATTTCTAGATATGTGTTTAATTCTTTTTACTATAAATCCTACCCCGAAATATAAGCTCATCTTGGCTGCCAATCGTGACGAATTTTACGACAGGCCGGCCGAACCCGCAGCATTTTGGAAATCGGATCCGGATCTACTGGCTGGAAAAGACTTAAAAAAGGGAGGCACATGGCTGGGAATTACGAAGAGTGGCCGTTTTGCAGCAATTACCAATTTCAAACTTCCAGGGGAACAAAATTCTCTCAATAGATCTCGCGGTGAATTAGTACTCGATTTTCTCCTTGGCGATATTTCGCCCAAACACTACTTAAAATCGTTAAAACCAATTCAAAACCAATATAACGGATTTAACCTAATCATTGGGACGCCCGATAAACTTTATTTTACAAGTAACCACGTAGGAGAAGATCAAGTTCTAGAAAAAGGATACTTTGGACTTAGTAACGAAAAACTCAACTGCGAATGGCCGAAAGTAGAATTCGGCAGAGAAAAAATGAGAGCTCTCATTGAGAGGAAATATTCGAAAGCGGGTTTGTACGAACTGTTAGCAGATCAAGGAAATGGTGATGATTTCTCTGCCAGCTTCCTTAAATCTGAAACCTACGGAACTAGAGCGATGACTATATTAACGATCGACTATAAGAACAGAGTAACCTTCGAAGAAAAAACATATACTAAAAATGGCGATTTCGAGGACAAAGCGAGATTCGAATTTCGAATATAACTTAGTCGCGCTAAAAATTTAGTAAAGAGTCTTCTTGCAAAAATTCCAAATATTAATAATCGCTTTTTAACTTAGACAACTTTGGAGAAAGTTGAAGTAATGCTTTTCTGTAAACATCTTTCTTAAAATGAACTATCTCGTTTAATGGAAACCAATAAGTAACCCAACGCCAACAGTCAAATTCCTGATTTTTCGAACTATCCAGTTTTACCGCCTCATCATTAGATAAGAGTTTTAACAAAAACCACTTCTGCTTTTGCCCTTTAAAAACATTTTTCCTTCTTCGCAGAAGCCGACTGGGAAGTGCATACTTCAACCACCCCTTCGTTTTTCCCAAGATCTTAACATCAGAAGCAGACAAGCCGATTTCCTCTTCTAGCTCTCTATACATAGCTGTTTCTGCAGATTCGTTTTTGTCTATTCCTCCCTGCGGGAATTGCCAAGAACTTTCACCATAACGTCGAGCCCAAAGAACATCACCAGCTTGATTAGCCAGAATTATCCCTACATTTAATCTGTAACCATCTCTATCAATCAATTATCAACTACCGGTCACTCAAAAAACCTCTAATTTCTCTTTTAATAATTGTGCTTTAAACTATTCGTTCAAAGGAGAAAAGTACTATTCTGCCTTACTAGGACATCAAATGCAGCTCGCAATATTCGATTTAGATGAAACTCTAATAAATGTGGACAGCGATGTCGAATGGGGTCGTTTTTTAAATGATGAGGGGGTGACTGGGGCAAAAGATAGGAAATCCAGAAACGAAATATTTTATAGTCAATACAAGAAAGGCACCTTGGATATAAATGCCTATTTGGAATTCGTCTGCGAACCACTGAAAGAACTAAAGCTGGATTCACTCTTGGCCTATCGAAAACGATTTATTGAACAGCGAATCAAGCCTAACATTTTAGAAAAAGGACAAGCATTGCTGAATGTTCACAGGAAGGCAGGTCATGAAATTCTAATCATAACCGCTACCATTGAATTTCTGACCAAACCGATTGCTTCACTCATGGAGGTCGAACACCTTATCGCTCCAATTCCGGAATTTCTAGATGGAAGCTTTACAGGCCGAACTATTGGCACGCCAAGTTTTGGTGAAGGAAAAGTTGTCAGATTAACCCAATGGATTGAAAATCAAAACAAAATTTTTGACCAAGTCTCATTCTACTCTGACTCTCACAATGATCTTCCATTGCTTCTGGCAGTGGATAATGCGATAGCTGTGGATCCAGACCCCCTTCTTCTTGAAGAAGCAAAAAAAAGAGATTGGTCCGTGATCAGCCTGAGATAAGGATATGAACCAGAAAATTTCAATAATGATTTTACTCTCGGTTTTTTTGGTAAATTCCTGCGGTAAAGATCCCTCGACCAAAGAAAATAAATTGATGAGCTCGCAAAAAATAGGAGATATCTTTCTTTCAGAAAAGACTAGACTTTTATTAGAAGCGAAGAAGGAAGCAGAGAGACTATCTCAAACAACAAAAAACTATCTTGAGAACCGAACCGAAGAGAATTTACTGATTTGGCAGAAAAATTGGATATCGGCCCACCAGTCGTTTATAGAAACAACTTTTCTCCTAAATTCCGAGAATTATTCAAAGATTGAATCATGGCCCATTACTCCCGGGTTTCTCGATTCTTTAGAAGACTATCCGTATTCGGGAATAGTTAACGACACCGCTATCGAGATAAGTCCTCAAGTTTTAGAGGACCAACATATGATAACTGATCCTAGCGAAATATCTCTGGGATTCCATGTATTGGAATACTACGCATTTGAAAGGAATCAAATAGATCTCAATACCAGTAAAGAATCGGAGCCAAGAAGAAGAAAACTAATCGCTCTAACGAGTGATATGCTGGTTAAAGAGATAAGTAAACTAGGCACAGCTATACCTAAATCAGCGGATATTAGTTATCCAGACTTGATAGCAACCATCAAAGAAAAGGTAGAGCTTCTTTATTTTGAAGTCAGAAGCGGAGAGCACTCAAAATTTAGTAACAATACCGAGAAAATAATTAGATTCGAATTAGAAGTTTTAAACATTTTAGTAAATGATACATTTGAAATAAATAAGTACATCTATGAAGCATCTCCAGAACTAGGTGAACAGTTAACCTACCTATTAGAGGATATTCTTGAAGAGAATATAACGGAGAACTCCACCAACGAATCACGATATCTAGATAGGTTAATACCCAAACTCCTAGAACTACAAGAAATACTAATCGAACTGGAGATTTATATATCTAAGTAATGGAGGATTCTACTACCTAGCCGGTTGGACGTAGCCCAACCGATTAACCGGAAGGTTATTTAGTATAGTTTTTAAAAAGTCCGGGAGCTAGCGTCCTTAACACTGGATATAATTCGTTAAAAAAATAGAAGGGGTTTCAAAGCTTTTTTCTCCTCCATTGAAAATAACCCCCATCAGAGACAAGTCATAAAAACCCAGAAAAATCCTAAAAAACATTGCCAGACGCAATATACATTGCTAATCGCTTCAAACTGTTACTCTTTTTTACTAAATTCATACCCCATGTTCTTATGAGTTTTATTTTCAAATTATCAGAGCAATACAGTCGATGGAACCCCTCCATCGCTATCCCGAATGTTCGATTTTCGAAACGTCTTCTCTTTTCATATCGCTCCAGAATTTTTCTATCTCCCGGATCTTCACCCTCTAATTCGGCAAATGAGATTTCTTCTGCTAGAGCTTCGGCATCAGCAAACCCTAAGTTTCCGCCTTGACCAGCCAGGGGATGAATAGTATGAGCAGAATCCCCGATCAACGCCGCGCCGCGCGAAAAATAGGTCAACGCGTGTTTTTGTTGCAAAGGGAAACAATCCAAAGTACCAACTGCACTGATTTTTCCAAGAAGATTTTCTGTTCTAGCATTTATATCATTTTCAAAGATATTTTCCTCTACCAAGCTATAGTTTTGCGAAGAAGACCAGATAGCAACATACTTCCCCAAAATGGATAACGGTAAAAAAGCGAGCGGACCCTTCGTTCCAAACCACTGAAAGGCAGTATTTGGTATAGGGTTTTCTGTTTCAACAAGACATACATTCGCTATCTGATGATAATCATAACCAAAAGTTCTAATTCCTAACGCCTCCCTGGTTGCAGAGTTAGGACCATCAGCAGCTACCAGCAAATCGCAATTAAAAAACTCTTTTTCAAAAGCCGCTTCCCAGACGATTTCGACCTTTAATTTTCGAGCAGTCTTTAACATTGAATTTTTAAGCGCGACAGTATCAATAATCCACCCTAGCTCAGAGGCATCTGCATCATCCAAACCAAAGTTGATCTCACCAACTCCATCTGAATCGATCACATAAAT
Source organism: Gammaproteobacteria bacterium (assembly GCA_002708765.1). GTDB lineage: Bacteria > Pseudomonadota > Gammaproteobacteria > Pseudomonadales > Azotimanducaceae > UBA9659. The sequence goes on along the minus strand of PAPD01000021.1, from coordinate 75,173 downwards.
ATTGCTAAAACCATTAATCAGAGATTGATCGATCTCTTTCAGAACATCTAACTTTTCGAGAAAAAGTCGAGATCTATGATTTATAGAGATCACACCTGAAGACAGCGTTGGGAGTACGTCACTGGATGAAGCCTTATCTAAGATACAGACTTCATGTCCCCTCAACTTCGCTGAAAGAGCAAAACTAAGTCCCGCCAACCCCGCTCCTACAACATTGATTCTAGCCAAAGCTTTTCTCCTTTAGGCTTAATGACACAGTTTAAATCTTAGGCGATCGTGTCTCGGTAAAGATAACCAAAGCCCCAACTCTCGCAAACTCTTGCAGCTCTATAAAATCAGCTTCATTATCATCATTTTCTTCTAAATCATCGGTTATCTCGGATATGCGCTTAAAATCAGATAGCGTCTCGCTGACTAAGGATCCCTCTTTTCTGGGAATTTCGATACGAGCTTGCCTGACCCCAGCGAGAAAGCCTGAGCACCATGCCGACAATCCCAAGACTCTCTCGTTTAAGGAAATTGGTTCTTCAGGAAGAAGAATATCAAATTCAAAATCTGAATAATCTCCCAGGCTGTCTAGCGCCTCTTTTAAGCTTTTCTCCATAATCGAATTCAATCTAGGTGACGCTATTTGATTAAAATATTGGTTAAGCCAGGGAGTCAACACCTTCAGGCTATTAACTTCGGTTTTACAGCAAACAAAACCTACAATCATGCCATGCAGTTCGGAGCAATGCCTTTTTATGCCCTGGCTCTCTAATTCGTCTCTGAGTCTCGTATATGTCGACACTTAATTTTTCATTTTGTTGGTAATTTTATCTCAAGTACTCTTGAACAATGGATCCGCACCCCTTTATAGTGATATTACTGTCAACAAACTGAGCCGTCACGTGGAGATTCATAACATAGAAAAAAAAAGTGGTGTGTTGGTAAAATATTGTCAAGACCTCAAAAACAAAAATTCTATACTAGAAGCGGAACACGATAAGCTAAAGAGGGAAAAGGCTAAACTGTTGGAAAAAAACCAGGCTGCCAAGACAAAAATAGAGAAAATGATAAGCCAGCTAAATTCCCTGGAGGGTAGTTAATTGCGAGATTCTAAAACCATCAGCGTTTCGATATTAGGTAAAGAATATCAGGTAAGTTGTCCGGCCAATGAGCTGGTTTCTTTAAAGAGAGCTGCAGGATATTTAGACAAAAAAATGAGAGAAACAAAAGAAAATAGTAATGTCATCGGAATGGATAGATTGGCTGTTATGACTGCCCTTAATCTGGCCGATGAAACACTTCAGAGAAAGGAACAAATGGATCAGGCAAATGCTGAAAAAGACGAAGCTATTAATGAAGTGCAAACTCAAAAAATGAGCATGACGAACATTTCCCTCAAGATTGATGACGCGATAAAGAGTCTGGATATCAAGGAATTACTTGAAAAATAATTGGGCTTTGGTCCTGGACCAAGCAGGGCTATAATAAAACCTCTCCCTGGGCTGCTCGCTAGTCGATATGTCCTCGACCCTTTATGCGATACCTAGGAGGTCTTTTTATATGCGCTATGTGCAAGTCCGCAAGTCGGAACGCCTTTGTTCATTTGGAGACCACCGCCTTGAACCGCCGGGTTCAAGGGCCTATCCGCACAGCGGCAGTTTGGGGGACTTTAAAGCATAATAATGTACATTGATAAACCAGAACTAAGAGAAATCCTGCATGAGAAACGCAGGAAACTGTCTCCCCTTGCAAAGATCCGAAAGTCAAAAAGAATAACCAATAACATCCAAAAAAATACAGACTTCTTAGAAGGAAAAAGTATTGGTCTATATTGTTCTACTATAGATGAAGTGGACACCTCGTTTCTTCTAAATACCTGTTTGGATCGGAATAAAAGCGTTTTTTTGCCAGTCATCCAAGGAAAGACTATAGTCTTTGGTAAGTATGATCCCAGAAAAAGCTCTATGATCAAAAATCGTTACAATATTCCGGAACCGTCATTAAATGAGACAGAAATATTTCCTATAGACCAACTAGACCTAGTTTTTGTGCCGATGCTGGGGTTCAATAGTTCCTGTGATCGAATTGGAATGGGCGGAGGATTTTATGACCGCACCTTTGAGGGGATTGAAAGTTTACCCTTGCGCCTTGTAGGCCTAGCCTTTGCGTGTCAAGAAGCATCATTTTTTAGTTCAACGAATGATATCCCCATGTCCGCCGTTTGCACAGAAGACCGGATCATCTACAAAAACAAAAGCTTATTTATCTGAACCATTCAGATAATTTTATGGGCTTGGAAGTTTTTTTTTTTTTTTATTCTCTTGTTACCATCAGTAAATTTTGTACTTTTAGTCTAGATTTATGGCCGAACAAAAAATACTGAAGCTCGGAAATCCGAACCTAAGAAAAGAGGCTCTGGAATACCCGCCTGATTGGATAGGCTCGGACTCATTTGAGAAGCTATTGTTAGATATGCGAGAAACTCTTCGCGCTAGTGGCGGAATTGGTCTAGCAGCCCCGCAAATTAACATACTGTATAGGGTAGTCGTCATCGACATCGTTAATCCAAATACCCGGTATGGAACCATCGAATTAAGTCCTTTTGAAGTATACATAAACCCGAAAATATATATTTTGGAAAAGGAAACCGAGGGATTCTGGGAAGGCTGCCTTTCCGTGCCAGGCATGATGGGTTATGTCGAAAGACCCAAGAAAATAAGGATCGACTATTTAAACAGAAAAGGCGAACCAAAGAGTAAAGTTGCACAGGGGTTTCTATCTACAGTTTTCCAACACGAATTCGATCATCTGGATGGTATTCTTTATGTTGACAGAATTTCTGACCCAAAATTATTTTCTTTCGAAGACGAATATAAGGAATTTCATGTTTAAAGTTTCTAAAAAAAATTCACCTCATATAACTAAATAAGATCGAAATGGATATTGATAAGCTAAAAGCTTTAGTGGCAGAAGCGGCAGTAACCGAGATCCGGTCAAACCTAACCCCTAATTCAGTTCTTGGGATTGGAACAGGATCCACGACCAATATTTTTATTGAAAGATTAGGGACAATAAAGGAAGAGTTCGAAGGAGCAGTGGCTAGCTCAAAAGCGTCCGAGAAGAAACTAATAGAGGCAGGAATAAGAGTCTATGATATAAACTCCCTTAAGAAAATTGACGTCTACGTCGATGGAGCTGACGAGGCAGATAGAAACCTTTGTCTGACAAAAGGCGGTGGAGGCGCCCTAACGAGGGAAAAAATCGTAAGTTCTGCCGCCGAAAAGTTCATCTGCATAATTGACTACACTAAGGAAGTAGAAACCCTAGGTAAGTTTCCAATACCTATTGAAGTGATTCCTATGGCAATGAGCCTTGTCGAAAAGAGAATTCATTTGATGGGCGGATTCGTTACTCATAGAGAAGGCTTTATTACAGATAACGGAAACATAATTTTGGATGCGCATAATCTAGACATACCCAATCCCTTAATGATTGAAGACTTAATTAATGGAATTCCTGGTGTGGTCACTGTCGGGCTATTCGCCAAAGAACGACCCGATCTACTATTAATAGCGATGCCGGATGGGAAAATACAAACAAAGCAGCAACATGTAATATCCTAAGAGTGTAAAGTCTAATTATTGTCGTTCAAGCGCTAAGACTGCAGGTAATGCCTTACCTTCAAGCAATTCAAGAAAAGCTCCTCCACCAGTGGAGACATATGATATGCCGTCTGCTCCTCCGAATTTCTCAATAGCAGCAAGAGTGTCTCCACCTCCGGCTAATGAAAAGGCATCACTCTCCTTTATTGAAGCTGCGAGCTCACTAGTTCCGCGAGAAAAATCAGGGATTTCAAATACTCCCAAAGGGCCGTTCCATATAATTGTCTTCGCGCCTTTTAACCATTCCCTGTTTTTGGAAATAGACAAAGGCCCTATATCCAAGATTCGATCCTCAGGAGATATTTCATCAACATCTTTCACAACATTTTTCGTAGAATCTTCAAGGGAAGAACTAACTAAAACATCTACCGGAAGACATATCCGGTCTTCTTCCAAAATTTTTTTCGCTATGTCCTCCATTTCAGGCTCAAACAGAGATTTTCCAATTTGCTTTCCGGAAGCGGCAAGAAAGGTGTTGGCTATTCCTCCTCCTACGATCAAACCGTCTACTTGTTGAGATAAAGCACTCAAGATGGACAGCTTGGTCGACACCTTGCTCCCTCCCACTATGGCGATCACTGGCTTTGCAGGATTGTGCCGCGCTTCCTCCAAAGCCTTTAGCTCCTTCAGTAGCAAGGGCCCCGCACAGGCTATAGGGGCATATCTAGCTACCCCCTCGGTACTGGCATGGGCTCTATGTGAAGTCGCAAATGCATCCATAACATATACATCGCATAAGATCGCCAATTTCCTTGCTAAGTTATCGTCATTGCTTTTTTCTCCCGCATTAACCCTGACATTCTCTAACAAGACAATTTCGTTATCTTCGAATTCAAAACCGTTAAGATAGTTGGGTTCAAGTCTGACCCTTAAGGACCCGAGGTTCGATAGTTCCCTGGCAACAGGTGCCAAAGAAAATTCCCTTTGTCTTTCGATGGAGATACCTTCGGTGGGTCTTCCCAAGTGAGACATCAGTATTACCTTAGCTCCTTTCGAAACCACGTATTCTATCGTTGGAAGAACTGCTTTTACCCGCGCATTGCTTGCTACACGACCATCTTTTAACGGAACATTAAGATCTTCCCTGATGAGAACTCTTTTCCCTTTGATATCCAAATCAGACAATCTAACCAGGTCAAGCATCAAAGAATTTCCTTTAATACCTCTTTAACGTTTTTTTCCGTGAAACCAAAGAGCTGCATGAGCTCTGGCCCAGGGGCGCTGGAACCAAATGACTGAATTCCAATAATACGACCTTCGCGACCAACAAACTTATACCATTGATCTGGATGAGATGCCTCAATGGCAATTCTTTTATCCATTGCCGGAGGCAAAACAAAATCTCTGTAGGATAAATCCTGAGACTCAAACATCTCCACACAGGGCATTGAAACTACCCGAACAAAGACACCTTCTTTCTCTAGGCCCTCTGCAACTTTCACCGCCAAAGCTACCTCGGAACCCGTAGCAATTATTATACAATCCAGATCATTCTTGGGTTCGAAAATAATATATCCGCCTTTAGATATTTCGTTTATCTTCACCCCATCTCTACTTAAAGTAGGCAGGCCTTGTCGGCTAAAAACCAGAGAAGTAGGGCTTTGGAGATTCTCGATCGCAGACTTCCATGCAAAAACGGTCTCAACAGCATCACATGGACGCCAGACATTCATGTTGGGAGTACTGCGAAGATTCGATAATTGCTCTACCGGTTGATGGGTTGGTCCATCTTCTCCCTGTCCGATCGAGTCATGCGTATATACAAATATATTAGGGATCTTCATAAGAGCTGACATCCGAACTGCATTCCTTGCATATTCCATGAAAACCAAAAAGGTTCCAGAAAATGGGCGCAGTCCTCCATGAAGAGCTATCCCATTCGTGATAGCCGTCATCCCGAATTCGCGAACACCATAGAAAATATAGTTTCCACTGCAATCAGTCGAAGTTAGTGGCCTGGCATCGGGCCAACTAGTGCAGTTGGAACTGGATAAATCCGCGGAACCACCGATCAGATTAGGAAGAATAGTGTCTAGCTTTGCTATCAATTCCCCCGAAGCATTTCTGGAGGCAATTGTCTGTTCTTTTCCCTGTATTTCCGTTGCCCAGTCAAGGAGCTTGGAGTTCCACGCCGAGGGTAATTTTGATTCGAGACAAAGTTCAAATTGCATGGCCAATTCAGGATACTTAGTCCTATAATTATTCATCATTTCGGACCATGCCTTTTCTGCGATTTCGCCTTTTTTTCTGCAATCCCACGACTGATAAACGTCCTCAGGAATTTCAAATGGAGGCCATTCCCAGCCTAGCGCTTCTCTGGTTAGTTGAATTTCTTCTTCTCCCAACGGATTCCCGTGACTGGATGCGCTGTTTTCTTTATTAGGAGAACCAAAACCGATCTTCGTATCGCAACATATAAGGCAGGGTTTGGTTGATTCTTTTCCCGCACTTATAGCTTTAGAGATTTCCTCGGGAGCGTGTCCATTAACACTGTCTATGACATCCCAACCATAGGCCTTGAAGCGACTCGCCGTATCATCCGTAAACCATCCAGAGATGTCCCCATCAATTGAAATCCGATTTGAATCGTAAATACAAATGAGTTTGGAAAGATTAAGAGTCCCCGCAAGGGATGCTGCTTCATGGGAAATTCCTTCCATAAGACAGCCATCTCCCACAAATGTGTAGGTGTAATGATCTACGATCGGAAAGTCGGGTCTATTAAACCGAGCACCTAAAACCTTCTCGGCGATAGCCATACCAACCGCATTAGCAAACCCCTGGCCAAGCGGCCCGGTGGTTGTCTCTACACCAGGAGTTTCAGCAAACTCGGGATGACCGGCAGTTATTGAATCGAGCTGTCTAAAATTCTTTATATCTTCCATCGTGAGAGCGTAACCAGACAAATGCAATAGAGAATACAACAACATCGATCCATGTCCGTTAGACAGTACGAATCTATCTCTATCAATCCAGCCAGGATTATTCGGGTTATGTTTAAGATAATTCCTCCATAACACCTCGGCTATCTCGGCCATTCCCATCGGAGCACCGGGATGACCGCATCCAGCTTTTTGAACGGCATCCATGGTGAGGGCTCGTATCGCATTCGAGTTTCTGGTTCCTTTTGACATTGGGGAAATATCCAAAAAAAAATGTATTTTCTCTTAGGACCGACCAATCATCAATGGTGAGGACAAAGATTGAGTAACTTTTATTATGCTGTTGAAACATTATTGATCAGAAATCTGTGATTCTAAATTAACAACTAGTAACATAGGCTTTTTTTAAAAGGCTAACTTGATGGCAAGAAATTCTACATTCACTTCAGAATCTGTAAGTGAGGGACACCCTGACAAAATGGCTGATCAGATTTCGGATGCAATACTTGACGCCTTCCTAAAGCAGGATAATAAGGCTCGGGTAGCCTGCGAAACCTTGGTTAAAACAGGAATGGTAGTGGTAGCCGGAGAAATATCGTCTAGCGCATCAGTAGAAATCGAAAAAGTCTGTCGAGATGTCGTGTGCGAAATTGGCTATGACCAATCCGATAAGGGTTTCGACGGGAATTCTTGCGCAATAATAAATGTTATCGGGAAGCAATCTCAAGATATTGCCATAGGAGTGAATGAAAGCTTGGATAAAGATCAAGGGGCTGGCGATCAAGGTTTAATGTTTGGTTTCGCCTCAGACGAAACCGAAGTCCTTATGCCTGCTCCTATCACTTATTCCCACAGACTCGTAAAAAAACAAGCTGAGGTTAGAAAATCCGGGAAGGTGGAATTCTTTAGACCAGACGCAAAGAGTCAATTATCTTTTAAATATGACGACGATGGGAAACCTTTTGGACTAGAAGCCATAGTGTTTTCAACCCAGCACGCTGAAGGAATAAGTCAGAAGGAAATTAGAGAAGCAGTTATGGACGAAATCGTTAAACCGACGTTGCCTGCGGAATGGATAAAAAAAGATACAAAGGTTTTTATCAATCCCACCGGCAACTTCGTCATAGGAGGCCCGGTGGGCGATTGCGGTGTTACAGGACGGAAAATTATCGTTGATACCTATGGCGGAATGGCTAGACACGGTGGCGGGGCATTCTCTGGAAAGGATCCCTCGAAAGTAGACCGCAGTGCAGCTTATGCTGGCAGATATGTAGCCAAGAATATAGTCGCAGCAGGATTAGCAACCAAGTGTGAAATTCAGATCTCCTATGCGATCGGAGTTGCCGAGCCTACCTCAGTTAATGTAAACACTTTCGGGACGAACCGGATAAAAGAAGAAATCATTGAAGAGTTAATAGGTACCCATTTTGATCTCAGGCCAAAAGGATTGATACAAATGCTTGATCTTGAAAACCCGATCTACCAGAAAACAGCTGCATACGGCCATTTTGGACGAGAAGAGGATGGCTTTCCTTGGGAAATAACCGATAAAAAGGAATTATTGTCCCAGGCGTTAAAATAGTGAAAAGTAAAAAGGCGAATATCAAACTCGAATTTTTTCTGTCCAAGAAGAACTTCGGAATACTTAAAGCATCCAGAGTGCACTTTTGCCCTCAAAATAGAGGAACCTCCACTGTAAAGATATTTTGGAACCCGGGAATTTGAAATTTGAGAATACCGAGGTTTTATATCAACTCTAAGATAGGGGTAGGACAAACCATTCTGCTAGAGAATCAACAACACCACCATCTTGCAAAAGTGCTTAGAAAAAAAAGAGATGACTTAGTTACCTTATTCAATGGCACCGGACCCGAATTTTTGGGAAAAATAGACGAGACCTGCGCACAGAAAACAAAGATAAAAATTATTGATATCTCTCAGAGCACAAAAACGCCTAGGATTAAGATAAAGCTGGGTATGTGTGTTCTAAAGAGAGAAGCAATGAATAGCGCGATAACCAAATGCACGGAACTGGGGGTCTCGGAAATCACTCCTATATTTAGCGATTTTTGTTCGGTTCCAAAAAAACTGATTGCAAAAAAAAAACAACATTGGCAAAAACTGGCTATCTTTGCCTGCGAACAAAGCGGACTCAACTTAATTCCAATTATTAACGAACCAATTTCTATGGAAAACTGGTTCAAAAGATCAAAGGAGCAAGCATTCATAGCTATCCAAACTGGTAAAAAACTCGAGGCCACTCTCACCGAAAATAGTTCAGTATATTTACTGATAGGGCCGGAAGGAGGTTTTAGTCAAAGCGAATTAGACTTGAGCATTAGAGAGGGGGCTATTCCAGTTAAATTCGGAGATCGCATTCTTAGAGCTGAGACGGCGCCAATAGTAGCTATTTCAATGTTATACAACGCAGCCGGAGAATTTTGACCCAATCACCTTGAGATTAATAAGAATTTAGCTGAACTCCATGTATGTGCGTGTTCACTTACTGGGAAAATATTAAAAAACATGGGCATTAGTTCCCGCCAAATGACCGCGAACTCGATCTAGTGAGATATTCATTAAACACCCAAAGAACTGTTCCTTCGAAATAAGACACCACTATTTCTTTTAAGTAAGCAGGTGCCAACCAAAGAGATTGTGTCTTCATAAAACAAAGTCTCTTCGATTTACGGTGCATTTACAAAGAACTTATTGGTACATGTTTGCTCGAATGAAACGAATGTCAGAAAATCTAATTTTTTCCACCGCCCTTAAAATAGGACTAATTTAACGCATTCGCTTAACCAGACAAACTCTGGTTAGAGAGATCATCTTTAACATTGACTAATCTAAGAGTACTTTGAATATCTCTAATTTCAAGAATCAGAGTAGCAGAAAGGGATCCTTGTTGACTCTCATTAGAAACTTTAACGAGATTAAAAATATCTCTAACCGCCCGGATATCATCTTCGCGATCCAAGAAACTCAGAAATCCACACAAGCTCTCTAATTTCTTTTCTAGCAGACTGCTATCTTTTTCCTGAGCTTCAATTATCGAATCTATAGAATCCAGATGCTCAAAAAATAGCTCTTCCAGCCGCTCGAATAAAATCTCAGGTTCATCTGAAGAAGATTGAGCGACCTTATCCCCAGGGTTAAATATCTCATCATGCGGACCACTTAAGTCAATGGAAAAAGGGAGTATTTCTTCTTTAGAAAGTCGGGTTCTGACTTTTCTAATGAACAAAAAACAGGACAAAAACGTCAAAAAAAACACTTCTACCACTATAACAAGAAGAATATTACTGGTTGTCAGAGAAGATAATTCTGGAATAACTTTCTTTGCTCTTGACAAGAGTCTCGCTGAAGCCTTGTTAAGTGTTTCTGCTGAAGTATTAACTGCCTGAAGTAACTCCGAAGTCTCGCTGTAAATACTATCGTCTTTGATGAGATTCAGAGCTCTCTTTTTAAACGAATCAAATAAGCCTTCTATTTTTATTAGGCGCTCAAAAGCGCCAGGCTCTTTAATTCGCGAGATAAGTACACTCTTATTCCCTAACTTAAACCCTTCTAAGACCGACTGAAACTCTGCTATCAGGCTTACAATTCTAGCGCTGAGTTCTCGGTTAGACCCATTTTTTTCTATATAAAACATAACGTTAACTAATTTTGATAATAGCAGGCTTTGTCTCTGCATCGCAACGATTTGATTTGGAGAGATATTCTTGATTATCAAATACTTCACGAGACTGTTAAGTTCCTGATAGATCAATTGTTGGTCAATTTCAATATTCGCATTATCGTAATTCGATGATTCCATATCCTTTAGCCAATTTTTAGCTAACGACATAGAAGAAATCAGAGCTTCTCCTCTCTCATGCACCCTCAGGATTAAACTCGATGGGATCTGCCAGAAATTCACTAGAACCGAGGTGGTAAGATTTCCCGAAAAAAATTCGATCGCAGTATTAATTTCCGCTTTTTGGAATTCAGTAAATTGAATGTCTTTGTAATTATTTCCCTTATCCGGGCTAAGTATAGATAGTGTCCCCGACTCAGCTACGAGTGTAATTGCATTATCGATTGCTCTTTCCTTTAAATGAACCACAAAATACGTAAGCAATGTCAACAACAGTAACAATTGGCCTGCCAACATTAGGACCTCCGGAAAATAACCTCCTGCTTTGCTAGTTATTACATCATCAGTCAAATTGAGGGCCCTCTAACGAAACTTCATCTTATGGCAGCTAATTATCTGATTCTAAATAAAATAATAAAGCGTCACGAGGCATAAATGTAATAGAAGCAGAAAAATCTCCTATTAAATGAATATCTTCTAAAATATTCAAATCGGAATTTCGCGAACAGGTTTTGGTATTTTAAAAAAAAATTACTGGTGAATATCGTGTATCAATATTCAATTAAAAGGGTTTTCTTAATTGTCGTTCTTTAATTTAGTGGTGAACAAAATAATAGTTTTTAAAATAAGGCTCTAGATATGCTCCACCAATCTAGAAATTAGTGTATTACCAAGTATAAGTCTTCTTTGGTGAAAGGCTTGGAAACACTGCTCCAAAAACCATTTTTCTTGATCTTTGCCGGATCAGTTCGATCCGACCTCGAAGAGAGGCTGATAAGTCTTATCTTCGAATATCTGTTAATTCGACCTAACAGCGCTGAAAAATCATAAGCATTGAATCGAGGCATAGATTCATCTATAAGCATTGAATCGGGACAAAAATCAGCGATTATCGCTAAGGCTTCGAAACTTGTGCTCGCGGCAGCAACATCAGCTCCGAATTCCTCGAGAAAAATTTTCGCGGTCCGTCTAATGCTAGGAGAATCATCAACAACCAGTATTTTTCTCCCAACCAACTCATTTTCCATTAAGTTCTCCATTTTTTCCTGCAAGGCCCCAGCAAATAATTCTTATGCTGCCATAAAATCGAGCTGACGTAATCGTGATTTTTAAAAAGTGCCTAGGTCGTTCCTCTCCAAGCCTTTACAATAGGGAGATTAACTATCCAAAATTAAATCATTTTTTGCGTAGAGGAGGTTTTTTTGAGCTATTCATTGGGGGTACTCATGGACCCACCCAAAACTATAAATCCAGCGAAGGATTCTACCCTGGCGATTATGAACGCCGCACAAAATAGAGGGTGGGAAATTTCTATTTTTACACAAAAAGATCTCTATCTGGAAAATGGGACGTTATGGATTTCAAATGATTTGGTAAATTTGCGTGAAAAAAAATCCGAATGGTATTCCATCAGTGACTCTAGAATTTCTTCCTCCATGGAATTTGATGCTATTTTAATGCGGAAAGACCCTCCCTTTAATATGGATTATATTTATTCGACATACCTTCTTGAATTCGCCGAAAAGCTTGGTACCCCAGTATTAAATAGGCCTAGAAGTATCAGAGATTGTAATGAAAAACTCTTCGCTCTTGAATTCCCAAACTGCTGCCCTCCCCACATTGTCAGCAGCAATCAGAAGCACCTTCGATCGTTTTACGAGAAACACCAGGACGTTGTTTTCAAACCACTTGATGGTATGGGTGGCCAATCTATTTTTCGAGCAAAACCTCAAGAACATAATCTGTCAGTCATCCTAGAGAATTTAACAGAAGACGGTCGAGTTCAAATAATTGGACAAGAATTTATTCCCGAAATAGCCAAAGGCGATACTAGAATAATACTAATAAACGGAACCCCCATTCCTTATGGTCTCGCCAGAGTTCCTTCTTCCGGAGAAACAAGGGGTAATCTTGCAGCCGGAGGTAAAGGGGTAGGACGAGATTTAACTGAACGAGACTTTTTTATTTGTAACGAATTAGGTGATGCTTTGCGCGAGAAGGGCCTATTTTTTGTGGGCATAGATGTGATAGGAGATTTTTTAACAGAAATTAATGTTACCTGTCCTACCTGCATTATTGAGCTCAACGAATGGTTTAGCATAGATATAGGTAGCGACTATATGAAATTCATCGAAAAAGAAATCCTTGCGGATTAAATACAGACCTATTCCAATTGAATAGCACCCATCTCACATTCATTCCTCAGGTTCGACTAGGACTGGCATTTCTTGTATCGCTAGTAGCACACTATTTGGTGTTATTTTATTTCCCGAAAGCCGAACACGAAAAACTTTCTCCTCAATTTTCGATTGAAGTGTCTCCTCTCGACTCAAGAGAACGGGACGGAAATCTCAGTATGGAGATTGGTAGTTATGACGATCAGAGCCAGGCAAACCCCTCTGCAACTATCATTAGCGAAAAGGACCCCTCAAGAAAGTTATCCCCCAAAGAAGTTAGTGACTCTGGAGATACTCATACGGTAAAAAAAGAACAAAAGTTATCAGAAAAGATATCAAACGATCTAGAATACTTGCTTACCGAACAAATCAAATCTGAACAGGATAGCTTCTATTCGAACCAGGGGGAAAGGATCCGAACTATAGATAGGGATCCACAAATTGGAACGATCACTCGGCTGTATCTAAATTCCTGGGAAAGAAAAGTCGAAAAAATTGGCAATCTCAATTATCCGCAGGAGGCAAAAAGAAAAAAACTGTATGGTTCTCTTCTCTTGCTAGCTTCAATTCTACCGAACGGTAATTTGAAGGAGGTTAGAATCGTAGAGACTTCAGGTCATGAGGTGCTCGATAGGGCAGCTCTCTCGATCGTTCAAATGGCAGCTCCCTTTGCCCCTTTTCCAAAGGAAATGGAAAAAGAAATTGATTTATTAGAAATAATCCGGATATGGCAATTCCGAAAAAATTCTTATTGGGAAACAGGATAGAATGTCTGATATTAGTGAGCTTTCAGGGCACCTTATAGTTTCTCTTCATAATGAGGTTGAGGATTATTTTGCAAATACTATTACTTTAATAATCGAACATAGTAAAAGCGGGGCTTTCGGACTGGTTATTAACAAGCCACTAAATATTAAATTCAAAGATTTTCTTGAAACAGCACGCAGTACTGATGCTCCACAAATAGAAGTTCTAGAGACAGGGCCAGTAGAAAGAGATCGGCTTTTTTTACTTCATACTAACGATTATGGGAACGAGCAATCCCACAAAATCAATCAATATGTTTCTCTATCAGGCTACTCAGAAAAAATTCTCGCCTCGGATGGGATGCCGACTCATATCGTTGCCGGATTCGGGTACGCAGGTTGGGGTCCGGGACAACTGGAAAACGAATTGATTTCCAATATATGGCTGGTCGTACCATTTTTAAGCGAAATTATTTTTGAAATCCCGCACGAAGATAAGTGCAATATTGCCGCCAGATCAATGGGTATTGATCTAAATTTGCTCTCTAAAGAAACTGGACATGGTTAAATGACTTCTGTAATTATGGGCTTCGACTTCGGAACAACGAAAATCGGGATCTCAGTAGGACAGGTAATCACTAAGACAGCTACTCCTGTTGGAACTGTAATAGCAAATAATGGTATTCCTCGGTGGACAGAATTAGACAAATTGGTCTTCGAGTGGGAACCTTTAAGCTTTGTGGTGGGATTGCCTATAAACATGGACGGAAGCGTCAGCCAGATGAGCAAGAGAGCAGAGAAATTTTCCCGCAGAATATCAGATCGATACAAGATAACCAGCGAAATGTTTGACGAGCGCTTGACCACCTTTGAAGCTCGTGATGGCCAAAACGCAAGCGACATCGATTCTTTTGCAGCGAAGTTGATATTAGAATCCTGGCTTCGAAAGTAATTGTCAGATGAACTCCAAATCGATCAAGAAGAACCTAATGAATTTGAGAGCAGAGATTCTGACAGCCTGCAAATCCTCAGGACGACCTCCGGATTCCGTTAAACTGCTAGCAGTGTCTAAGGCACAAAACATGAACGCGATAAAAGCCGCGTACTCGGAAGGACAATTGGAATTCGGAGAAAGCTACCTGCAAGAAGCCAAAGATAAAATCACTCAGTTACCGAACGCAAATTGGCACTATATAGGAGCTATTCAAAGCAAAAAGACAAAAGAAATCGCAAATAAATTCAGTTGGGTTCACTCGATTGATAGCGAAAAGGTTGCTAGAAGGTTGTCAGAACAACGCGAAAACGCCAAAGAGGATTTAAAGATTTTAATTCAAGTCAATATTTCTCGAGATAAACGAAAAAGAGGAGTAATGCCCGAGGAGATTTCAAAATTAGCACGAAAAATAAATAGCCTGCCTAGGCTCTGTATGGCGGGCTTGATGGCAATTCCATCTCTATCGGAAACAGACCTCCAATCTGAACTATCTTTTAGAGAATTGAAGCAAATTGGAGACCAACTGAGATCAAATTACGGATTTGAGGAATGCAGGCATCTGTCTATGGGGATGAGTGCTGACTTCGTATCCGCAATAAGAGAAGGAGCAACCTGGATCAGAATAGGATCCAAAATTTTTGGAATGAGAATTAAGGAAAAAGCATGAATGGAGAACTAGTTGTCTAGAATAGCCTTTATAGGAGCTGGAAAAATCGCGCAAGCTTTTATCCAAGGCCTTAGAGATTCTTCTTGGGAGTTAATCGCGTTTGATCCCCAACCTGAAATGTTAAAGATCGCTGAAAAACTTGGTGCGAAAACAGCCAAAAGTAATATCGATGCAGTCTCAAAGGCTGAAACTGTTATCATTTGCACAAAACCTGATAAGGTTCAGGGAGCGTTGATCGAAATTAGTAAGCACCTAGAGAACAGGCTAGTTATAAGTGTTGCGGCTGGTACGACTATTGACCAGATAGAAGCTGTTTTGAAAGAAAATACTCCGATCATTAGAGCAATGCCAAATACACCGGCACTAATAAGGAGCGGTATAACTGGTCTGTTTGCTAGAAAGGAAGTATCAGAACTTCAGAAAAATCTAGCTGAGAAAATAATGGCCTCGATAGGAAAAACCATTTGGGTTACTTCAGAGCAGGAGCTGAATATTGTGACGGCGCTTTCCGGAAGTGGTCCTGCCTATTTTTTTCTATTAATGGAATATATGATCGAGGCTGGACGGGAGGAAGGGCTAGATCAAGAAGTTGTTGAGAAACTGGTTATCCAAACGGCTTTGGGTGCGTCAAAGATGGCAGATCTGGGGTTAGAAACACCGAAAAAGCTGAAGGAAAACGTTACTTCCCCTGGGGGCACTACAGAGGCAGCCCTAAATTCTTATAAAGAGGATAATTTTAAGGAAGCTGTTAAAAAAGCCGTTCGATTAGCAAAACTCAAGTCGATCGAATTATCAGAATCTTAGTTAAGGTAGTAAAATAATATTTAAACCTAAATTTACAAAGAGAAATCATGGTTAGTAACTTTGCTAGTGCTATAGTTTTCATTATTCAGACTGTAGTAGGTCTATATTTGATGTTCGTGCTATTGAGATTTCTGATGCAGCTATCAAAAGTCGATTACTACAACCCAATCTCTCAAGCAATTGTCCGGATAACAAATCCTCCAAGTTTGCCCTTGCGTGCTCTCCTTCCGAACATAGGACGGATCGACCTAGCCACACTTATATTAGGAATCATATTGCAGTTAGCCATAATATGTTCCGTAATGAAGATTAGCGGAGGAGCTATCTTTTCTTTAATATACCTAGCCTGGGCGATTGTTGGCATTAGTGCGATAATCTTGGATATTTACTTTTTTGCCTTGCTAATATCGGTCATTTCAAGTTGGCTCGCGCCTTATTCCACCCATCCGGCATTATTATTAGTCAAGGAATTAACTAACCCATTGTGCGAACCCGCGAGGAGATTAATTCCTCCTTTAGGAGGGCTCGATTTTTCGATTATTCTGGTGTTTATGGGTATTACTCTGGTTGACGAATACCTGGTAATCAAGCCTATCGCCCTTACCCTCAGAATACCACACGGCTTGATAATTGGTCTTTGATAAATTATGTGGGGCCAACGATTAATTTGGATTCTTCTTCTCTTCGTAGACACCGGTCAGGCTGATTCTATCGAATCGGAAGGATACGAACTAAGCTATACAGCCTTTCCTACAGTCGATATTCCCCAAGACCTAGCAGCGCGGCACCAAATACCGAGATCAGATAAACACATAGCAATAAACATCAACGCAAACCATAATGGGGTTTCCAAAAAGATTTCAGTTTCCGGAGTCTCTAGGGGTCTAATTCAAGGCTCATCTTCTCTTGTCTTTGAGGAAATACGCGACGGTGATGCGATCTATTATTTTGCGATCAAGGAAGCTGGCGAACAGGATTTTCTTAGCTTCGATCTCAGAGTGATTCTACCGAATGGTGAGGAGATACCATTAAAATTTGTCAGAAGATATGATGGATGAAGTTCGTTTTCGCCAGCTCCAATCCTAGTAAAACCAGAGAAGCCAGCGAGATATTAGGGGATAAGTTTGAGCTTATAAGCCAAAGTGACTTTGGAATTACCGCGGCCGAGGAAATCGCCAGTACCTTTCTCGAAAACGCATTAATCAAGGCAAGGCATGCGTCTTTTCTTACAGGATTACCAGCAATAGCAGACGATTCGGGGCTTTGCGTTGATATTTTAGGTGGAGCTCCCGGAGTGAAGTCTGCTCGATATAGCGGCAGTCAGAGCAACGACGAACAAAATATTCGAAAGCTACTAGATGAGCTTGGATATCAAACCAACAGAAAGGCCTTTTTTGTCTGCGTAATAGTCGCTCTAAATCATCCAGACGACCCAACACCGATCACCTTAGAAAGTCGATGGGAAGGGGAAATAGCTACTAAAGCGCTTGGAAATAAAGGATTCGGGTATGATCCTGTTTTCCTAATACCGGGATTAAACAGGACAGCTGGCCAATTAGCGAGAAACGAAAAGAATGCTATAAGCCATAGAGGAAAAGCCCTAAAAAGACTAATGGAGGAGCTAAGTGAAAGATATTCCTCTTAGCCTATACATTCACTTCCCCTGGTGCCAACGCAAATGTCCATATTGCGACTTCAACTCATTGGCAATGAAATCAGAGCCTCCAATTACCCGATATATGCAGACTTTAGTTAAAGATCTGAAAGAGGAATTGAAAATCGAGGGGCGAAAAAAACTCACCTCAATCTTCTTCGGAGGAGGAACTCCTAGTCTAATTCCTGGAACAAGCCTTTCCAATTTCTTCTCGGCTATAGAAAGAGAATTTGACCTTTCAAACGTTGAAATAACGTTGGAAGCCAATCCGGGAACATACGATCTGAGAAACTTCAGAAAATACATCGAAATCGGAGTAAATAGACTAAGCATAGGCGCTCAAACTTTTGATCAATCAGCTCTGGAAAAACTTGGCAGAACTCACAGCTCTCTCGAAATAACTGAAGCATTTGGTGTTGCAAGAAAGGTGGGCTTTGAAAATATAAACCTTGATATTATGTACGGGCTTCCCGCACAGAAAACGTTTCGGGCTTTGGAAGATCTGGAAAGAGCCATAGACCTTAATCCTGAGCACATATCCTGGTATGAATTAACCATAGAACCAAATACCATTTTTTTTAGCCAACAACCTAGTATACCCAGCGAAAAAGTGAAAGAAGATATGTTTCATTTGGGAAGGGAAAAACTAGCCGCAGCTGGTTATAAACAATATGAGGTCTCCGCTTATTCAAAAACCGGAAAGGAATCCCAACACAACATTAACTACTGGAAATTCGGAGATTACCTTGGAATTGGCGCGGGCGCCCACGGAAAAATAACTTCAAAAGATCGAATAATACGGACTAGGAAAACAAGAAACCCAGTTGATTATCTTGAGCGATATAATGCAATTAAGACCGAGGTTTGCAAAAAGGAAGTTATAACAGAATTTCTAATTAATGCACTAAGGCTAGTAGAGGGCTTTGAATTGTCAATGTTTGAAGAGAGATGCAACAAAAATCGTTCTGACCTAGAACCGTTCATTGAAAAAGGGATTAGCTCGGGGTTTTTAAACTTAGTGAAAGACAAAGTGGTACCCACAACTAAAGGACATTTATTTCTAAACGAACTAATGCTTTTGATCTAGCCTAAAGTATAACTCATGGATTTCATTACCTAGAGCCTTACCTCTTCGTTCATATTTGGTTTCTTCACGCGTTGGCGAAGCTATCTTCGCAAAATCAGATCGTAGTGAAAAAAGATCCTGAATAACCTCATAATAGGGAAAAGAATCAGTCACAACTAGAAAAGTGCCGCCTTTTCTTAATTTCTGGCTCAATAATTCAATGAAATCCTTAGTTACAAGACGCCGTTTGTGGTGTTTTTTTTTGGGCCACGGATCAGGAAATAAGAGCTGGACCCCTGATAGGACCGAGTCTTTTATAGCTGTTTTCATTATTTCTATGGCATCCTCGCCATATATTTTTAAGTTCTTTGTTTTAGTCCTTTCTAATAGCTGAATTAGATTGCCGATCCCCGGAAGATGAACATCTATCCCAATAAAATTTGTATCTGGATCCTTAAGGGCTTGCTTGTAAAGAGACTCCCCCATTCCAAAACCAATCTCTAAAATAATAGGTCTTACTACTTCAAAAACTTGGTCGAAGTCCTGCTCGCCCTCGCCAATCCCTAGGCCATATATATCCCAGTGATCTTCAAGGGCACGCTCCTGGGCTGCCGTCATTCTGCCTTGGCGCCTAACAAATGATCTGATAGTTCTATGCTCTGACAAGCTATTTAACTAAAAACGCAACAAAAAACAGGGCCCAGCCAGCCATTAGAAAAATCCCTCCTATTGGGACAATAAATGCTATCCCCGAAAACGAAAAAAGAGTCAACGCATAGAGACTGAAACAAAAGACTATGATTCCCAAAACAAAAGACATCATGCTTAACTCGAAGAAAAAATTTGGTCCGTATTGGTCGTTAAATAATCCAACAAGCAAAACTATTAAACTATGAGACATTTGATATTCGACCGCAGTTTCAAATTGGTTTAGAAAATTTTTGTCTAAGGCCAAGTCAAACGCATGCGCGCCCAAAGCTCCCATCAGAACTGATAATCCTCCCGAAAAAATAGAAAATAAAATAGCTATTGTGGAAAGATTTCTTCTCAACTTAGAAATTTTCTCTTATTCTTTTCAGAGCATTCTGCTCCAATTGCCTAACCCTTTCCGCTGATATACCAAACTCTCCTGCTAGGTCGGAAAGGGTTACTTTGGGCTCACTTAGCCACCTTCTTCGGATGATTTCTCTTGATCTTTCCTCTAAAGCGGAGAAAGCTTTCGCCAGTTTCTCCCTTTGGGCTATTTCGTGATCATTATTTTCAATAATAGTAGCAGGGTCGTTGGAGGAATCAGATAGGAAACCAGCGGGCGATAATAATTGTTCTCCTTGCGCTTCAAATACTTCATCTTTATTAGATAAGCGGCCCTCCATATTTTTAACTTCTGTCGGAGATACATTGAAATCCTTAGCTACTTTAAGGATTTCGCTCTCAGTCAATGAATCTAGGTTCTTTTTTACACGCCGCAAGTTAAAAAAAAGCTTTCTCTGTGATTTTGTAGTTGCGATCTTAACGATTCGCCAGTTTTTCAAAATATATTCGTGAATTTCTGCTTTGATCCAATGCACCGCATAAGAGACAAGTCTCACACCGTATTCTGGATCGAAGCGCTTAATAGCTTTCATCAAACCTAGATTACCTTCCTGTATTAAGTCTGACTCAGAAAGACCATAACCAGAATAGGACTTTGCAACATAAACGACGAATCTTAAATTGGCCATTACTAACTGGCGGGCAGCGTCCAGATCTCCCTTTTCACAGAAATCCCTAGCCAGCGAGCGCTCACTATCAGCACTGAGCAATGGAATTTGACTTACCGCTCTTATGTAGGCTTCAGGACTGATACCAGGAGAAAGAATCGGAGTAGAAACAATCTCATGAACCAAAATAATCATCCTTAAAGATTAAAATAGGACCGCAGATTCTAGCACCAGAGATTAACAAGGGCCAATCTAATCCATTAATGCTTAGGCATAGTTCTAATTCTGAATTTCTTTTACATGCCTTGATACGCCGATTGAAGCTCCAACTACTCCCAGAAAAACACCAACAACAATTATGGCCAATATCCCAACAATACCTCCGCTATCAAGAGCGTAACTACTTCTGTAGCTTTGCGCTAAAGCTTCGACACTTGCGGAGAGTGAGCTAACTGATAGTTCTGTAATTACCGCAGCCAGCAAACCCCCACCAAAGCCATACCAAAAACCCAAATACCTAAAAGGTCTTTTGACAAAACCATGCGTTGCACCAATCAGTAACATTAATTCTATTTCTTGGCGCTTAAATTGAATTGCGACTCCAATTGTATGCGCTATAACCAGAATAACGCCCAAAAAAAGGATTAATGCCAATACAAAAACAAGTCTTTTCAAGATCAGAGAGATAGCAAATAACCTTTCTAGCCATCTTAAATTGATAGATGCCTCCTGCACCTGATCATACAACTCGATGCTCATTACTAGATTTGAAACATCCAAAGGATCGAGACTTGAAGGCACAACTTCTACCACATGGGGTAACGGGTTCTCATCCAAAGCAATCAAGATTCCACTTAAGTTAGACCCCTCTTGGAATTCCTTTAGGGCCTCATCAGCAGAGATAAAGGTAGCTTCGGAAACCTGAGGATGTTCGAGAAGCCCGCGAGTAACTGTCATTCCCTCTTCAATTGATACTTCTTCTCTTAGGTATACATTTATCTTCGGGCTTTCATCTATCCGATCTAATCCTGACATAAAATTGGTCGTCAATGTTAAGAAAATCGAAGGCAACGCAATCGAAACCGCAATTAACAAAAGGCTGAGAGTACTATTTAAAGGATTTGTAATAAGCTCAGCGGCTGTTTTCTTTAAATCATCAAAATGACCAGACACAAGCAACCTTGTTCTAAGAAGAAATCCAGATTTTTTCTCAGCTCTATTTTGATTCACTAACCAAGGTGCCCTTAGATAATCTGAGCTCTCTCTTCTTCCGTCTGTCCAAAAGGTCAATATCATGAGTCGCTATTAAGGAACTGACTCCGACCTGATTAAACTGTTCAAAAAGTACCATTATTTCCTCTGATAATTGTGGGTCCAAATTTCCAGTTGGTTCATCTGCTAGTAGCAGCGAGGGCCTGCTCACAACGGCTCTGGCGATGCCGACTCTTTGCTGCTCGCCACTGGATAAGTTCTTTGGAAATTTCCTTTCCTTGCCTGCGAGACCGACTTTTGAAATAGAAGCTCGGACTCGCCTAGAAATATCCTTTACATTAGTTCCAATAACTCTGAGAGGTAATGCTACGTTTTCAAAAACATTTTTGTCGAACAACAATCGATGATTCTGATAAACAACTCCGATTTCCCTTCGGATCTTATATATATGTTTGTTCGAAACTCTGTTCAGATTTAGGCCATCAAACAAAATCTGACCTGACGCCGGTCTCTCTATCATCGTTATTAATTTTAAAAGCGTGCTTTTCCCTGCCCCTGAGGGGCCAGTCAGAAAAACCATCTCACCATCTTTTAGTTCAAAATTAACGTCCTTCAAAGCCTCAAAACCATCAGGATATCTCATGCTTACATGGTCAAAGCTAATCATTAGATTCCAACAATGTGTCTACAAACTCTTTTGCAGAGAAAGCTTTTAAATCATCTTCCTTTTCTCCTAAACCGATAAATCTAACAGGCACACGAAATTCATGAGCCAAGCTAAATATGACTCCGCCTTTTGCACTTCCGTCCAACTTTGTGAGCACTAACCCTGAAACTCCTACCATCTGGTTAAATTCTCTTAGTTGACCGATTGCATTCTGTCCTATCCCCGAATCAAGAACTAACAAAATCTCGTGTGGGGCTTTTTGGTCAATTTTTTTCAGTACTCTGGTGATTTTCTTTAACTCCTCCATAAGAGAAGTTTTATTCTCCAGCCTTCCTGCAGTGTCAGCAATCAGAACATCAACCCCTTTGCTTCTAGCTGAAGACAAGGCATCGAAAACTACCGAAGCCGAGTCAGCTCCTTGTCCTTGAGAAATTACAGGCACTCCCAGGAGATCTCCCCACAAACTTAATTGATTTGTCGCTGCCGCTCGAAAAGTATCCCCAGAGGCCAACATTATTTTATTATCGGATTTTAAAAGTTTTGTTAACTTAGCAATGGTAGTAGTTTTGCCAGCTCCATTAGCTCCAATTACCAGGACAACATATGGGCGCATTTCTCCATCGATAACTAAAGGTCGTTCAACGGGTTCTAATAACCTCACCATGATCATCTTTAATTTATCTAGTACAACTCCTTTATCTGTTATTTTCGACGAGCCTAAAGTTCCAGCAAGATCGGCAATAATGCGCTCAGTCGCTCCTGCACCAACATCAGAAGAAAGTAATAGCATCTTAATCTCCTCCAACAACTCAGTATCAAGTTTCTCTGGTCCAGAAAATATTTTACTCAGACCTTCCGAAAATTTGGTCTTGGTCTTTTCAAGTGCGCTAAGAAAGGCTTCCATAAAATTTTTTGATCATTACGTTCCATGCAGCTAAAATTTCTCTGCACCGCAAACATCATCCTCTAAATGATTTAGTTATATAACTCAAGAGGTCCTACTCTGAAAACCGAGATTACTAGGTTTTGACTAAGCATCAAAGACAAAACATTCGCATCATTAGCGGTAAATGGCGAGGCCGGAAGATAAATTTCCCAGAAAATGAGGAAATTCGACCAACGGGAAACAGAATAAAAGAGACCCTATTCAACTGGCTAGATTCTGATTTACCTAACTCAAAATGTCTGGATTTATTTGCTGGTAGCGGATCTCTTGGCATTGAAGCGCTTTCCAGAGGCGCAAAAAGCGTTACTTTTGTTGAGCAAAACAGAGACATCTCTGCATATATAACAAAGACACTTCTTCAGTTTGATAACAAACCAAGCAAAATCATAGTAATAAACAATGACGCTTCAAGGTGGTTGGAAATTTGTAACGACCAATTCGATATCATTTTTTTTGACCCTCCATTTCAGAGCAAAGAATTCTATTCTCTCTGCGGAAAAATTAGTCAATTTTCTATTGCTAAGAAATACATATATTTGGAAAGTGACAAGGAAATCGAAAAATCACTTCTTCCATTAGAGTGGAAGATAATCAAGAAAAAAAAAGCTGGATCGGTGTCTTTTGCACTCTGCTCTGCTCAGACAAATTCGATCTGAGATTGGCTTTAAAGGTTTAGCTATGTATCATCTAGATTTTGGCATTGGGAAATAATGAGTAAAGTTCTTTACCCAGGCACGTTTAATCCGATTCACAATGGGCATGTCGACCTAGTTGAGAGGGCTTCGGTGCTTTTCGATGCTGTGGTGCTTGGAATAGCTACTAGCCCACACAAATCACCAGGTGAGCTAGAGTTGCGTGTCAATCTCGCAAAAGAAGCATTGGGCCACATAAAAAACGTTGAGGTTATTGGCTTCAATTCCTTAACGGTAAGCTTTGCCAAAAAAATAGGGGCAACGGTTATTTTGAAAGGAATAAGAACGGTCACAGACTTTGACTACGAATTTCAAATGCTCAATATGAACAGAGCTTTAGAACCAGACATAGAAACTATCTTTCTAGCGCCTTCAGAAGAAAACTCATATATTTCTTCTTCTCTAGTCCGACAAATAGCAGGGTATGGAGGGGATATCGCTAAATTTGTCCATCCAGCCATAGAAGAAGCACTTAATACAAAGAAAATCGTTTAACTCTGACACGTCCTACAAAAAAAAGTTGATCTATTGTTTATCCGCTTTTGCTTGATAGGAGATTCGCAAACCTTACAGGGATAACCTGACCTTCCGTAAACAAATAGCCGCTGTTTAAAATAACCCGGATTGCCATCTTCGCGAACAAAATCTCTTAATGTTGTTCCTCCGCTTCGAATAGAAGCTCTCAGAACTTTTTTTATCTGATTTGCTAATCTGTCATAACGCTTCTTCGAAACCCTGCTAGCCTTTATGTTCGGATTTATTCCTGACAAAAACAATGATTCGTTAGCATATATGTTTCCAACACCTACAACTACAGTGCTGTTCATAACTAGAGACTTAACCGTAACTTTTCTTTTTTTGGAAATTTCGAACAAATACTTGCCATCAAAATCTGAAGAAAGCGGTTCAGGACCGAGATTGGATAACAATTTATGACCCTCATCTGATTCCAGCCAAAAAAAGGAACCAAATCTCCGAGGATCGTGGTATCTCAGAATAACTGCATCATCAAGATAAATATCAATATGATCATGAGTACGAGGATCTAACTCAACCGGGACAATTCGCAAACTGCCAGACATTCCTAGATGCACCATCATTCTTCCACGCTCCGTGTGAAAGAAAAGATATTTCCCTCTGCGTGTTAACTGCTCAAAGGAACTGCCTACAAGAGAATTTTCCAGATCAGACGGAACCAGCCATCTAAGATTAGGTTGCCGTACTATAACCTTAGTTATTTTCTTCTTTATAACGTGAGGTGTTAGGCCAATCCTGGTGGTCTCAACTTCAGGAAGCTCTGGCATTAGTTGTATGAGATCTTATTCAGCAGCTGAGTTCTTAAAAAACTGATTATAGATATGTTAATCAAAAACTACTTGATTTTAGCTTCCTTATATAAAACATGAGCCCTAGCTACAGGATCAAACTTTTTTATTTCCATTTTCTCAGGCGTATTTTTTTTATTTTTTGTTGTTGTGTAAAAATGTCCGGTTCCAGCTGATGAATTTAATCTAATTTTTTCTCTCATTCTAAACTTTTCCTCCGCGCGATCGTATGTCACTAACAACTTTATCAATTCCTAACTTATCTATAATTCGCATACCTTTAGCTGATACTCGAAGCTTTACAAACCTGTTTTCGCTTTCTAACCAGAATCTATGATAATGAATATTGGGTAAAAAACGCCTCCGAGTTTTATTATGGGCATGAGAAACATTGTTTCCAGTCACAGACCGCTTCCCTGTTACCTGACACTCTTTAGACATTGTTAAAGCCCCTATTTGGAAAATTCTACTTGGCTGGTTGAATCAAAGAAAAGCGTTTATAGCAAATCGAACAATCTTCTTCAATAAATTTGACAAAAACAGGAAAAAAAAAGCTAGAATAGTGAGTATACACTCGCGCCATGCCCTCTTCAGGGCCTTAACCAAGATTTCAAAAATGATATCCAATCAGTTAACAAACAAGAGAGTGCTCCTAGGGGTAACAGGAGGGATAGCAGCATACAAAAGTGCCGAAATTTGCCGTCGACTCCAGGATGAAGGAGCGGAGGTACGGACTGCAATGACGGCAGCGGCACAAGAATTCATAACCCCGCTAACCCTGCAGGCTTTGTCAAAAAATCCCGTTCATCTTGATCTACTGGACCCAGAAACGGAATCGGCCATGGGACACATAGAACTTGCGCGATGGGCGGATTTAATCCTTATAGCTCCAGCTTCCGCCAATTTTATATCTCGTCTGGCACAGGGAAGAGGCGATGATTTGCTTACCGCGATATGCCTAGCAGCCGATTGCAAAGTAGCAATTGCTCCCGCAATGAATCGTAGCATGTGGGAGAAAGAGGTTACCCAAAAGAACTTGGCTCAAACAAAATCAGTCGGTATTTCTGTATTTGCGCCCGGAGAAGGAGAGCAAGCGTGCGGAGAAACTGGGGTCGGAAGATTATTGGATGTTCCAGACATCATTTTATTGGCTTGCGAATTGTTTGAAACAGGAGTGTTATCGGGGAAAAAAGTTGTCGTTACGGCCGGACCGACCCGAGAAGCAATCGATCCAATTCGATATATTAGCAACCATAGCTCCGGCAAACAGGGATATGCGATTGCGGAAGCCGCCGCAGAAGCAGGGGCAAACGTTGTTCTGATATCAGGGCCTACGAATCTCCCTAAACCTGATAGAGCTCAATTAATTAAGGTAGAATCAGCAGGGCAAATGCTTGATGCAGTTCTAGACCAAGTTCCTGGAACTGATGTTTTTATTTCCGTAGCAGCAGTGGCAGATTTTAAAACAAAACTCACTGCCCCTAATAAGATAAAAAAGAATGTAAATGGGAATCTAACTATTGAGCTCTCCAGAACTCCAGACATCCTATCCGAAGTAACTAAAATTAAGGGAAATCATCTTTTCACGGTTGGATTTGCTGCTGAAACAGAGAATTTATTAGAGAACGCAAACTCCAAGCTAAAGGAAAAAAAGCTGGATATGATAGTCGCTAACGATGTGAGTGATTCTGAAATCGGATTCAACAGCGACCTTAACGAAGCAACCGTCCTTACTCCCAAAACGTCTATAAATCTGCCCAAGGCCAACAAAACGCAATTGGCCCGAAACCTTATAGAAATCATATCGGAGCAACTAGCTGGGTTCGGAACTGATGCAAGAGCTCGAAGTTAAAATACTAAACAACAAAATAGGAACGGAAATTCCTGTTCCTGCCTATAGTACAGAAGGTGCCGCCGGAATGGATCTAAGAGCCTGCATTAGCCAAGAAATAACTTTAGCTCCTGGTAAGACCGAACTAATAGGGACTGGAATCGCTATATCTATCAAAAACCCAGATTACGCAGCGCTAATACTTCCAAGGTCAGGACTCGGACACAGGCACGGAATTGTGCTGGGAAACCTTGTAGGACTTATAGATTCAGACTACCAAGGCGAAATTATGATATCAGCCTGGAACAGAGGAGAATCCAGTTTCTTGATCTCCCAAGGGGATAGGATTGCTCAGCTAGTCTTAATTCCAGTAAAACAGGTGGCACTGAAAATCGTAACGCAATTCACAACCAGTGAACGAGGGGACAAAGGTTTCGGTTCATCAGGACTTAAATAAGGAAAAAAATGTCAGATTCAAATCTGCAAATAGCACCCGTACTGATCGAGGCTCTGCCGTACATAAAAAAGTTTTTTGGCAAAACGATCGTCGTAAAATATGGCGGAAACGCAATGACCGAGGAACATCTTAAATCTTCATTCGCTAGAGATATTGTTTTAATGAAGCTGGTCGGTATGAATCCGGTAGTAGTTCATGGAGGGGGTCCTCAAATAGGTACAACTCTCAAAAACCTAGGAATAGAAACCTCGTTCGTTGACGGGATGCGAGTTACGGACAGCAGGACTATGGAAGTAGTCCAAATGGTTCTGGGAGGCACAGTAAATCCAGAGATTGTGAATCTTATAAATAGAAGTGGCGGAGATGCAGTCGGGTTAACAGGAAAAGACGCAAACCTAATCCGAGCGAAAAAGATGGTGATCGAAAGAGTTGTCAACAAAATAAAAGGTGAAGAGAAAGTAGATCTAGGCCATGTAGGAGAAGTCTCTGAGATAAATCAGAACATAATCAACATACTCGTGGATAGAGGAATAATCCCTGTGATCGCCCCGATTGGCATTGGAGACGACAGCACTACCTACAATATTAATGCAGATCTGGCGGCAGGGAAAATCGCCGAGAAACTGGAAGCAGAGAAACTGATCATGCTTACCAATGTCGCTGGAATTAAAGATAAACAGGACAACTTGATTTCTAGTATCAATCCAGATCAGGCGGAAACTTTAATAAAAGAGCAAGAAATAACAGAAGGAATGATTCCCAAAGTAAGGTGCGCAATATCAGCAGTTCAAAATGGAGTGAAAAAAGCGCACATAATTGATGGACGACAAGAACATGCGGTTCTGCTGGAGGTATTAACGGACAAAGGAATTGGCACACTAGTGACTAGCCAGCGAGAAGAATAAACTACTAATCCGTCCGTTAGGGTTTAAAAAAAACAGGAATTCATGACATGATAGATAATAAAGAGAATGGAGCTGAGACAATTCCTGAACCTTCAAGGAAAGCACAAATTCTTCAATCTCTCGCTTCAATTTTGGAGAATAATCCCGGCAGCAGAATAACAACAGCTGGTCTAGCAAAAGAAGTTGGAGTGTCAGAGGCAGCTCTTTATAGACATTTTCCAAGCAAAGCAAAAATGTTTGATAGTTTACTAGAGTTCGTCGAGAACACTCTTTTTTCACGAATATCGAAAATTCTTAACGAGGAAAACAATTCATCTAGCAAATGCCGGGGAATAGTTATTCTCGTTTTAACTTTTTCTGAAAAAAATCCTGGTATCAGCCGAGTCTTAACAGGCGATGCTTTAACAGGAGAAACAGAACGGCTTCGACATAGAGTTAACCAGTTGTTTGAGAGAATCGAAGTTCAAATCAAACAGGTATTAAAAGAGATTGTGTTGGTCCAGCATACTGCACTCGAAGCCAACCCTAGTATTTACGCTAACCTACTAATTTCTTTTTTAGAAGGGAAGATAGGACAATATGTCCGAAGTGACTTCACCCGTCTACCTACCCAGGACTTGGATTCCCAATGGGACACGCTTTCCAGAAATATTTTCAAAGAAGTATAGAATTATATATCACCTAGAACCTACCCCATACTCTCCTTGATATCTCTGGATGCTAGCTAACTGTTTCTGAAAATTTCCATTCTGTTCTAGATATTGAATGATATCGTCCAGGCTAACTATACTGAAAATCTCTATATTTAGTTCTTCTTCTAATTCTTCTATCGCAGATAGATTATTCAAACCAGTCTCCTGTCGATCAATCGAAACAATAACACCCACGGGGTTAGCACCACTTCTTTTGCATATCTTGTAGGCTTCTCGAATAGACGTTCCTGCTGAAATAACATCATCAAGAATAAGCACATTGCCAGAAGGTCTCTGTCCGATAATTTCCCCTCCTTCTCCATGATCTTTCCTTTCCTTTCTATTAAACGCATACGAAATATCTGTATCGTAATATTTTAAAAGCGCAATACTCGTAGCGACAACTAAGGGAATACCTTTATAGGCGGGACCGAAAAGAAAATCAGCGCCGGAAGAGGAACTTTGAATAAGATCGGCATAGCACTTCCCAATACGAGAAATACTATTACCCGAAGAAATATCTCCGATATTAAAGAAATAAGGGCTAACCCTGCCAGACTTCAACGTAAATTCGCCAAACTTTAATACACCCTTAGACAATGCCAGGTCGATAAACTCCCGCTTATAAACTGATAGCATCTATCTTGGCTCCGATAAAACTTTTCGTTGAAGATTTATCAACTCTTTTGCTCCTTTTTGAGCTAAGACGAGCATCGCCATGAGTTCACGATCACTGAAAGGCTCATTTTCTGCTGTACCCTGAATCTCAATAAATCTTCCGTCTTCAGCAACAACTACATTCATATCCGTATCTGCATTCGAATCCTCTAAATATTCTAGATCCAAAACGGGCTCACCATTTACTATTCCAACCGAAATTGCAGATATTAATTGAGTTTTAGCAGGGCTACCGAAATTCTTCAGCGCATCAAAAAGAGCAATACACGCTCCGGTTATTGACGCAGTTCGAGTCCCGCCGTCCGCTTGAATAACATCGCAATCTATTTTTATAGTCATTTCTCCTAGCGTTTTTAAATCTACAGCTGCTCTAAGAGATCGCCCGATCAGTCGCTGAATTTCCTGAGTTCTTCCGCTCTGCTTGCCCTTAGATGCCTCTCTAGCCATGCGTTCCCCGGTTGATCTAGGTAACATACCATATTCTGAAGTTATCCATCCTGCACCACTGCCTCTCATGAAAGAAGGAACTCCATTCTCAATGCTCGCTGTGCAGACAACTCGGGTATCTCCAAAACTTATGAGCACGGACCCTTCCGCATGTTTTATAAAGTCTCTCTGAATCGATATCTCTCTCATCTGATCAGGCTCTCTAGAAACTAACCTTGGCATAATTTATTCCCCTAATCCAAAAGTCTATTATACTATTTATCAATCTGCATGGACGAACTCTTTGATGATTAGAAGCATGACGGCGTTCGCAAGAATTTCTAATGTTGCTGCGACTTGGGAAATCAGATCAATTAACCATCGCTATCTCGATATTTCTTTTCGGATCCCCGATAGCTTGAGGGAACTTGAAATGGACTTATCAGATATAGTTAGAGGTCATATTGAAAGGGGGAAAATAGAATGCTCATTAAAATTAAATGAGTTAAATCTACTTCCAGAGTTATCAATCAATGAACCTCTACTGGAAGCCCTCCAGAAACTGATGACCAAAGTTCAGCATAAAATCGGAATTGAAAATGTGGGTGATGTCTTATCGGTGCTTCGATGGCCAGGTCTAATTAAAACAAAAGAAAACGAAAAAATTCTACACTCCGAAGTAAGAAAAGGGTTTTCTAAAGCGGTAGCTGAAATCGTTAAGATGCGAAAACGAGAGGGCAAAGTAATTGCAGGAGTGTTAAGAAACAAAACAAATGAAATCGGAAAGATAGTTGCAAATCTAAAAGAAGAAGTGCCGAAAATACATAAAGCACAAGAAAAGAAAATGCAAGCAAGACTAAAAAATTTAAAGATACAAGTGGATCATGACCGATTTGAACAAGAGCTCGTTTTCCTTATACAAAAGACTGATATCGAAGAGGAACTCGATCGGCTAAATTCTCATATTAAGGAAGTTAACAGAAATTTATCCCTTCAAGAACCGGTAGGAAGAAGGTTAGACTTTCTGATGCAGGAACTTAACAGAGAGGCAAATACAATTTCTTCAAAGTCACATGCGCTCTCTACTACAAATAATACCTTAGATCTCAAAGTCATAATCGAACAAATACGAGAACAGGTACAAAATATTGAATAGAAAGATGTCCTCCTCGAACAAACTTAATTTTTTTATCATATCTGCACCTTCAGGAGCTGGGAAAACATCTCTTGTTAAAGCATTGATTGAAAAAACAGATGGCTGTAGAGCTGCTGTTTCTCACACCACAAGAGCGAAAAGAGAGGGCGAGATAGAGGGCAAAGATTACCACTTTGTCTCAGAGACAGAATTCTCCAGAATTCAATCGAGACAAGGATTCCTGGAGAGTGCAGAAGTATTTGGGCACTCCTATGGAACAAGTTTTGAGGAAGCTCAGCGAATCCTAGACAATGGGAAAACACTAATCCTGGAGATAGATTGGCAAGGGGCTTTACAAGTAAGAAACAAATTTGCGGGGGCTCAGTCAATATTTATCCTGCCTCCTTCATTAGAAGCTCTTCGAACTAGATTAAAAACTAGAGCTCAAGATAGTGAAGAAATAGTAGAAAAAAGAATGCAGCAAGCGATTGCCGAATCCTCTAAATGGACAAATTTTGATTTTCTTATCGAGAATAATGTTTTTGATCTAGCTCTTGAATCTCTCTCTCAGATAATTCATGGAAATGGGGAGCAGTTTGTTAGAGAGAAACAGGTGATTCATTTAAAAGACCTAATTACTAATCTAACTAATTAACTCCCATTCTGTTGTCTATTAAGCTGGTTGACGATACACTTGCTCACTGTTCGATGTACTTATGTTTCCTATTTTGCTATCAATTCTCCGGGGGGAAAATGGCACGAGTTACAGTAGAAGATTGTCTAGAAAACGTGGATAACCGGTTCGAGTTAGTAATGGTTTCCAGCAAGAGAGCTCGTCAGATTGCTACTGGGGGCAAAGAACCTTTGGTAACCATAGAAAACGACAAGCCAACTGTACTTGCTCTCCGAGAAATTGCAGATGGATTAGTAAACGCATCAATATTAAATGAGCCAACTCAGGAAGAAACTGAAGCCCTTGCACTTTCAGCGGTTCAAGAAGGGCTTGAGCAAAACGAGAAAGACTTTAACTCAATATAAGCAAACTTCTTTTGCTGCATTCCTTGTAAATACAGCAAAAAAAGTTCTGGCATTGTTTCGTATTAAAGAGAATGGAAGCGATGACTGATATCGCCGCACTATCAAAAGATCTCAAAAGTTACCTAGAACCAAACCAAGTTAATCAGGTCGTGAAGGCCTATCACTTCGCAAGCGAAGCTCATGATGGCCAGAAAAGAAAATCTGGGGAAGCATATATAACCCACCCTTTAGCCGTGGCTAAGATTCTTGCAGAAATGCATATGGATCATCAATGCTTGATGGCAGCGCTCCTGCACGATGTAATCGAGGATACCAGTATCCCCAAGCATACCCTTGGACAGGAATTCGATGATGAAGTCGCGGAACTAGTAGATGGTGTTAGCAAGCTTGAAATAGTTTTCCAGTCTAGAGCTGAAGCACAAGCCGAAAATTTTCAAAAAATGACTCTGGCGATGACAAAAGACATCAGAGTTATTTTAGTAAAGCTCGCGGACAGACTCCATAATATGCGAACCTTGGGATATCTGGACCCTGAAAAGCGCCGCCGAATCGCTAAGGAAACAATAGAGATTTATGCCCCCATAGCGTTAAGGTTGGGAATGAATAACCTTAGAGTAGAGTTTGAAGAGTTAGGATTTAAAGCAATGTATCCCATGCGCTCTTCAATGATAGGGAAAGCAGTAAAAAAAGCTCGGGGCAATCGAACCGAGATCGTGGAGCAAATAAAGAAATCAATCGAAACATGCTTAGAGCGGCTCAACCTTTCTGGGAAAGTTTTTGGTCGAGAAAAACATCTTTTCAGTATCTACGAAAAAATGAGAAACAAAAGAAAATCATTTAGCGAGATAATGGATGTATACGCATTCCGAATTGTCGTCGATGAAGTTGATGACTGTTATCGTTCATTGGGAGCAGTTCATAATTTATACAAGCCAGTATCTGCTAGATTTAAAGACTATATCGCAATCCCAAAAGCCAATGGGTACCAATCACTTCACACCACTCTTTTTGGAATGCACGGAATACCGATAGAAATTCAGATCCGGACTAAAGATATGGAAACCTTTGCCAATAACGGTATAGCTGGCCATTACCTTTACAAGACGACCGATGAATCCGCAACTAGATCACGCGGGAGAGCAATAGAGTGGATGAAAGGACTCCTAGAAATACAAAAAAATGCAGGAGATTCGCTCGAGTTTATAGAAAACGTCAAAATCGATTTGTTTCCGGATGATGTATACGTGTTCTCTCCAACTGGGGAAATTTTCGATCTACCGCAAGGAGCTACACCGATTGATTTTGCTTACGCTGTCCACACTGACATAGGAAACGCATGTATTGCTTGTCGAATAGATAGAAGGCTCGCGCCGCTCTCGGCGACACTTGAATCAGGACAAACGGTAGAGATAATCCGTGCACCGGGCGCGCGACCAGACCCAAGCTGGCTTAATTTTGTCGTCACAGGCAAGGCAAGAGGTGGAATTAGAAACACCCTAAAGCAGCAGCAGCAAACCGAAGCTATGGCTCTTGGACGACGGCTTCTCGAAGAGACTTTACGGCAATATGATCTAACTTTGGATAGCGTTAATCCCAACTTACTTCAAACAATTTTAGATGAGAGAGATATTTCCAGTATGGAAAGTCTACTTACCGAAATAGGCCTTGGGAATCAGATGGCCAGCTTAATAGCAAGTAGACTAAAAGGCACATCTGAAAACGATCATATTTTTTCTGAAGTTGGACCGCTTGCGATAAAAGGAACAGAGGGAATGGTAGTGAGCTATGGGAAATGCTGCTGGCCTCTGCCCGGGGATTCTATTATTGGTCACTTATCAGCGGGAAGGGGTATCGTCATACATATAGACGCTTGCAAAAACATGGCAGATTTCCTTGAAAGGCCGCAGGAAATAATGGAAGTAAGATGGGCTTCGAGCCTGGATCAAGAATTTTCTGTAGAACTTCGGGTGGAACTAGAACACGACCGAAGTATAATTGCGGTTATAGCTTCGGCTGTAACAAATGCAAATGCAAATATAGAGCGTATTAACTTTCTTGAGAAAGATGCCCATCTCGGTATCGTTAACACAGTAATAAATGTCAAAGACCGAATTCATCTTGCTGCAGTAATAAAAAAAATGAGAACTATTAAAGGTATAAATCGCATTGTTAGAGCAAGAAATTAATGAAAATACCAGTCTCTACAAAAAATGCTCCTTCCGCAATAGGGCCCTATAGCCAAGCAATCGAACATAAAGGATTGTTATATCTCAGCGGCCAGATTGCTTTAGCTCCCGGTGAATCTTCGATCGAAAATTCTGACGCGAATCAACAAATAGATAAAGTATTCACTAATATCGAATCAATTCTTGTAGAGGCCGGGGGCGGA
Organism: Gammaproteobacteria bacterium; assembly: GCA_002708765.1. Classification (GTDB taxonomy): domain Bacteria; phylum Pseudomonadota; class Gammaproteobacteria; order Pseudomonadales; family Azotimanducaceae; genus UBA9659. The sequence continues at coordinate 40,581 of PAPD01000021.1, read as the reverse complement.
CTCAACGATATTCTGAAGTTAAATATCTACCTCACTAATCTAGAAAACTTTGATCTGGTAAATAAAAGGATGGAAGAGATTTTTGAGAAACCTTATCCTGCTAGGGCCACGCTCGAAGTTTCAGCTCTCCCTAAGGGGGCTATTATCGAAATCGATGCGATTGCTAAATGCGATTGAGAAAATCGGATTGGTCGAGCTACCCTAAGGGATTACCGATCGAGGCACTAAAAGGTGTCGGTCCCAGCCTAAGCGCGAAGCTTTCCAGAATAGGCATAAATACAGCCGAAGATTTGCTTTTTCATCTTCCTTTCAGATACGAAGACAGAACAACTGTCTCCACCATCGCTTCGGTGACGGCAGGAAGTAGTTATCTCCTAGAAGGAATTATTAGCGAAACCAAGATTATTTTTGGTCGACGACGCAGTCTTCTAGCATTTCTTGAGGATAACACAGGGAGAATAGGGCTCAGGTTCTATTATTTTTCTAAATCCCAGCAAGCAAAGTTAGATTCTAAAAAAAAAATAAGATGTTACGGAGAAGCAAGAAAAGGAGCCAGTGGACTAGAAATATATCACCCAGAATACGCCAACATAGATATCGACACTTCGCCAAACGAGCACCTGACACCAATTTATCCCTTAACCGAGGGCATAACTCAATCTCGATACCGAAAAATAGTGGCAGAAGCTCTGTTATATCTTAAAAAAGTACCAATACAGAACTTAATTAATAGAAAATCGGGGATAGATATATCTGAGGCAATTCAATATCTGCACAAGCCTCCGCCTGGAGCAAATGCAGATCTACTCATGCAAGGAGAACATCCAGCACAAAAAACATTATCTCTTGATGAACTAACAGCGCACCAGACCTATTCAAGACTGATCCGAGACGAGCTAAAGAAACTTAAAGCGCCTGGGCACTCTAACCCCGGATCCAAATACAAAAAGGCTATCCGCTCTCTCGGCTTCAAGCTCACAGGAGCTCAATCTCGCGTCGCAAAAGAAATCTCTAATGACATGATGCAAAAGCATCCAATGCTAAGGCTAATTCAAGGCGATGTGGGATCAGGAAAAACTGTGCTAGCGGCGCTTGCTGCTATTCATACCCACGAAAACGGTCTCCAGTCTGCAGTTATGGCTCCTACAGAGCTTCTGGCCGAACAACATTTTTATACTCTCAGTGCTTGGCTAGAACCTTTAAAGATTGAGGTAAGTCTGTTAACCGGAAATGTAAAAGGAAAAACCAGAAAAATCCAGATAGAGAGGATAAAAGACGGAAAAACTAATGTAATAATCGGGACTCATGCCCTGTTTCAAAGAGAAATAATATTCCAGTCTTTGGGAATAGTTATTATTGATGAACAACACAGATTCGGTGTGCATCAAAGACTAGCTCTAAGAGAGAAGGGCGCTAAGAAAAATTTCGCTCCACATCAGATGATAATGACAGCTACGCCTATCCCTAGAACCCTTTCAATGGGAATCTACGCTGAAATGGACGTTTCAACAATAGATGAGCTGCCTCCAGGGAGAAAGCCAATTTCAACATCTGTGCTGTCGAATGATAAACGGAGCGAAGTTATCGCAAAAGTTGATGCAGCTTGTCAGTCAGGGAGACAGGCTTATTGGGTATGCACTCTAATTGCTGAATCGGAACACCTGGAGTGTGAAGCCGCTGAAAAAGTGGCGGCCGAGTTACAAGACCGACTGCCCAAAATTTCGATAGCGCTAGTGCATGGAAAACTCTCGTCCGATGCCAAGGCAAAAATTATGGACGAGTTTAAAAAAGGCAGTGTTGATCTCCTAGTCTCCACGACTGTAATTGAAGTAGGGGTCGATGTTCCTAACGCTAGCCTTATGATTATAGAGAATTCCGAGAGATTAGGGCTGGCTCAGCTTCATCAACTAAGAGGCAGAGTTGGAAGAGGGAGCAACGTATCACATTGCCTGCTTCTGTATAAACAACCTCTCGGAGAACTCAGCCGCCAAAGACTTACTGTCATGCGTGAAAGTAATGATGGCTTTTTTATCGCAGAAAGAGATCTCGAAATACGAGGCCCTGGTGAAATATTTGGAACTAAACAATCAGGTGAGATAAGACTAAAAATTGCAGATTTTTTAAGAGATAAGGAAATGCTGCCGGAAGCCAGAGAAATCGCAGAAAAGTTACTAATAGAAGACAGAGAAACAGCAAAAATCTTAATTAGAAGATGGATAACAAATACTGAAGATGTTGGTCTTGTTTGAACAATCATGAAATTGCTACGGGTAATGGAACTTTCCTTCACTCTTAGCAACGATAGCGGCGACGGTAGCGTCACCTCCTACATTAATTGAAGTCCTCAACATATCTAACAACCTGTCCACTCCGATTATTAGTGCAATACCTTCGACCGGTAACCCGACTTGTTGAAGTACCAGCGCAAGAGTAATCAACCCAACTCCTGGGACCCCAGCCGTACCTATTGAAGCCATAGTAGCAGTCATAATAACCATTAAGTACCCAGAGAAACCAATTTCTACCCCATATGCCTGGGCGATAAATACGGTCGCCACTCCTTGCATGATAGCAGTACCATCCATATTAATTGTTGCTCCTAATGGAGCAGTAAATGAAGCAACTTCTTTTTTAATGCCCATTCTTTTTTCAAGAGTTTCCAAAGTGATTGGCAGAGTCGCACTAGAACTGCTGGTTGAAAACGCATAAACCATTACCGGATAGAAGTCTTTAAAAAATTTGGTCGGACTGCAATGCGCGAGAACCCGCAAAAGTATAAAATATGTGAACACAAAATGAAGAAAGAGAGCGCCAACAACAGTTAGAAAATATTGAATCAAATCAAGGATTCCTGAAAATCCCATATTTGAAAATACGGATGTCATTAAACAAAACACGCCAATAGGAGCTACTGACATCAACATGAGGACCAGTTTCATTATTACCTCATTCCAGTCATTGAGGCTCTCCCGTAAACGGGAACCATTATGCCCACTTTTTGAAATTGCCACTCCCACGAGAATGGAAAAAACAATCACCTGCAACATATTACCTTCGGCCATTGCCTTGACAGGATTGCTAGGGAAAATATCCAACAATACCTGCTTAAAAGCAGGAGTATCTTTCCCCACAAAAACAGCTTCAGATGACAATGCCATTCCTAGTCCAGGATTGACGATATTAGATGCCATTAGAGCGAGGCTTATGGCGATCGCAGTGGTTAGTAGATATAGAGAAATAGTCTTCAACCCAATACGCCCAAGGCTGGTGCCGCCCGAAAGATTACTTGCCCCGCAGGCAAGCGAAACAAAAACCAGGGGAACAACAAGCAGCTTCAAACTAACAATAAAAATCTGGCCCCCCAGATCTATTATTCCGTTGATACCAAAAACCATAACAGGGCTTGATTCATCAACAGAAAGAGAATGAACCAACGACCCTAACGCTAGTCCCAATAACATCCCTAACAGAATTTTTCGGGTTAACGCACTTCTATCTGTCATTTAATCGACTTCCATCATTTCAAAATCAATCTTTCCTACTCCACACTCCGGGCATATCCAATCCTCTGGAACATCGTCCCAGGCCGTACCTGGCTCGATGCCATCTTCTTCCCACCCTTCTGCTTCATCATAGACAAATCCGCAAACTATACACTGCCATTTTTTCATCTAGTCCACTCTTACTCCAAAAAATTTGTTTTTTAATCTTGGTTCAAAGTTTTAAGGCTCCTTTGAGCGACGTATACTACATGAATTGCACTAACCAATGAAATAAAGCCATCACATGTATTTATGATCAAAGGTTTAAAACAAGTAGATATCTCAAGAATATATCCTATTATTTCGCTAACTAGGCTAAACCGCCCGATAGGTGCCCTGTTGCTTCTTTGGCCAACTATTTGGGCACTCTGGATTGCCTCTGAAGGATGGCCAGGCTTTCATATTTTCCTAGTTTTTTCTTTCGGGACTATTATGGCGCGTTCCGCTGGTTGCGTCATAAACGATCTCGCGGACAGAAATTTCGACCCCCTTGTAGAAAGAACCAAATCTAGGCCCTTGGGAACTCTAGAGATTTCTGCAAAGAGCGCAGCTATTTTAGTGGGTATTCTATTTTCTGGGTGCTTCCTTCTCGTCATAACGCTGAATATTGAAACTATATTATTGTCATTCGGAGCCATAGTTATAATGAGCGTCTATCCCTTCATGAAAAGATATACCCATTTACCTCAGGTAATTCTGGGAATCGCATTTTCATGGGGTATACCCATGGCATTCACAGCGATTGGAAACGATTTGAACAATACAGTGGTAATGTTAGTTATCGCGAACATGTTATGGGTCATTGCGTACGACACCCAATATGCGATGGTCGATAAAGAAGACGATATACTGCTTGGCTTAAAATCTACTGCCATTCTTTTTGGAAAACACGCCCGATTGATTACCTCAGTTCTTCAAATACTATGTTTAACCATGCTCATTACTTTAGGCACATCAAATGAATTTGGTTTGTTCTACTATTTCGCAATTTTGGGCGCCGGGGCGCTTTTCTGTTACCAGCAAATTTTGCTATCTCGAGAAAACCGAGATGATTATTTCAAGGCTTTCCTGAATAATAACTGGGTTGGAATGATTATATTTTTCGGTGTAGCAGCGAATTTTTTATAAAAATTCTGATTTTCAAAGAAAGAGATGCAAGGAATTTATCTTCCGCCCATCAAATTCGAAAATCTCAGGCTATAGTAGTATTTTAGAGAGAAAGGAGAAGCAAGATCCATAAAATCATAAGATTAATTGATCAGATCAACGATATCCTTGGCAGAGCAGTAGCGTGGTTAACTCCTTTAATGGTTCTGCTTACGTTTGCGGTTGTCGCAGCGCGGTACCTTTTTCATTCAGGTTCGATTGCGACTCAGGAGTTGGTAACGTATCTCCACGGAACTGTCTTTATGTTGGGAATCGCTTATACCTTAAAGGAGAAAGGCCATGTGAGGGTAGATGTGTTATACGAAAACTTCTCAGAGAAAAAAAAAGCCATTGTAGAAATTTTTGGCACCATTCTTTTTCTGATTCCTATAAGCATAGTCATTCTTCTAGTCAGCATTGACTACGTTCAGTTTGCATGGAGTGTCAGAGAAGCATCAGCGGATCCGGGGGGATTACAGGGTGTATTTTTGCTAAAGACGTTAATTCCGATAATGGCCGTATTGCTAGGCCTCCAGGGTTTATCTGAAAGCTTAAAAGCAATCATCCGGTTTAAGTCTGCATGACCCTCGCACCAGTATTCCTAATTCTTTCTGTTTTCGTCGTTCTAATTTTTGGCTACCCAGTCGCTCTCTCACTTGCGGGGACCGCTTTAATTGCTGCTTCACTCGGTATCTTTATGGGAATATTTGAACCCGCTTTTTTATCAGCAATACCAAGCAGATTATTCGGAATAATTACCAATCAGACTCTTATTGCGGTGCCGCTATTTGTATTAATGGGTGTAACTCTAGAAAAAACCAGGCTCGCTGAACAATTACTTAACACCATGGCTAGAGCCTTTGGAAAATTTCCGGGAGGGCTGGGAATTTCCGTTACCTTGGTCGGGATGCTAATGGCAGCAAGCACGGGAATCGTAGGAGCAACAGTGGTTACCATGGGACTAATGGCTCTGCCGATTATGCTTAAGTCAAACTACGATGTTCGAATAGCAACCGGTACCATATGTGCAACCGGTACTCTGGGTCAGATAATTCCACCTTCTATTGCATTAGTTCTTTTGGGTGACGTTTTGTCAAACGCCTATCAACAAGCGCAGCTTTCACAAGGGATATTTAATCCCAAAGCTGTGTCTGTAGGAGATCTTTTTGCAGGAGCGCTGATTCCGGGATTGCTGCTCGTCATATTGTATCTGGCCTATTTGATTTTTCGTGCAAATACTAACCCGGGTCTGACTCCCCCGATTTTTAACCAAAAATCGGTCACGGTAAGTGAAATTTTAAAAAGCGTATTCCCGCCATTGTTGCTTATAATGGCCGTTCTGGGATCAATTTTAATCGGGATCGCCACTCCGACAGAGGCTGCAGGAGTAGGCGCGATGGGGGCTATGCTCCTAGCAGGATTGAGGAACGAGATGAACCTGCAGACTCTTAAACAAATCTCTATTTCTACCACAAAGACAACTTCAATGGTGTTTTTTATCCTGATAGGAGCTTCTATATTTTCTCTCGTTTTCAGAGGTTATGGCGGAGACGAACTTATCGAGTATTGGTTTTCCTCAATTCCGGGAGGCGCGATGGGAGCTATGTTTGTCGTAATGATCGTTATTTTCCTGCTAGGTTTTATTCTCGATTTTATAGAAATTACCTTTATCGTAGTTCCAATTGTAGGGCCTCCTCTGCTTGCTCTTGGCATTGATCCCATCTGGTTAGGAGTAATGATCGCGATAAATCTACAGACTTCTTTCCTGACACCCCCTTTCGGGTTCGCATTGTTTTATCTTCGGGGGGTTGCGCCGGCTCAAGTGGAAACCAAAGAAATTTACAAAGGAGTAATCCCCTTTGTTGTAATCCAGTTATCGCTATTATTTCTACTTGCCTGGTATCCCGACCTTGCAACCAGGCTTCCAGAAATCCTGTATAGTTAATTATTCTCAAGACCAGACATCAATACCATCTTTTTCGGTTTTTAAAAGGTCGTCAAGACTATGTGAGAGAACCTTATCGACCTTGAGTTGCATCATATGTCGATCAGGCGCATCAAACCTTTCAATTTCTCCTCGCAATCTTTGCTCAGAGGGAGGCCGTCCATTTCTCGCTCTGGTTAAAAAACCGAGTGTATAATTATAAAGAAGTTCGCGATCTTTCAAGATTTCAATTTCACCTCGGAGAACAACCTGCCTACCAATATTTTCCGAATCCCAGATGCAGAAGGAGGTGGAAGGGTTTCTCCTCCAAGCATGATACTTAGCACGATTGGTAGTTGATGTAACGGTGATTTTCCCATCGACAAGAACATAAAGCATTATGGCTGTCACAGGATGAGACTCTTTGGTGGTCCAGCTAACTACAGCATGAGAACTCTTTTCGATAATTTCATTTATTGCCTTGTCATCAAGCGTAAAAGGAGTTATCTCTCGTCTAGCAAACCACGGTGGCCTACTTTCGCTCATTATGAAAACCGACGCGCTGATTTCATCTATTTCCCATCTCCTCGAACATTTATGAACGCCCGTTCAGAAATCTCGTGGTAGTTGATTACTCCTTTTCGATATTCATCGTATGATTGATATATTCTCTGGCTTAATTCATCTTCCACGTCCGGAATACCCGCTGTCATCTCATAGGAAATTTCCCGAAAGGTTTCTAAAACATCATCAGGGAGTCTTTTCAATTCTACTCCATGCTTGTCCACAAGTTCTCTTAAAGCGAAGTTATTACGCGCCGTATATTCTGCCAGCATATCAGTGTTAGCTGCCAAAGAAGCAGTTTCAAGAATAGCTTGGAGGTCAGGAGGCAGATTATTCCAGGCTTCCTTGTTTACAATTAATTCCAAGGCAGGTCCAGCTTCTTGCCAACCCGGATAATAATAAAACTTAGCCGTTTGGTGTAGGCCAAGAGCCAGGTCATTATATGGTCCGACCCACTCGGTCGCATCTATCACCCCTGTCTGCATGCTGGAATATATCTCGCTAGCAGGCATCCTGACAGCAGCTCCTCCGGCTCTGGAAAAGACCTCTCCACCTAGTCCCGGAATACGCATCTTTAATCCTTCAATATCTTTTAAAGATGTGATTTCCTTGTTAAACCAACCCGCCATTTGTACGCCCGTGTTTCCAGAAGGAATAGGAAAAAGATTATAACGTTCGTAAAGCTCTCGCCAGAGTTCCAGACCACCACCGTGCAAAAGCCAGCCGTTCATTTCTTGCGCAGTGAGCCCGAAGGGGACAGCAGTAAAAAACTGAGCAATGGGAACCTTGCCCTTCCAGTAATAGGAGGCACCGTGGCCAAGCTGCACTGTTCCCTGTGAAACTGTCTCAAAAACTTCCATTGCGGGGACAATTTCTCCAGCACCATAGACTTTTATTTTTAAACGACCATTACTCATGATCTCTATCTTCTTCGCCATACGCTCTGGAGCTGTCCCTAAGCCCGGAAGATTTTTGGGCCATGTCGTAACCATTTTCCATTGGTAAACAGTCTGACTCACTGCCTCAGAGTTAAAATCACCTGTATCAGTTTGATTATTCCCACAAGAGGTTATCCATATGCTAAGAAAAATTAATATTATACGTTTCATGTTTTATCCTACTGCCTTAAGATTAGCGTAACCCATTACAAGCCACTTGCTACCCGAATTGAAATTTACCTGGACTCTAGCGGAATTGCCTGATCCTTCATAATTCAAAATAACTCCCTCACCAAATTTTTCATGCAATACACGTTGTCCCAGCTTCAAGTCTGTTCCATCGACCGCACCATCACCAAATTGTGATTTTGGTCTATTCATTATCTTCGAATTATTTAGCCGTACCTCCTTGATGAGTTCCTGAGGAATTTCTGAGATAAATCTCGACGGCCGGTTCATGGTTTCATTGCCATGAATTCTTCTTGATTCAGCGTACGTCAGATAAAGTTTTTTCATGGCACGGGTTATTCCTACGTAACATAGTCTGCGCTCTTCCTCTAATCTTCCCGGCTCTTCCATAGACATCATATGTGGGAAAAGGCCGTCTTCCATTCCTGCAAGAAAAACCAGTGGAAACTCTAATCCTTTCGCACTATGCATAGTCATTAACTGCACACAATCCTCATTCTTATCTGACTGTCTCTCTCCTGATTCAAGAGCCGCATGATTCAGAAATTCGTCCAACTCGCTCTGCTCAACGTCTCTTCCATTAAGCTCCTCTTCATCGAGAAGGTATTCAAAAGAGGGATCAAATGTCTGTGCAGCAGTAACAAGCTCTGCCATATTCTCCGCCCTGGCTTGTCCTCGTTCACCCCCTTCTTTCATATGATAGTCCTTAAGCCCTGATTCCTTGATCACAAGCTCAACAATTTCATCAAGACTCAAATTAAGACTTTTCTTGTCCAGTTCATTTATAAATCCAATAAACCCTTTTATCGAGGCACAGGCTCTCCCACTCATAAGTGAGTTTTTCTCCATTTCCCTTGATGCTTCCCATAAGGAAATTGAATTTGACTTCGCAAAACTTCGTATCTGTTCCAAGCTTTTACTGCCAATTCCTCTTGGAGGTGTATTAACTACTCTTTCAAATGCCGCATCAGAACCGCGTTGGCTAATCAATCTCATATAAGCTAGAACATTTTTTATCTCCATCCGTTCGAAAAACCGCTGGCCTCCATAAATCCTATACGGAATACGGGCTCTTAAAAGAACTTCCTCCAGGACTCTGGATTGAGCATTCGATCTATATAGAATAGCGACCTCGGAACGGACATTACCTTCGGCTGACCAGTCACTTATCCGATCAACAATATAACGCGCCTCATCAATCTCGTTAAAACCTGCGAAAAGATTCAATGGTTCACCATCTCCGACATCAGTCCAGAGTTCCTTCCCCAATCGCCCATAATTTTTGTCAATTAAGCTATTAGCAGCTTTCAGAATATTTGAGGTAGAACGATAATTCTGTTCAAGCCGGATCGTGATGGATTGAGGGAAATCCCTAGAGAACTGCTGAATATTCTCAATTTTGGCTCCTCTCCAACCATATATGGATTGATCATCATCGCCTACAACCATCAGGTTATCATTTTGTCCCGCGAGAACTCTTAACCATGCGTACTGGATAGAATTAGTGTCCTGAAATTCGTCAACCAACAGAGAAGAAAAGCGATCCTGATAATGTTTAAGGAGTTCGGGGTTTTTTAACCATAACTCATGGGCTCTTAGAAGCAATTCTCCAAAATCTACCATACCTCCTCTATCGCACGCTTCTTCATAAGCGCTATAAATAGAAACATGCGTTTTCAAATAGAGATCATCCATATGCTCTATATTTTTGGGTCTAAGTCCTTCGTCCTTCTGGCTATTAATCCACCAAGTGGCCTGCCTTGCCGGCCATTTTTTTTCATCCAAATCGAGTGCAAGAATCACCCGTTTAACAAGCCTTATCTGATCATCCGAATCAAGAATCTGGAAATCTCTCTGCAATCCCGCTTCAATGTGATGAGCTCGCAAAATCCGATGCGCAATACCATGAAAAGTGCCGACCCACATTCCGCGAAGCGAGGTCCCTAACAGTTCTTCAATACGCGCCCGCATTTCTGCTGCGGCCTTGTTTGTGAACGTAACAGCAAGGATACTAAATGGGGAAAGCCCTTCAGCCTGAATAAGCCAGGCGATCCTATGAACAAGAACTCTTGTTTTTCCACTTCCCGCTCCTGCTAGAACCAGGGAACTCCCTTTGGGTCCGGCGACACATTCCCGCTGGGGTTTGTTTAGATTATCGAGAAGGGCAGAAACATCCATAGAGATCTATTTAACATTTTTTTTGACAGCGTTGTAACAAGTTTTTTTCTCTTCCTTACGAAATGTATTTATTGTAGAGAAGACATGAAATAATTCAGAATATGAAAAGAATAATCCTAAGCAGAAAGGGGTTGGATTCAAGCTCAGGGAAAAGTGCCTCACCTATTTTCAAGGACAAACGACTTTTCTCCATTCCAATTCCTTCAAAAAACCCTTCCCCCCACAAATATCGAGAAGTAAAAATAGATGGAATAAGTGCGGACCAGGCATTAAGAGAAGCATCCGTCAGATCAGTGACGGTTAATGATTACTGTCACTTAGATCCGGACTTGCGCAAAGGATTCGGATTATTCGGACAAGCCAACTCTTCCCAGTCGGAACTCAGAAAAAAAGGCGTGGGGAAGGGAGACCTGTTTCTTTTTTTTGGCTGGTTCAAACACTTTTCCACAGTGGGCCCAGAACTTCATCATCTATTCGGATGGCTCCAGATAAAAGAAGTATTAGAAAGATACTCTGATATTAAGAATTATCTGAACAAAAGAAAGATTTTACATCCTCATGGATTCGGTCAGTCATCGCCCTTTCCCAACAATGCGCTTTATATTGGAAACGATCGACTCAAGGTCTCGAACCGGGTCACAAAATTAGCCGGTTACGGACTATTCAAAAAATCTCATCCAAGTTTGATTCTTACAAGAAAAAATCAACCGAGATCAAAATGGAATTTTCCTAAAAAATACTTTGGTGGAACCAAAAATCTTTTTCTTAACAGACTGCAATGGGAAGACGAAACCCAATGTTCAGTTGAATGCAGAGGGCAAGGACAAGAATATATCCTGAATGCCGAAAAGAATCCAAATATTATCTCTTGGGCCGTAGATCTGATTACCAAATATGGATGACTCGATAATCAAAAATGAGAGTCATTCACCCCCATTTAACTCGAGCAAAAGTTAGCGTAGAACAATAGTAAATATCCCGATCGAATCCTGGAGATAAAAACATACCGTTAGCCAAAGGTGAATCAAGACTAACTTTGCTAAGTAATTCCCCGGTCAATATATCAACGACAATTAACTGATCGTCTCCTTTCTCATAGTGATTAATTACTAGCTCACCGGACTCCGGAAACACAACAGGCTGCATTGACGGTCTAACTTCAAGAGACCAGGATAAGCTCAGCTCTTCTTTTTCGGTTGAAATTCCTACAAGCCCTCCATTAATGCTATCCCATGCCAAACACATATTATGTTCGGGAACGTTAACTGGGGGAGCTATTATTCCTCCGCCAGATGAACAGAAAGGTGATATCGCTTCGACAGAACCATCCAAAAGGGAAAACCGTAACAGCCGCTGATGGCCTTTCCAAGGTGTAGGTCTTTGCCAACTTAAACGAGAAAAATTTGCTTGGTCGGTTCTTTCAAATCGGCCATTTGGGTGACTCCCATAGATTGCTCTGAGCGAGTCTATATCTCCATTATCCATTATCCAGAGATATCCATCTGAGACACACCCATCCCACGCCAAACCTTGATCTCCATTGATTCTCCGGTAAAAAGGAGACCATGTCTCATCCAGCTTCATGTTTGTATCAGATACCCTTATCCTCCAAATCTTCTCGATTCCTGGAACGTAAATAAACTCTCCTTCGGGGGTTTTGTCACTCGCTATTCTTCCCATCGAACCTTCAGGCAAAACAAAAGGCTCATGAACTAATTCCAAATTCTCGGGATCGATTCTGGTTATTGTAGAACAACCCTGATTCTCCAGTCGCAAATCTTTTGTTACAATGGTTCCATCCGACAAAACAAGCAATCCATTATGAGCTTGATTAACCGGGAGTCTCGCCTCTTTTACTATCTGGCAATCTGAAGAAAGGCTATGAAGATAGTTCCCATTCACCATGATTATCTGTCCATTGGCATGAGCTGCGATTGCACCGCACCAAACATGCTCACCACAAGGCAGTTCTGGAGATTCCGCTAGGACATTCAGAGAAACCGGATCAATTTTTTGTAACCAGCCAAATGGGGGAGGCCCAGAAAAAGCAGGCATAGTTCCTCCAAGATAGATTTCTCGTTCCGCGCGATGAATCGTCATCACATTCCATCTTCCATTACGAATAGTCGTTACCCGAGGGCTTCCTTTTTTTGCAAAAATTCCACCCGACTCTGATTTTTGTCGGCGGTTACCTCCGCATTCGACGGGCCATCGGGATGGGAAATATCCTGAAGGCGCAACCTTTCTATCTAGCTCGGTTTCAAGCATTAAGAACTAGGGTTTCTTAAAAAGCAGCGTCATACGATCACTTTCTCCAATCGCTTTATATTTTTCTCTATCCAACTCTTTCAGGACCAGAGAAGGAGGTAACGTCCAGACTCCTCTAGGATGATCTTTGGTATCATTGGGATTAGCATTTATCTCTGATCTTTCGACTAAAACAAAGCCCTGTTTTTGAGCTTCCTCGATGGCCCATTCTTCAGTTACATAACCACTTTTTTTCATTTCCTCAAGACTAGTGCCAGGGTTGGCTCTATGTTCTACAACGCCTAAAAGCCCGCCTGATCTAAGGGACTTATAAGCGTTTGAGAAGATACTCTCTATCTGAGGGCCGATCCAGTTGTGTAAATTCCGAAAGGTTAGCACTGCGTCTACAGATCCTGGTGGAGAATAAGCAATCGCATCAAGATTTAAGACAGTAATTTCTTCATAGACATCAGATGACTGAATCTTTTCTTCAAACTTTTGCCGGCTCCGCTTGCGGTAGTTTCCTGATTCAGGATTGAAATGAACTGCTATCAACTTACCTGTTCCCTTTAGATAAGGAGCCAGAATCTCAGTATACCAACCGCCGCCCGGGGAGAGTTCGATTACAGTCATATCCGAACTTAGCCGAAAAAAAGAGAGTGTTTCGGCTGGATTTCGGTAGCTATCTCTCAAAACGTTTGAGGCAGTTCTGGAATCTATTTTTATATAGTTAGCGCCGCTCAAGTCATTCGAATAAGCATAAAATGATGGCATATACAGTAGGATCAGTAAAACACGGCTAATTTTTAAGACGAACATAATCAATCACTCCAAACATAAAGTGTGTAAAATATATTAAAACTCACTGGGGCCTAAAATTTCTAGGCTCTTTTTTTAAATCGAATCTAAAAAACAATAATAACCCCGAAGAAGCAGTAATAAGCGCTAGTACTGAAAAAATCTTCAAAAGAAGGTTATTGAAATCATCTCTTTTTTCCCAATCCATAATATGAAAACCCCCCATCAGATCCCAGATCCTCCACCAGGAAGATCTAATGGCGGCTATTTCTCCAGAAAAAGGATTTAAATAGACATTCAATATTGTTTCATCTTCGCTAATTGTGGTGACCTTATAGAGTGGCAAGGATCGGCCTCTGTACTCAGACCGTTTCTCCATATTAACAATCTCTTCAACCTTCTGAGGAATCAGTGTCGTTAAAGCGGTTACGATGTGTCGGGCTTCGGCAAAAGAAATTTTTGGAAACATTCTCACCTTTCATATTCCTATACTCGACCCCCGAGTCAGAGGACATAATTATAACGTCCTGATCAATTCTTTTTACCCATCATACATTCCTTAAGTTATCTGATTTGAAATCAAACTTTCCAAGGTCTAGGGAGTAAGACAGGGTCTTTCAATATTGTTCTCCGCGAACCGCTTCAATCTGGTTAAAAGAAAAAAATTCCGGAGATCGTCCATAACAGAAGCTGAAGAGAAATAAAAAAACCCAGATACTTATGTGTCTTTCTCAGCAGGGATCTCATTAGTATTTCAGTCTTTGTTCAGCAGGACTGAGCGATGAGGAAGGTGCTCACTGAAAAAATCAGTGATGTCTTTAGCTACCCTCTCTGGCACTTCATACATCGGCAAATGTCCGGTTTCAGGGTAAATTTTTGTAACAACTATAGGTATGTGATCCTTAAAGATCTCTGACGATTTATAGTTAATTATCCTGTCTTCTTTCCCATGAATAACCAGAGTGGGGACATCGATTCGACTGAGAACTTCTGGACTGGTGCTGCGGCTCAGATCTTTGAATCTTTGGGCTGAAAACATCGACAATATAGCTTCTCTTGAACCTTCCATTAAAACCAATTCATGGTACTGACTAGCTAGCTTCCCGGTTGCAAGGTCCTGGTTATAAAAAACCGTTTTTAGTCCCTGAGTAGCAAAAAATCTGGGAGTGTATAAGGCAAGGAAATCCTTCAAAAATCCAACCGGTATAAGCTTCCAGGCAATCGGCGAACTGCTCGACTTTGCCGAAACAGAAGCATTATCGTAACGTTTGCCCGTGCCTGTCGAAGCAATTAAAATTAGAGAATCTATTCTCTCAGGATATTTCAGCGCATACTTCCAGGCTACTCCACCTCCCATTGAATTTCCGGCAACAGAGAATTCATCTATTCCCAGGTAGTCTGCAACGTGACTAACAGTACTCATAAAAACTTCATTTGAGTATTCGCCAGAAGACACCGCACCAGTCAATCCAAACCCGGGTAGATCAATACTGATCAATCTGAAATTCGCTGATAAAAGCGGGACCAGTCGATCGAAATTAAACACTGAACCATTAAATCCGTGTAAGAAAATTATCGCGGGATGTTCCCTATTTCCCTGATCAAGGAAGTGGATTCGAGAACCATCACTCCCTTCAAAGAAACGGGATTCTGGAACCGAATGTCTTGACTCTATGACTTCTCGAGACTGATCAAAATAAATCCCCGTAACAAGAAATAAAGAAAGACCTGTCGACACAAAAATCCCTAACCACTTCAGCATATTGCCTGCCCCCGGATTAGCCGTCGGGTATTCTGGATGAAATTCATGGATTCAGATTCGGGTATGATCGCAAAACCTGAAAACTGGCTCCGAATCAAGCATAGCTAACAATTCGTCAAAGACCCCCGTTTCTGTTCTCCAATCCTTATAGGCAATGAATTTTTCTTTTGTCTCCCAGTATTCCACAAGGATAATCCTGCCTGTTTCAGATTCCGTAAGGACCTCGACACCCCTACAACCGCTGTACTGCCTGGTTTCCGGTAG
This sequence comes from Gammaproteobacteria bacterium, assembly GCA_002708765.1. GTDB lineage: Bacteria > Pseudomonadota > Gammaproteobacteria > Pseudomonadales > Azotimanducaceae > UBA9659. The sequence goes on along the minus strand of PAPD01000021.1, from coordinate 25,029 downwards.
AAGTTTTTCAAAAAATTCGAGCACCCGAGCCATCTTCTGGGATGAAGGAGAGAACTCTGCCAGGACCAGAATTGACAAGCTGTTTTGTCCAACTGGTGAAGATGAGCTCGAAAAATATTCTTTCCAATAATTGAAGTTAAATAAATTCAAGATTGCTAAAATAAGCAATGTGAGCCAGCCATCTTTAGCTGCAGCACCTTTGCCAAAATGGTCGCTGATAACACTAAAAGCCACACCAAAGAAAAGAACTAAAAGCGTTGTGCACAACAAATGAATTAACTTGTCCTTCATGTCAGGTTCCTTAAGAATATTTTCAACCTTTTTTTTTCCAACTTTTAGTTTTTTTATACTTCCAGCATAGTTAAGTCCCATACACATCCAATGATTCCGCCGAGAACAAGGACATAAAGGGGCAACATGCTGAGAATAAATCCCGGCATTCTTTTATCAGCAGCTTCATAATAGCCAAAGGCATAAAACAACCTTCCCACCGGCCATACCAGACCAATCGCAGCGGCCCAGAAAAAATCAACCGAATACGCGAAAAGCCACAAAGCAGGAATGAAAATCACTATGTGCTCAAGAGTATTCTGATGGACACGAACATATCTCATATATTCCTCCGGCCCATCATGCGAAGGAGCTTCAACTCCATGTTTCCCGCGAGCCAGGGCAGACTTTGTCAGTGTAAAATAATAGACCAGCAAAGCTACTCCAGTAGTAAGCCCTGTATACAAAGAATCATCCATTGTTAATATTCCTTTTCTCTGAATGAATTTAGAATTATTTTTCTCTCCGCTACCATCTGATATTTTTTTAGGTCCAATGGCTAGGCCTTTTTTGTTTTTTTTGGAGCTCTTCTTCTAGGGTAACAGGTCCTGCAGATAATACATTGCCTCCCATCGCAACCTCTAGCCGTACAAAATTCCCTGCCATAAAAAATAATCTGCAAATGTAATTTATTCCACGATTTTTCCGGGAATAGTTTTTTCAGATCTTTTTCAGTCTGAACCACATTTTTTCCACTGGATAGTCCCCATCTTTGAGCAAGGCGGTGAATATGTGTGTCAACAGGGAAAGCAGGGTACCCGAACCCCTGGGACATAACTACGCTAGCCGTCTTATGACCAACACCGGGTAGTGCTTCCAGGGCTTCGAAACTCTCGGGCACCTCCGCATGGTATTTTTCAATCAGAATTCGTGACAAATCCGAGATAGCTCTGGATTTTTTTGGAGCCAGACCACATGGCCGAATTATTTGGCAGATGGTGTCAAGCTCCAGGCCAATCATCTTTCGAGGGGTCCCAGCCTTCGAAAAGAGAACCGGTGTAACTTTATTTACTCGTTCATCGGTGCATTGCGCGCTGAGCAAGACAGCAATTAGTAGCTCGTAATGATTTCTGTGATTTAATGGTATTGGAGTATCGGGATATATCTCGTTCAAGTACTCTAATACAAAACCTGCTCGTTCTTTTTTTTTCATTTAGTATTTTACTAGAAGTATAAGAGACGCAAAAAACCGGTTTAAAAAATGTTTCCGAGGCTGCAATCCTACCAACTTTTTATCAAATTATCTCGGGACTCAGAGGTTCAGATTGGAAAGTTGGGATTGTTCAGATTTCCTAGAGGAGGCTACATCTATACCGGGTCAGCAAAAGCACATATGGAAAAAAGAATAGAGAGACATCTCTCCAAACACAAGAAACCTAGATGGCACATCGATTATTTACTTGAGGTTAAAGACGCCAGAATCACCCAAGTAGCAAGGTCAGAGATTAGCGAATGCAAGTTAAACAAAAAAACAAGTGGCGAGACATTGGCCAACGGCTTTGGTAGTTCCGATTGTTTAAATAAATGTGGCAGTCACTTAAAATTTACGGGCGACACTTAACCCATGTAATCCAGTATTTTATTAGGCTTCGCACTCACTATACACTGACGCCTAGCAAAAAGTATGATAACGGAATTGCTAGTGCCCAGAGAAAAATTGCGAAGCCAAGTCGCTCTAGCGTAAAACTTTTCATCCCCTCTCTGGAGATCTGAGTTCCTATCGAGAAAAAACCGAACATTAGGAAAATCTGGCTCACCTGCCGAATGATTGTTTTTTCTAGTGGGATAGACACCAATGATCCGAAAATTATAGCCAAAGCAAAAAACAAGACGAAGAAGGGAACCGGTATTTTCTTCTCTCTGCTTCCCATAAGGAATAATAGAAAGATCATCAATGGCAACAACCATAGCGTTCTAACTACCTTCAATGTTGCCGCTGTTTCGATAGCTTCAGAACCGTAATCTAAAGAGGTCGCTAGAACAGCGCTAGTATCATGGATCGCCGTCGCGACCCAGGCACCGAACTGGATCTGTTCCAAATCAAGTGACTTGCCAAGTATCGGAAAGAAAATAATGGCGGCCGCGTTCAACAGAAAGATAACTGTAATTCCTGCAGCAAGATCTCGGGGCTTTGCTTTTATTACCGGAGTTATAGCAGCCATTGCTGTACCACCACATATAGCTGTCCCAGAAGAAATTAAAATCGCAAATCTCCGATCTATACCGAGTAACCAGCCGATTAGCAATCCACCGAAAAAGGTGCAAAGCACAAAGATAGATATAAAGGGAAAGTAAGTTTTAGTAACAGTTATGGCATCAAAAACATTGATCGACAGGCCGATTAATATAACTCCTAGCTGAAGAAACCATACACCGATTTTTCTGGTATAAAAGTTCTCATCCAGATCAGAAATCAAGGAAAATGCTATCCCCAGACCGATCGCCACTACAGGGAATCCCGACACTGCAGACAGGAAAAGAAGAAATATTGAGATAGCAACTAGCAACATAATTAAGAAGCTTTCCGGTAAATCCGGGCCCCGAGGATTTAAGATATTGAATAATGTGATTCAGTTAAAATAAATAGAGAATTTCACGAAACAACATGGAAGCAAGAACTATCCAGCTAAGCATGAAGAGTGAAAACCGTATCCAGACGTGATTGATGGTGCTCTGCACCACCGAGTGAAGAAATCTTAGGGCACAATAACTCCACGCCATATACAGATACAGTGTGTCCGTATTTTGATGCGCCCAAATCACAAATATAACCGCATAAAACAGAGTAGGTTGTTCCCATAGATGGTTATAATTGTCGGCAACCCTCTCTACCTTGCTGGGGAAAACTCCCCCTAATGCCGAAGGATGGGAAAGCTCCTGTAAATTAGCTCCTTGGCGCTGCAGAATTTTTGAAGCCGGCAACCTGGTGGCATACATCCAGATCATCATAATTGTACTTAAGACCCCCATAAAAAGAGCGGGCTGAAGAATAAGGTTATTCATTAGTTTCAAATATCATTTTGTTGGAATCCTTAACATAGTGGGTTGCCACCTTTCGCGCAACCATTGATGCCAATATGATTAGTTGCTAGGGTAAAATACTGCCAATGACGGTTGACAAAACCAGAAGACCAGAGCGCGAAAATAGTTATTCCAAATTTTCTGCTTAAACAGAACGATGTTGAAAGAGTGAAATGGAGAACTTCCAGAACAAGACAGCGGTAATTACCGGAGCAGGGTCCGGAATGGGGAGATATTTGTCCGTCCTCTTAGCCAAAGCGGGATGCAATGTTGCTATATGCGATATCGATGAAGATTCTTTGGTAAAAACATCTGAGATGATAAGCCAATACAATGTTGCCAGTTCCCAGCATGTCGTAGATATAGGTAACAAAGAAAAGATAGATGAGTTTTACGAAAATGTAATGGCGCATCACGAGAGTGTCGACCTTGTTTTCAATAACGCAGGTATAACTGTGGTTTCTGATTTTGAAAATCTGGAAGAAAAAGACTGGGACCGTGTGATCGACATCAATTTCCACGGGGTTATTAACATATCGAGAAAATTTCTTCCCCACCTAAGATCTAGGCCAGAGGGAGCCCTGATTAATACTTCATCTATTTTTGGAATGGTCGCCGTTCCAAATCAAAGCGTCTACCACGCGGCAAAATTCGCTGTTCGTGGCTTCACGGAATCACTCGCCAAGGAAATGAAGGATACCAACCTTCAGGTACACTCTGTTCACCCCGGACATATCGGAACCAATATCCTGGCTAAAGCAAAGCGGATAAGATCCGGTAACGATCAGGTTGCTAGTGGTCTCGTTTCATTAAATAGCGAGATGACTGACAAAGAAGAGGGAGAAATATTCAGGGATAACGGAATGCACCCCAGTAGGGCAGCCAAGATAATTCTCGAAGGGGTTATCAGAAAAAATAGCAGGATTCTAGTTGGCCTGGATGCAAAAGTGATGGATCTGACCCAGCGCCTTTTTCCTAACCATTACCAGAAATTATGGCCGTTAGTGCTAGTTCCTGTCTTTGCTTTTCGAAGAAATTTAAGGAAACCACTTCCGGGAATTGCTCAGGAATCATAAAAACTGCCATACCATAATGGTAGAATTTAGGTGCGATCGAGATGCTCGATTAGAAGGGTAGGCACTCCAAGAGTATGAGACTTCACCGTACAAACCAGTGTGTCAGGTTTTCTTCCATTCCTGATATCAGTTACTTCCACCCCTTCATTTACTAGACGTTGGTGAGCCTGAGCCAGATCATCTACATCCCACGCCAACCCCCAGAATGAATCTTTTATCTTTTTTTCGCTGTCCTTTTTTCCGATGACCTCCAGGGTAGTCTTGTTAAGTCGGAAAAACAGCATCCTACCCCCCCATTCTTCAATGGTCTGATCAAGACTTAACCTGATATCAAACATATCACGATAGAGGGATATGAACCCCTCAGGATCATTAGAATGGACGACTACATGGTCTAATCTGTTTATTTGCGAATGGTTGGTCTCTATCGTCGGCAACTCACCCGAACCATGTTCTATCGCAAAGAGAAACAGATCTCTCATGATGTCAGCAGAAAAGAAAAGATTTCTCCAGGATCTTGATTTATTTTCGTTAAGGTCGACGCCAACGCCCGTTACAATATCTCCTGTTTTTAATCCTTTTTCGCTTAACTGATTCTTAAGAGTTTCTATATTTTTGGTGCCGAGAGCTATCCCAGACAATCCCTCTCCCCTGGTCTTCAGAATAGAGTTCACCATATCGGATCCAGGGCCCTTTCCAGATGAGGCTAATAGTTCAAGGTAGGTGTTCTGGACCGGGAACAAGGCATTTTCTGTTCCCAGCTTTTCATGCTTTCCTCTCCAGGTCGGAGGAAAACCAAAAACCTTAGAGTAATCATTTACTGCAGCCGACAGATCAGCTACCACTACAATAAGATGATCTAGTCTATCAAACACTCAACACCTCTTTCCCATAGCTAGAGACATTTAACCATATCACTTCAGCCTTGAAGATATCCATGAACAAGGGCTGGTATAGAATAGAAATTGATAACAGGGTAAGCTAATTTTTGAGGAATTTAGGCGCAGGTTTTATATTCCAGATTAAGGAGGAGTAAATGAAAGGGGTAGTTTTATCGATATTCGTTCTATTTTTCTCAGTTAGTGGACTGGGATCTGACCACAAAGGAACAGAAATAAGTTTTGATCAGAGACAGAAAAGCGTGGAGATGGAAATTACTTCAGTCCAGCTAAAAGAGGGCGGCGGGATAATCCTTGCTGAAGGAAACATGGGAGAATACGGAAGGGTATATACCACCTATGAGCTAACTGCAGATGCTGGCAGATCCGGAGGCCTGGTAACAGGACAGGGCAGGGGTTTCGGACCCAACGGGTCCTTTGCCTATGCCTCGTTTAGCGGCATTTATCATCGCGAGGGAACCGTGTTCACGATGCACACCCTGGTCCGCTTAAACGACGGCACACAAAATCTTGATAAAATAATCTTTGACGGATTTAACCGAACTCTGAAGCATGACGTCTACGTCGTTCGTTAATAGGTAGTCCGTTTTCCTGAAAAAAGGAGAGGATGTAAATGGGCCCTTCTCTGCAAATTCAAGATGCAGATTGTTAAGGCCCTTACGTCCCCGACAGGCTAGATCACAAGCAATTTTTTTCTTTGCCCGGGTCTTTATGCCGAATTTTCTTCTGCCAGCCCAGAATTAACGGTGAAAAAAAGACCAGTGCCAAACAAAAAAACACGACCAGATCATCCCTTATAATAACTCAGTTCCCCCCCTTCCTTGCAGGAGACAGAAATCGATCCATTTGAAAAACAAGTTTTCCATCTGGATCAAAATTAAAGAAGCCTGCTTCGGAACATGTCAGAGACCCCCGACATAGCAACTCGCTCCTGCTTCATAGTATCTCGGTCTCTGAGTGTCACCGTTCCATCTTCCAGAGTCTGAAAATCTACTGTAATACACAAGGGCGTTCCAACCTCATCATGCCGCCTATAGCTTTTCCCTATATTCCCCGAGTTTTCTACCAGAACTCTTCCTAGTTTGAGAGATTGGAGTTCATTCTTAAGCTTATGCGCTGTTTCAACCAGATCCTGGTTGTTTCTTTTAAGCGGAACAACGGCAGCCTTAATCGGAGAAAGATGAGAGGGAAAGGAAAGAACAGTTCTTTCCTTTCCATTCCCAAGATCTTCAACGCTATAAGCTTCGTTCAGCACCGCCAAGACCCCCCTATCAACACCAGCAGAAGGTTCTATAACAAAGGGCACGGTCCATTTTCCTGTTTCACGGTTCTGGATAGCCAATTTAGCGTTTGACCCCGTGTTTTCATTAACGGTAGCCGTCAGATCAAGGTCCTTTTGATTTTTCGAGTGAGAACCAAGATCAAAGTCTGTTCTGTTCGCTACGCCTTCAAGCTCTTCTAATCCATGAGGGAATCTGTACATTATGTCTACGGTCGCTTTTGAATAATGAGAGAGGTCTTCTTCCGGGACATAGAGAAGTTCCAGGCTGTTTTCACTTATTCCCTGATCTTTCCACCAGGCAAGCCTTTTTTCTACCCATATATCATGCCACTCTTCATCTGATCCCCTTTCAACAAAAAATTCCAGCTCCATCTGCTCGAATTCCCTTACCCTGAATATAAAATTCCTCGGGGTAACCTCATTTCTAAAAGCCTTGCCTATTTGAGCAATTCCAAACGGAAGACTGCGGGAAGTAGAATCGACTACGTTTTTAAAGTTTGTAAAAATCTGTTGGGCAGTCTCAGGACGCAAATAGGCAAAGGAGGTTCCATCATCTACAGGCCCGACCGCGGTTTTAAACATCAGATTGAAAGGTCGAGGATCCGTGAGATCTGCAGATCCACAAGAGGGACATTCATTTTTATCAAGATGATCAGCTCTCCATCGGGAGTTGCATTTCCTGCAATCTACAAGAGGGTCGGAGAATGTATCTTCATGACCCGATTGCTTCAGGACCGCCGGGTTCGTCAATATGGAGGAGTCAAGCCCTTCAATGTCATCTCTTTCATAGACCATGGCGCTCCACCAAGCCTGCTTAAGATTGTTCTTGAGTTCCACTCCTAATGGCCCATAATCAAACAAACCCTGTAAACCACCATAGATTTCATTGGTCTGAAAAATAAACCCTCTTCTTTTACAAAGAGCGACAAGTTCTTCCATCGTTTTAGCTGGCATTTTTACTTCTCGATATATTCTAGTTTCCGGTAACCTTGAGCTACAGGGTTTCTGAACTTCCCGCATTCTCGATCTAAGAGCACGCTGAGACATTATACATTTTTCCTGTCCTAATTTTATTTCCTCGGACAGTTATTTCTATCCTCCACTCACGGAAGACAAGTGATTTACTAAAAATCTTCCAGAGTCGCCAGAGAAGAGAAACTAATGAGAAGTATTTTTCAATTTCCTGAGCGCCGATTTACCCGGAAATATTAGAGAGCACTGAGTGTAACCGACCAAATGATGACATCGGGTCCAAAGATTTCAAAAAGGGAAAAGGTGCCTATACGGGCCGGCAAAAGAAAAAATAATTCCAGCAGAAGAATAGCTATAAGAGTCACTAGAATCTGTTCGGTCGAGATCGAATTATTGTCCGAAAAATATATTTGTCACCATTCCGTGAAGTTAAATAAAATGTGTTTTTCATAATGATGTAACGCGCATATCAGAGGGCCTAGAACGATTAGATTGTTAAATGATCTCATGAACTTTCCTAATATGAATAAATTCACTAAAACGATCTTTGCTCAAGATTTACGAGATTTTAATATGCCCAGAACTGAAAGATTTCTTTTACTCTCCAAAAGTGTATCTGATCTCTGTTTCCAGTTTAGACCTGAATTTTTCTCTCTGGGATGAATCCGACCCTTCCCACTTCCCTTTGAAAGTCCAATTTCCCTTTTTGAATTTGTACCCTGCTTCATAAGATTTTCCGTGACTCATTGGGCCCCCTTCGATATACATGTTGTTGTCGAACTTGTATCCCAATCTGGTATGGGTCACAGTGGATTGCGAATATTTTCCTATAAACGGGATACTGTTTTTTATTTCGATATAAGGGTTGGCTTTCGAAAGGAAAGAGCTACCTGAAATGATAAGAAAAAAAATAAATCTTTGCATTTAGTTTTATCCTTGGGGAAGGTTAATCAATAGATACAGATAAAATTATAGGGCAAACAAGAGTCATAGGTTGAAACCCAACTTTAGCGACATGTAAAAAAATATTGTCAGTATTGCACCTGCAGGAATAGTTATAATCCATGACAATACAATCCTCGCGACAGAAGTTAAATCCAGATGAGCAAGACCTTTTGCTAAACCAACCCCGATAACAGCACCAACTAATGTATGTGTAGTCGATATGGGAAATCCTATGTAAGTGGCTGCCACAACCGTTGACGCGGCCGCCATTTCAGCGGAAAACCCCAGGCTAGGGGTCAAGTTCGTAATTTTTCGACCAACAGTCGAAATAACCCTGCCCCCTAACATAGCTAACCCGAAGACTATTCCACCCCCTCCGAGCAAAAGTACCCATGAATTTACTGAGGATTTTGATTCAATTTCTCCCTCCATCGTAACACTTATTATTGCGGACACAGGCCCTATCGCATTTGCAACGTCGTTGGAACCGTGCGCGAAAGCCATTGAACAGGCCGTTATAATCATCAGCACAGCGAAAGCTGACTCCACTCCATATTGTTGAATCGCTGCCTTGTTGCGACGCAACAATAGAGACGTAATGCTCATTACGAGGATTCCGAAAACAATGGTAATCAAAATAACTTCGTTATCGGATAACGGGACCCCGACGTGTTTAAGTCCCTTTCTTGCCGTAACCAATGCGATAATCACAGCAACAAAAAAACTGTATATAGGTAATAGGGAAACTGCTGCAGTGGCTGGCTCTTTTCTGTCAAGAATAAACTGCTTCGCGCTTAAGAAAATTAGAAACGACATACCTCCAGCAATAACTGGAGAAACAACCCAGCTCGCTGCAATCGTCCCTACTTTCCCCCAAGACACAGCCTCAATGCCCATCGAGATAATCACAAATCCAACTATAGCGCCCACAATAGAGTGAGTAGTAGAGACCGGCCAACCTTTTCTGCTCGCTATAAATAACCAAGTTCCTGCAGCTAACAATGAAGACAGCATTCCTATAACGAAAATATTTTTATCATTAGCGTAAAGATTTGGATCTACGATACCTTTTCGAATAGTCGAGGTAACTTCGCCACCGGCCAGATAAGCTCCGAGAAATTCAAAAATCGCGGCAATAAATATGGCCTGTTTTAACGTTATTGCTTTACTGCCTACTGATGTGCCCATAGCGTTTGCGACGTCATTTGCACCAATTCCAAACGCCATAAAAAATCCAGCGAACGCGGCAATTAATAAAATCAACGTTGGGTCTAGAACCAGACTTTCCATAGTGAAAAACCTAATTACATTTCCAGTTATTAAATCAAAGGTTTGTAAAAACAGTGTTAGAAAATAGGATTTATAGGTTAAGAAACCATTAATTTTCGTTTAAGAGATTGGAAAAGATCCAAAGGCTCATCAGGAATCGAAGGAAGTAGTCAGAGAGCTAGAAGCTTGTTAGTCGAGGACAAATCCAGGGAACTCAGGGAAAATTCAGTCTAGGCCATGGGACGACTATTCTGTATCGCTTGACTGTTTTTCTTTCTCTAGGAGTCTTCTTTTTGTTATGACTCCGCCCTTTCCGCTGTACCCACCCAGACTACCATCTGTTTTGATTACCCTGTGACAAGGAATTTTAACCGGTGTCGGATTACGTCCGCATGCATTGGCTACTGCTCTGGAGGCTTTTGGATGTCCGATAGACACAGCAATTTCCTTGTAGGACCTAGTCACGCCCCAGGGAATCTTTTTTATTTCTTCCCAGACTTTATTTTGAAAAACTGTTCCTTTCATTAGAGGGCTTCCGGAGTTCCACAAGGTTTACCTGTTTCTGGGTTAAAATACTTGCCTCATCAATGTCATGGGTCACCAGCAATAAAGTTACCTTTTTTTCAGAGAAAATTCTGGAAATTTCCAGATACAACTCTGCTTTGAGGTCCTGGTCCAGAGCATTGAAAGGCTCATCGAGCATAAGTAAGTTTGGTTCCCGAGCCATGGATCTAGCAAGCGCCACTCTTTGTTGTTCACCACCCGATATTTCATGAGGGAATTTGTCTTTAAGAGCTTCTATTTTGAATAACTTCAAAAGATCAAAAGCAATATTATTTCTTTTTTTAGTCTTCCTTATACCGAAAGTAATATTCTCTCTTACTGTCATATGCGGAAATAATGCTTTTTCCTGGACTACCAGGCCCAGGTTTCTCTTTTCTGGGGGAATCATTTTGTTAGAATCTGAGACAATCTCATTTCTTATTCTGATAATCCCCTCTTTCGGTTTTTCTAGGCCAGCTATCAATCTCAGCAAAGTACTCTTTCCGCAACCCGAGGGCCCTATAAGTGCAAATCTCTCGCCCTTGTAAATGTCCAGATCAATGGCGTCCAAAATAAGATTATCCTGACTGTACCAGTGACTCACAGATTCAATATTTAAAACCGGTTCTCTCATTTGTTAGGCGAAACCCTTGAAGATCTAATCATTTTTGTTAGAAGAATTATCGGGATAAGCCCCACCAACACAATCGCTATGGCAGGCGCTGCAGCCTGATGCATCCTCTCTTCAGCTGCATAGATATATGTTGAAACTGCCAACGTCTCGAAATTAAATGGCCTCATTATAAGACTAGCAGGAAGCTCCTTAACAACATCAGACATTACTAGTAGTATCGAAGTAAGAATACCTGTTTTAAGAAGCGGAATGTGTATTTTTCTAAGAAGACTCCAGCTTCCCGCCCCCAGAAGCCTAGCAGACTGATCAAGAGACATGCTAACCCTTTCATATCCGGACTCGATTGACGAGTTGGCCAATGCATATGTCTTTATTACGTAGGCCAGCATCAGACCAAATATCGAGCCGGTGACTACAATTTCGAAGGGATAGAGAAAATTCTGGTCCAAGTATATAAACAGTTGCACCATGCCAACGGCTAGAATAAGTCCGGGTACAGCGTACCCTATCGATAGAAAAAAGCTGAGCCTCTTTACCAACGCCCCGGGTCTGTATCTTATCGAAAAATTTATGAGTAGAGCTAAGGTTGCGCAGATCAAACCCGCGGAGATAGCAAGAGATAACGTATTAATCGATGTCGATAGGAATTTCTTGGTAAAAAACTCCAAATTGCTCTGGTATGACCAAAAAGATAATTCTAAAACAGGCAAAACAAAACCGATAAACACCGGGAGGAAACAGAGCACAAAGGCGAAAGAAGCTTTAGATCCATATAATTTCTGATCGGGAGACGGAGAAAAATTCGAGTTATTCGAGGTGTAGATAGCACCGCTCCTGGAAGTTCTTTCAATCATAAAAAGTAAACCAATAGTAATCAGAAGAACGGACGCAAGTTGCATAGCAGTGACCAAGTCGTACATACCATACCAGGTTCTAAATATACCCGTAGTAAAGGTCTGGATCGCGAAATGATCAACCGCACCGAAATCGGATAGGGTCTCCATTATCGCCAGCATCATACCTCCAATTACTGCGGGCCTGATTATGGGGAGGGCCAGCTTGAAAAATACCTCTGACTGACTTAGACCAAGAACTCTGGCGGCCTCTTTCATTGATCTTGATTGATTCAGAAAGGCGCTTCTCGAGACAAGGTATACATATGGATAGAGAGTGAAAGAAAAGACCACAATAGCGCCATAGACATTTCTGACATTCGGAAAAAAAACCACATCGTCTTCAAGATCGAAAATCCGTCTAAACAGAATGTTAGCATCGCCAAAAGGATCAAATAGCCCGGTAAACGCATAGGCCATGACATAGGGAGGCATAGCTAAGGGCAAGATAAGAGCCCACTCGAAAAGGTTCCGGCCAGGAAATTGATAATTCGTTACAATCCAGGCAGTGGACGTACCAATCAGAAAAACAAGGACCGAAACACCTAGAATTAGGAGTAGCGAAGTAACAACGTAGTCAAGCAGAACATATTCAGCAAGATGAAACCAGTTTTCAGAATAGCCTCCAAAAAGGCTCGACAAGACCAAGAAAAGCGGAGCAGTAAAAATAACAAGTACCGCGAAGGGGAGCAATCTCCAGAAGGATAGCTGATTCAAGTTCAATTTATTTTAGGCTGCAGCGTTAGACAGAGTTTAGCTTAAACCAGGAAAAAACTATTTCCAACCTGATCGATCCATGAGCCTTATTGCTTCAGGGTTAAGCTCGCCAAATTTTTTAACCGAAGTGCTGTCTTCTTTAAATCCGAGACCCAGGCTCACGATCTCGGGACTCGGCAAAACGTCTTCGGAAATCGGGTACTCAAACGATTTGTCTACCATATACTTTTGAACTCTTTTTGATACAAGGAACTCCAGAAAGAGATTTGCATTTTTTACATTTGGCGCGTTTTTAAGAATGCCAGCGCCACTAATATTTATGTGGGTCCCTCTATCTTTCTGGTTGGGAAAGAGAATTTTAACTTTTTTTGCGGCCTGGAGCTGCTCCTTTCCAGCCGCTCCGGAAAGCATTATTCCTATGTAGTAACTATTGGCAATAGCTATATCTGCCTCTCCATTTGCTACCGCGATAATCTGCGATCTGTCATTACCTTGCGGCTTTCTAGCAAAGTTCCCCACAAATTTCCTTGCCCAATTTTCAGTATTTTCTATCCCGATATTTGCAATCAGAGAGGCAACCAGAGATTGATTATACATGTTGCTAGAGCTTCTTATGACGACTCTATTTTTCCATTTCTCATCAGCCAGGCCTTCATAAGTCAGATTTTTAATTTCATCTGAACCGACGTTATCGGGATTATAAAAAACTACCCTTGCTCTTTTGGCTATAGCCGTCCACTCATTTTTTGGCCCTCTCAGATTATCGGGAACGATATCAAGCACCTTCTCTGAGCTGATACTCTGGAACAATCCATCTTTCTGGACTTTCCATAGATTTCCAGCATCCACAGTGAAGAATATATCTGCTGGGGAATTCTTGCCCTCCGATTTAAGCCTTTCAAGGAGAGCGCTTCCTTTTCCAGATATGATATTAACTTTAACGCCCGTTTCCTGAGTAAATTCGGCGTAGAGCGCCTCATCAGAGTCATAATGCCTCGAAGTATAAATATTCACTTCAGCCGACGAAAAAGCAGGGGCCACTATTGAAACAAGTAATAAAAACAGTATTTTTCTCATGGAGGACATTGTAACTTATTGAGAATGATTCTCAACAAAACTTTCTTCTGCTCGCAGTGCAACAGGTTGGTTGGTAAAATTATTCGATTGGACCAAACAGAAACTGATCTAGTATATGCCTAGCTAGGCAAAGGCTGCGTTCGCTCTCATCAAATAGGCTCCGGGCATTTTCAGCAACTCCTTTTGGTTAAACAACTCTAGAAAAACGAAGAACTATTTTCCAAACCCCAGACGGGCCTAGATTCGCCGGAGAAATTTTCGGAGACTGGCAGAAGCATTGTACCCAGAACTTCAAATGCGATCGCGAGGAAGAGTATCAGGTACAGAGTGAATTTACATTTCCGGAGTATAAGTTATAGATGCCCAAAAAAAGTAGTTTAACCAAGGCAAGTGTCCGGGACAATATCAGAAACCTTCTGGATTCGAGTTTTTTATTTTAAAATCTGCATTACTTTGCATCGGCCGGATATTGAATATTCAGGTCCTTTTTTATCGAAAAATTTTTTCGCGGATGAAGAATCTTCTTTAATAGCCCGATGAGAAAAACCACGGGGTACTTTCAGGCTTTCAGCTGCTTTCTATTGCTACTTGGTCGAACTACATCAGACCCTGTCTATTTATTAAAGCTGTAACTCAAGACATAATACTTCACAAAAGAGGTCTGATAAGCAGAGTAATGGGTTACAAACCTACGGAAGAAGATTGTATAAGCCTTATTGGCATGCCTGCGGTCGGGAAAAGCACGGTAGGCGTAGTACTAGCGAAAATGGCTGGTCTTGATTTTCTGGATACGGACCTTCTTATACAGAAGAAAGAAGGCCGGACATTGCAGAAAATAATGAATCAAGATGGTTACCTTCACCTGAGAAAAATCGAGGAAGACATAATCGTCTCCTTGAAAGCAAAGTCATGCGTTGTTTCTACTGGAGGAAGCGCAATCTATAGTAAAAGAGGTATGGCTAACCTAGCCCTTCTGGGTTCAAGGATATACCTGAAATCAGATATTAAGACCCTAGAAAAAAGGATTTCAACTCTTCCGGCCAGAGGAATAGCAAGCGATCCTCAACAAAAATTCCAGCAGATTTATACTGAGCGCACACCCCTCTATGAAGAACACTCCGATTATGTTGTCGACGTTACCAAAAGAGATCCTGAAGCAATAGCCTTGAAGATCATTTCTATACTCAGCTGACTTGTCTAACCATTTATTGCTTTGTGTTCAAAAAAGATAGGCACTTTGTTTAATAAAACTAACGCGTTTTCTTTTAAAGTCTGCTTAACCCTCCGAGAAGTCACCCATCCTTTGCAATAGTGTTCAAAACAGTGAATAAACTTTCATTATTTTTTTACCCAATCAAGCATATCTTCAACATAAAAATCTCCTTTTGGTTTGAAGTCTTGAGGCTGATCTAGGCTGCAAATGGTGATATAAATATTTTTATGATCCTCATCAAGAACACAAACCAAAGGAGTTCCACATTCCTGACAAAAGTATCGGGTTCCATGAGAAGAAGAGATTAGTTTTTTAGGCTCCCCTTTTGTATATTCAAAACAGGGCACTGGAATAGCCATCCAAGAAACGAAGGCGGCTCCTGAAATTCTTCTGCACATAGAGCAGTGGCAATTTGCAGAAGGGTACTTGCTAGGCTCAAGGCGATAGCGCACTGAACCACAAAAACATCCCCCCTCTATGTCATTATTCACTGTTCTAAATTACTCCACAGTTACGGCCTTCGCGAGATTCCTTGGTTGATCGACATCGGTGCCTTTAAATACTGCCACATGGTAGGCCAGAAGCTGGATGGGAATGGTATACACCATCGGAGAAATCAAATTCGAACAAGTCGGAATTTTTAGCACTGTGACCCCAGGCTCTTCGACAAGGGAAATGCTTTCATCAGCAAAAATCAGTAGCTCTCCCCCACGGGCCCGGACTTCTTCCAGGTTAGATTTCAGTTTCTCTATAAGATCATCGCTTGGAGCAACCGCTACTACAGGCATCGCATCATCAACGAGAGCCAAAGGACCATGTTTTAGCTCGCCCGCTGCATAACCCTCAGCATGAATGTAAGAAATTTCCTTCAGCTTCAAGGCTCCTTCTAGGGCGATAGGATAGTGGCTTCCTCGTCCCAGAAAAAGCGCGTTATTTTTTTCTACAAACTGCTCTGAGATTTTTTCGATCTGCTGGTCCAGGGCAAGCACGTCCTCGATATGTGACGGCAGCGACTTTAAGGCCTCTACAATTTCTTCACTCACTTTGGCTGGCAATTTTCCAAACTGCCCAATAGCACAAACCAGCATTAGCAAATCAACCAGCTGGTTAGTAAACGCCTTTGTCGAAGCAACACATATCTCTGCGCCGGCCTCCATCATTAAAGTCAGGTCGGTTTCTCTGGAAAGAGAGCTGTTGGGGGTATTGCAAAAACTCAGGCTGGCAAGATAGTTGTCGTCCTTAATATCTCTGACCGCAGCTAGGGTATCAGCGGTCTCTCCGGATTGAGAAATCGCTACCAAGAGGGTATCAGCCTGAACAACATTGGTTCGGTAACGAAACTCGCTCGCTATCTCAACCTGGCAACTGATACCCGCAAGATGTTCGAACCAGTACTTCGCAACTAGTCCGGTAAAATAACTGCTTCCGCATCCTATTATCTGGATTGATTTTACTTGGTTGAAGATGGCCTCGGCACCAAAACCAAAACAATCTACCAATACCCTTTTTTTACTCAACCTTCCTGCCAAAGTGTTTCTAACAGCATTAGGTTGTTCAAAAATTTCCTTCGCCATGTAGTGTCGATACTTCCCTTTCTCAACAGGATCGTGCCGGTCATCTAGACTTATAGCTCTGCTTTCAATAGAATCTCGATTATGTCCAAAGATTGAAACATCTGTCTTTGTAATTTCAACCAGCTCACCATCTTCTAGAAAAATAAACCGGTCCGTAACTGGCCTCAAAGCCTGATGATCAGAGGCAAGGTAATTTTCTCCGATCCCCAGGCCTACCACTAAGGGGCTGCCCAACCGGGCTGCAAAGATTTTGTCAGGATTATTCTCTTCGATAACCGCTATCGCATAAGCTCCTTCAAGTCGATCAAGCAGCCGGTTCATGGCTTGCGGAAGATCGTTTGCAAGGCCAAGCTCATAGTCGAGTTGATGTGCGATTACTTCGGAGTCGGTCGAAGATTCAAATGCATAGCCATTATTTTCTAGCTCGCCTCGCAACTCTTCATGATTTTCTATAATTCCATTGTGGACAATTGCTATTCCACCGGAGACATGAGGATGTGCATTCTGTTCGCTTGGTGTTCCATGCGTCGCCCATCTTGTATGGGCAATGCCAAGCGATCCGGTCATCAGTTCCACCCCAAAGGCCTTACTTAGTTTCTCGACTTTCCCCAGGGTCCTAAGTCGACCAAGTTTGCCATTGGGATTCAATATTGCCAGACCGGCTGAATCATAACCACGATATTCAAGACGCCTCAATCCCTCAAGAAGGATGTCGCCAACATCTCTTTTGGCTGCCGCACCAACTATACCGCACATAATCTAGTCCTTTTTTGGTGGTCGCTTCCAGTTAGAGATTGTTTTCTGAGTACTCCGCTCTATCGCCAGATCTCCCGGTTTGACGTCCTTGGTGATGGTCGACCCGGCTCCTACAGTAGCTCCATCTCCTACCGATACCGGAGCCACCAGGGAAGTATTTGATCCGATAAAAGCATTTGAACCTATTTCTGTTCTGGATTTGCTGGAGCCATCATAGTTACAAGTGATGGTCCCAGCACCAATATTCGCTCCCTCGCCAACCGAAGAATCTCCGAGGTACGCCAAGTGATTGGCCTTGGAGCCTTTTCCGAGTTCACTTTTCTTGACCTCAACAAAATTGCCTACGGAACACTGATCACCTAGAACTGCTCCAGGGCGAAGGCGGGCAAAAGGGCCTACGGAACAATCCTCTCCTACAATCGCACCTTCGAGAACCGAATTAGCTTTGATGAAGCTACCATCCCCGATTTGACTATCCGAGATTATACAATTCGGGCCAATGACCACGTTATTCCCCAGAGAAACCTCTCCCTCAAAAACAACGTTAATGTCCAGAAAAACATTCTTCCCGGCCTGAAGATTTCCTCTGACATCTAGCCGAGAAGGATCCATTATCTGCACACCAGCTTCCATAAGTAGTTCCGCTTTATTCTTTTGCAAGGCTCTCTCCAGTTTCGCCAGTTGGGAAAAAGTGTTAACGCCTTTTACTTCAAACTGGTTAGACACTTCATTTGAGGAAATATTCGCTCCGTCTTCTTTTGCAATCTTAACTAAGTCTGTCAACAGATATTCTCGCTGAACGTTATTATTGTCTAATCTTTTAATCCATTCTTTTAATCGTTCTGAGTCAGCAGCCATGACTCCCGTGTTAATTTCCTTGATTCCTCTCTGGGACGCGCTGGCGTCTTTTTCTTCGACTATTTCCGAGATTTCACCCGCCTTTCTAACAATTCTTCCATAACCTGTCGGATCAGACACAATCGTAGTTAAAATAACCAGATCTCCCTTATGAGCCAGCAAAGCTGCCATTGTCTCCTTTCTTACAAGAGGAGCATCACCTAAAAGAACTATAACCCGGCTATTCGTTAAGAGGTGAGGAACCACTTTCTGCATAGCGTCTCCGGTTCCCATCGGATTTTTCTGTCTGATCCAATTAACGTTGGTACGACCTTCAAAGTGATTTCTTATTTCAGTCTCGTGTTCACCAACCACAACATGAATCATTTCAGGATCCAGTTGGTCAACGGTTTGCAAAAGATGCCATAAGAGGGGTTGGCCTGCCAAGGTTTGCAGCACTTTGGGTTTTTTCGAACGCATCCGGCTACCAGAGCCTGCCGCGAGAATTGCTACTTCAAGGGAATAGATCATTGGTACAAGTTTACCCTAAATTTTATCAGGGTAATTAAAAGGATCTGTTTATTTGAGATTTTCTAGACGCCGGCTGGCCGTTCTTTTCCGAGTTGCTTACCTANNTTAGTTTTTTGAATAGTTCTCAGTATAGCTGCCTGTTCCCTCAGATCAGCCGCAACCCGTGCAAAATCGATATCACTCTTCTGGTCTGCCAAGTCTTTTTCAGCCTGCTTCTTGGCCTCGATAGCGGCAACTTCATCCAGGTCTTCTGCTCTTAGGGCCGTGTCAGCAAGTATGGTAATTGACGTAGGTTGAACTTCGAGGTATCCGCCCGAGGCATAGAACACCTCTTCCTCTCCGCCTTCAAGTATCAGGCGAACAGGACCGGGGCGAACTCCGGTCAACAGTGGTGTGTGCCCCGGCAATAACCCTAGCTCCCCAATAGTCCCAGTCGCAACGACCATTTCGACCTGGCCTGTGAAGATTTCCTCTTCAGCACTAACAATGCTGCACAATACTGTAGAAGCCATAAAAGTTATCCTGATTAAAGGGTTTTTGCCTTTTCAACTGCGTCCTCGATACTTCCGACCATGCTAAAAGCAGCTTCCGGAAGAGAATCGTATTCTCCTTCTAAAATACCTTTGAAACTCCTTATAGTGTCTGAAAGAGAAACATAGACCCCTGGCTGGCCCGTAAAGACTTCGGCTACATGCATTGGCTGGGAAAAGAACTGACTTACTTTCCTTGCNCTATAAACAGTTAATTTATCTTCTNCGGAAAGTTCGTCCATCCCCAGGATGGCTATAATATCTTTTAATTCCTTATATCTTTGAAGAATACTCTGGACCCCTTGAGCAACATTGTAATGCTCCTCACCAACAACTAACGGATCTAATTGCCTGGAAGTAGAATCGAGAGGATCCACTGCGGGATATATTCCTAGTGCGGCAATGTCTCGCGATAACGTTACGGTCGAATCAAGGTGCGCAAAGGTAGTAGCGGGAGATGGGTCCGTCAAATCATCTGCGGGAACATAAACCGCCTGCACAGAGGTAATAGAACCATCTTTGGTGGTCGTAATTCTCTCCTGAAGAACCCCCATTTCTTCTGCTAGCGTTGGCTGATAGCCAACAGCAGATGGCATCCTTCCCAGAAGCGCTGAAACCTCTGTTCCGGCAAGGGTATATCGGTAAATATTATCGACGAAAAGCAGAACATCCCGACCTTCATCCCGAAATTTCTCTGCCATGGTCAAGCCCGATAATGCGACGCGCAATCGGTTACCGGGAGGCTCATTCATCTGACCAAATACCATGGATATTTTATCTATCACACCAGCGTCCTGCATTTCGTGGTAGAAATCATTCCCCTCTCTGGTTCTTTCACCGACTCCCGCAAAAACCGACAAGCCAGAGTGTTCTTTCGCAATATTGTTGATCAGCTCGAGCATGGTTACAGTTTTCCCAACTCCCGCCCCGCCGAATAAACCGACTTTTCCTCCTTTTGCAAAAGGACATATAAGATCGATAACTTTGACCCCGGTCTCCAGAAGATCTCTACCACCGGCCTGTTCCTCGAAAGAGGGTGGGTCTCTGTGAATAGGCATTCGCTCTTTTTCGTTAATAGGTCCCTTT
The DNA here is from genome assembly GCA_002708765.1 of Gammaproteobacteria bacterium. Taxonomy (GTDB): domain Bacteria; phylum Pseudomonadota; class Gammaproteobacteria; order Pseudomonadales; family Azotimanducaceae; genus UBA9659. The sequence goes on along the minus strand of PAPD01000021.1, from coordinate 4,844 downwards.
TCATCAATAGGGTTACCCAGAACATCCATTATTCTTCCCAGCGTAGCGTCTCCAACAGGAACAGAAATAGGAGCGTTAGTATTGGAAACCGAAACACCTCGTGCTATTCCCTCCGATGCTCCCATAGCGATGGTTCTCACAACGCCATCTCCTAACTGCTGCTGAACTTCAAGCGTAGTATCGCTCTGGTCAATCTTGAGAGCATCATAAACCTGCGGGACCTCCTCTCTGGGGAATTCGACATCAATAACAGCCCCAATAACCGATACGACTTTTCCACTGCCCATTATTTTTTCCTCTTTACCTGATTCTTGATGCTACGAAACTAAACTGCCGCAGCACCTCCTACTATTTCCGAAAGTTCCTGTGTAATTGCTGCCTGACGCGCGTTATTCATCACTAGCTCTAATTCGTCTATCAGATCACCCGCATTCTCTGTCGCATTTTTCATCGCTATCATTTTCGCAGCTTGCTCACACGCTACATTTTCAACCACCGCCTGATATACCTGCGACTCCAGGAATCTCGTCACCAGTCCTTCGATTAACTGCCTAGCGTCCGGCTCGTAGATATAATCCCAACGATGATCGACCATTTCTTCTTCCTTAGAAGGATCGAGAGGCACTAGCTGACGAATAGTAGGAGACTGGGTCATGGTATTAACGAAAACATTATTTGCGAGAAAAATCTTGTCGACTCCGCCGTTTTCAAATGAATCCAGCATCACTTTTATACTGCCTATGAGATCACCAACCTTCGGCTCCTCGCTCAAATGGCTGCTTGCGGCTATGACGTTTCCTCCATAACTGCGAAAAAACTGCGCTCCTTTATTGCCGATAAGACACAAATCATATTCGATCTCTTTTTCAGAAAATTTCTTCAATTCGGCAACAACGGCTTTCAACAGGTTGACATTCAATCCCCCGCATAGGCCTTTGTCTGTCGTCACTATTATGTAACCGACTCGCTTTACTTCTCTTTCTTTCATAAAAGAGTGTCGATATTCGGGAGAAGCATTGGCAACGTGACCAATGACCGACCTGATATAATCGGAGTAGGGCCTTCCCTTTGACATCCTTTCTTGTGCCTTTCGCATTTTACTTGCAGCAACCATTTCCATCGCACTCGTTATTTTCTGAGTGTTTTTAATGCTGCCTATCTGTTTTCTTAACTCTTTTGCACTAGCCATAATATGATTATCAAGTTACCAAGTCTGGGTCTTTTTAAAATCGTCGATCGCCTTACGCATCTTTTCCACTACTTCGTCTGTATATGCACCAACTTTATTAACCTCTTCCATGAAATCTGTCTGTTCTGAGTTCATGTAAGACATCAGAGCCGCTTCGAAATCAAGAATTCTCTCGACTTCAACGTCCTGAAGAAACCCTTCATTTGCTGCGAAAAGTACAACCCCCATTTCTGCAACAGTCATAGGAGAATACTGCTTCTGTTTCATCAATTCATTGATCCGTTCGCCATGCTCCAATTGACGGCGAGTTGCCTCGTCCAGATCAGAGGCAAACTGGGAAAACGCGGCGAGTTCCCGATATTGAGCCAATGCTAGCTTGATACCTCCTGATATCTTGGACATAAACTTAACCTGAGCATCTCCTCCAACACGGGAAACGGAAATACCTGGATTCATAGCAGGACGCTCTCCAGCATTAAATTTGTCCGACTCAAGAAAAATCTGTCCGTCTGTAATTGAAATCACGTTTGTGGGGACAAAAGCTGATACATCACCAGCCTGTGTTTCTATTATTGGTAATGCCGTCAAGGAACCCGTTTTTCCTTTTACTTCCCCATTGGTATAGGCTTCCACGTAATCAGCATTTACTCTGGCAGCTCGCTCTAGCAAACGGGAATGCAGATAAAAGACATCTCCGGGATATGCTTCTCTACCGGGTGGTCGCCTCAATAATAGAGAAACCTGCCTATATGCCCAGGCCTGTTTGGTAAGATCATCATAAATAATCAACGCATCCTCGCCTCGGTCTCTAAAATATTCGCCCATGGCACAGCCTGAATAAGCAGAAACATATTGCATGGGGGCCGGATCGGACGCCCCAGCAACTACGATAATCGTATTATCCATGGCCCCATGTTCTTCAAGGGTCCGGACAACATTTGCTACTGAGGAATTCTTCTGTCCTATAGCGACGTATACACACTTAATACCAGATTGAGCCTGATTGATAATGGCATCAAGAGCTATAGCCGTTTTCCCAGTTTGTCGATCTCCGATAATAAGCTCTCGCTGTCCTCGTCCGACAGGAATCATCGAGTCAATGCACTTCAGCCCGGTCTGCACTGGCTGATCCACATGCTGACGGGCAATAACTCCAGGAGCTACCTTTTCAACAGGAGAGGAGGTCTTTGAATTTATCGGACCTTTTCCATCAATAGGATTTCCCAGAGCGTCGACTACTCTCCCTAATAACTCCGGACCCGTCGGAACCTCAAGAATTTTACCGGTGCAATGAACCTTCTGGCCCCCCTTCAACGCCTTGTAATCTCCCAGCACTACTGCGCCAACAGAATCACGTTCAAGGTTTAGAGCGAAACCGAAAACATTGCCGGGAAACTCTATCATCTCCCCGTTCTGGACATCCGCCAACCCATGAATTCTTACTATACCGTCAGAGACACTTACGATAGTACCTTCGTTTCGCGCTTCTGATGACATATCAAGATTCTCTAGACGTTGCTTGATAATGTCGCTTATTTCAGAAGGATTTAGTTGTTCCATATCATATTCCTCGAAGGAAATTTAAATTTTCCATTATGTTCCCGTCCATCAGTTCAAGGCATTCGCAATTTTTTCAAGTTTGCCTCTCACGGAATCATCTATAACGTTATCTTCCGCTTTAATTATTGCCCCACCAATTAGGTTTTCATCTACACTAACGTCAAGACTTATATCTCTACCTAGCCTGCTACTAAGCGCCTTGGATAAAGTCGACTCTTCTTTCTTTGATAATTCATATGCGCTGGTTATATTAACTTCCAATGTCTTTTCATGATTTGCCTTCATTCGTTCATAAATCTCACGAATTGCTGGCAGCAATTCTATGCGATTATATTCTGCCAAAAGGGAGACGAAATTCCTGCCCTGCTCACTAAGCTCCTCTCCAAGAACATTGACGAAGAATTCGGTTTTCTCATCATCCGTATAAAGGGGGTTACGAAGCAAACTATTTCCCATTTCATCTGAGGATAGAACAGAAAGAGACGAAAGCATTTTCGACCAATCACCTAGACCCGCACTGGACTCTATAGCTTTGGAAAAAATTGCCCGAGCGTAAGGACGAGCTATAGTTGATAGTTCTGCCTCTGCCATTGCCGGTCTCTAGAGTTCTTCCGAAAGCTTTTTTAGCATGCTTTCATGAGCGCTGCGATCAACGGCAACACCCAAAATTTTCTCCGCGCCCTCCACAGCTAGCTCTCCAACTTTTACTCTAAGCTCTTCTCTGGCTCTGCTAACCTCCTGGTCGATCTGACCCTGAGCCCCCGCTATAATTCTGGCGGCCTCTTCTTTTGCACGATCTTTTGCCTCTTCCTCAAGTTGAGAAGCTCTTGATCTTGCCTGAGAGATCAACTCTGCAGATTCCTTCTTCGCCAGATTTAGTTCCTGCTCCGCCGCTTCATTGGCTTTTTCCAGTTCTTTTTCAGCTTGCGCCGCTTTTTCAAGACCTTCCAATATAGCTTCCCGGCGCTCTCTCAAAATATTCGTCAACGGCGGCCAGACGTACTTCATACAAAAGAGGACAAAGAACGCAAAGGAAATTGCCTGTCCTAATATCGTTAGATTAATATTCAATCATGCTCTCCCTTTAAAAGAAAAAAGGACCGGCAACTAAAGTGCAAATATCATGTAAAGCGAAATACCGACCGCTATTATAGGCACCGCATCAACAAGCGCCAAAGATATAAATAGCTGAGTCAGAAGCATTGGCTGAAGTTCTGGTTGACGGGCTACGCCCTCCAGATACTTTCCTCCAAGAATACCGATTCCGACTCCACTTCCAATAGCGCCTAAACCCATTAGGATTCCACCAGCAACCAAGATAAGCGAGTTTTCCATTTTTTACTCCTACTTTAATTTAGTCGTTTCTTCTCTATCTAATGTTCATCTGTTTCATGTGCCTGAGTCAGATATACTATGGTCAGGATCATAAACACAAAAGCTTGCAAACAAATTATCAATATGTGAAAAATTGCCCAGGGAAGTGAAAGTACCCATTGAGCATAGAATGGCAATAATGCGATCAAGATAAATATCATCTCTCCAGCGTAAAGGTTTCCGAATAAACGCAGTCCATGGGAAAGCGGCTTCGCCAGCATATCTACCGTTTCCAGAATAAAATTGAACCAGTACATGCTCCAGTGAGGAACCGGATGCGTAACCAGCCCTTTACCAAAATTAATCGGCCCTTTAATCTTAAAATTGTAATACAAAACCAGCATGAAAACCGAAATGGACATACCAAGAGTCGCATTCGGATCAGTAGTAGAAACCACTTTCATATACGGAATACCAGCCAGTGCCGCTAAATGAGGAATCCAGTCAACTGGGACTAACTCCATCAGGTTCATCAGAAACACCCAGACCAGAATAGTTAATGAAAGAGGACCAACAATAGGGTTAGGTCGAGATCCAAAAACCTGGGTAACATTATTTTCTACAAATTCTACTGCATATTCACAAAAATTTTGAAGTCCGCCTGGGACACCCGGCTTGGCTCTCTTCGCAGCCTGGAAAAATACTCCAATAAACACGAATCCCAGGAGAAGAGACCAAAACATGGTGTCTACATTGACAGCCCAAAACCCCATAGATTCGA